>JADKHR010000001.1:2068548-2758065 GCA_016721625.1 Elusimicrobiota bacterium
GGGCTGGTTTAAGTCGTTTACGATCCCGCTGGTGGTCATGGTTCCGATCCCGCTCACGCTCGTGGGGATCCTCCCGGCCCATTGGGCCCTCGGCGCCTTTTTCACCGCCACCAGCATGATCGGTTTCATCGCCGGTGCCGGCATCGTGGTCCGGAATTCCATCATCCTGGTGGACTTCATCCATTTGCGTCTGGCGGAAGGGATGCCGCTCAAGGAAGCCGTGATCGACGCCGGGGCCGTGCGTTTCCGCCCCATGCTCCTCACCGCCGCCGCCGTGGTCGCCGGGGCCGGCGTGATCCTCTTCGACCCCATCTTCCAGGGCCTCGCCGTCGCCCTCATGGCCGGCGAAATCGCCTCCACCGTCCTCTCCCGCATGGCCGTCCCCGTCCTCTACTTCATGGCCGCCCGACGAACACGGGGGACGCCCTAAAGTATTATACTATTGTGTCTCCTTCGTATTCCGAATGGATCGACGGACCCGGCAACGCATTCTTTTTCTCCCCTTCGTGGGAGAAGAGGTCTCGAAGCGGCGGATGAGGGGGGAGATAAGGGGGACGTCCTATGCTATTAAGCTATGCTCCCCCAAGGCCCATCGGGCGGCGGGAAAACCTCGCTGGAAATTATTCAATTTCTTTTTCATTCGATTCGGTCGGTGAAGGGGTTTCGCATCGGCGGGCGGGGGTTCCTCCCCAAACTTCGCCCGGTGGGACACGTGTTCCGGGAGGCAAAAAGGAATTCGGGTTCACCCGCGCTCCGTCTCCCACCTGGACGCCCCCGGAAATAATAGCGTTGGCACCCACCAGAACGTCGGTCCCCAGACGGGTTTTCGCGACGAAGGTTCGCCCCTGAACATGGATGTGACCGGCCACGATGGCCCCCTGCCCCAGGATGCAACCGCGCCCGATTTCCACGTTCCACGGGTCGGGCAAGACATTCGGGAAAGCGATAAATACCGACGGGTGAATTCGGCCTCCCGCCAGACGGTAGAACCAATGGGCCGGATAGGGAAGGCACGATAGCCAAAAAGCGCAATTCATCGTCGTCACTCCACGGGAAAGGCCCGCGAGGATGAAATAGGTAACGGCATCCGCCGTTGTTCGTTGGACGCCCGAATGCGGTTTCGGACAACACCGGATGAGCAAACCAATTAGCATCAACTGGGTGAGGGGATAGACATAAACGACGGAGACAACCGCCCAGGCCACAAAAAGGATGAAACGGCCGTGTCGCAAAGCCCACCACAGGCCGGCGAGGGGACCCAGCAACGAAACGAGCTCGCCCAGAAAGTGGACCCCAAAAAGCAACGGCGCGGCCGCCGCGACCGCGCGGTTGGCTGAAAGGTCCGGGGAATCATGGTTCACCGGATTCGTCACAAAATATTTCCCCCGACGGTATTCATGGGTTTCTCTTGGGGCCTTCTCTCTTCCAAACCCCACTTCTCGCTGGGCGTCGGAGGTGGCCCCCCCGACATGGGGGCCCCTCGAAAGGCGGCGTCCCTGGCGAAAGCGCGGATTTTCGAGAAGTTGGTTAAATGAGTTTCGAGATCGCTGAATCGGAGAAGAATCGGTCGCCGGTTCCCGAGGGTTTTGTTTTCGGGTCCCAGAAGTTCCGGGTGGATTTGGTGGCGCGAGAGGAGGTCGATCATTTTGTCGTCCGCCAGCAGACACCAGCCCGACAGGCGAATGGTTTTGCTGATCCGGTAAAGCAGTCGAAAGAGGCCCAAGGTGATCACAGCCGCCCTGCGCCGGTCCGAGGGCCCCATCGAACCGGCGGAACATGGACCGAGCGGAATGGATAAGACGACGGACAAAACGTCGGCGAAGGCCTGGCCGTAGGGTTTCGCTAGCGCCAAACGCGAAAGTTCCGCCACTTTTTTTGTGGATGATAGCCGGAGCCGTTCCTGGGGATCCGCGCTTTCCAGGCTCTGAATCCCCAAAGACGTATTCAACACCAGCCGGGCCGTGCCCACCAGCCGATCGCCGGAGTCCATCGCCACCGCATGCAGAGACCAGGGATCGTAGACATCCCGTTCCCTCTTGTCGGGAAACGAATCGGAGGGAATCAGGGCGAAGTCTTCGGCATAGGAGCGATGGCGCAACTGAAACACCTGGTCCAGCCTTTCGTCCTCGGAGGCCACCCCGAAGCGAAACCCTCCTAGCCTGAAACTTTCCTTTTCGGCCAGG
Source organism: Elusimicrobiota bacterium (assembly GCA_016721625.1). Classification (NCBI taxonomy): domain Bacteria; kingdom Pseudomonadati; phylum Elusimicrobiota; species Elusimicrobiota bacterium. The sequence continues at coordinate 2,070,732 of JADKHR010000001.1, forward strand.
GCCCGTTCTTGGCTCGCCGGCGAGACCTTCCCGGACCGTTGAGAGAGGAAGGTAAATACCTTGGATCGAATGGATTGGACAGATTTGAACATTTCCTCGTTCACCCCGGCGTAGGGGGTTCGCCTACCGTGGTAATCCACCTCAGGGCCGATGGGGTCGAAATGGATCCCGTTCCGTTTCAGCAGGACGTGAAGCGACCGTTCGGCCGTCATCAGGTGGTGTGTGGCCCCTTGGCGATGGGCGGAATCAATGACGGCGTAACTGAGCCCGAGGAAAATAAGGATCCGACCGGAGGGGTCGTCCGGCCCCATGACCTCGTCCGCGGGTGGGCGAGGCTGGGTTCCGGGAATCAGGTGTTTCCGGAAGAAGGACATTTCCCGCTTGAAACCCAAAGCGGAGAGACGGAACTCCCGGCTCATGGCAAAACGGGAGGATTCCACCAGGTGGGGATCGTTTCCGTGTTCCTCCCTCCAGGGGGGAGAGGCCAGCAGAAGGGCGGGAAGGGGATGCGGGCAGTGGTGAATCAACCGGGCCGTGCCCACCAGTTTTCCTTGACGGTCAAGCGCCGCGATGGGGACCGAATAGGGGTCGAACTTGTCCCGTTCCACTCCGCCCGGGTGGTCCGCCGGTTTTTCGTAGCCGTATTCTTCCACGTAGATCTGGTAACGCAACCGGTGTATGGCGTCAATGAGGTTCGGTTCCGTGGCTTCCAAAAAAGTGAATTCACCCAGTCGAAACAATGTCGGCTCCTTCCTGTCGCGTGGATGGGCCTCCCCGGGGGGAGGCCCATCCGGTCATCCCCTCGTCGATGGATGACATCGGCCAGGGATCGATCAAGGATAGCCGTCCTCCGCTTTTTGTCAAGGGAAGAATTCAGCGAACCTGGTCCGTTGTTCCCAGCTCCCAAATCTTTCCTCGTCACTCGGACCGATGGTTTGTCGTCCGAAGGGGACTTTAGTAGTATTCGCTTGAGCGTCATTCCCCGGTTTGAGCTTTATTTTCAAGCGTTTTATCATCGGCCGGGAAGTCAACTTTTTGAATCTGCCCAACTCGTCGGGGCGCCGTTTTCACTTATTCTCTATTGATGGGAGGCTATGGAAATGTCAGGAACATCAAAGGGCCCAGGTCTCTCCCAAAACCTTCCCTCAGAACCGGGGGAAAAGCGGGTCACGTTGATCACCGGGGCCGGCTCGGGACTGGGAAAATGTTTGAACCCGATCTCATGAAGGAAGACGATCCGTTGTGACTCCCCCGTTATCGCCCGCCGATCTGGCGGGAAAAAAATGGGACTGGATCGTCGTGTGCACCGGGATCGGCGGGGCCACCCTCGGCCACGCGCTGGCCGCCGCCGGGCGCCGGGTTTTGTTCCTGGAGATGGGCGAGGACCCCGCGCGCAATCCCCAGGTGTTGACCGGCGACTACTTAGAGTCCCACCGCCTCGACGCGGCGGCGCGCCGCGCCGAAGACTTTCTCAACGCGGGGCGATTTTCCGGCCGGATTTGGGACGCGACCCGGCGTCGGCCGATCCACCCTCTTCTCGGGAGCGGTGTGGGCGGCTCTTCCGCCCTCTACGGCATGGTCATGGAACGTTTTTGGCCAGAAGACTTCGAGCCCCGCCGCTGGCATCCCGAGGCTGGGGAGCATCTCCCCGCCCGTTGGCCCATCTCTTTCTCCGATCTGGAACCGCACTACCGCGCGGCCGAGGCTCTTTACCGGGTTTCCAGCGCGGAGTCCGACCCTCTTCGCTCCGGCCAAAGCTTCGCCTACGCCGCCGCCCCGGCCCCTTCCAGCCGCCGCCTCGCCGACTCCCTGCGCCAGCGGGGGCTTCATCCCTACGCGCTTCCCCTGGCCCGCACCCCCGGCACTCCCTGCGGTTATTGTCAAAGTTTCCTGTGCGCGCACGGCTGTAAGAACGACGCCGCTAAAATCTGCATTGAGCCAGCACTCCAACACCACGGCGCCGCTCTCCTGACCCGCGCCACCGTTACCTCATTTCAAGCTGACGAGGAGCGGGTCACTGGCGTCCAGGTGTCGGCGGGGGACCAGGTTTTGACTTTTCAGGCTGAGAATTTCGCCCTGGCGGCCGGGGCCCTCCTCACGCCGGCCCTGCTTCTGAAATCCCGGTCCGCCCGCTGGCCCCAGGGCCTGGCGAATTCCTCCGGTCTGGTGGGGCGATATCTCATGCGGCACTACATCGACCTGTTTGGATTGCCGTCGTTTTCCCCCGTCTCCCAAACCAAAGAAATCGGTTTGAACGATTTCTATTTGGGGGACGGAGACAAATATGGCACCGTGGCGGATTTCGGGCCCATGCCGCCACCCGGCATTCTTTTGGAAGATCTTGACCACGACCGCGCGGCCGCCGGCCGCAGGCCTTTTCCTTCTTCGGTCAGGCCTCTCTTAAAGTGCGGCTTGTCAATGGTTATGGAGAGAATGCGGTTCCTCGCTCTGATTGGCGAAGACCTGCCACATCCGGACAACCGCGTGGAACTGGGGGAGAACGGGGTGGACCTGGTGATTCACTCCGCCATAACGGAAAGCGAACGGGCGCGGATCCACCGGATGCGGAAACGGGTTCGCCGCGCCCTCGGTGGTTGGGTACCGATCTTACCCAACGCCGATAACCTGAAACTTCTGGCCCACGCCTGCGGCACCTGTCGCATGGGAGAAGATCCTCGACAAAGTGTCGTGAACCCCTTCAATCGGACCCACGACCTGATGAACTTGTTCATTGTGGACGGATCCTTTTTCCCCAGCAGCGGCGGCGTCAATCCCGCCCTCACCATCGCCGCCAACGCGCTCCGGGTGGCCGACGCACGGGAACTCGCCGGGGACTCCCATCGGTTTCAAATTCCTCCATTTTAACTGGACTCACCTGAACGCCGCCGGACGGGTATGGTCCACCTGGTAGGGCCCCATATTAGACCCACACTCCATTTGACCCACCGCCCGGAAACGGGTAAAATCTGACCATCGCCTGTTTGTTTTTAGTCCGATAAATCAACTGTTTTCAGGAGAAACCCGTGAAGTCCTATTCCCGTGTGGTGGTGGCCTATTCCGGAGGGTTGGATACTTCGGTCATGTTGCGATGGATCAAGGAGCGGTATCGGTGCGAGGTGATTGCCGCCTGCGTGGACGTGGGGCAGGCGGAAGATTATCCAAAACTGAAGGCCCGGGCTCTGGCCACCGGAGCTTCCAAGGCCTATGTGATCGACGCGCGGAAAGAGTTCGTGGAGGATTTTATTTGGCCCACGCTCAAGGCCCAGGCGCTTTACGAGGGGAGGTACCTTCTGGGGACCTCCATCGCGCGGCCCATCATCGCCGAGAAAGTGGCGGAGATCGCGCGGAAAGAAAAAGCCGACGCCGTCTCCCACGGGTCCACCGGCAAGGGCAACGACCAGGTGCGGTTTGAGTTGACCTTCAAAGCCGTGGCGCCGGAACTTGGAATTTTGGCGCCTTGGCGGGAATGGGAATTCAAAGGGCGGGAGGACGAAATCCGCTACGCCCAAGAACACAAGATCCCCGTGACCGTCACCAAGAAGAAACCCTATTCTTCCGACGCCAATTTGTGGCACATTTCCTACGAAGGCGGCGTGCTGGAAGACCCGAACCATCCGTACAAAGACGACATGTTCGAGCTCACCGTCTCGCCGGAGAAGGCGCCCAACCGGCCGGAATACGTGACGATCCGTTTCGAGAAGGGTATCCCCGTTGCTGTGAACGGAAAAGTACTGGGGCCGGTGACCCTGGTTCAATCCTTGAACCGCATCGCCGGTCGGAACGGCGTGGGTCGGGTGGACATCGTGGAGAACCGCTTGGTGGGCATGAAGTCCCGCGGGGTGTATGAGGCGCCGGCGGCGACGATTCTCTACGCCGCCCATCGGGAACTGGAATCTCTGGTGTTGGACCGGGAGACCGCCCACGCCAAGGAATTGATCGGTCCCCGCTACGCGGAACTGGTTTACTTCGGCCAATGGCACGCGCCGCTTCGCCGGGCCTTGGACGCGTTTGTGAACGAGACGCAAAAGGTCGTCACGGGCGTGGTTCGGCTTAAACTGTACAAGGGGAATATCGTCGTCCAGGGGCGCACGTCGCCCCATTCGCTCTACTGGCAAAAGCTGGCCAGTTTTGAGGCGGAGGACATCTACGACCAGAAGGATGCGGAAGGGTTTATCAACCTCTTCGGTCTCCCCATCAAAGTGGCCGCCCTTCTGCGCAAGGCCCGCCGGTAGGCGGAGTCGCGGGCAAGGGTTCATTTCCTCTCCAAGGGTCTTAACTTGTGAAAAAACATTTCGTCACGCCTTCTGAATTCGTCGCGTCCATCGGGTTTGATGGTCGGTTGGCGCCCTACGACCTTGCGGCGTCCATGGCCCATGTGGAAATGTTGGGGCGGCGGCGGATCCTGCCCCGGGGGGATGTCTCCAAAATCGTCGCCGGGCTGAAACGTTTGCTGGCCCGGGTGCGAAAAGGCGGCCGACTGCTCGCCGCCGAAGACGTCCATTTCGCTATCGAAAAAAGCCTCTACAAAGAAATCGGGCCCGTGGCGGGGAAAATGCACACGGCGCGGTCCCGGAACGACCAAACGGTTACCGCCCTCCGTCTCTACCTTCGGGACAAGATCGATGGGATCGACGCCCGTTTGAAAAGTTTGATCGAGGCGTTCCTCCGACAATCGGAGGCAAACGCCTCCGCGGTGATGCCCGGCTATACCCATTTGCAACCGGGCCAACCCATCCTGGTGGCCCACCATCTGCTGGCTTACGGGTGGATGTTCCAGCGGGATCGGGAACGGCTGGCGGACGTCCGCCGGCGGGTGAACCAGCTTCCCCTGGGAGCGGCGGCGCTGGCGGGAACGAGCTTCCCCATTGATCGCCACGGCGTGGCGAAACGGCTGGGGTTCCAGGGGGTCATCCCCAATTCCATGGACGCCGTGAGCGACCGGGACTTCCTGGTGGAATTCCTGGCCGCGGCTTCCCTGGTCATGACGCATCTCTCCCGGTTCGCCGAGGAATTGATCCTTTGGTCCAACCCGTCCTTCGGGTTCGTCCGTCTGGACGACAAATTTACCACGGGGTCCTCCATCATGCCGCAAAAACGGAACCCCGATATGGCGGAACTTTTGCGGGGAAAAACGGGCCGGGTGTTCGGCGACCTGACGGCGCTGTTGACGATCCTCAAAGGCACGCCGCTGGCCTACAACCGGGATTTTCAGGAAGACAAGCCTCCCCTGTTTGACACGGTGGAAACCGTGGAGGCCTGTTTGGACGTGACGGTTCCCATGGTCCGGACGATGAGCGTGGACGGGGAGAAAACCCGCGCGGCCTGTGGCCTGGGGTTTCTGCTCGCCACGGAGGTGGCGGACGGATTGGCGCGTCGGAGTCTTCCGTTCCGGGAAGCCCACGGCGCGGTGGCCCGGGCGGTGCGTTTCGCGGCGGAACGGAAAATCCCGCTGGAAGAAGTTCCGCTTTCCTTCTGGCGGGAACTCGCGCCCCAGGCCGGCCCCTGGATCCTCCAGGCGCTCTCTTTGGATAAGGCGGTGGACGCCCGCCGGTCCTTCGGTGGAACGGCTCCCTCGGAAGTCCGGAAGCAGAGGGCCGCGCTCCGACGGATTTTGGGGTCAAAACCGTGAGGGTCTCTGCCTCCAGGTTTGCGTTTTTCACCTGGTGGCTGGGGCTGGTCGTCTTCGGGACGGCGGGCGTGGCCCGCGCCGCGGGGGACGGAACGCCCGAGCCGGACCGGGTGCTGACGCTGGAGCAAAGCGTTCAAACCGGTCTCCAAAACAGCCAAGCCCTTCTCTCGGCCCGGGACGATGTGCGGATCGCCCAACAACGCATCGTCGAGGCGAGGTCCCTCTATTTTCCAACGCTGGCCTTAAACATGAACGCGTCCCGTTACCGCGCCAACGACCCGGTCGTCCTCCCGGGAGATTTCGGGTCCACGGTGTTGGTCCCCTCCAGCGAACCGGAAAATTTCTACGCCGGCCGCCTGGGCCTCCGCCAGATGATTTACAACGGCGGCCGCAATCAGATGAACCTCCGCCTGGCGGAAGCGGCTTTGGAACAGGCGCGCCTGCGGGAAGAGGAGATCCGCGGCCAGGTGACGGCGGATGGGGTGCAGGCGTTCTTCGACGTTTTGTTGGCGCAAAAGCGTTTGGCCCTGACCCAAGAAACCGAGCGGACCCTGGCGGCCCGGGCGGAAATCGTGCGGCCGGGCGACGAGTTGGCGCGCGGCACCCTGGACGTCCTCCGGACCCGGCTCCGCCGGGAACGGGCCGAACGTCGGCGGGAGGAGGAGCGCGCCACTCTCGCGTTCCTCAGCGCCGTGGGCCTCGAGCTCTATACCCGGGTGGGAATGTCCGGAGAGTTGGAAACGACTCCGGTGCGGGAACCCCTCCCCAAACTGTTGGCCCGTGCTCAGGAAGTCCGACTCGAAATTCGCGGCACGGAATATCAGAGGGAAATCGACCGACTGGCCGTGAACCTGACCGAATCCGAGCGGAACCCCGTGGTGGCCTTCGGCGCCGCCTACGAATTGAACAACGACAGTTTTCCCTTGGACCGGTCCTTCTGGAACGCGACCTTGAACGTGAACCTGCCGATCTTCGACGGGTTCGCCAGCCGGGCGCGAATCCGCCAGACGCGCTTGCTGGCCGACCAGAGCCGGATCTCCCGCGCTTCGGTGGAAGACCGCATCAACCGCGAAGTGCGGGAGACCTATGGGGACGTCCTCTTTTGGCAGTCGGAAATCGAGAACCGAAAAGCGGACCTCGACCGCATCTCGGACCTCGTGACGCGTTTGGGGGCGGGACGGAACGCGGCGGAGCGGGCCCCCATGCTGTCGGAACTGTTGGCGGCGGAAGAGGCCTATTGGGAATCCATACACGGCCATCGGGTGGCGCGGGCTCGGCTGGAGAAAGCCGTGGGTTTGCCCCTGGCTCCATGAACCGCCGGTCCCTGTTGGCCGGATGGCTCTCGATCGGGCTGGCTTTTCCCGCCATCGCCGAGGTTCCGGAACCCCGAACGGCCGGGGCGGTCGTCACGGACGCGCTCTGGCTAAAGCTTCGTTCTTTACCTCCGGCGAAACGGCCTCGGATCGGCCTGGTTCTGTCCGGGGGAGGCGCCCGCGGGTTGGCCCACATCGGGGTGTTAAAGGTGTTGGAGCGGGAAGGCGTTCCCGTGGACCTCGTGGTGGGGACCAGCGTCGGAGCGATTGTGGGAGCCCTGTATGCCGCCGGGGTGCGCACCTCCGAAATTGAAGGCATGGCGGCGGAAGTGGGGTGGGAGCAACTCACCGACCTTTCCTCGGCGCGGGTGGTGCGGCTCCTGGTGTCGGAACGGCTTTTGTCCACGCAAAAGATGGAGAAATACCTCCAGGCCCGGATCGGCGAGAAAACCTTCGCCGATTTAAAAACCGAGTTCGCCTGTCTGGCCACCGATGTGCGCACGGGCGAAGGGGTCGTTCTCCGGGAAGGGAGCGTGGCTTTGGCCGCGCGGGCCAGCGCCACCATGCCGGGGATCTTCGAACCCGTGCCCTTCCGCCATCGTCTGTTGATCGATGGAGGAGTCGTGGACAACGTTCCCACGGAGGTGGCCCGCCGCCTGGGCGCCGACATTCTCCTTTGCGTTTACGTTCCGGTGGACCTCAGCCGAAACAATGTTTCCAACGTGCTCACCATGATGACCCAGGTGCTTTACATTCAAGGCCAGGCCATGAGCGAGGACCGCGTCAAACGGGCGGATTTTCTGATCAAGCCGGAGGTCTCCGACATTTCGGCTTTGGAGTTGTGGCGTTCAAGGGAATGCATGGAGGCCGGACAACGCGCCGCCGAAGCGGCCTGGCCGGAACTCAAGAAACTATTGGTGGAAAAATTGTTTGAACGATCTTTGTCGCCGACGCCACCGGTGGCCAAATAACGTGGGCGCCCGAAGAGTGTCCGCGCGGGGAGGCGGGGTCGGTTTGTTTCTTTTCGTCGTTCTTGTCCCCTTTTGGGTTCAAGCGTCGGAACTCTCCCATCGGGAAAGGGAATCTTTGGCGCGGGAGGCGGAGACGGCGTTTCAGGCCGGGCGGTACGAGGACGCCCGACAGAAATGGAGCGCCGCCCTGGCCGACGGGGCCTCTCGAGCGGAAAAACGCCTCTGGATCCCCGCCCTTGGGCGGGCCTATGAAGCGGAGGGAAACTTCCAGAAGGCGTTGGCTTCTTTTCAGGAAGCCTACGACGCCGCCCCCACGGAAGTCGACCGGATGGTGGATCTGGCTCGGCTCTACGACGCGGTGGAAATGGACGATCAGGCGATCCGCTTTTATGCCGAAGCCCATCAACGGAACCGCGACCGGCGGGACGTTTCCTTGGCGTTGGCCCGGCTCCACAAACAGGGGGGGCGCCTGGCGGAGGCTCGAGGCCTGGCCGACGCCGCCGTGCGGGCCGAACCCCGGGACTTTTCCGCCCAGGAACTTTTGGCCGAGATCGAGGAAGCCCAGGGAAACCTGGGCGACGCCTCGCGCCGCCGGGAATCCATCGTGTCCCAACGTCCGACGGCGGAGGGCTATATGAAACTCGGCTATCTCTGGGCCCGGCAGGACGCCTTTGAGCAGGCGGACATCGCCTTCTCCCGCGCGGAACAGGTCGGGATCGCGGGGCCCGAAGCCCATTTTGAGCAAGCCGTACTGGCCTGGCGGCAGGGAGACCGTCCCCGCGCGGCCCTCTTTATAGAACAGACCGAGAAGATGTCTCCCGGGTATTTTCCCGCTGGTTTTCTCGGGGGTCTGCTGGCGTTGGAGGCGGGGGATACTTCGCGCGCCGAGGCTCGCCTCGACCCCATGGTGGCGCCGGACGCCGAAGCCCGGAAGTGGCGGGATATTTTGGAGGTGGGGATCGTCGGGTACACCGCGGGAGGAAACCCTTGAAAGAAAAACCGTACAGCACGTTTCGTTACCGAAACGGCGATCTTTACGTGGAAGACGTGAAACTTTCCGCTTTGGCCCGCCGGTTCGGGACGCCGCTTTACGTGTATTCAGGAAGCAAGATCCGCTCCCAGTTCGAGGCTTTTGATCGGGCTTTCGCCGCGCACCCCCACACGGTGTGCTACGCCATGAAAGCCAACGGAAACCTGTCGGTGATCCGTCTTTTGGCCCAGGCCGGGGCGGGGGCGGACATTGTTTCCGGGGGGGAACTGTTCCGTGCGCTGAAGGCCGGCGTGGCCCCCCACCGCATCGTTTTTTCGGGGGTCGGGAAAACGAACGAGGAGATGATCTCCGCGCTCAAAGCCGGGATTTTGATGTTCAACGTGGAATCTTCCGAAGAGATGGACGCCTTGGCCCGCGCGGCCCGGCGGTTCGGTAAGCCCGCCCCGATGTCCATCCGGGTGAACCCCAACATCGTGGTGGACACGCACCACCACATCACCACCGGCAAGGCCGAAAACAAGTTCGGTGTCATGATCGCGCATGCCGAGGCGCTCTACCGGCGGGCCGCCAAAAACCCTTGGCTCCGGGTGACGGGGATCCAGGCCCACATCGGGTCCCAGCTCCTGGACGTGCGGCCTTACCGGGAAACGTTGGAAAAACTCCTCCACCTGGTGGACCGGCTGGAACGGGCGGGGATTTCCCTGCGCGTTCTGGACATCGGCGGTGGCCTCGGTGTGTCCTATGCCAACGAGCGCTCCCCCCGCCCCGCCCGGTTGGCGGAACAGCTTTTACCCCTTCTCCGGGGGAGGAAGCTTCATCTGCTTTTCGAGCCCGGCCGGTTCCTGGTGGCCGAGTCGGGCTGTTTGCTGACGAAGGTTCTCTATCGAAAGGAGCCCGGGCACAAAAATTTCGTGATCGTCGACGCCGCCATGAACGACCTGGCCCGCCCGGCGCTCTACGACGCGCACCACCCGCTCTGGCCGCTTCGCCGGGCCCGGGTGGGAACCTATGTGGCGGACGTCGTGGGCCCCATCTGCGAGTCCGGGGATTTTCTGGCGAAAGCCCGGCGCGTGCCGCGCCCCCGGCCCGGTGACGTCTGGGCCGTGATGGCCGCCGGGGCCTACGGTTTTTCCATGAGTTCCCAGTACAACGCCCGTCCCCGCGCGGCCGAGGTTTTGGTTCTGGGCCGGAAGGCGTGGGTCGTCCGGGAACGCGAAACGTTCCGGGACTTGGTCCGCGGAGAAATCATTCCGGAGGCGCTCCGATGAGGAAGCTCCCATTCACCAAAATGCACGGCACGGGCAATGATTTTGTTTTGCTGGACGCTCTGCGCCATCCGGTTCGGGTGACGGCGGTTTTGGCCCGCCGCCTGTGCGACCGGCGGTTCGGCGTGGGCGCGGACCAGGTCCTGGTCCTGGCCAAGTCGAAATCAGCCGACTTCAAAATGTTGATCTATAACGCGGACGGGTCCCAGGTGGAAATGTGCGGCAACGGCATTCGGTGCCTGGCGCGGTACGCCTTCGAGCGGGGCCACACGAACAAGCGGGAACTGTCGGTGGAAACCCTGGCCGGCCTCCGGCGTCCCGTCGTCCAGCGCTCCCTCGTCCGGGTGGACATGGGCCCGCCGATTTTGGACGCGGCGCTCGTCCCCACCCGCGCCCAGGGGCGGGTGATCGATCACCCGTTTTCGCTCCAGCCCTTGCCCGCTTCCCGCCGCGGGAAGGGCGCGGTGAAACTCCAGATGACCTGTCTTTCCATGGGGAACCCCCACGCCGTCATTTTCGTGGAGGACGTGGACGCGGTTCCCCTGGCGGAATGGGGGCCGGTGATGGAGAGCGATCCTTTTTTTCCCCGGCGGACCAACGTGGAATTCGTCCAGGTGAAAGATCCCGACCACGCCCGCGTCCGTGTGTGGGAACGCGGCAGTGGAATAACGCTGGCGTGCGGCACCGGCGCCTGCGCCGTGGGGGTGGCCGGCGTGTTGACGGGGCGGTTTCACCGAAAAGTGACGCTGTCTCTTCCGGGCGGGGACCTCGGCGTGGAATGGGCGGCTGATAACCGGGTGTATCTCACGGGCCCGGCGGCCTTCGTTTTCGACGGAACGTTCGACCTCTAAGGAGCGATTATGTTTGAAGGTTCAGCGGTGGCGTTGGTGACGCCGTTTTCCAACGGCGCGGTGGACGAAAAGAAGTTGGCCGAGTTGGTGGAGTTTCAAATCGAGGCGGGAACCTCGACCCTCGTCCCCTGCGGGACCACGGGCGAATCCGCCACGCTCTCCCACGCGGAACACGGGCGGGTGATCGAGCTCGTGATTAAATTTGCCCGCAAGCGCGTGCGGGTGTTGGCCGGCGCGGGATCCAACTCCACCTCCGAGGCCGTGGCCCTCACGCGCCACGCCAAAGAGGCCGGTGCCGACGGGGCCCTCCACATCACGCCCTATTACAACAAACCCACTCCGCGCGGGTTGGTCGAGCATTTCCGCGCCGTGGCCCGGGCGGCGGATCTCCCCATCGTGCTTTACAACGTCCCCGGCCGCACCGGCGTCAACATGCTCCCGGCCACGGTGATCGAACTGGCCCGTTTGGAAAAAAACATCGTGGGGATCAAGGAAGCGTCCGGAAGTTTGGACCAGGCGACGGAAATCGCCGGGGCGCTGGGCGACTCCTTTGAACTTATTTCCGGCGACGATTCCCTCACCCTCCCGATCCTGAGCGTGGGCGGGAAAGGCGTCATCTCCGTGGTCGCCAACCTGGTTCCCAAGGACGTCTCCTCCCTCTGCGCCGCGGGGTTGCGGGGGGACTGGGTGGAGGCCCGTCGCCTCCACCACAAGCTTTACCCGCTCGCCAAGGCGATGTTCATAGAGACGAGCCCCATCCCGCTGAAGACGGCCATGGGGTGGCTGGACCTTTGCTCGCCGGACCTTCGTCTTCCTCTCGTCCCGTTGGAAAAGCCGAACCAGGACAAACTGGAAAAGGTCCTTCGGGAGTATGGTCTGGTGGCCCCTCGACGGAAACACCCGGTCTGTTGACATGGCTCCGCTCAAGCTCGGGGTGATCGGCGTGGGGGGCCGCATGGGCCGCGCCATCCTGGAGCTGGCTCTCCAAGACCCCCACGTGCGGCTGGCCGCGCTTCTGGAAGCCCCCGGGAGCGCCGCCGTGGGCGAGACACAGAACGGATTCCGGGTGACGGACGACGTGGCCGCGTCTTTGCCGGGGGTGGACGCTCTGATCGACTTCACCGCGCCCGCGGCCAGCGTGGCCCACGCGGCTCTCGCGGCCCGGGGGTCGGTTCCCATCGTGATCGGAACGACGGGGGTGGACGAAGGGGGACGGAAGGCCTTGGCGGAAGCCGCCCGCCGGATCCCGGTGGTTTTCTCCCCGAACATGAGCCTGTCGGCGAACGTCTTGTTCGACGCGGCGGAACGAATGGCCGCCCTCTTGCCGGACTACGACGCGGAAATTTTGGAAACGCACCACAGTCGAAAGAAAGACGCTCCGTCGGGAACGGCCCAGCGTTTAGCCGACGCCGTTCAGCGCGGCCGGAAGGCGGGCCGCTTCGTCTATGGCCGCCAGGGGCTCGTGGGGGAGCGGAAGAAGGACGAGATCGGCGTCCACGCCGTGAGGGGCGGCGACGTGGTGGGGGACCACACGGTCCTTTTTCTCGGGAACGGAGAGCGGATCGAACTCGTTCACCGCGTCACCTCGCGCACCGCTTTCGCGGCGGGCGCCCTCGCCGCCGCCAAGTGGGTCATCGGCAAGCCCGCCGGGCTCTACGACATGCGGGACGTGTTGGGGTTGAACAAAGCGTGACGTTGCCGCGAAACCGGTTCTGCCGGTTTGAATGGGAGGGCACGGTCCGCTGGGGGGTGGTGGAGGGAAACTCCGTTGAGGAAATTCTTCCCGATCCCTTCGGGCCCTTTGAAGGGACGGGCGTTCGGTGGCCGCTTCAGACGGTTCGCCTGCGGGCCCCCGTTCAACCGAGCAAGATCGTGGCGGTAGGGGTCAACTACGCCGACCACGCCAAGGAGTTCGGCCATACGCCGCCCGCCGAACCGTTGATTTTTTTGAAACCCCCCAGCGCGGTGATCGGACCGGGAGAGGCCATCCGTTGTCCCCGCCGGTCGAAACAGGTGGATTTCGAAGCGGAGATCGCCGTGGTGATCGGCCGCCGGGCGCGGTCGGTTTCCGTCCGCCGCGCTTTGGACTATGTTCTCGGCTACACGCTCATGAACGACGTGACGGCCCGGGACCTCCAGCGTTCCGACGGCCAATGGACCCGGGCCAAGGGGTTCGACACCTTCGCTCCCCTGGGCCCTTGGATCGCGACGGGGCTGTCTCCCCGCGATCTCAAAATTCAGGCCACCGTGAACGGCCGACGCCGCCAATCGTCGTCGACGAAACAGTTGATTTTCGACGTTCCCGCGCTGGTGTCTTTCGTGAGCGGGGTCATGACCTTGGAACCGGGCGACGTGATTTCCACCGGGACCCCGGCGGGCGTCGGCCCTTTGAAACCGGGGGATTTGGTGGAGGTCCGTTGCCCCTCCATCGGGCGGCTCCAAAACCGGGTGGCGCGGGCGTGATCGGCCGGGCCTGGAAACGGGTCCTGTCGCTTTGGGAAGACGGGGCGGCCGACGGAGAGCCGGTCTACGATCCCGTGCACGTGGCGGCCGTCGTCGTCGGATGTCTGCTGGCCCTGGGGGTCCTCTTCTGGGTTCTCTGGGGTTTCCTGGTCTGCGAGGGCGGGCTCTTCACGAAAATCCTCCCGTTCCTTCAGGTCGTGTTCACGTCGAAAACGTTAAAAGATTTCGGTTATGAGGGCGCGCCCTACGCTTTGGGGATTTTCGAGGGATGGATCATTAATCTGAGCGCCCTGGGGATGTCCTTGGCTCTTTTGGCCGGCGGCTGGCGGGTGTTCCGCTCCCTTCCCCCGGAACGCCGGAATCCATAATCTTTCGGTGGCTCTTGTGAAACATGTTTTTCTTGTTTTTCGAAACCGCATCGACCGGCGTTTTCCGCCGAAGGAGTGTCTTCCATGAACCTTTCCCCTTCCGACCGTTTGGGTCGACTGCCGCCCTATTTGTTCGCCGCCATCGACGCGGCCAAGAAAGCCGCCCAGGAAAAAGGTGCGGACATCATTTCGTTGGGGGTCGGCGATCCGGACCTGCCCACCCCGCCCCACATCGTCGCGGCGGGCCAAGCCGCCCTGGCGAACCCGGCCAACCACCAATACCCCTTCGGCGCGGGCCTCCTAGGGTTCCGCCAGGCCGTGGCCCGGTGGTATAAAGCCCGTTTCCACGTGGACTTGGACCCGGCCACCGAAATCCACGCGTTGATCGGGTCCAAGGACGGGCTCACGCACTTGCCCCTGGCTTTCCTCAACCCCGGCGACACGGCCATCGTGCCCGAACCGGCTTACCCGGCCTATAACGCGTCCATCCTCTTGGCGGGGGGGGAAACCCATTTCGTCCCTCTGTTGGAGGAGAACGGATTTCTCCCCGACCTGGCCGCGATTCCAAAATCGGTCCTGGCTTCCGCGAAACTGTTTTATCTCAATTATCCCTCCAACCCTCTTTCGGTCACGGCGCCCCGGACCTTCTATGAATCCGTCGTTCGCCTGGCGCGGGACCACCGGTTCCTGGTGGTCCACGACGCGGCCTATTCCGAAATGTATTACGAGGAGCCGCCCTTGTCTTTCCTCGAAATCCCCGGGGCCAAGGACGTGGGGATTGAATTCCATTCCTGCTCCAAAACCTACAACATGACGGGGTGGCGCGTGGGCTGGGTGTGCGGAAACGCCGAGGCCGTCCGCACGCTGGGCCGGCTGAAGGATAACTTTGACTCCGGGGTGTTCCAGGCGGTTCAGGAGGCGGGCGTCGCCGCGCTGACCGGGCCCCAGGATGGCGTGGCCGAGATGCGCCGGATTTATCGCGAACGCCGCGACCTGTTCGTGCCGAAACTTCGCGCCTTGGGTTGGCGGGTGACCAATCCGCCGGCCACGTTCTACGTGTGGGCGCGTACCCCGGCGGGGTTCACCTCGGCCCAAACGGCGGAGCGTCTCCTTCAAGAGGCCCACATCGTGTGCACGCCCGGAAACGGTTTCGGCCCTTCCGGGGAAGGATACGTTCGGTTCGCCCTCACGGTTCCCACGGCGCGCCTGGAACTCGCCCTGGAGCGGATCGGTCGAATGAAGTGGACGCATTAACGGAACGAACCCGTTTATCGTCGTGAACTCTTCTTCCCGCCGAGGGGCGGTTCGGATCGCCTTGGCGGCGGTTCTCTTCGGTCTGCTGGGGGCCATGGTCAAGAGCCTGTCCGCGGATCTGCCCAGCGCCATGATCGTGTTCTTCCGGAACGCGGTGGGTCTCCTGGCCCTGCTCCCGTTCCTCCGGGGCTCGGGGGGGCTCCGCACCCAAAACTTCGGCGGCCATTTCGCCCGATCGCTGGCCGGCGTGGCCTCCATGTACCTTTCCTTCTATTCCATTGGACGGATGCGGTTGGCGGACGCCTATGTTCTGGCTTACACCGCACCGCTTTTCATGCCGTTCCTGGCCCGCGGGTGGTTGGGAGAGCCCCTCTCTCGCCGCGTCGGGGTGGCGTTGGCTCTGGGGTTCGGGGGCGTCCTCCTCCTGCTCAAACCGGGTTGGGGGGTGTTTCAGCCGGTGGCTCTGGTGGCCCTGGCGTCGGGCTTCCTGTCCGCCGTGGCCCAGGTCGGTATCCGCCAGTTGACGCGAACGGAACCCCCCGTCCGCATCGTGTTTTATTTCGGGCTCATCGCGACGGCCCTCACCGCTCCGCCGCTGGCGGGCGTATGGACCGCGCCGTCCGGTCGGACGTGGATCGTTTTAGGGGTTTTGGGCGCGGTGGCCACGGCGGCCCAACTGATCATGACGGAAGGCTATCGGCTCGCATCCCCGGGCGACGTGGGGGCTCTGATGTATCTCGCCGTGGCCGTGGCCGGCGTGGCCGACTGGATCCTCTGGCGGCGCTTGCCGGATCCCGTCTCTCTGGCGGGAATCGGATTCATCATGGCCGCGGGCGCGTGGATCCTTCGGGCGGTCCCCCCGGCGCGGCCGGCCGTCCCTCTTTCTCCAGTGCCATGAACCTCCGCTTCGTCCTCGTCCGACCCCGAAACCCCCTGAACATCGGCGCCGCGGCGCGCGCCATGGCGAACTTCGGGTTCAACGACCTCGTGGTCGTCAAACCCTTTGCCCCCGTCTGGCGGGAGACGACCTCCGCGGTGGGCGCGGAACAGTTGGTGCGCGAAGCCCGGGCTTTCTCCTCCATCGACGAAGCCATCGCCGACTGCCATCTCGTGGTCGGCACCACGGCGCTCCGGGCGCGGCGGCTGGAGCGGCCCGTGGTGTCCCTTCCGAATCTCGCGGACTATTTGGCCCGGGAAGACCCCTCCCCCTGGCGGAAGAAAAGAGGGGAAACGTTCCAAACGGCGATCCTCTTCGGCCCGGAGAAAACGGGTCTCTCCACTCCCTATCTGGAACGGTGCCATTTCTGGTTGACCATCCCCACGGACCCCGCCTGTCCCTCCATGAACATGGGCCAATCCGTGGCCCTCTGCGCCTACGAATGGGCCCGGAGTCTCCATCGCTTGGCTCCCCGGCCGCTTCCCGGCCCCTCCTCCTTGGCCACCACCGGAGATCTCGATCGCCTGGTGCGCCAGGTCATGGATTTGTTCGAAGCCGCCGACTACCTTCCCTTTCTGCCCCGATCCTCCCAGGAGCGGAAAGTCCGCCGCCTCTTTCAGCGATGGCGGATCCACCGCCAGGACGTCCAATTGATGCATGGACTCTTCCGGTTTCTCCTGCAGGGTCTGGCCGGAGATTCTCCCCGTGGCCGCTGAACGGGTGTTCGTGGGGTTGGGCTCCAACGTGGGCCGTCGGCTGGTGTTCCTCCGGCGGGCGGTGCGGGCCTTGGGCCGGGTTCCCGGGGTTCGGGTCATTCGGGTTTCTCCCGTCTATGAAACGGCCCCGGTCGGGCCCCGTCAACGGGATTTCTTGAACGCGGCGGTGGAACTGCGTTTCAGGGGCGAACCGTTGGCTCTGTTGGGTCACTTGAAATCCATCGAACAAAACCTGGGGCGCCGCCGGCGAAAGCGCTGGGGGCCCCGGGAGATCGACCTGGATTTGATTTTTTTCGGCCAACGCCGTTGTTGCGCGGCGCTTCAACTGCCCCACCCCCGTTGGAAAGAACGTAAATTCGTCGTTTGGCCCCTGACCGACATCGCGGCGCGGTTCAAAGACCCGACCGATGGGCGTTCCCTGGCGCACACCCGTCAAAAATTGACAGGTTCGGACCAAAGCATTAGACTGTACGAACGGTCCCTCCGATGACGAAAAAACCAGTCGCCCGCCCCGAAAAAGTGACGGTTCGTACCCTCCGGGAAATGAAACGGAAGGGAGAAAAAATCGTCGCTCTCACCGCCTACGACGCCCCCATGGCGCGCCTTTTGAACCGGGCCGCCGTGGACGTGATTTTGGTGGGCGATTCCGTCGGCAACGTCAAACTCGGTTTTTCGAACACTCTTCCCGTGACTCTGGACGATATGCTCCACCACACCCGCGCCGTTCGGCGGGGAAACAGCCGGGCGTTTCTCGTGGCCGATATGCCCTTCCTTTCCTACGAGTTCGATCCCAAGGACGCCGTGCGCCAGGTGGGGCGCCTGATCAAAGAAGGTGGCGCCGAAGCCGTGAAAGTCGAAGGTGCGGGCGCCATCCTTCCGTCGATCCGGGCGCTGGTGGCCGCCAACGTTCCGGTGGTGGGCCATCTGGGATTGACCCCGCAATCCGTGCACCGATTGGGGGGCTATCGGGTACAGGGCCGCGTCCGCCGGGAGGCGGCGGTTTTGGTGCGGGAAGCCCGACGGTTGGAGTCCGCCGGGGTGGTCGCCTTGGTGCTGGAAGCCGTGCCCGAGGCCCTCGCCCGACGGGTCACCCGCGCGCTCAAGATCCCGACGATCGGGATCGGAGCCGGGGTTGGAACCGACGGACAGATTTTGGTTTTGGACGACCTCCTGGGTTTTTCGGACGCCCCGGCGCCCCGCTTCGTTAAACCCTATGCCGCCCTCTGGGCCGAAGCTCTCTCCGCTGTCCGGCGCTATGGGGCGGACGTTCGCTCCTCCCGGTTCCCCGGCGCCGGGCAGACCTACCACTGATGCCCGGTTCCCTCCACCCATGAGGGATATCCTGTTCGTTCTCCCGTTTCTTGTCGTCGGGGCGATCTTGTTCTGGGGGTGGTACACCTCGGGTCTTGTCCTGCACGGCGAGCGAGATCCGCTCACCGCGACGCCCCGAACCTTCGGCCTTCCCTATCGGGAGGAATCATTTTCCTCCGAAGACGGCGTCCCCTTGCGCGCCTGGTTCGTGCCGAGTTCCAAGCCCACCGACACGACCCTGGTCGTCTGTCACGGGTGGGGAGCGAACCGCTCCGACGTTCTGGAGCGGACCCATTTCTTGTCGGGCCGGGGCGGGTACCACTTGTTTTTCTTCGATTTCAGAAACCACGGGGAAAGCGGGGCGGGACGTTCGTCCCTTTCCCGTTACGAGGCGGGGGACCTGCGGGCCGCGCTCGCGCACCTGCGGGCCGCCCACCCGGCGGAGGCGGCGCGCGTCGGATTCTACGGGATGTCCATGGGCGCGGCGGTTTGTCTCTGGGTGGCCGCCCAGGACGCCGGGGTTGCGGCGGTCGCGGCCGAAAGTCCTTACAGCGATTTTAACGGCGCCGTCACGCGATTTGGTCGAATTTTCTACCACACCCCTCCTCTCCTTTCCCGGCTCACCCTGTGGTTTGTCCGTCGGCGTCTCGGGTTCGACCCCAACGAATACGCGCCCATCCTCGCCGTCGGGCGGTTGGCTCCCCGGCCCCTGTTCCTTCTCCAAGGGGAGGAAGACGGCCGAACCCCGCCGGAAGAAGGCCGACGTCTTTTTCAGGCGGCAGGGGAGCCCCGGACGATCTGGACGGTCCCGGGCGCGGATCACGGGGAGGTGGCGGAGGTGGGGGGTCGGGATTACCAGGATCGAGTGCTCGCTTTTTTTGACGGCGTGTTCGGGCCCCGTTCATGAAAATTCTGCGCGATCTTGGGGCCCTGCGGGCCACCGTGCGGTCGTGGCGCCGGGCGGACCGGTCCGTGGGTTTGGTCCCCACCATGGGCGCCCTGCATGAGGGGCACGCCTCCTTGATCCGCCGGGCCCATGGGGAAAACGACGTGGTGGTCGTTTCCATTTTCGTGAATCCGACCCAGTTCGGCCCCCGGGAGGATTTTACCCGTTACCCCCGCCCGTTCCATCGGGACGCCGCTCTCTGCCGGCGGGAAGGCGCGGCGGCGATCTTCGCCCCGTCGGCCGACGAACTTTACCCCGCCGGCTTCGACACCTGGGTGACCTCGGATAAACTTTCCGCCCCCCTCTGCGGCGCCTTCCGCCCGGGCCACTTTCGGGGGGTGGCCACGGTGGTGCTCAAACTGATGAACCTGGTCCAACCCGCCCGGGCCTATTTCGGGGAAAAAGATTTTCAACAATGTCGGGTCATCCAAAAGATGGTGCGGGACCTGGACGTCCCGGTTCAGGTGGTCCCCTGTCCGACGGTTCGCGAGCCTTCGGGTCTCGCCCTCTCCAGCCGGAACGCCTTCCTCTCTCCCGGTGATCGGGCCGCGGCCCCGCTCCTGCGCCGCGCTTTACGGGTGGCCGGTCAAGTGTTAAAATCCCGACGGAATCTTTCCGAGGCACGGCGGGCGGCCCGGGACGTGGTGCGGAAAATCCCGGGGGCCAAAATCCAGTATCTGGACATCGTCGACCCGGAAACCCTGGCGCCTCTTTCCCGCGCCGGGGGTCCCGCCCTGGTCGCCGCCGCGGTGTTCGTGGGCCCCACGCGGCTGATCGACAACGAACGAGTGATGTAAGAAAATGTCCGAGGAGGCCCGCCGTCCGTCCGGGGGATCGTTTCCCTGTTTCGTCTGTCGGCATTTCACTTTCCTATGATGCCTCTCCTCTCCCGTTTATGGCAGGGCTCCTTTGTCCACCTGGTGGACATCGCGCTCGTCGCCTTCCTTATTTACCGCGTCCTGCTCCTCATTCAAGGAACGCGGGCCGTTCAGGTGCTTCGGGGTCTCGTGATCCTCGCTCTGGGGACGTTTCTGGTGGAGCACGTGCTTGGACTTCCGACGCTCGGGTGGTTGCTCCGAACCTTCTGGATGGCGTGGGCCGTGGTGCTGGCGGTGGTCTTTCAGCCGGAACTGCGCGCGCTCCTCGCGCAACTGGGAAGCCGGCGGCTCGGCCGGGTGCTCATCCCCCAGGAACTCCGTTTTATCGATGAGATCATCGACGCCTTGCGGGAAGGCGCGGCCGGCCGCGTGGGAATGCTGATCGTTTTGGAGCAGGAAACGGGCCTCCGCAATTTCATCAGCACCGGAACGATCATCAACGGCGAGGTCACCCGCGATCTGTTGTTGACGATTTTTTATCCCCACACGCTTTTGCACGACGGCGCGGCGATTTTGCGGGAGGACCGCCTGGTGTCGGCGGGATGCGTTTTGCCCCTGTCCAACGATCCGGAGTTGGCGAGAATCATGGGCACCCGCCACCGGGCGGCCTTGGGGGTGAGCGAAATTTCCGACGCCATCGTTCTGGTCTTAAGCGAAGAAACGGGGACGGTGTCCATGGTGCGGAACGGGAAGATTGAGCGGGACCTGAAACTCGAGGATCTGGCGGAACGCCTGCGGGACTTCTATCGGTCCCTGGGGGAGAAGGGTCTCCTCCGTCGGCGGTCCCGGGAGCCGGACCTATGATTCGTTGGAAACGGAACTGGGAACTGAAGCTGATGGCCGTCCTTCTTTCTCTTTTTCTGTGGCTGGCCTTGCGCCTAAGCCCGAGCGTTCCGCCGCCGGCCCCGTGGCCCGCCGGCGCGGAGGAGCCTCGCTGAGAAAGGAATGAGTCGTTTCAGCCGTAGGATCCCTCCCCTGGATAAGGGGAGGGCGAGGGAGGGGTGGCTTTCAAACCTGGAGGTCCCCGTGTGCGGCCGAACCGAATAAGCAACGATCGCGCCAGGAGGAGGACATCGATGAGATCCAAGGGAACGCGAGGAACGAAATAACGTGCGAAAACTTTTCGGAACGGACGGCGTGCGCGGGGTGGCGGGCCGATGGCCGTTGACCCCGGCGTTTGTCCGTCGTCTCGGCTGGGCGACGGGGACTGTCCTGGCGGAACGGGAGCCGCGACGTCCGCGGGCCCTTTTTGTCGTCCGCGACACCCGCGCCTCGGGGCCGGTTTTGGTTCGCGCTTTGGCGGAAGGTTTGGGCGCGGCGGGTTTTCGTGTTTTGGACGGCGGCGTTTTGCCGACCCCCGCCGTCGCCGCCCTCTTGCCCACCTTGCCCGCGGCCGCGGGCGCGGTTCTTTCGGCCTCACACAATCCCGCGGCGCACAACGGCGTCAAGCTCTTCGGCCCCGGCGGTTTGAAACTGGACGACCGGTGGGAAGAGGCCATCGAACAGCGGGCGCTCTCCAACGATTCGATGCCCGTCCCCCGGGCGCGCGTGAAACCGTGTCCGGGCGCGCGGGAAAGCTACCTTCAGTTTCTCCTCCGGGGTTGGCCCGCCGGAGCGTCCCTGCGCGGCGTTCCGATCGTGCTCGATTGCGCCCACGGCGCCACCAGCGACGTGGCTCCTCGGCTCTTCCGCCGATTGGGCGCTCGGGTCACGGTCCTTTCGGCGTCGCCCACGGGGCGGAACATCAACCTTCATTGCGGCGCCCTTCACCCCGAGGCGCTCGCCCGCGCCGTTCGCCGCACGGGCGCCCGGCTGGGCGTGGCGTTCGATGGGGACGGCGACCGCGCGATCTTCGTGGACGAGGCGGGTCATCCCCGGGACGGGGACGCGGTCCTCTTGGCCGCCGCACGACAGTGGCGGGCCCGGGGACGGTTGAGGGATGGAACCGTGGTCGTCACGGTCATGAGCAACCTGGGTCTTCTGCGCGCCTTGGAGGCGCTGGGCCTCCGGACGGAAGTCACGGCCGTGGGAGACCGGTATGTGTGGCAGGGTATGCGGAAAACCGGCGCGCGGCTGGGCGGGGAACCGTCGGGGCACGTGATCTTTCGGGATTTCCTCCCGACGGGGGACGGTATTTTAACCGCTCTTCAAGTGGCGGCGCTCTTGGTGGAGACGGGACGGAATTTTTCCGCTCTGACGTCCTTGGCTGTCCATTATCCCCAGGTGCTGGTGAACGTTCCCGTGCGGGAAAGGCGCCCGTTGGAGGCGATCCCAGGTTTCGCCCGAACGCTGGCCCAGGTGAACGCCGCCCTGGGCGACACCGGCCGAACCCTGGTTCGCTATTCCGGAACCGAACCCCTGCTCCGCATCATGATCGAAGGCCCCGACCGCGCCGTCATCCAGTCCCATGCCGACGAGCTGGCCCGTCTGGTCCGCGCCGCGTCCGTTTAGTTCCCGACTCCCCGCACCCGTTCATAGAGCGCGATCTCGCCGGAGGGCGTGACGGTGCGCCGCCGGAAGAAGGCGGGGTCTTTCAACCATCCTTCCGTTTCCCTCAAGGCCCGCATCGTGGGGTTCCCCTCCCGGGTGAAGCCAAGGTCCAAGCGCTTTTTCCAAAGCACGTAACGGATCCCCCGTCGGTCCAGTTCCCGGGTGAAGGCGGCGGCGTCGGTTTCAACCGGCAGAGGCTGGAACAATCGCCCCGTGTGGAGGAGGTCCGTCCCGTAAAAGGCGCCGGCAAATCGGTCGCCCGGACCCGTGTGGGTTTGAATCCAGGAATAGGTCGTCGCCAACTCCGTCGGCAGGTTCCCAGAGTCCGCCCTGAAAAGAAAAAGGCCCTGGCCCAAGAACGCCGTCAGAGCCGGGACCATCAAGACCGCCGCGATGGTTTTAGGTTGGCGTTCTATCCATGGGAGGGGAACGGACTGCAGGGCCGCCGCCCAAACGAAAGGAAGAAGGGGGACCCCATACCGATCGTACCACCAGGGCCAGAGCAGGTGCATGCCCAGGCTGAAGGCGAGGAAGAGATCCGCCGCTTGCCACGGACGGCGTCGGAGCGCGGCCATGGTTCCTGCGACCGCCGCTCCGGCCAGGGCGAGTCCGGAGGCCAGGGCCCAGTCGGTTCGGGCCCAGGGAAGCGGTAAAAGGGTCTGACCCAGGGTCTGGAGGAAGGTGCGGAGGTTGGTGAGCGCGTTGGTCCAGATCATGGCCGGGGTGGCGCCGGCGTAGAGCGTTCGCAGTTCGTTGGTTTCCTGAACCCCGCCTCCCGCTCGGCTCCACAGCCACCAGAGGGCGAAACCCCCCAGGGGAATCGCCGAGGCCCAAGCCAGATCCCGCCACCGTTTGCGAACCGCGAGAGCGATCCAGAGGGCGACCCACAAGGGGGTGGCCGCGGGCCGGATCAGATAGGCGGCCAAAAGGCCGCCGCCCAGAAGGATCCCGGACCGGTCGAACGATAACAGCACCAAAAGCGCGGCGCAGAGGAACGGACCTTCCGGCATGACGACGCCGCTCCGGGACAGGACGAGGGGGTTGAGGGCGAACAGCAGAGTGAGCGCCAAAGCCACGGGTTCCGGCCAACGCCGGCGGAGCCACCACCAGAGAAGCGGCACGCATGCGGCGAGGAAAAGCGCGGCCGCCTGTTGGTAGGCCCAAAAGGCGTCGGGACCCACGGCCGCCACGGGGGCCAGGAGGGCGGGCCAACCCGGGGTCGTTTGGAGGATGGAGGGACGGCCCGGCAGAAACCACCAGCGGTAGTGGCCTTCGGCCACGGATTGGGCGGCCAGGACGTACAGGGCATCGTCGTGCTCCCGGCCCAAAAAGCCCTGGGGGCACGCCGCCCACACCGCGGCGGTGGCCGCCGCCACAACCGTCGGAATAAAAACTCGGGAAATCCTCATCGGCTGGCATCATAGCGAAATAGCGCGCGATATGAAATAATTGAAGCAGAATCACCTCGGCGAACCCTGTGCCCCTCCTCGGCGTCAACATCGACCATATCGCAACGGTCCGGCAAGCTCGCCGGGCGGAGAGGCCCGACGTGGTGGCGGCGGCGCGCGCGGCGTTGGCCGGCGGGGCCGATTCCATCACGGTGCATCTCCGGGAAGATCGACGCCACATTCAGGACATCGATGTGTCGCGGTTGGGGAAGGTGGACGGTCTTCGTTTGAATCTCGAGATGGCGGCCACCGATGAGATGATCCGCATTGCGCGGGTCATCCGCCCCTCCAGCGTCTGTCTCGTCCCGGAACGAAGACAGGAGTTGACCACCGAGGGTGGTTTGAACGTGGCGGGCCAACTGGCGCGGGTGCGCGAAGCTTGCCGAAAGATTTCCGCCAGGGGGATCGCCGTGAGCCTGTTCATCAACCCGGATCCGGAACAGGTGGCGGCGGCCAAAGACGCGGGGGCGACCTTGATCGAGCTTCACACGGGCGCCTACGCCGGGGCCTCGGGCGCGGCCCGGACCTCGGAATTGAAGAAGGTTCAGGAGGCCGGATTCTTGGCCCAGCGGCTTGGGCTCGTGGTGAACGCCGGGCATGGGTTGGATTATGAGAACGTCGGCCCCATCTCCCAGGTGGATGGCATGAACGAACTGAACATCGGTTTTTCTTTGATCGCCCGGGCCCTTTTCGTGGGGCTCGAGTCGGCCGTGCGCGAAATGAAAGTTCTTCTGACGAGCGCGGCGGGGAGGTAGTCCCTATGTGTGGAATTGTCGGCTACATCGGACCGGAGGAGGCGGCGGACGTTCTTTTGGACGGTTTGCGCCGCCTGGAATACCGCGGGTACGATTCCGCGGGGATGGTGGTCTTAAACGGGTCTGCCATGGACATTCGCCGGAGCGTCGGCAAATTGGTCAACCTGGAAAAACTCCTCAAGAAATCCCCGCTCGCCGGCCACTCCGGGGTGGGACACACCCGTTGGGCCACCCACGGACGCCCGTCCGAAGAGAACGCCCATCCGCACCGGGACGTCACGGGCCGCGTGGTGGTGGTCCACAACGGCATCATCGAAAACTACATGTCCTTGAAGGCCGGCCTCCAGGCGCGGGGCGTTAAATTTGTATCCCAGACCGACACCGAGGTCGTGGCCCATCTCGTGGGAGAGGCCATCGTCCGCCGAAAACGATCGTCCACCGCCCTTTCTCCCGCGGATTTTCTCGAGGCGGTCCGCGAGGCCCTGTCGGAACTCAAAGGCACCTACGCGCTGGGCATCGTCTCGGCGGATTGCCCGGACGTCGTGATCGGCGCGCGCCGGGAATGCCCCCTCCTGGTGGGGGTGGGGGAAAAAGAGTTCTTCCTCGCCTCCGACGCTCCCGCGATCCTTTCCCGCACCCGGAACGCCATCTTCCTCCAGGACGGCGACCTGGCCCTCCTGACCCGGGAGGGCGTCCAACTCTTCAGCATCGACACCGGCCGCCCCGTGGAACGGCCCACCACCCATCTCCCCTGGGACGCGCTCCAGGCGGAGAAATCGGGCTACCGCCATTTCATGCTGAAGGAAATCCACGAGCAATCCCGCGCCCTGGAAGACACCCTTCGGGGCCGCTTGAATTTGGACGAAGTCAAGGTCCACTTGGACACCCTCAAATTGTCCGAAGACCAAATCCGCGGTTTCCGGAAAATGACGATCGTGGCTTGCGGGACGTCCTACCACGCGGGACTCCTGGCGCGATACCTGTTCGAGAAATGGGTCCAGGCTCCCTGCGATGTGGAAATTGCCTCGGAATACCGTTACCGAGACCCGCTGGTGGGTCCCGGAGACCTGTTGGTCGCCATTTCCCAATCCGGCGAAACCGCGGACACGATTGCCGCCGTGCGCCACGCCAAGGAGAAGGGGGCGAGCACCCTGGCCATTTGCAACGCCGTGGGCTCCACCCTCTACCGGGAATGCCAGGGCAAGATCCTCACCCACTGCGGTCCCGAAATCGGGGTGGCGTCCACGAAAGCGTTTACGGCGCAACTGGCCGTGCTTTATGTTTTAGCGCTTTACGGCGCGTTGATCCGCGGGTCTCTCCCTCGCGTGGACGTGGAAAAGATCATGCAGAACCTGCTTCATCTCCCGCATTGGGTGGGGGAAGCCGTCAAAACCGAACCGGTCGTGAAAGCCCTGGCCAAGAAATTTTTCCACGCCCGAAATTTCCTCTACCTGGGCCGAAACCTCAATTATCCCATTGCCATGGAAGGGGCCTTGAAACTTAAGGAAATTTCTTACATCCACGCCGAAGGGTATCCTTCGGGAGAACTGAAGCACGGCCCCATCGCTTTGATCGACGAGGACATGCCCGTCGTGGCCATCGCCACCCAGGGCCGGGTCTACGACAAAGTCATGACGAATCTGGAAGAAGTCGCCGCCCGGGGCGGGCGCATCATCGCCTTGGCCACCGAGGGCGACGCCCGCGTGGCCGCCCTGACCTCGGACATCGTTTGGCTTCCGGACATCCCCGAGTCCATGTCGCCGGCCGTCAACGTGGTGCCGCTTCAGTTGCTGGCCTACCACATCGCCGTGCTCCGCGGTTGCGACGTGGACCAACCCCGGAACCTGGCCAAATCCGTCACCGTCGAATGAGCCCGTCGGCTCATTTTTTGAAACCCTTCACTTTTCTTTCCAAGGACCGTTTTCATGCCTTCTAAATCCATCGTGGTCATCGGCGGCGGCCCCGGCGGAGAGGCGGCGGCTAAACGGGCGGCGGCTTTGGGGGCGGAGGTGGTTTTGGTGGAACGGGCAAACCTGGGGGGGCTCTGCCTCAACTGGGGGTGCATCCCCTCCAAGGTGTTGCTGGAGGGGGGGCGACTGTTCCACCGCCTCCGGGCGTCGAGTTCTTTGGACGGCGTCTCTTCCGTTTCCCTGTCCTGGGAAAAACTTCAGGAAAAGAAACGCTCCATCGTGGGGAACCTCCGAAGCTCCTTGGAACAGCGTCTGGCCCAGTTGAAGGTCCGGGTGGTGCGCGGCGACGCGCGGTTCCAGAACGAGCGGTCCCTGGTCGTGACGGGGCCGGAGGGGTCCAGGGAACTTTCCTTCGACGCCGCCGTCATCGCCACGGGGTCCCGGCCATTTTTTCCGCCGCCCTTCGATCGCCTCACCGACCAGATCCTGGACAGCGACCGGGTTTTGAGCCTGCCCCGGGTTCCCCAAAGCCTCGTCGTTGTGGGGGGCGGGGCCGTGGGGCTGGAGTTCGCCTGCCTGTTTCAGGAGTTGGGGACCCGGGTGACCGTGGTGGAGAAAATGGCCCAAATCCTTCCCGGCGAAGAAGCGTCGGTGGCCCGGCTCCTCCGGCAAAGTTTCGAAAAGCGGGGGATGGCCGTCCTGACGGAACGAACCGTGGCCACCGCTGAGAAAGCTCCGGATGGCTGGCGTTTGACGCTGTCCGGCGGCGAGACCCTTTCGGCTGAACAGGTTTTGGTTTGCGTGGGGCGCCGGCCCGGTTTGGAAGGGTTGGGGCTGGAGGCCGCCGGGGTGGCCGTCGAAGGCGGCCGCATCGCGGTGAACGAATTCCTGCAAACCTCCCAACCCCGCCTGTACGCGGTGGGGGACGTCAACGGCCTTTCCCTTCTGGCCCATGCCGCCGGGGCCCAGGGCGCCGCCGCGGTGGGGCACGTTTTTGGGGAGGGCGGTTCCTACGATCCCGCCCTGGTTCCCCGCTGTCTGTACACCTGGCCCGAAGTGGCAAGCGTCGGGGAATGGAGCCATTCGGCCCAGGCCAAGGGACTGGACCTCAAGGCCCAACGTTTCTTCTTCCAGGGATCCGCCAAGGCCCTGGCGGATGAAGACACGGAGGGCCTCATCCAAATCCTTTCGGAAAAAAAAACCGGACGCCTCTTAGGGGCCCAAATCATCGGTCCCCACGCCACGGAACTCATCCACATTTTTTCCGTCGCGCTGAAAGCCTCGATGACGGTGAAGGATCTTCACGGCGTAATCTTCGCCCACCCCACCCTGGCCGAAGGGGTTCGGGAGGCCCTCGCGCGATGAGCGGTTCCGGGATGGTTCGGGGAGGGGCGGTGTGGCGGCCGCGGCTTCCCGCCTTCATGAAAGGCGCGGTGCCCAAAGGCCGGGCGCTCTTCGGTGTGCGCTCGGTGTTGGCCGGGGCGGGCCTGCCGACGGTCTGTGAGGAAGCATTGTGCCCCAACCGCACGGACTGCTGGGCCCGGGGGACGCTGGCGTTTCAGATTTTGGGGTCCACCTGCACGCGCCGTTGCGCCTTTTGCGCCGAGGCCACGGGCCGGCCGGGTCCGGTGGACCCCGAGGAGCCCGCAAAAATCCTGGAGGCTGTGCGTCGGCTGAACCTTCGGCATGTGGTGATCACCTCCCCGGCCCGGGACGATTTGGAGGATCAGGGGGCGGGGTCCTTCGCGGCCTGCGTCCGGGCGCTCCGGGCGGGGGCGCCGACGGTCACCGTCGAGCTCTTGGTTCCCGATTTCCAGGGGCGGTCGGATTTGCTAGATTTTGTTTTCAACGCGCGCCCCGACATCTTCAACCACAACATCGAGACGGTCCGTCGCCTCACCCCCGCCGTTCGGGCCCGCGCCACCTACGAGCGTTCTTTGTCCGTCCTTTCCCTGGCTGTGCGGGCCGGGTTGGCGGTGAAGTCGGGGCTCATGGTGGGGTTGGGGGAAACCGCCGATGAAGTGCGGGAGACGTTTCAGGATTTGGCGCGGGCGGGCGTAAGATCTCTCACCGTGGGGCAGTATCTTCCGCCCAGTCCGGCCCATTGGCCCGTGGAGCGGTTTTACACACCGGAGGAGTTCGTGTCTTTGCGAAAAACAGCCCTGACTTTTTTTGAACGCGTGATGGCGGGCCCCCGGGTCCGAAGTTCCTATCACGCCGACGAAATGGCGCTCCCATGACCGCGACCCTCCAACGAACGCCCTTTCACTTCCTTCACAAAAAAAACGGCGCCCGGCTCGTGGAGTTCGCGGGTTGGGAGATGCCGGTCCAATTCGAAAGCGTCATGGCCGAACACCGGGCCGTGCGGGAGCGGGCCGGTGTTTTCGACATTTCCCACATGGGCCAGCTTTGGGTGACCGGGCCCGGCGCCCAGGCGAGTTTGCAGAAACTCGTGACCAACGACGTGGCGGCCCTCCCCGCCGGTCGGGGCCTCTACGCGCTCCTTTGCCGGGACGACGGCGGGGTGGTGGACGATCTTTACGTTTATTGCTTTCAACCGGATCGGTATTTGGTGATCGTGAACGCTTCCAGGGCCGAGGTGGACACGGTCTGGATGCGGGACCGGTTGGAACCCGGCACGGATCTTTCCGAACAGCCCCAAGCGGCGGCCCTCGCCGTGCAAGGCCCCGCCGCGGCGGGCCTCGTCGCCGGGCTCTCCAAAGAGGCCGTTCGGCTCGAAAAAAACGGGGTGGCCGAACTTCCGCTGTTGGACATGGAGCTCGTGGTGGCGCGGACCGGTTACACGGGGGAAGACGGGTTCGAGCTGTTCGGCCCGGCGGGCCACGTGTTCCCCGTCTACGAGTATTTAATGAAGGAAGGGAAATCCGTCGGGCTCGTCAACTGCGGTTTGGGCGCCCGGGATACCCTGCGGCTGGAAATGGGCTACCGGCTTTACGGCCACGAGCTGGATGAGGACCATTCCGCTCTGGAAGCCGGGCTCGGATGGGCCGTGAAGTTATCAAAACCGTTTTTTATCGGCCGCGACGCCCTCTTGAAAGAAAAAGAAATGGGGTCCCGCCGCCGCTTGATCGGGTTCCGGTTGTCGGACCGGGGCGTCCCTCGGGAAAAGTTTGAAATCCAATGTTCCGGCGCGCCGGTGGGGACGGTGACGAGCGGGACCTTCTCCCCTTCCCTGGGGGTGGGGATCGGCATGGGCTACGTGGACAATGCGCGGATGCTAAAGACCGCCGCTTCCGCGGGCGGTCTATCGATTCAGATTCACGGGCGGGCGGTCCCGGCGGAAATGGCCGCGCTTCCCTTCTACCGACGCACCAGAGAGGTTTGACATGGACCCGAAAGACCTTCGTTTCACCAAATCGCACGAATGGATCGCGGCCGACGGAGCGGTCGGGATTTCCGAACACGCCCAGCACGAGATCACGGATGTGGTTTTCGTCGAACTGCCGAAAGTGGGCCGGGCGGTCCAGGCGGAGGAAGCCTGCGCCGTGGTCGAGTCGGTCAAAGCCGCCTTCGACATTTACGCCCCGGTCCCGGGCACCATCGCGGCCGTCAATGAAGAGGGCGCCCGGAACCCCGGCCTCTTGAATAAATCCCCCTACGGGGACGGTTGGCTCTACAAAATCCAAATGACCTCGCCCGCCGACCGCGAAAAATTAATGACCCACGACCAATACCAACAATTTATCAAAGAAAAGTAATTGCCCGATTTATCGGGCAAACGAGAGAATTAATGTTTATCCCGCACACCGACGAACAAAAGAAGGACATGCTCGCGACCATCGGCGTGGCGCGCTTCGATGATTTGATCGGGGCGCTCCCCGCGAATTTGGTGCGGCCGCGGTTGAACCTCCCCGGTTCCATGAGCGAAATGGAATTGGTTCGGCACATGGAGGAACTGGCGTCCCGGGACCACCTGGCCCAGTCGTATTTGGGCGCCGGGGCCTACGAACATTTCGTTCCCACGGCGGTGTGGGCCCTGGCCCTCCGGGGCGAGTTCGCCACCGCCTACACCCCTTACCAAGCCGAGGCCAGCCAAGGCACGCTTCAGTCCATCTTTGAATTTCAAAGCCTCGTTTGTGAACTTTTCAAAATGGACGTGGCCAACGCGTCGATGTACGACGGGGCCAGCGCCGCCGCGGAGGCCTGTTTGGTGGCCGCCAAACACACGGGCCGAAACGAGATTTTAGTTCCCGAAACGGTCCATCCCCAGACCCTTCGGGTCATTCAAACCTATCTGGCCCACAGCGGGGCGCGGGTGACCTCTGTGCCTTGTCCCAACGGCGTTTTGGAACCGGCCTTTCTGCAAAAGAGCCTGGGGCCCGACACCGCCGCGTTATTGATCCAAACGCCTAACTTTTTTGGTTGCCTGGAAACCCACGTCAAAGAATTGTCCGATTTGATTCACGGCGCGGGGGGCCTCTTGATCGCGGCCACGTATCCCGTGGCCCTGGGACTGGTCGCGCCGCCGGGCGAATACGGGGCCGATATCGCGGTGGCGGAGGGGCAATCGTTGGGCCTTCCCCTGGCCTACGGCGGGCCCTACCTGGGACTTTTTGCCTGCAAAGAAGGGCTCCTCCGGAAAATGCCGGGGCGCGTGGTAGGCCAAACCTTGGACGCCGATGGAAAACGGGCGTTCGTCTTGACTCTCCAGGCTCGGGAACAACACATTCGCCGGGAAAAGGCGACCTCCAACATCTGCACGAACCAAGCCCTTTGCGCTTTGGCCGCCACCATTTATCTTTCGTTGGTTGGAAAAAATGGATTTAAAGAATTGGCCGCGCTCAATTTCCAAAAGGCCCATTACGCGGCGGGGGCGCTGGCCCAGCGGGGGTTCCCTTTGGTATTCCCACACCCGTTCTTTAACGAATTCGTGGTTCGCTGTCCGGTTTCCGCTGAACGGATCGTCAAGCGGTTATCGGAAAAACGGGTGCTCGCGGGGCTCCCGCTCGCGGCCCACTTTCCCAAGCGGGCCGAAGAGTTGTTGGTTTGCGTCACGGAGATAAAAACCAAAGCGGACATCGACCAATTTGGCGACCTGCTGGCGGAGGCGGCCCGATGAACGGTGAAAAAGTCGTGGAACCGTTGTCGTTCGAAAAAAGCGCGCCGGGTCGAAAAGGACTTCCGTGGCCGGTCTGTGACGTGCCCTTCGTCCCGGTGGAAAAACAGATTCCCGCGAACCTCCTTCGAAAAGAACCGGCGAAGTTGCCGGAACTCTCGGAACCCCAGGTGGTGCGCCACTTCACGCGGCTCTCTCACTTGAACTTTTCCATCGATACCAATTTCTATCCCCTGGGTTCTTGTACCATGAAACATAACCCCAAGGTCAACGACCGCATCGTCCAAATTCCCGACTTCGCGGGCCTCCACCCTCTGCGCCCTCACGAATTGAGCCAGGGCATTTTGGAGATTTTGTATGAAGTGGAACGCTGGTTGTCGGAAATTTGCGGAATGGATGCTTTCACGCTTCAACCGTCCGCCGGCGCCCAAGGGGAACTGACGGGCATTTTGGTGGCCCGGGCGTACCACGAACATCGCGGAGAGAAGCGCCCCGTGGTGTTGATCCCCGACTCGGCCCACGGCACGAACCCCGCCAGCGTCGCCTTGGCGGGTCTAACCGCGGTGACAGTGAAATCCACCGCCGACGGGCAGGTCGACCTGGATGACCTTTTAAAAAAGCTGACCAAAGACGTGGCTCTGGTCATGATGACCATCCCCAGCACCCTGGGCCTCTTCGAGCCGCGCATCCAGGACATCGCCAAAAAAATTCACGACGCCGGGGCCCTCCTTTATATGGATGGGGCCAACTTAAACGCGTTGGTGGGCCTGGTTCGTCCGGGCGATTTGGGAGTCGACGTGCTTCACGTCAATCTTCATAAAACCTTTGCCACGCCCCACGGCGGCGGCGGTCCCGGCGCGGGTCCGGTGGGCGTCAAAAAAGCCCTCGAACCGTTCCTTCCCGTTCCCCGCGTGGCGTTGGAAAATGGTGTTTACCGCCGAAAGTTTGACCGGGCAACCACCATTGGGCGAGTCCACGGGTTCCAAGGAAATGTGGGGGTTTTAATCCGCGCCTACGCCTACATGCGGCTTCAAGGGGCGGAAGGACTCCGAGAAATCAGTGAAAACGCTATTCTGGCCGCCAACTATTTAAAGGCCAAACTCACGCCGCTCTTCCCGAAAATGCCCGCCGGCGCCTGCATGCACGAGGTGGTGGTTTCCGGCGAAGGGGCCTTCGGCCCCGGGGTCCGAACCTTGGACGTGGCCAAACGTCTGTTGGACTACGGCTACTATGCCCCGACGATTTATTTTCCGCTCATCGTCCCAGAGTCCCTTATGATTGAGCCCACCGAAAATGAAACCAAAGAAACCTTGGACGCTTTCGTTGAAACCCTCCGCACGATTGTGTCGGAATCCAAGGCCACCCCGGATCTCGTCAAAACCGCCCCCCACAGCACCCCCGTCCGCCGCCTGGACGAAGTCAAAGCCGCCCGAGAACCGCGCCTCCGCTATCGTCCTCAACTTTGAATTTTCACCAAAAAAATGAGGGCTCGTTGCTCCTTTTGTTTGTGTCCGCATGACCCTATCCATAACCCTTGACATAAATTTTACATAGATATATCCTGGCTTTATGGGATTTGAGCCGAAATTTAACATCACCGCTGAAACGTTGCGCCTGGTGGCGGAGGCCACCGAACTGCGGGCGTGGATTGCCGCCGCTGTGGTGGATGTCCCTTGGCTCCCAGCGTTGCAGCGAGACACGACCGCCCGGTTGGCCCATTCCTCCACATCCATTGAGGGAAACCCCCTCACTTTGCCGGAGGTTGAGGCCTTGGCCCGAGGAGAACCCATCGGGGCCGAAAGGCGCGCTGCCTTGGAAGTTCTCAATGCGCTCGCCGCCATGAGGTGGATTTGGCGACAAGTCGAAAAAAATAAAATACAGGATAAAGGTCTTCTCCGCTTACATCGCCTCCTGACTGTTGGCCTACTGCCGGAAAAGGCTGTTGGGGCTTACAAGTCTGTCCCAAATCGCGTGATCGACCATCGCGGTCATCCGATTTATATCCCTCCCCGCCCAAAGGACGCTCCTCGGCTAACCCGCGAACTCTTCGCCTGGCTTAATGGGAAGGGGGGGCGATGTTTGCATCCTGTTGTTGTGGCCGCCATTGCTCATCACCAGTTGGTTTCGATTCACCCGGTGTCGGACGGGAACGGTCGGTTGGCCCGCGCCCTTGAGGTTTGGATTCTATATTCTCGGGGATTTGACACACACCATCTGTTCTCTCTGGACGACTATTTTTGGGCGGATCGTCCATTGTATTATCTGAAGATTCAACAAGCGCGCGATTTGGATGACGATCTGACCCATTGGGTGGAATATGTGGCGCAGGGGGTCGTCTCCACACTTAAAGAGACGGTTGAGCGTATCCGCTCGCTTCAGGTCCGGCCACCGTCTTCGAAGATCCTTCTGACAAAAAGGCAAGAGGATCTTCTTCGATATTTAAGGGATCGCGGAGTTGTCACTTCTGCCGATATACAAACGGCGTTCAAATTCACGCGCGCAAGAGCCGGCCAAATTCTAAAACCGTTGGTGTACGAAGGGCTGGTGGAGGTCGTAGGTCGGCAACGGTCCGCCCGGTATCGGTTGGCGAAATAGAAACAGGCTATTTTCGGAGGCGGGAGTAAGTGGTGAGGACCATGTAGGCGCCCATGATCATGGCGAAAACGCCGAAGGCCATTTTGAGAGTGGCCGGGTTCATTCGTTGGGCGAAACGGCCGCTGAGCCAGGCGCCGACGAACAGGGCGACGGCGGCGAAAGCCGCGGCGCGAATGTCCACGTTCCCGTTTCGATGGTATTCAATCACCGCGCCAAGACCGACGGGCAAAAGCAAAATGGCCAAGCTTGTGCCGGTGGCGCGGTGTTGACTGAATCCTGCGAAATACACCAGGGCTGGAACAATAATCAACCCGCCCCCCACGCCAAAAAATCCTGAGGAGATTCCGGCCAATCCCCCAATCAGTGCGTAAATAAGCGGGGATCCGCCCATGGCGCCGCTATTTTTCCGGACCCGCGCCCACCGCCACGGGATCTTCCGGTTCGATCCGGTCCAAAACTTCCGGCGCGAGGTCCGGGGCCACGGCGTTCGGGCTTTCCCAGAGCGTCACGTTCTGTCGTTCGCCCGGAACCCGGTAGACCGACCGGCGGAGCCGGGGGTGCTGGAAGAGGTTGAATTTGAGGGTGAAGGCGGTCCAAACGGCCATGACCGTGGCCGCCAGTGAAAGCGCGCGCTCGATCAGCGTCGGACGGCCGAGGGCTTCGTAGGCCCGGGCCTCCAACTCGCCCACCCATTTTCGAATGGCGGGGTTGGGACCAAACAGCCGGCCCGCGAGGAAGATGGGGTAGGACTTGCGAACCTCTTTCGCGTTCATTCGCGCTTTGGCCCGCAGGAGCGGATTGGGGGAGTCTTTGAGCGTGTGATAGCCCAGGAGCCACGACTCCACCACGCGAAGAATGCTGGGGCCCAACCGCTGGAAATCCTCCTCGTAACACCACTGTTGAATCCCCTCGATCTGGGTAGGGGTCAAGGTGGGGTGTTTGATCATGGTGGTGAACCCGTCGGCGCGTTTGTAAAACTTTTCCGGATCCCCTTGATAGTCGTCCCTCAAAAGACCCGCTTTCATAATGCGGTCATAGAAGGGGGTGCTGGGGACGGGCCCGTAAATCAGGATCTGGGTCAAGGAGGGTTTTAGCTTCATCAACCCCGCCAACTCCGCGGCCACGACGTCGTGGTTTTGATAGTCGAAGCCCACGATCATGGAGGCGAGGATGGTGATGCCGTGTTGACGGAACTCGGTGAAGATGTCTTCCACGGGGCGTCCCTGCTGTTTTCCGTAGCCGGATTTAGTCCCCTCGTAGCCCACCCAGAAACCGTCGATCCCCATTTCCAGAATTTCTTCCACCGTGTACTGGCTGATGGCTTTGATGCTGGAGAAGACGAAAATAGAGGGGAGGCGCCCGCTCCGCTTCACGCAGTCCCGGAACTCCATGGCCCGGGTCTTGTTCAGCAGGAAGTCCTCGTCAAAAATGATGAACACCGTGCTCGGATCGCGGTCGAGGTAGCTTTCCACCACCGCAAAGATGTCTTTTCCTTCCGGCAGGAGTTTCACGTGCCGCCGCTTGAAAAAATGCGAGGTGCAACAGAAATCGCACCCGTTGGGACAGCCCAAACCCGCGAAAATTTTTCCGGTGTGGGAGACCGGGATGGAAAAAATCTTCAGGTCGCTGACGATCAGCGGGTGTTTATAGGGTTTTGGAATCGGCGTTTCGCCCAGCAGGCGACGGAAAAAGGTCACGCCCTCTTCCCGACAAAAGAAGTCCCCGTAGGGGGCCAACACGTCGTCCTGAAGCACGGTCCCATACCCGCCAAGGACGATCTTGCTGTGAGGCGAATACCGGCGGACCAGGGCCACCGCGTCTTTCATCTTGTGGAAAAGCGCCATAATGAAGGAAATGCCCACGTAGTCGTAGCCTTTCTTGAGCTCCCGAATGAGTTCTTTTCGGGACGGGTATTGAAGCACGACGGTCGGGGCGTCCAGGTTCGCGGCGATGTATTCCAAGGAATATTGCACCTGCACCGCCCGGGGGCTGAAAATTCCCTGGGCGCGGGTGACCTGTTTGTGGAGAAGCTCATAGCCCACGGAGTCCGCGTCCCCATATTCCGTCCCAAAAGGACGGCAAACGCTGGTCAACAAAACTTTTTTAGAAGTCACGTGAATCTCCTTTTAACAAAGGGGTCTGATCGGGCAAAAACACACGTCCCGTGTTTCGGGCGGACTCCAACGTTGATTCGCGGAAGGGAAAAGCCGGAAGGGGGAACTAGTTTGATTCAATCAACGAGAGTCTAGAACTTTTTGACCCTTCCCACAAGGAAAACCGAGGGGATTTTTGGTAAATTTGACACATTCTCTCCGGTTTGAGACAATTCCTTAAAGGCGATGATCAAAACAAAATGTGTTTTCAAAGGGGATAAAATGAAAAAAATGGGGGTGTTGCTGGCGTTGTCCTTGGTGGTGCTGGGGGGTTTTTCGGCGAGAGCGGAGAGTTTGATTGAGCTCCGAGCCGGGGCGGGGCTTGTCGGGTCCAACCCGGATGACCTGAACGATAAACTTCAAGGGAGCGGCATGGATTTCAGCTCCGTCGACAACTACAACCTGGATGTTTTCTTCAACCTCCCGCTGATCGGACTCGGGGTCCGAAACGAGTGGCTGAACGACAAACAGTCGGGCAGTGGGCAGGACTTGGAAATAAATGTCAACAACCTAACGCTCCTGGCCGACCTTCGGCTCTTGGACAATGACCTCTTCTACATCGGTCCCATCGTTGGAATCGGCTATCCCTGGGGGGACATAAAGGGGTCCGGCGGGAAGGTGAGTCTGGACAAGTCCCAGTTCAGCTACTCCCTAGCGGGAGAGGCCGGAGTCAAACTTGGCCGTTTCATCCTCGCGGCGGAGGCGGGGTATTCATCCCTTGTGCTTGATACGGAAGACGATACGGCCAAGGTCGACCTTTCCGGGTTCTACGGGAAAGTAATGGTGGGAATCGGCATTTTCTAGTTTCAATTATAAAACCGGCGGGCCGCCCCTCGCACCGTTTTGTACGGGGGGCGGCCCGTGTCGTTTTGAGGAAATCCATGACCACCGTTCCGGCTAAGACCACGCCGTGTTCCGCTTCCATTGAAACCCCCACCCCCTGGCGGCTGTGGGTGGACGGGGCGCTGTCGGGAGAGGAAAACATGCGTCGGGACCAGGAATTGTTGGAGGGCCAGCGCGATCCGGCCGCCGTTCCCGTTGTGCGATTTTTCCGTTGGGCGGCGCCCACGGTGAGTTTTGGGCGGCTACAGCCCAGGGCGGGAGCGGAGTCCTTGGCGAAAGCGGCGGGCGCCGGGAGCGCGGTTCAACGGCCCACGGGCGGCGGGATGGTTTTGCATGATCGAGATTTGAGCTTTTCCATCGCCTGGCGCCGGGATTTGGCGGGATTCCCTCCCTGTGTCAAGGAGGTGTATCGATCTTTTCACGGCGTGGTGGCCGACCTTTTGTGTGCGCGCGGAATGGACGTGGCGGTCCACCAACCCTCCAAAAGGCTCCCGATCGCGCCCGGGGTTTGCTTCAAGGAGCCTGCGGATCAGGACCTTCTTTGGTGCGGGGAAAAAGTCCTTGGCGGGGCGCTCCGGGTGACCCGCTGGGGCCGGTTGTATCAAGGCGACGTGCGGACGGAGGTCTTAGGGCTCGACCCAGACGAACTCGTTCAAGCGATCACCAACGGACTGGCCAAAAAGGTTTTCCTAACCCCTCCCGGGAAGGAACAAGGCGGACAAAAGGCGGTTTAGCTCTGGATGTCGGAAAGGCCGGAATCACTGTTCCTCCACGAAGTCGATGACCTCGTGGAGAGTGCGGATGGACCGGACGCCCTTGGGGCCGGGGTTGTGCCGGTCGAGCAGGAGGGCGGCCAGTCCGGCGCGAGTGGCCCCGCGGTAATCTTCGTGAAGGCTGTCGCCCACATGGACGGCTTCGCGGGGTTTGGCCCGAACGTGCCCGAGAGCCTTGTGGAATAATCGCCGGTCGGGTTTGACCAGGCCTTCCACAGACGACACCAGCAGAAATTCCACTTCTTTCGTAAGTCCGATCCGTTCCGCCAGGGTCACCAGGCGGGAATCCCAGTTGGACACAATCCCCACCCGGTAGCCCTTCCGGCGCAAAGCGCGGAGGGTCGGGATGGCGTCGTCAAAAAGACGCCAATGGCGGGGGTGGGCGAACCGCCCATAAAGGTCTTCGAAATAGCGAAGAAACTTTTCCCCGGTGAAATGGGGGCCCATGACTTGGCTCACCATGTTCCGCCACCATTCCTTTTCCGCCCCGTCGTTTTTCAAATGCGCGACCCCGTGCCGATTTTTCCAGACGTCGCGGAAGCGCTGGTCCACGCGATCAGCGGGAACGCGGACGCCGTGTCGGAGGGCGGTGCGGGCGTATATGTGTCCGACGGAGGGGTGCGCGCGAAGAAGCGTATTTCCCGCGTCGAAGAAAACGGCGCGGATGAAAGGCTTTTTGCGCGAGGCCGTGGGGCGGCGAGCGGCCATGGAACTACCGGGGCCTTTTGGACGGCAAAGGGGTTGAAATTCGTCGATGGGGGGCGGCTTCTTTCCGCTTCAGGTCCCGCTCCCGTTGTTTAATTTCTTTCCAGCGCGCCACCACTTGGGCGGCGGTTTTTAGTTTCATGGAGCCGAAAACGTGAGGGTGTCGGCGGACCAGCTTCTTTGCCAAGCCGTCCACCACGTCGGCCATGGTGAAATGGCCGCGCTCCGTCGCTATTTGGGCATGAAACAGAACCTGCAACAGAACGTCCCCCAATTCTTCGCAGAGATGATCCGGGTCCCCTTGGCGAACGGCGTCGGCCACCTCGGCGGACTCTTCCTTCAAATATTTGAGGAGACTTTTGTGGGTCTGTTTCCGGTCCCAGGGACACCCCCGAGGGCCCCGGAGATGTTTCATAAGATCCACGAGCTGGGAATAGGTGTAGTTTTTTCGCATGGGAGTGTGCCTATTTTATCAGTTTCTCTCGCAACGGCGGGCGGTCATTGTGGTAGAATTCTAGCGCGGCGAGCGCCGCCTGGCCCGAATGCCCTTCTACCCCGCGTTCTTAAATTTGTCCGGCAAGGAGTGCCTGGTGGTGGGGGGAGGACGGCTCGCGCTCCATAAGGCCGAGTCTCTCGTCTTGAGCGGCGCGCGAGTCACCGTGGTGGCGCCGCGGGTCCACCCTGGGTTCCGGCGGTGGGGAGAGGTCCGGGTTCTCCAGCGGGCGTTCCGTCCCGGCGACCTGGCCGGACGGCCCTGGCTCGTGGTCGCGTCCACGGACGACGAAGCCCTTCACGCCCGGGTGGCGGCGTTGTGTCGGCGACGGCGCATCTGGGTGAACGTGGTGGATCGGCCGCCGCTTTGCGATTTTATCGTGCCCTCGGTCGTCCGCCGGGGACCCGTGACCTTTGCGGTTTCTACGGGTGGGTTGAGCCCCGCGGTGGCCAAGTTTCTCGGCGCGGAACTGCGGGCCCTCTTCGGTCCGGAAGTTGGGCGCTTGGCGGCGGTGTTGAAGGGACTGCGGGCGGAACTTCTGCGCGTGCCGATCCGCGCGCGGCGGAAACTACTAGAAGGGCTCGTCACGCGGCGGTGGTTGGAGCGATTGTCGGCCAAACCGTCCAAGGCCACGGCGGATTTTCGGGCGGCCGCGCGC
The DNA here is from genome assembly GCA_016721625.1 of Elusimicrobiota bacterium. NCBI lineage: Bacteria > Pseudomonadati > Elusimicrobiota > Elusimicrobiota bacterium. The sequence goes on from JADKHR010000001.1 coordinate 2,110,525, forward strand.
CGGCGGATGAAGAAAATCGGGAGAAAACGTGCAAAGAGTTGAAGCGCTTCTTTTCGATTTTGCCTTCCTGGGCTATCTGGCCGGGGTGATCCTTTATTTGGCCTACGTTTTTTTCCGCCGGGAACGGCACAGCGCTCTGGGGCACCGGGTCCTCGTGGTCTCGGCCCTCCTCCACGCCGCGAGTCTCGGCCTGGGCCTCTGGATGGAAAGCCACCGGCCCGGCCACGTCGCCTACGGGTTCTGGAGCAACTGGTTTGAAAGCCTTTCCCTCTTTTCTTTTTTCATCGTCGCCGTCTTCCTGGCGGTTCAATCCCGGGCCCGCCTCGCCATCTTGGGCGCCTTCGTTCTTCCCTGGGCTCTCCTTTTAATGGGGTTGGCGCTCACCCAGGCCTTCCTGGCCAGCCCTCGCTGTCCCTTCGCTTCCGTGGAGGATTTTCTAAAGGTGGCCGACGCCACGCGCCGCCTCCCCGCCATGCCCAGCACCGTGTGGGCGGCGATCCATGTTCCCCTGCTTTTCTTCTCTTACGCGGCTTTTGCCAACGCCTTCGGGATCGGGTTGGCGTTCCTGATCCAGGAGCGCCAGATCAAAACCCACCGGTCCACGGAATTAGGGTACCGCCTTCCCTCCTTGGAGGAGATGGACCGTTTGATTGCGCGGCTCATCGCGGCGGCCTTCCCGGCCCTCACGGTGGGCCTGGGTCTGGGGATCATCTGGGCCCACTCCGCCTGGGGCGACCGTTGGATCGCCGATCCGAAGGTGCTTTGGTCCGTCGTTGTTTGGGCGGTTTATTTTTCCTATTTGCTTCTGCGTTACGCGTTCAATTGGCGGGGCCGGCGGGGAGCGTACCTTTCTTTGGCGGGGTTCGGTTTGGTTCTCGTGAGCTACATGGGGATCAATTACGTGTCTCGGGCCCACGGCTACGTGGTGGGGAAGGTGTTGGAATGAACCGGCTTCGCCTCGTGGGGCTTTCCCACCGGACGGCGCCGGTGGAGTGGCGGGAACGCTTGGCGGTTCCCGACCATCGCTTGCCGGGATTTCTCGAGTCGCTTCGGCGCGAGGTGGGTGCGGGAGAAGCGGTGGTTCTTTCCACCTGCAACCGCGTCGAGGTGTACGCTGTGACGCCTCCGGAGGGCGAGGCGGAATGCCTGCTCCGGAAAGGGCTCTTGGACCTGCACGGCGACGTTTCTCTGGACGGAAGCCTCTACGCCCTGGAGGACGACGGTGCCGTTCGGCACCTTTTTCGGGTGTCGGCGGGGTTGGATTCCCTGGTGGTGGGGGAGGCGGAGATTCTGGGGCAGGTCAAACGGTCCTACGATTTGGCCCGCCAGGCCCAGTCCACGGGGAAACTCACCAACGTGCTTTTTCAACGGGCCATGTACGTGGGGAAGACGGTGCGGACCGACACGAAAATTTCAGAGGGGCCAACCTCGGTGCCGAGCTTGGCGGTGTCCTTGGCGCGGCGAATCTTCGGCGAATTGGCCGAGAGCCGGGTTCTGGTCGTGGGGGCCGGGGCCATGGCGGAGCAGGCCGTGCGGGCCTTCAAAAGTCAGAAGGCGGCCCGCGTGGTGATCGCCAACCGAACCCTCGAAAAAGCCGTGGCCATGGCCGAACGGTTCGGCGCCCACCCCACCCCTTTCGACGCCCTGCCCCGTGAGCTCGTCCAGGCGGACATCGTTCTTTGCTCCACGGGTTCCCCCGACTTTCTTTTCACGCGCGAGTCTGTATCCCAGGTTCTGGAAGAACGAAAGGGCCGCTCCCTCTTTTTCATCGACATCGCCGTGCCCCGGGATGTGGACCCCGCCGTGGACGACTTGGAGAACGTTTACCTCTACAACATCGACGATTTGGAAGGCCTGGTGGCCGAAAGTTTGGTCCGCCGCCAGGCCGAAATTACGAGGGCCGGCGAACTGGTGGAAGCGAAAACCCAGGAGTTCGCCCCGTGGTACGAATCCTGGCGCCGGGGCGCCACGGCCGCGCTCCGCCACAATGCCCGCTCGTCCATGAGCGCGGAGGCGGAACCCGGATGACGCGCCTGGTGATCGGAACCCGGGGTAGCGCGCTGGCGCTGGCCCAATCAAATTTCGTCAAAAAAAGCCTGGAAACCCTCTCGCCGGAGGTTCAGGTTGATTTGAAAATCATTAAGACGACTGGAGACCGTTTGGCGGACGCGTCCCTGGCCTCCATCGGCGGGAAAGGGGTTTTCACCAAGGAATTGGAGGAAGCGCTTCTCTCGAAAACCGTGGACCTGGCCGTTCATTCGCTGAAAGACCTCCCCACGGAACTTCCGCCCGGTCTTGCCGTGGGCGCCATTTTGGAGCGGGAGGATCCCCGGGACTGCATGGTGTCCCGGTTCGGCGAGCAGTTGATGGAACTTCCCCGCGGGTCGGTGGTGGGCACGAGCTCGCTTCGCCGACAGGCCCAAATCCGCGCGGTGAAAAAAGGGATCCGGGTGGAAGATTTACGGGGCAACTTGGATACGCGCTTGGCGCGGGTGGCCGCGGGCGATTTCTCTGCCGTGGTCGTGGCCTACGCGGGCGTCCGCCGGTTGGGCCGCGCCGAGGAAGTGACCGAGGTTCTCCCCACCGCGCTCATGCTTCCCGCCCCCGGCCAGGGTTTTGTCGCCATCGAGCTCCGCGCCCAGGATCCTGAAACGCTGGGTTGGGTGTCCCAACTGAACCATCTTCCCAGCCAACAAGCCGCCACGGCCGAGCGGTCTTTCCTGGCCGCCCTGGGCGGCGGATGCCGCGTCCCCATCGCCGCCTACGCCCGCGAAGAGTCCGGCCGCTTGGTTCTGGACGGCCTCGTGATCTCTCCCGACGGAAAAACCCAGGTCCGCGGCACGGAATCCGGCCTCCCCGGCCAAGCCGAGACGATCGGCGCCGCCCTGGCCGCCCGCCTACTGGAACAAGGCGCTCTCGAGATCCTCGAAGTCCTCCCGCCTCACTGAACAGTCCGGCTTGCCGGCACACAAGAAAAACAGTGGGCGCTTCCATCGATTCTGATGGATCGGATCCGTTTCTTCTGCTCCTAAAAAAAAGGCAGGAGGCGGTGACCGATCGCCAACGATGGCGTGCCCATTTGAACCGTGCTTTTGCCAAAGGCATGAACGCGGTGCCGCCGCTCACTCCCCACGGGGTCCTGACTTGAACCTCACTCCGTGGTTTAACCCGAAATGTTAGGGTGATTTTCAAGGGAAGCGTGTGGGTGGGCGTCTTTGCCCCTTTGAAATGTTCCCTTGACGTCAGTTCTTTTCCATCATACGCTTAGGTCCATGAGCCCCCGCCCATCTCCTCCCACTGGCACGACCCCCAGCGTCCCGTGGCGCGATCGTTTTTCGGATAGCGCGGCCCGGTTCATTTCCAGCCGGGCAGGGTGGGTGGTCCTGGGGACGTTGTTGTTTGTGGGTTTTTTTTCCGCCTTTCTGCCTCGCGTGACTCCCAAAAATGACAGCTACGATTTCGTCATCGATCGTGACCCGGCAACGGATTTCTTTAACAAATTCCGGAAAATATTCGAGAAAGACGAGTTCTTTGTCATTGCCTACCGGGAGCCAAACCTTTTCACTGAACCGCGCCTTCGGGAACTGAAGGAACTCACGGAGTCTCTCGAAAACGTGGAGGGCGTGACGGATGTCGTAAGCCTCTCCAACGTGGCCGATATGCGGGGGACGGAAGACTCTTTCGAGGCCGATGATTTCCTTCACGAGATTCCCACGTCCCCATCGGCCCTGGCGGCTTTGCGGCGGCGGGCCCTGGCCAATCCTTTGTACGACCGGACCCTCCTTTCGCCGGACGGCCAAACCACGGCGATCGTCGTTTTCACGCCGCTCCCCCCGCCGGGGTCCGACCGGGACATCGAAAAGGAGATCCGGGTGTTGTTGGGCTCGGTGAATAAAATCTTGGCTCCCTACCGCGAGCGGGGCCGGCGATTTGCCGTCGCTGGGTGGCCGGTGACCACGTTCTATATGGGGGAATACATGAAGGCCGACGCGCGGCTTTTTTTCCCTATTTCCTTGTTTCTGACTCTGGTCACGATATGGTTCGTGTTTCGGAACGTGAGGCTTTTATTCGTCGCTGGCCTGGGAATTGTGTTGACGTTGATGGCCACCTTGGGCCTGGCGGGCTTAGCGAAGATCACGATTAACAACGCCTCGATCGCGGTCGTGCCTCTGGTCATGGCCCTGGCGCTCTCGGACATCATCCACATATTCACCCATTTGGATCGACGATCCTTGGACGAGAGCGGAGGCCATCCCGGGAAAGCCCTGGGCCGCGTGTTAAAAATAGTTCTCTTTCCGTGCCTGCTGACGAGCGTGAACACGGGGATCGGTTTTTTTTCCTACACCTTCAATAGCGTTTTGGCCATACGGAGTTTCGGGTGGTTGGCGGCGACCGGAATGATGTTCGAGTTCATCGTCACCTTTGGGTTTGTGGCTCCTCTCCTGACTTTTTTTCGGTCGGATCGGATCTACCGGTCGCCGGAAGCCCACCAGGAGCGGGAAATTCCACGACTCCTGCGTTGGGTTCATGGCGGCGTCACGCGACATCCCTGGTGGCCGTTTCTCCTTTGCTTGGCGGGGTTGGTCTGGGGCGGATGGTTCACACGCGAAGTTAAGGTCAACACGAATCTGGAGGAATTGTTCAATTCGAAATCCCTCCTCCGACAAGACACCAACTTCGTTCGGGACAACCTGGCCGGGATCGAGGCCGTCAGCATCGTTTTTGAGTCCACGCGGGACGCCTTTAAAAACCCCGCTCTGCTCGGCCAAATCGATGCGATCGGCCAAGAAATCAAAGCGAATCCGCGCATTCATTCTTTAATTGGGTTGGGTGAATATTTCAAGGAAATGAATAAAGCCTTCCATGCGGAGGACCCCGCGGAATACCGCCTTCCGAAAAACCAGCGGATGCTGGAACAATTTTTATTGCTTTACGGACGGGACGATCTAAAGGATTACATCACCCCGGCGTTCGATACGACCCGGGTGATGATCCGCGCCTCCGCTCCCAGCTCGAACGAATCGCGCGATCTAGTCCGCGCCATTCAAGAGGTTCTGGACCACCACCCGATCGCGGGGGTCACGGCCACGGTGACCGGGTCCACGGCCCTGAGCGTGCGGACCATGAAGGTCATGGTGGACGACCAAATCAACAACATCGGTCAAACAGTGATCGTGATCTGGCTGATCATGGTGGGGGTTCTGCGGTCCTGGGGGTTGGCCCTGCTGTTCCTTCTCCCCAACTTGTTCCCGATCGTCATCAACTTCGGGCTCATGGGTTTTTTCGGAATTCCTTTGGACTCCGGAACGTCGCTGATCGCGGCGTCAGCTTTTGGGATCATCGTGGACGACACCGTGCATTTTTTTGTCACCTTCGGCGCTTATCGAAAGCGGGGGTTCGGGATTGCCCAGGCCCTGGAGGCCACCACGTTCGAAAAGGGCGAGGCCGCCGTGGCCTCTTTCTTCATCATGGTGATTGCGTTCGGGGTGTTGACGTTATCCCATTTTCAACCGATTCTCATGTTTGGTCTTCTGAACATTTTTATTTTGGTGGTGGGGATGGTGGGAGATCAGGTGTTTCTGAAATCGATTATAACCCTATGGGCCCATTGGCTGGATTGGCGGGACCCCTCTCCTTCCTTGGTCGCCAAAGCGCCGACAGGCGAGGGGTAGCGGGTGACTCCCTTTTCGCCCGCCCGCGAACGGGGAGTGAAGGCGTATTTCTATCCGTTGATTTTTAATGTTCACGGATCTTCCACCCCGCGCGATCGGTCAATAATAAAGTCTGGAAGCTTTTCAAGCCGGTAAATGGTTCCTATCGTGGGACATAAATTTCCATAATGAGTTGAATCGATGCCCCCCAAGCGAATCCTCTTTTTGGCCGAAGCCGTCACCCTGGGGCGGATTTGTCCCAGCTTCGACACGCGAATGCCCGTTATCTTTTTCTGGATCGGCCCCGCTCCGGTCCCAAGGACCAAGTCTCTGCGCCACCGGTTTGAAACTGTTTTGCAGGATTCTTCCATCCAAGGCCGGTCGCCGGTTTGAGGCTCGCCAAAACCATGACGAAACTTTTCGAGAGATGGGTTCTTTATCGGAGCCGCGGCCTGTGGATTTTCTCCCTTTTCACCCTCCTGCTCGGGATTTCGGCCCTCGGGGTGCGGGTGAAAGCGCCCCTTGAAAATTTGGTTCCCCGGACCCATCCCTTCATGCGGACGTTCTTGCCACTGCGGAATGCGTTCGGCGGGGCCAACGTCTTTTTAGTGGCTCTGGTTCCTCGGGAGGGGGATATTTTCAATCCGACGTTCTTCAAGATTTTGGAGGAAACGACCAACGCCGTCCTTCAACTCCCCGGCGTGGACCGCGGGCGCGTTCGCTCGCTGTTCACCCCCGATGTTCGGACGCTGACGATCACGAGCGGCGGATACGAGGGGGAAAACGTCGTCCCCTCGGATTTCGCCGGGACGAAAAACGATTTTGAAAGGGTCAAAACGAACATCGGACTCAACAAAGAGGCCCAGCGTCTGGTGGCCCGTGATTTTCGAGGCGCCATGATCCGCGGGTCTTTGCTGGACTTGGACCCCGCGATGGGGGCTCCATTGGATACGGGCCCTTCCGCCCGGGCCCTGGAAAGCCTCCGCCAACGATGGCAAACCCCCGACCTCCAGGTTCATATACTCGGTTTCGCCACACTGGCGGGGGACATGGCCCAGGGGGCTCGGAAGATCCTGGCGTTCTTCGCGCTGGCCGGCGTCCTCAGCGCGCTGCTTCTGCGACGGATCGTTCGGTATTGGAGCCTGACCGGGATGGCTCTCCTGGCCGCGCTTCTGCCGGTCGTCTGGCTGGTGGGCCTTCTTCGAATGCTCCGGTACGGCATCAACCCCTTGTCCATGCTGATCCCTTTTTTAGTGTTCGCCCTGGGCTTGAGCCATGGGGCGCAGATGGTGAACGCCTGGGCCCGCGAGCGGCGCGCGGGGGCGACGCCAGCGGACGCGGCCGCCCGCTCCATGGACGCCATGCGGTTGCCGGCGGTTCTCGCCCTGGCGACCGATGCTTTTGGTTTTTTGATCCTCTTTTTGGTCCCGGTGCCCATGATCCAGGAAATCGGCGTGACGGCGGGGATCGGCGTGGCCTTGATCATTTTTTCCAACCTGCTCTTTCTCCCCATGCTGTTGTCGTTCTCGGCCGCCGTTCCGACCGACCGACCGTCGAGGGCCGACGGGGTCTGGCGTGGGCTGTCGGAAGCCTCCCGGGGTAAACCCGCCGTTATCCTTTTGATCCTTGCGCTCCTCCTGGGCGGAGGGGCGGCCTATTGGGGGCGGCGCGTGGTGGTGGGAAGCACGCACCCCGGCGTTCCGGAGCTTCGATGGAACTCCCGCTACAATCAAGACTGGCGGGCGGTGGCGAACCTTTTCCCGGTGGGGCTGGACTTATTGACGGTCTACGTTCAAGGCCCTACGGAGATCACTCAGGATTTTGAAACGACGCGGGCCATCGATCGGTTTGCGGAGCGGATGCGAGCCGTGCCGGGGGTCCAGCGGGTGATTTCCTCGGCGGATGGCGTTCGCGCCGCGAACGTCCTCCAAAACGAAGGGTTTCCCAAATGGGCCGGGCTTCCTCACCACCCGCAAACCCTGGGCGCCTACGCCAACCTGGCCGGCGTGGAACAGGGCTTGATGAACGCGGCCGCCGACACCTTGCAACTCCTGGTTTTCACCCAAGGGAACGAAGCCTCTGTCCTGGCCCCGGTCGTGGCCGCCGCGAAAGAGGCCGCCCGGGACCTTTCAACGGACCGCACCCGGTTTCTCCTGGGGGGAGGGAACGTGGCCGTCTTGGCGGCCACCAACGAAACGGTCGCCCGGTTCAATCGGGTCCTCCTCTGGGGGATATGGGGCGCGGTGGGCCTTTGTTGCCTGATCGCCTTTCGCAGTCTGCGCGGGGCCTTGATCGTTACCTTGCCCCTCCTGCTGGCGTCCCTCCTGGCCAACGGGTTGATGGCGCTGGCGGGGATCGGGATCACGCTCTCGACGTTGCCTGTGGTTTCGCTGGGGGTCGGGGTGGGTGTGGATTTCGCCGTCTATCTTTACGAAAGTTATGCCGCCGGTCGGCGGAGCGGGCGGACCCGGGACCAAGCCCTGTTGGACGCCTACCGAACGAGGGGGAGGATGGTGGCCTTTACCGCGAGCGCCACGTCCCTGGGGGTGGGACTTTGGGTTTTTTCGCCGCTTAAGCTTCAAGCGGACATGGGCGGGCTCCTGGCCTTTCTTTTCCTCGCCAACGCGGGAATGGCCTTTCTTCTTCTCCCGCCCTTGATCGGTCTTTTTGAACGGAAGACTACGGGTGGGGGGAAATCCGACGGCTTTCTTCGGGGCCCAGAACGAGGATTTCCCCAGAACCCGCCCTCGCCACTCCGGTCCAACGCGTCCCCTCCTCTGTTTTAAGAATCTTCAAGGTCTCCGGGTCCGGCCCCACGAGGACCGTTCCGTCCCCGGCCAAAACCACGCCTTCGGGATCCCAGGCGCCGGCGTAAAGGGAAGGGCCCTTCCTCGGCAGTCGCTTCCATCGGACCCCGGCGTCCCGGGAGACCCACACCGCTCCGTTGAATCCGTAAGCCGCCAGGGAATTGTTCGGGCCGACGGTCACGCCGAAGAGCGTTTCCCGCTCTTTCACCGGCGTGGTCTTCCAGCCGCGACCGCCGTCCGCAGATCACAGGATGATCCCCTTCTCCGACCACCACCCAAACACCCGGCCTGGGAGAGGCGACCCCGTAGAGGTGTCGATCCCCGCTGGGAAGGGAAATGTTGGTCCAGGTGATCCCGCCGTCCTCGGTCCGGAGGCAGAGACCGTAGGCCCCCACGGCCATGCCCTGCGCGGGGTTTTGGAAAAGAACATCAAAGAGCGGTTCGTCCGCCGCCGGGGCGCTCCGCAACAGACGCCAGCGCCCCCCGCCGTCTTCCGTTTTCAGGATCACTCCCTCATGGCCCACGGCCCACCCCATTCGATGGTCGAGAAACCGCACCGCGGTCAAGGTGACCTCCACCGGCGACTCCGCTTGCCGCCAGGTTTCCCACCGGTTCTCCGAAAGGAGGATGCGCCCCTTCTCTCCCACCGCCACCCAGCGGTCCCCCGCCCGGTCGACGGCCAGAGCCCCGGGCCCGGCGGCCCGTAGCGGGCCTGCCAGGAGGGCCAGGAAAAAAAGACCTCCCTTCGTTGCCCGGAAGAGAGGTCGGAAGAACGTCATGGAACCCTCGGGACTATCGCGTGCCTTGTCCGCGCAGGTTCGCCGGGGTGAAGTAGGCCGCTGGGAATTTGCGTTCCTTCCAGGGAGAGGATTCCTCGTTGGTGAGGTTCAAGGCGAGATAGCGCCCGGAGGGCAAGTCGTAAAAAACCGTCACGGACGCCCAAGGCATGGGGACTTCAAAGTAATTGACGAGGTGCTGTTCCGCAAAATACGATAGCTTTCCCCCCGCATCGTATTTGTCCGAGAGAAGCGGAATCCAGGAATCCTCATCCAGATAAAAGACCCGGCGGGCGTAGAGGTGGCGGAAGCCTTTTTTCAACGTCCCTTCCAGAACCCACACCCGGTGCCGCTCATAGCGGGGGACCTCCTGGTTGAGATGGCCCGCTTTCAGGATGTCCTTGTAACGCAGAGCCGGATCGTTCAACCGATAGGAGTTGTAGGGGACGAACATCTCTTTTTTCCCGATCAGGGTCCACTGATACCGATCCGGCGAGCCGTTGTACATGTTGTAGTCGTCGTAGGTCCTCAATCCCTCCGCGGTCAGGGCCAGGTTGTCGTAGGCCAGGGTGGGGGCCAAACGGACCCGCCGCTGGCCTGGGTTGTACAGCCAGGCGGTGCGATGCTGTTTCACCTGGTCCACCGGTTCGTGGACCAAAAGGATGGACCCCGCCAGGCGAGGCGGGGAGGCGAAGGTTTGCAGGAATTCAAAGAACAGGTTCGGGGTCCGGCGGTCGAGGGGTTTGTCCAGGTTGTTGTAGTGGGGCTCAAAATCCACGGAGCACCGCGACGGGGTGTACGTCCCGTTCCGCAGAACGGGGGCTTCAATGGAGTTCATCCGAAAGGCGGGCCCGCGAAAACGCAGGAGCACGTTCCACACCGCCTCGGCGCCGTCTTTGGGGATCGGGAAGGGCACCCCGTCGGTGGCGTTCAACACCCCGTTGCCGCCATGGGATAATATGGTTTTGGTGGCGTTCTCCCGGGTCTTCTGGTAGAACGCCGCCGGGAAGGATGCCGTCCGCCGGGTGGGATAGACGACCATCGTGTAATCCGGAAACTGGGCGAACAGCGCCAGCTGGCCGGGAGTCAGTTGTTCTTTGTACTGGTCAACGTTCTTGGAGGTGATGGTGAAGAGTGGCTTGTCCTTCGCGAAAGGATCGGCGTAGTGTCCGCCGTTCGCGTGGGGATAGGCGTCTTTCGCCAGGCCTCCCTCCCAGGCGGGGATGGTTCCAGCGGCGTTGCCCTGGCGTTCCGCCCCGACGGGGGTCAGATTTTTTCCCAACGCCGCGGCGTGCGCGGCGTCCACCGCGGCGGAGAGGCCCGCCGGCCAGAACAGGGCCAGGGCCGAAACGATTTTGAGCGCAGTTTTTCCCATAGCGGGTTTCCTCCCAAGGGGTCCCATGGCGGTTAGAACGAGTAGCTCAGGTTCATGGAAACGATGTCCCGGTCCTTCACTGAATTCGACGAGGTCGCCGTTTCCTCCGGCTGATCGGGCGGGTAAGTGCCCGGCGCTGAGACGGACCGGAACGTCCGGCCGCCGAAAAAGTCCGTGTAGGAGAGGTCCAAGGCCCAGTCCTGTTTAAAGGTGGTTCCCAGCCCGTAGCTGAGCGCCTTGACGTTTTCGTTAAAGGTCGCGCTCACGCCGCTCACATCGTGGGAGAACGTTACCCGGGGAGAGATGTTCGTTTGAAAAAAGGAGTCGAGGAAATCCATCCGCGCCGTCACCCGGTATCCCCAGGAATCCTTGGTGGCTTGGCCCTGGATGGGGGCATTGGAAACGCCGCTCCCGGGGTTGGACCCCGGAGCCAAGCTCGTGGCATACCCCTGGTAATACTTGCCATCGGTCAGGTCCATATGGGTATAACCGGCTTCGCCGGCCACGGTGAGGACATCCATTTTCCATAGGGGCCCAAGGACCTTGGTCACGCTCACCTGGGATTGTTGAACGGCCAGCCGTTCGTAGCCTTTGATCTCCGTTCCCATGGGAACCGCTGCCGCCGCGCCCGCTCCGGCCACGTCGGCCCCCGTTAGGAAGTTCGACAATCCGCCCGCCGCCAGGGCCAGTTCGCTGACCGTGTATTGGACCGGTTGATTGGGCCGATAGGAAGATTCCCCCTGGAAAGCGAGTCCCCAGGGTCCCACCGTGTTGAAGCTGAGGCCGTAGATCCGGATGTTCTCCGGATACTCCACAAAGTAGGAGGCGGGCTTATCCGTGCAGTCATCGCCCCAAAAGGCGGGTCCCCCGGCGTCATTGAAAGTTCCTGGGATGTCGATGTATTTCCCGGAACAGTCGATCGGCAATGGCGCAAGCGCGTTGTTGGGATTGTTGACAGACACCCCACCCCGCACGCTTGAAATAAGGGGCGTCCGGCTGTGGTAGTTGACGTGATAGAGCCCGAACTCCGTGTTGTTAAGCAAAGGCGCGAATATCCGTAAGGCGACCCCGGCCTGGCCGGAGTCTTTGGCGTCTCGATCTCCCGACCGAATGCCCCAGACCTGCCCTAAGTTCGTGGTACTCGTGCTAACCGGAGGGGGGATCAGATTGGCGTCGGCGGGTGGCATGTGCTGGTCATACCGACGGCCGGAGCCGAGGAAGATCTTGTCGCCGTCGTCCGAAATCAGGTCATCGGTGCTAAAAAAGGTTCCCCGGGGATCCGTGCGGACGTGGTCGAAGCGCGAGAGGACGAAGCCTTCCAGAGAAAACGTTTTGCCCAGGCTCTGGGAGGCGAAGGCCATGGGGGTCGGGAGGAGAGCTTCCTTAATCTCCGCGCCCGGCACCCGCAGTTTGCTGAGATCGATGGCGTTGGCCACGCTCAGGCCGTTCGGGATAAAGGTGCTTTCTCCCCAGTTCACGACCTGTTGCCCCAGTCGGAGTTTGAGGGATTGGCCCATGACCGGGAATTCAGCCCGCACATAGGCGTCCAACAGCTCGGCGTAGTGGCCGGTGCGGTTGCGCGCCTGGTCGCCCAGGGTTTCGCGGGTGATGTTGGCGAAATCGTAGAAATAGGACCCGCGGGCAAAGGCGCCGAAATTGCGGTAACGGAGGTCCAGCTCGTTGGTCATCTTGACGACATTGTAGGCGGCATCCCCTTTGCTGTAGTTTAGGTTCCCGTCGTCGCCGTTGATGTTGCCCGAAACGCCGCCGTTGGAGATTCCGACCAATTGAGGATCCCTGTCCTGGGCTCGAAAGGTTACGCCGTAGGAAACGGTGGTGTCCAGGTTCCCCTGAAAGTCGCCCGACCCCGGCAGTTGAAAAGCCGAGGCGGGTCCCACCAAAACAAAAGAGAAGCTAGCCAGCGCCCAGCTTACGCGCCCAATGTGTTCACCCTTTCCCTTCATGCATCCTCCTCCTTCCGCCTTTAAACCCAACGCAACGCATTCAGTCTGGATCGCGAAGCAATAAATTTCAAGAGATTAATTTCGCCAGAGAATCACCGTCTGTTTTTCCTGCGGCAATTTCGAATCCCGCGCCCCATCCTTCAGTTTGCCTTCGATAAAAATCCCGACCTCTCCGCCTTGGCGGGGTTTCCTGGCCGCCGGACTTTTGTTTGGTTACCCGTTGACCCGGGCTAAACAAGCCGATCTCCGCAAATAAATCGCCCTCCAGTAAAAAGGCTTGGTCTCGGGCCTTGCAGTGACGTACAAGGGCGTGGTATTGTCTCCCCATGAGCAGATCCTTCCGAGTTTCGACTCCGAACGCCGTCTCCCGCGCGACCCTTCCTGGAAATGGGAAGGGGTTTGTTTATCTGGTGGGGGCGGGGCCGGGGAGGGTGGACCTAATGACGGTGCGGGGGGGGGAGTGTTTGGGGCGGGCGGAGGTGGTGGTGTTGGACGCGTTGGTGGATCGACGGGTTTTGAAACATTGCCGGGCGGGCGTCAAAATAATTGATGCGGGGAAACGGGGCGATGGGCGGGTTCGGATGCGTCAGCCGGAAATCAACCGACTGTTGGTTCGCTTGGCCCGGGCCGGAAAAACCGTGGTGCGGCTGAAGGGGGGGGATCCTTTCTTTTTCGGGCGAGGAGCGGAGGAAGCGGAGGTTTTGGTGGACCACGGGGTCCCTTTTGAGGTGGTGCCGGGGGTGAGCGCGGCGACGTCGGTGCCGGGGTTCGCCGGGATTCCGCTCACGCACCGGGGGCACGCGTCTGTCGTGACGGTCGTCACGGGGCACGAGGGTCGGGAAAATCCTTATCTCGGGGAAACCGCCGGTCAGGCGGTCCGACGGCGGGGGCCGGGGGTGGATTGGTCCAAAATTTCTTCCGAGGGGACGTTGGTGATTTTGATGGGGATCCGACAGCTTCCGCACATCGCCCGCCGGCTTCTCGGTTTAGGCTGGCCGTCGTCCCTTCCCGCGGCGGCCGTGCAGTGGGGGAGTTGGGCCCATCAACGGACGGTGCGCGGAACCCTGAAAGATATTGCCCAACGGGTTCGGCGGGAACGGTTGGGAGCGCCGGCGGTGATCGTGGTGGGGGACGTGGCGGGGCTGGGAAAAAATTTAAATTGGTTTGAAAAAAGACCGCTGTTCGGAAAAACGGTTTTGGTCACCCGGGCCCGGGATCAGGCCTCGCACCTGAGCGCCCTCTTGGAGGAGGCCGGGGCGCGGGTCATTGAAAGCCCGGTCCTCCGGATTGTCCCTTTGCCCCTGGGGCCGGATGGGCGGGGGTTCCTCCGAAACCTTTTAAGCTACGACGGTGTTCTTGTGACAAGCGCCAACGGGGCCCAACTTTTCGCAAAAAGAGTTGGAACGTCCCGCGCCCTTCCGCCGGTCTTCGCCGTGGGCCCTAAAACGGCGGCCGCGTTGGCGGAAGAGCGGATTCCCGTCCAAGGGGTGGCGGACACTTTTCAAGCGGAGGGCATGATGGAACTTTTGGGCAAAAACGTCCGGGGCCGACGGTATTTGTTTCCGCGGGCCGAAGAGGGGCGGGAGGTTTTGGTCGCGGGTTTAACCCGGCGCGGCGCCCGGGTGGACCTCTGGCCGCTCTATCGAACGGTCCCGGTTCCTTTGACGAAAGAGGCCCGCGCGGCTCTCCGAGCGGGCACGGTGGACGCGGTCACGTTCACGTCCTCCTCCACGGCGAACTCCCTCTTGGGCAACTTTTCTGCCCCGGACGTTCACCGTATTTTCTCTCGCGCCCAGGCTGTTTCCATTGGGCCGATCACCTCCCACACCCTGCGGGCTCGGGGGGTACGCCCGACCGAAGCGGCCCGGGAAGCCACGGTGGAAGACCTGGCCCGGGCCGTGGTCCGCGCGGTGGGCGTCCGATGAAAACCGGAATCCCCACCGCCGCGCTCCTCCGCGCCATGCGGCGCGCCTTGGCCGAGGCCGGGGCGATCCATCGGCGTGGGGCCCGGCGAACGTTTTCGATTTCGCACAAAGGCCTGGTCGATATCGTGACCTCCGTGGACCACGCGGCGGAAAAACGAATCCTTGGGGTCTTGCGCGGGGCTTTTCCCGACCACGGGTTTTTGATGGAGGAGTCCGGTCTCCACGCGACCCCCTCCGGGTACCGCTGGATCGTGGACCCGTTGGACGGCACGGTCAACTTCGCGCACCACGTGCCGCTCAGTTGCGTGTCCATCGGTCTCGAAAAGATGGACACCCGTTGCTGGGCGGGGTGTATGCGCCCTTTTCCGAGGAGCTTTTCCTCGCGGTCCGCGGGAAGGGGGCGACCCTGAACGGCCGGCGGATCCGGGTGTCCCAAACGAACCAATTGATCGACGCCCTGCTCGTGACCGGTTTCCCCTACGACCGCTACAAAAAAGCCGCCTTTTATCTTTCTTTCGTCGAGAAGTTCATGAAACGGACCCAGGGACTGCGGCGGCTGGGGGCGGCGGCGCTCGATTTGGCCTACGTGGCGGCGGGCCGGTTCGACGGCTATTGGGAATTCAATTTGAAACCCTGGGACTCGGCCGCGGGGCGGCTACTGGTCGAGGAAGCCGGCGGGCGGATGAGCGATTTCCGGGGCCGCCCCTACACCTCCGCCGACACGTCCCAGACCTTGGCCTCCAACGGATTTCTCCACCCCGCCATGCGGGCTCTCTTAAGACAAATGCCCGCCCTGCGCGTATGATAAAATAGAGACGTTCGACCTGGAGGCATTCCATGAAACGTTTCCTTCCCTGGGCTCTTGGCTTGGTTTTGGCGGCGGCCCCCGTCCTGGCTGGAGAAACCCGCGAGTTGACGCTCCTGAACATCAAATACCAAGGCAAAGTGATGTGGCTTCCCGGAACGATCGTTGTGAAAAAAGGCGATCACGTGAAATTGACCCTCCTGAACAACGTGCCGGAAGATCCCGCCGTTCACGGATTTACGATTCCCGAATTCGGGGTGAAGGCCGAAGCGGCCCGGGGCGTCCCCACCGTTGTGGAATTCGATGCCGTGAAGGCCGGGCTCTTCGACACGAGCTGTCATCTTCATCCCGCCCACCTCAAGGGCCAGCTTTTGGTGATCGACTGAGCGGCGATCGGCGAACAACGGCCATGCGTCCTTCGCTCCCCCCGTTATGAGTTTTCCAAAACGTCGGCTCCGTCGGTTGAGGGCCTCCCCCGCCGTCCGCCGCCTGGTTCGGGAGACGGCGCTTTATCCCCAGGATTTGGTCCAGCCTTTCTTCGTCCGGCCCGGCCGGGGGGAACGGCGCGCGGTGCCAAGCATGCCGGGGGTTTTCCAACTTTCCGTCGACCAATTGGTGAAGGAAGCCCGGGAGACGGCGAAATTGGGGATTCCGGCCGTGATCCTTTTTGGGATCCCGGAGAAAAAAGATGCGGAGGGGCGGGACGCCTCGGATCCGGACGGGATCGTCCAAAGGGCCGTGCGGGCGGTGAAAGACGCCGTGCCGAATCTCCTCGTGGTCACCGATCTCTGTCTTTGCGAATACACCGATCATGGACATTGTGGGATTTTGCGCCCCACCGGAGCCGGTCCAGCGATTGATAACGACGCCACGCTGGAGCGCCTCGCGCAGATCGCCCGCGCGCAGGCAGAGGCGGGCGCCGACTGGGTGGCCCCCTCGGGCATGATGGACGGCGCCGTGGCCGCCATCCGCCGGGCCTTGGACGATGGCGGAAAACAAGAGATCGCGATCTTGGCCTACGCGGCCAAATACGCCTCGGCTTTCTATGGCCCCTTTCGGGACGCGGCGTCGTCCGCTCCCGCCTTCGGCGACCGCCGCACTCATCAGATGGACCCCGCCAACGTTCGGGAAGCCCTGCAGGAAGTCTCTTTGGACATTGACGAGGGCGCCGACATGGTGATGGTGAAACCCGCCTTGGCCTACCTGGACGTGATTCGCCGGGTGCGGGATCAGTTCGACGCGCCGGTGGCCGCCTACAACGTGTCCGGCGAATACGCCATGGTGAAAGCCGCCGCGGCCAAAGGCTGGGTGGATGGCGCGAGGGTGATGGAGGAAATTCTTCTTTCGATCAAGCGCGCCGGGGCCGACGTGATCCTCACCTACCACGCGCGGGAAATGGCGCGCCGGCTCGCCGATCGATGAGGCGGGGTTGGCGGGCGGCCCTCCTCCTTGGCGCCACCGCCTGCGCCCTGCGGCCTGTGGCGCGCCCGCGGGGGGATCCCGACCTGGGAGTGGACGTGCGGTGGTGGGGGCATTCTTGTTTTTCCATCCGGGACAGCGCGGGCCGGGTTTTTTTGCTGGACCCCTTCGACGACACCGTGGGATACCCGCCTCCCCGGGTGAAGCCGGACGCGGTGCTGATCACCCACGACCATTTTGATCACAACGCCGTCCCCCGGGTCCCGGTTTCCGTTCTGGTCCCGGGAGGATCTTCGGCCGCGACCGAGGGCGGGGAATCCCGGCCGGAGCACGAACGACCCGCTCCCAGCCGGCCGTCTTCCGTCGTTCCTTTCCCGGTCGTTCTGACCACGGGAACGGCAACGGCCGCGGGGATCGAAGTCACTGGGTTACTCGCGGACCACGATGACCAGGGAGGACGCCGGAACGGAACCACGCGAGTGTATGTGTGGGAAATGGGCGGTCTTCGTTGGGCGCACCTGGGAGACATCGGCCAAAAGGCCCTTCGGCCGGACCAAAAGGAAGCGCTCGCCGGCGTGGACGTGCTTTTCATCCCCGTGGGCGGCCGGACGACCGTCGACGCGGCAGGCGCGGCCGGTCTTGTCCGGGAAATTGGTCCCCGTATCGTCCTGCCGATGCACTTCGGCACGCCGCGTACACGATTTTTTGAGTTCGATCCCTTGCCCCCCTTTTTGATCCTCTTCGAGCGGGTGAAACGTCTTCCGCCCGGCAGTTTTCATCTTCGAAAGGCGGACCTCCCGCCCGACACCAACGTCTACGTCCCGGCTTCGCCGGACGATGAGAACGTCAAGGAGACCCCGTGAACCGATCCCAAGAATTGTTCCAGCGAGCGAAACAGACCTTTGTGGGGGGCGTGAATTCTCCGGTGCGGGCTTTCCGCGCCGTGGGGGGGACGCCCGTGTTCTTCGACCGGGCCAAAGGGTCCAAACTGACGGACGTCGATGGGAACACCTACATCGATTACGTGGGTTCCTGGGGCCCCATGATCCTGGGTCACGCCCACCCAAAAATCGTGGGCGCCGCCCAACGGGCGCTCAAGAAGGGCAGTTCCTTCGGCGCGCCATCGCCCTTGGAATTGGACCTGGCCGGGCTCGTGCGGGAAGCCTTCCCCCAGGTGGATCTTCTCCGCTTCACAAGTTCCGGGACGGAGGCGTGTCTCTCGGCGCTCCGCTTGGCCCGGGGGTACACGGGCCGCCGTTTGATCGTCAAGTTCGCGGGTTGCTACCACGGCCACGGCGACAGTTTGTTGGTGAGCGCCGGAAGCGGCGCCTTGACCCTCGGCCAGCCGACCTCGGCCGGGGTGCCCAAAGAGCTCGCGCGGCTGACCCTTGTTCTGCCCTACAACGACGCGGCGGCCCTCACCAAGGCCTTCGCCAAGTGGGGGAAAGACATTGCGGCCGTGATCGTGGAGCCCGTGGCCGGCAACATGGGGGTCGTCGTCCCCTCGGTGGGTTTTTTAGAAGCGCTGGCCCGGGTCCCCCGCCGATACGGAGCGCTCCTGATCGTCGATGAGGTGATGACGGGGTTCCGTCTGGCCTGGGGCGGGGCCCAGGGGCTGTTTGGAATCCGCGCGGACCTCACCTGTTTCGGAAAAATTCTCGGCGGCGGACTGCCGGTGGGCGCCTTGGGCGGATCCCGCCGGGTGATGTCGAAATTGGCGCCTTTGGGGCCGGTCTACCAAGCGGGGACGCTGTCGGGCAACCCCGTGGCCATGGCGGCCGGCGCGGCGACGCTCTCTCTCTTGAAACGCGAACCGCCGTACAAAGTTCTCCGGGACCGGGCGGATTCTCTCACCCACGGTCTCCGCGCCATCGGGCGTAGGCACCGCCGGGACATCACGGTGAACGCCGTGGAATCCATGTTCACGCTGTTTTTCACCAAAGGGCCCGTGACCGACCTGGCTTCCGCCGAGGGATCCAATACCCGGGACTTCGGCCGATTTTTCCACGGGATGTTGAAACGGGGGATCTACCTGCCCCCGTCCCAATTCGAGGCCTGTTTCGTCTCCGCCGCCCATTCCCCGGCCGACATCGAGAAAACCCTGGCCGCCGCCGACGCCACCTTTCGGGAGATGTAAAAACCGGCGATCAAGCGCCCTGAGCGGTTTTGAAGCGGATTCCCTCTCCCGCTAGCGGGAGAGGGGGAGGGGATGTTTTCGACGGAAATCCGTTCCTCATCCGCCGCTTCGCAAGCCGTTTTGAAACGGAGGAACGAAGGAAGCGGTGTCGGTTGGGCATTGTGAGCGGCAGGTGCGGTCTGTTTCACCGGAGGTGTACCGATGAATATTTTGTGGTTGTCGGAAAAAGAAGTGGACGGTTTGTTGACGGTGGAGGCGGCGATGCCCCTCGTGGAAGAGGCCTTCGGGCACTTGGCTCGAGGGGAAGCTCAAATGCCGCCCAAGGTCTATTTGGATTTTGAGGAATACGGGGGAGACCTGCGCGCCATGCCGGCTTATATCCCAAAGATTTCCTGCGCGGGGGGGCGCCCCTTCGCCGGGGTGAAAGTGGTCAACTCCCATCCCGGCAACCCCAAACGCGGGCTCCCGACGGTGGCCGCAATTTATGTCCTGAACGATCCCGAAACCGGCATGCCTCTGGCCGTCATGGCCGCCGGGCGGCTCACCGACATCCGCACCGGCGCGGGGGGCGGGTTGGCGGCCAAAACCATGGCCCGGAAAGACTCCACGGTGCTGGGGTTGGTCGGCGCGGGTCGCCAAGCCGCCACCCAGCTGGCGGCCATCCGACCGCTTTTCCCGTTGAAAGAGGTCCGCGTGGCGGCTTTTACAATGGAAGAGGCCCAAACCTTTTGCGCCCGCGAAGCTCGGCCGGGGGGCCCCGTTTTTCGCGCGGTGGGGGTCGAAGAAGCCTGCGGGGCCGACATCGTGGTCACGACGACGCCGGGCCGGGAGGCGGTGGTCAAATCCGCCTGGATCCGGGAGGGGACCCACATCAACGCCGTCGGGGCCGACGCGCCCGGCAAGCGGGAGCTGGAGGTGGAGATTTTAAAACGGGCCCGCATCATCGTGGACAGTCCGGAGCAGGCCCTCCATTCCGGCGAAGTCAATACCGGGATCGACGAGGGAACCCTCACCGTTCGGAACATCGCCGGAAGCCTGGGCGAGGTTTTGATCGGCAAGAAACCCGGCCGCCAATCCGACCGCGACATCACGGTATTCGATTCCACCGGCCTGGCCATCCAAGACGTGGCCGTCGCCGGTTGCATCTACCAGCGCGCCCTCCAGTTGAAAAGAGGACTCACGCTGGAGCTATAAAGCGATTTTCGCGCATCCTTTTTCTCTTAGAAGTGGTTTCCCTCTCCCGCGTGTGACCGCGCTAGCGAGAAATGCCGTGAGGGAACGGCCGGGAAAGGGGATTCCCAAACGCTTCCCTGTTGAATGATGTTAAGGAAGGGAAAAAACTCCATCAAGGACAAAACCATGCCCGACATTAAACCGTTTCGCGCCTTTGTTTACGGCGAAAAATACCGCAAAGCCATTAGACGCCGGGTGTGCCCGCCCTACGACGTGATTTCGCCCGCCGGCCGGGAGGCGTTGATCCAACGGGACCCTTTGAATTTCATACGCGTGGAACTGCCTGCGGGAGACCCGGCCACCCGCTACGCCGAGGCGGCGAAATGGTGGGCGGACTGGAACGCGAGCGGGGTTTTGCGCCGGGCCCCGACCCCCGCCTTCTATGTGTATGAGGCGCGGTTCCGCTCTCCCGTCGACGGCCGCCCGCTGGTCCGGCGCGGATTTTTCGCGGCGCTTAAGGTGGTTCCATGGGGCCAAGGGGTCTTCCCCCACGAAAAAACCCTGCCCACCGCCAAGGTGGACCGTCTTCTTCTTTTCAAAGCGCTCCGCGCCCAAACGAGCCCCATCCAACTTTTGGTGCGGGACTCTTCGGGCCGGATCGAGGCTCTCACCCGCCAACACGCGAAAGGCCGACCCTGGGTTCAATTCAAGGACGAGGCCGGGGTAACCCATCGGGTCTGGGTGTGGAAAAACGACGCTTCGGCCAAAGAACTCCAACGGCTCTTCGCCAAGTCCCCCTGCGCCATCGCCGACGGCCATCACCGCTACGAAACCGCCCTGGCCTACAGCGAATGGGCGCGCCAGGCGTTAAAGAACGGTTCCCCCGCCGCCGACCGGGTCTTGGCTTATTTCTCCTCATCGGACGAAAAGGGTTTGGAGGTCCTTCCGACCCATCGCGCGGTCCCCTGGGAAAAACGAAAGTTCGTGAACCTGGAGAAATGGGGAACCCTTCACCCCGTCAGCGGATTGAAAGCGCTCAAGACCCTCACCGACGGGAAGAAAGGGGCGGGTCTCCTGGAGGTCGGGGTTTACCGCGAGGGAAAATATTATCTCTACACTTTCACCAAAATCCCGAAGGAACTTCTCCGCACCCCCCACGAACGCTTGGCCATGGCCTGCCTCCACGCCGGTCCGCTGAAAGGGTTGGGAAAAGAGGATTTCTTTTTCACCCGCACCCCCGCCGAAGCCGTTAAAAGCGCTAAAAAAAACAAAGGATGGGCCTTCTTCCTGGCCCCCAACACCGTCCAAGAAGTGTTGGCCGTTTCCACCGCCGGGTTCGTGATGCCCCCCAAAAGCACCTACTTCTACCCCAAAATCCCCTCCGGCCTCGTCAGCCACTCTCTCCAAGGGAGTCTCTAGAACGCTGAACGTGGCGGGCCCGTCCAAAAGCCTCCCGCTCATCACCGACGCCAACCTTGAGAAGGCATCCGTCGTTGTCTTCGGGGACATGGTCAATTCCTTTAGAACCAAGATCATAAAACATCATATAGGTATTTTTCATGTTTGTGTTATTTATGGGTTCGTGTTATCATACGCGGAGACCCTTTTCGCCGGGATGAACTGGTTTTCAACTTTGTTACAACTTATTAAGAAGATCTTTCGGTTCGCCGTGCTACCTTATCCCGGTTGAGAGTGAGGGGGAATTCCGCCGAGCCTTTTTGGTGGGGCGGATGGTTAATAAGTTCATTCCATCCCCACGGAATTCCTCACTGCGCTTCACTCCGCGTATCTGATTCTCGGAGGGCTGTCTCTCGGGGGTAGCCCCTTCCTCGGGGGCGGGGTACCCGTGCTTTATGGACAGGATCGTGGGGGGGCCGAACGAAACGATGCCAAACCCTGATCGGCGTTTTCTCGGCAGGAGTCTCCCTTGGATAGGAAACCATTTTGAGGGGCGTGGCCGATTAAAAATGAAGTGGTCAAAAAAGATCATTCAAGAATGTTCAAGGCGGGGTCTGTGGGGTTTGCCCCTCTTTTGGGCGGTTCTCCCCTTAGGGGTTGTCACGGTTCTTGCCGACGCGGAGGAACCTGTTTCGACGGGTACCCTAAGCCTGGCGAACAGTATTGCTTGTGCCTTGGAGAATAACCCGGAAATCCAAATGGCGATTCGGGGAATGGAGGAAGCGAAGTCTCGGTTCGAGGAACGCAAGACCAAAAACTTCCCTAGGCTCCTGGCCCAGGCGGACCTTGAAAGAGGAAGCGGGCCGGCGAGCGATGCTCTCAATTTCAACCAGGCGAGATTGTCCCTGATCCAGCCTCTCTATACAGGGGGGCGGATTCGGGGAGAAGTCAATAAAAACCAAGCCCTTCTAGGTTCGGCCCGAAGCGAAGTGCAAGAGATAAGGAATGACATCGTTTCCCTTGTTAAGCGGACGTACTTTGAAATTCTTGCAACGCGCCAAATCGTGGAGGTCCTGCGCGAGGGCATCGTTCAGTTGGAGAAGGACCACGCGCTGGTGGAAAACCGACTCAAGGCCCGATCGGTCATTCCCTTGGATCTCTTGAGAACCGAAGCCGCCCTTTCGCATCAAAAGCAAGACTTGATTGAAGCCCAGTCCGCACAAAGGCTTGCCGAAATAAAGTTCAACCGCCTCCTGGGCCGGGACCCTCAGGAGTCCGTCCAATTGGAAGATCCCGGGCCGCTTCCTGCCGGAGATTTGGAACCGTTGGAGGAATACCTGCATCGGGCAGAAGTCCATCGCGGTGCGCTCTCTTAATCCCAGGAGGATTTGACCGCCGCTAAAATGGAAATAATTATTGCCCGCGCAGAGAATAGGCCGCATGTGGTTGTGCAAGGTAATTTCGGATACAGCGGCCGCCAATTGTCTTCCCTGGAACAAGACCTGAGCGGACAGCTAAACGCTGTCCTACCGCTCTGGTTCGCCGGCGAATCGAGGCACAGAGTTGGACAGGCCCAATCCGTCCTGGAACAGACGAGAATCTTCGCGGATGAAACCCGGAAACGGGTGGAGGACGACGTAACCGAAGCCTATCTCACCGTTCTCTCGGCCCGCGCTAGGCGGGAAATGGCCAACCGAGTTCTCGAATCCGGGGAAGAGGGCCGACGGGTCGTCGAGGTCCTTTATCGGGAGGGAACGGCCACGACAGAGGACCTCCTAAACGCCCTGTCGGATTGGATCAAGGCCAGAATCGACCGCATCCGAGCAAATGTCGGACTGCTCGTCTCAATTGGAAAACTGGAGCGGTCCGTGGGCGGAACATCGCAGTAGCTGGGAGGGCTATGACGAACACAACGAACGGTAGGGAACAATTGGAGGAGAGGGCCCGGGCCCTTGAAGAGCGGGAGAAAAAACTTTCCACCCTCCAAGAGAGTTTCGAATCACTGATTCCTTTTTTGCGAGAGGATAAGCGGGCGGGGCATGACATCCCGGATATCCGCGAAAGCATGGACGGTGTCCGTCCGGAGGAAACAATCCGCCCCGGGCTCTCACCGGGTCGGCGACTCGGATTAAAATTTCTCGTCGCCATCGCTGTGGCGGCCCTCCTGTTCGTCAAATTCCCATGGACATTGGACGTCCAGGGCGAAGCCCGCCCCTCAACCCGCGCCGTGATCAAAGCCCCTTTCGATGGGGTGTTGGAGGATATCCGTTTTCCTTCCGGAGCACACGTCCGGTCCGGGGACCTCCTGGCCCACATTCGAAGCGCCGACTGGCGGACGGAACTGGAAAAGAAACGGGAACAGATCCGTGTCGTCTTACGCCAAGAAGCCCTTCGGCGGGAGGATGCCCTTCGGCTGGAAGAAATTTACGAACGGACCAAGCGACTATTTGAAGACCACGTCGTCCCTGCTGTGGATTTGGACCGCGCGGACGGGGATCGCCGCCTGGCTTGGATCCAGAGAGGGGAACTGGAGATAGGTAGGAAGGAGCTGGAAGCCCAAGAAGCCCACCTTCACGACATGATCTCCCGCGCGGAATTGCGGTCGCCCACTGCGGGCGTCATCGTCACCCAGAACTTGACCGAGAAAAGAGGTGTATTCTTTGAGACAGGAGACAGTCTTTTCGAGGTCGCTGATCTGAGTCATTTTGTGATTGAAGCGATGGTGCCGGAGAAGCGCCTGTCTCAAGTCAAAGTGGGTCAAAGAGCCAGGGTCCGACTTGAATCTCATGCACGCTGGTTTGAAGGAGCGGTGGCCGGCTTGGCGGATTATTCCGGGAAACCTTTAAGGACACTCGATGAAGTGCTGGCGGAGGGTGGCAATTTCAAGAAGGGCATCATCGTCCGCATTGAATTTCGAGATCCACCGAAGGACATTAAATACGGTATGGATGCCCGCGTGAAAATTCGTTGTCCTCGGGAGAGCCTGTTGAGGAAGCTTTTCGGCGGAGATGATTAATTCGGATGGATGACAACCTGGGAGGGCCCAATTTGGACAAATGTAAAAGAGGATTCGGCGTCCTTGTCCGGAGCGTGAAGAGAATGCTTCTAACACCGTATTGTTTTCTCGCCATGATCCTGGTGTTCGGATTGTTAATCCTTTATATCCGGATCATCACGGTCAACTTCCACGCCATGGGTCCTCTGGCCTTTCTGTGGATGTTCGTTTTTGCTTTTCTCATCATGAATGTCGCACGAATGTTTGTCTGTAGCCTCTATACACTTCTTTTCCCTCCGCCCAAAACTCCGGAACGCTTCCTGTCGGAATTTCCCAGGACGGCGATTCTCTACACCGTCCGGGCGGAATCTTGCGGTCTTTTCGAAAGAATGGAATACACCTTTCGGAACAATTACTGCGGAAATGTCGATCTTTGGATTGCGAGCGGCGATGCCCCCGAATCGTTTTTGGCCTATGAACTCAGTGTCTTGCGTCGTCTCCAGCGACGTTTCGGGGAAGAACGGGTCAAGAGGTTTCACGTCAGCGACCCCGCCAAAAAGAAAAGGGAAATGATGGAACAATGGCTGAAAGAACACGGCCATCATTACCGTTACTTTGTCAATTGCGATGGGGACAGTCTCTTGCCGGAAAACTTTCTGTTGAAACTCTTAAGAAAAGCGGCGCATCCCGCGAACCGAGACGTTGCCATCTTTCAAGCTTCCATCCGGATTGCCAATGCTAAAACTCATTATAGTCACCTCCAAGTGGTTGGAAATAGGATTGGCCTCCGCCTCTATGTGGCTACGGAACAGAATGCCTTTGGCCGCGGTCTCTATTGGGGACACAATGCCCTGGTCCGCATCGATTCTTTCATAGGAGTTTCTATTCCTCCTGGAGTTCTTAGCCATGACATTTGGGAAACCGCCTATTTGGATAAGGCGGGCCAGCGAACCGTTTTTTGTCCGGATGTCGTCAGTTTTGAGGAAGCCCCAGCGAACTACCTGGAATCGCGCAAACGGTCCGCGCGATGGGCCAAGGGAACGTTGCAATCTTGGAAGTTGATCTTCGACGGGGGAATTTCACTTCCCAGCCGGTTCTATGTTTTTGACGGAGTCTATTCCTATCTGTCGAACTTGATTTTTCTCGGTTGGGTCTATTTCGGCATATATCTGGAGAAGACGAGCATTTGGAGCGACATGGTCGGAATGCGGTATATTACGACGTGCGTCGTGTTGTCCATCGTTTTTCTGCACAAACTGGCCGCCGCCCGGGGCGTTCGGGATGTCCTCAGCATTTTCCACGAGATTTTTATTTCCACCATTCTAAGTATGAACAACCTGTTCTATACCTCTTTGGCTCTCCTCCAGATGCCTTTTCATAAGAAATCCGTTTGGGTTCCCATGAAAAAGGATCCACGGGAAACGCTCAGCTTTAAGGACACCTTTCTAAACTTCTGGCCCAGCACGGCTCTCGGAGTCGGAAGCACTTTCGTGGCTTTTCGATTCGCCCCTCAATGGGGGATTTGCTCCATCCCCATGCTGGCCAGTTTTCTGCTTTCCATCCCCACGATCTACTTTACGGCCAAAATCCGAACAGGGGAGCTTTAAATGGAGACGAAAATGAAGCCGCTGTTCCGGTTTCGGGGTTGGGGCGCCGGGCATTCACTCCCGGCGATTAACGCGGTGGAATTGAGGGTTAACGAATCGAGGACTTTAAAGGAGAATCCATGACCCGGCGGCCTTTCGTTTCAATCATCGGTCCTTTCTACAACGAAGAGGATTATATCCGGGATACGCTCTCTTCTCTGGCCGCTCAAGTGGACCATTCGGGGAATCTATTCGACCGTGAGTCTTTCGAGATCATCCTTGTTGATAATAGGAGTACGGACGGCACGTTGGAGGTCATTAAGACATTTTCCGCAGAAAATCCCGGATTAAAATTTAAAGTGCTGAAAGAGATGGAAAAAGGCCATATCCATGCAAGGATCAGCGGTATGCGGTTTGCCATTCATCATCAAAATGGGCCCCATGTGCTTGTCGGAATTGACACCGATACTCTTTTTCCAAAACGATGGCTTCAGTCTCTTCTGGATTGCCTTGAACAAGAGGACGCTTCCGCTTGCGGATCGCCAGGGTATTTCACCGGGGAAATGTGGCTAACGGCGCGCCGCTTATCAGAGCGTTATCTGCGGGAGGTCGGCACTCTCTTCTTCGATCCCGAAACCGTTGAGAAATTGGGAGCAAAAGGGAAAAGATATTTGTTCACACAGGAAGTTTTCAAGGATTTTGAACGTCCTTTTTCCGACTGCGGATTTGCCATCAAGAAAGAGGCTTACCTGAGAGCTGGGGGGTACCGAATCGAACACCAAAAAGCCAACCCGTCGCAGGAACTTCTTGCGGAAGGGTGGAGATTAAAGTTTCAGCTTGACCATCTCGGGGAAAAAGTTTCATACACAGATAAAACATTTTTCACGACAAGTCCAAGGCGCTTTCTGCAAGATTCCGTTGGGATGTTTGACGGAACAACGTATGATACCATGGCGGACTATCGCTCCCGCGTTCGCCAAAGCGATTTCATGAAATTGGACTCCATCGCCGGTAGGCTCAATTTCCGTCATTTACAGGCTTATGTCGTGCGGAATTATATGCTCCTTCCATGCCTGACCAAGGCGCCGCTCCTCCAAAAGAACCGGCGATATTTCGCCGGTTTTTATGACGAACTAGAGGCGGACCTGAAGCGGCTCAGGGATTCTTTGGATTGGAAGGACAGCAATTCAATCTTTGAGACCGGTTACACAGTAACCGAAAAGTACTTTGATAAAGTGTTGAACGTCGTATCCCAATTAGAGTTTAGGGCCTAAAAAGGCTGATTGAATCGCTGGAGGAACCCTTGCGATACCTGATTACAGCGGCTTTGCCTTACATCAACAATGTCCCACATCTGGGTCACATGGCGGGTTCTCATTTGCCCGCGGATATTTTTTACCGTTACGCCAAGATGCGTGGGGATGACTGCGCTTTCGTCGGAGGCTCTGACGAATACGGAACGCCTTCGCTCATGGCGGCGCGCAAGTTGGGCGTTCCGGTCCGCACGTTGGTGGACGCCTTGCACCCCATTCACAAAAACATTTACGACTGGTTCCAGATTTCCTATGACAACTATTCGCGCACCAGCAACGAAACCCATTCAACGACGGTCAACGAGGTCTTTCAACGCATCCTGGAAACGGGCGGCATCGAGGAGAAGGAAATGGAGATGTATTATTGCGTCACGGACGATCAATTCTTGTCGGATCGGTTCGTGAGTGGTAAATGCCCTCGTTGTTTTTTTGAAAAGGCGAACGGAGACCAATGTGAGCGATGCGGAACCTTGATTAACGTCGGCGACCTGATTGAAGCGGCGTGCGTTCTGTGCGGCCGGAACGCGGCCGTAAAAACAACCAGGCACCTCTTCTTCAAACTGAAGGCTTATGAGAAAAAAATTGACAATTTCATCAACGAAAAAAAAGGTCTTTGGAGAGAAACGGTCGTTCACGTGGCGCAGGAATGGTTGAAAGCCGGCTTGCGGGACAGAAGCATCACGCGCGATCTTCCTTGGGGCGTGAGGATTAATCTCCCCGGTTTAGAAAACAAAGTTGTGTATGTGTGGTTTGAGGCCTTGATCGGGTATATTTCGTTCACCAAGGAGCTTGGGGACTCGATCTATAAGAAATTTTGGGAAGATCCGGATGCGCGAGTTGTTCATTTCCTCGGTAAAGACAACATTCCGTTCCACACCGTTTTCTGGCCCGCCATGCTCATGGCTCACGGGCATTTAAATCTTCCTTATTCTGTGTCCGGTTACCAATATCTCACGTTTGAGGGAAAGAAGTTTTCAAAAAGCGAGGGGGTGGGGGTTTTTTGTTACGGGTTGCCAGAGAGTGGAATAGAGGTTGATACGTTGCGGAGCTACCTCACTCAAATATTGCCCGAGAGTAAAGACGCGGACTTCAAATGGGAAGAATATAAAGCGTTCGTGAACAGCGAGCTGATCGGGAAGTTTGGAAACTTTTTTAACCGTGTGATCAGCATGATTCATCGTTATTTCGGTGCAAGCATCCACCTGAAAGAATTCAGCTTGGATCCTCTGGATCAGGAGTTTGTCAAAAGTTGCACGGCAAAAATCCATCTCATTGACGAACTTTTGGGGAAAATCCAAATCAGGGACGCTTACCGTGAAGTCATTAATTTGGCGACGCTGGGAAACCAATATCTCAGCACCAAAGCTCCTTGGGATCTGGCAAAAGCGAATAAAATGGAAGAAGTTGGCCGCACTCTCCATCTGTGTTTGAATTTGGCCAGAGCATTGGCCGTCGTGGCGTTTCCTTTCACTCCGCTGTCGATGGAAAGAGTTTGGGCAGAACAATTGAAAATGCGCGTCGATATTAGGAAATGCTGGGGTTTGGCCGATTCATTGGTCTGTTTGCCTGGCGACCACGAGATCGGGGACCCTCTGCCTCTCTACAAGAAGATCGAAGAAACGGATATTGAGCGATTTCGGCAAAAGACCTCCACCGATTTCAACTTGGAGTCGTTGGTTCGATGAGGGAGCATGAACACAAACGCTGAAAACAGGTTCTTCGGTGTTCACCAGGACATTAGAAAGGTCCTTGGCGTATTCCAGGCGGGCCTCTTAGAAGAAGAAGGGCTGTTGCTTGGATCAGACCTTCCTCGGATCCCGGAGCCCGCTGGGGGTGTTTCGAGTGGGTGGAAGGGGTTGGAAAGATATGGGTGTTTGGACGCACTCCCAAAGGATCCGGAACAGGTCGTGCGCGGGATCGTCCGTGATTTTTTCCCAGGGGCTGTGCGATGGGAGAGTCCTCAGTCCCATTTTAATGTCGGCACGGCGGTGAATGTGGCGGCTTCGGCCGTGTCCATGCTGGCGGGGGCGACAAATATTTATCTAATTAATGATGAACTGGCAGGCAATTCGATCCTGGGCGAAAAGTTGGTCGCCAATATTCTTGCCAAATTGGCGGGTTTAGATCCCATGCGGACATGGGGTATATTTACTTTCGGAGGGACAGGTACGCATCTGTATGGTCTCCGCATCGGATTGCGAAAGGCATGTCCCGAAGCGGACAAGGTCGGGATGCAAGGCAATTGCAGTGTGCTCTTCGCCGAAGACTCCCATTTTGGGAATATGCGAAGTGCGGAATGGCTTGGTGTAGGAAAGGATAATATGACACTCATTAAGGCTCAACCGGATCGGACGACCGATCTGGCTGAGCTTGAAGAAAAGGCCCGTAAAGTTCTTCGAGACGGACGACGATTGGGGTGCATTGTGTTGAACGGAGGAACCACCTATAACCACACAATCGATCCCATACGCCGTGTCGTGGAACTTCGAAACCAGCTGGCGAAAGAGTTCTCTCTTCCCTACAAACCGCACCTCCACGTTGATAGTGTGATCGGTTGGAGTTGGCTCATGTTTCGGGGCTATGATTTTGAGGCAAATCCCTTGGACATACCCACAACCGCTTTGGAGAAGACAAAGAAACAGTACGAACGGATCCGTGACGTTGGGCTCGCGGATTCGTGGGGGGTCGATTTCCATAAAGGAGTTGGTTCTTGCCCGTTGCCTTGTTCCATCGTTATGATCAACGATAACAATGAGTTGAAACATCTTAAACGTGGGCAAGCCGAATTGTTTGCAATGCATCAGCTCGCCTATGAATACAGTGCTTTGAATCCCGTTGATTACACCCTGGAAACCTCCCGCGCTTCGTCCGCCCCTCTGGCGGCCCTCGCTTCATTCCATGCGCTTGGACAGGAGTGGTACCAAAGGCATTTATCGAACTTAGTTCACATCGCGGATTGTGAGCGTCGCGCCATAGACCAACAGTCGGATATGGCCGTTGTCAACCATTTCTCTGACGGGTTCGCTACATTTTTTCGAATCTATCCGAAAACCCTGAATGGGAAAACCACATTTCTCATTGAAAATGAGGAATCCCATACGGAGGCGGCATCTCTCACAAAAGCAATGAACGATTACATCGAGCGTTTTTTCAAATGGGCGAATAAGAATAGGATCGGCAAGGACGGGGGACCCCTCTATTCAAAAAGCAAATGTTTGTGGGTCGGTCCATCGGGGGTCGGGCTTTCCGCATTAAAGCTGTATCCCACATCTCCCTATATTAAGGAAACCGATGCCCACCGGTGCATCGAGGCCATCCGAC
This sequence comes from Elusimicrobiota bacterium, assembly GCA_016721625.1. Lineage (NCBI taxonomy): Bacteria > Pseudomonadati > Elusimicrobiota > Elusimicrobiota bacterium. The sequence continues at coordinate 2,141,170 of JADKHR010000001.1, forward strand.
GCCATAAAGACGAGTTTGACAGGCTAGAGTCCCTGGGTGTTATTTGATAGTGAGGACAACATTCGATAAATGATGGGACTCGATGAAAAACAAATGATTCCATTGCCCACCAATCTCTCTCCTGTGGCGGCTGCATTTCCAACGGCCATGAAGGCAATTTTTCAACGCTTGCACCCAGTTTTTGGTCCTGAGGAATTTCTTTTGTTTGGAGGAGCGGCGATCGATCTTCTGCGTGACCCCACGGCCCCCGTCGCGGATTACGACATAGCGGTGCGGAACCATCCCGCGAAAATTCGAAGATGTAAAGAGGCGTTGGTGCTAAATGGCTTCGATATTGTCGTCAACGAAAGATCGTATTACATACATCGCGATGTGAGGGTGATCTTGGTCGTTGCTAAAAAAGGGGATGAAGTTTTAGACATTAGCTTTCTAGACGATTTTAGCGATATCGGACTATTTGACGTTGAAACCCTCGTGTGTCGGTTCCCCAAAATAGTTGTTCAAGATCCTTTTCACGCTGTCGCCGCGCTTAAACGGCGTGAGGTTCGCTTAATCAGAAGATTGGATCAAGAGGATCCTTTTGTTGTCCTTAGTCGTTTTCTGCATTTATGTTCTAAATATGATTTTCCTATGCATCAGGGTCCCGAACACAAGGGTCTGCAGGAAGAACTTCTTAAGCGAATTCTTCAAAAAGAGCGAAAGTCGTTGTCTCCCAGCGAACGGGTCTCCCCGGCCTCCCATTGTTCAATGGTCTTGCGTTCAATGGCGTCCGCCGCAAATCGTTCGATGTTTTTATTGGATTTGAGCGAGTCCGATTGGTTGGGTTTCACCATGCCGGAACTTAAAGTTCATCTTTTGTCTCTTGGCGAGGCCCGTCGCCCACTGGAAACAGCGCGAGGGAAAACAGATCTGGTGGAAATATTAATTAATTCGATGTCGCCCCGTCTGCGGACCGAATTTTTGCAACGTTTAGAATCATTCCGTCCAAGAGTGTGGGATTTGGAGGATCAAATCATTGTGGATCGGCTCGCCCGCAAAAATTAATTATTTGAGCTTATCACGGATTGTGAAACTCGCGCCAGGGGCTCCACCCCCAGGGCATGGAAGTCATGATCCTGCGCCTCCCGATGAAAGGAGAATTCCCCTATGCCCGGTATCCAGCGGGTTCGGCGATCAGCCAAAGAGCGTAACCAGGATCGCCCGACCCTCTCTCTTTGCATGCTCGTCAAAGATGGTGGACCATCGCTTCAAAAAGGATTGAACCTGGTTTCCCCTTGGGTGGACGAAATTGTCCTTGTTGACAATGGGTCGCGAGACGCGACTTGCCAAGTCGCCGCCCAGCATGGGGCACGAATTCTGCACATGGCGGAAGATCTGCGGGATTTCTCGAAGGCGCGCAATTATGCCTTGGAGGCGGCCACAAAACAATGGATTCTGGTCATCGATGCGGACGAATTCTTACTGCCAGGCGATATAGAAACCATGAAGGGATTTTTAAAAAATCCGCGTTCGGTCGGTTATCGCCTATTCCGTTATAACTATTTTCAAAACGGGGGGTGGTTCTTTAGTCCGCCCGCCTGCCGTCTCTTTCAGAGACATCTGCAAGTGCGGTATGAAAATTGCGTCGACGAGGCCATTGAGCCCACCTTGCGAACGTTGGGGCCGATAGGAACTCTTAATATGAGTCTCCATCACATTGGTTATACGGACCTTACTCACCGCGCGGAAAAAGTTCAGTTCTATCTCGGACTGGCTGAAACCGCATCGAAAGGAAATCCAGAAAATCATGCCGCTTTGTGGCGACTCGTGTTTCGAGCCTTTCTCTTGAACGAACATGGAGAATACGGCGAGGCGGATCATTTGTTAGACCGGTTTTTCGCCATGACCACCGAGGCGGACCTGGCCGCGCAGGGAACCCTGCGCGGCTACATGTTACAAACAAGGGGAAACGAAAAAGAGGCGGAAGCCGCCTATCTTGATGTCTTGTGCACAAAGGGCGGACATTTCAAATTATCCTGTTATAATAAATTGGGTGTTATATACTTCAACAGAGGGGATTTGGAGAAGGCGACCGAGTTCTTTCGTTTGGCCCTTCATCGCGGAGGAGGGGTTCACCCTTTTGTGAATCTTGGGATTTGTCATCTTAAGAAAAGGGAGTTAAACCGCGCGGCCGAGCTTTTTTCTATTGCGCTGGAGGATAATCCGTTCCTTTCTGAAGTTGTTGAATGGAAACGAGTCCCACTCAAAAACGATTACTTTTCTCTCATGCAGGATACTGTCCCAGAAATAGAAATGTTTTACCAGTTCATAATCACAAAGGGGCTACTTGCCCAGAGACATACACAGGAGGGCAACGTTGAAGCCGAAGATCCCGGTTTCGACGGCTCCGATAAATCATCTTTCTGATTCCTGTTGGGAATTTGGCGAAATAGGTCGGCGCCAAGAAAATGCGCTTTCAAGCCTTTGAAAGGGAACAATCAACTATGCCTCGATGGCCACTGGTTTGTACTGCCCCCGTTTCTAGGCAGCCGGGGAACGACTAGTGATGTGGCTGTTGAAGTAGTTTAGCTCAAAAACGTTTGGCGGTATACCGCCGTTCGTTGAATGGGGGTAAAGGGCGTTGTATTTGTCCTCGACCCAGATTCCCAGTTCTTTGAAAAAGACAAACGGGCTCGTCCATTCGCGGAGCCAGACGAGCTCTTCTTTCATGGTGCGGTTGACACGCTCGGTGTCGGCGTTGCCCTTGGGATTGTTGTAGCTGGTGAAGGCTTGATGAATCCCCAGCTCGGAACAAACCTCCATAAACCTCTGGGAGGTGGGCTGACAGCCGTTGTCGCTCATGAGGTGAAGGTCCTGGCCGCGCGCTCCGTGGGGGAATTGGCGGTTGACGGCCATATCCAAGGCCTTAAGCCAATGTTCTGTTTTGGAACGAATATCGGCGTGGTAGCCGACGATCTTTTTGGAATACCAGTCGAGGACAATGACGATGTAGACCCATCCAAAGTTTTGGATGAGGACTTTGGTCATGTCGATACCCCACCATTCGTTGGGGCGAGAGGCTCGTGGTTTGGATTTCATGGGAGTGCGAATAGCCTTCAAGCGTAGATTGGGTTTGACCTGAAGGTTATGTCGACGCATGATGCGCTCGATGCGTTTTTTGTTGACCTTGATTTTGCCGATGCACCGAAGGAAATTCGAAATTCTTCGGTAGCCCCAGAAAGGGTGCTCGGATTTGATCTCTCGAATCGAAGCCAAGAGGTCTTGGTCTCTGAGGTCGACTTTGGGGTAGATCATAGAAGGCCGAATTCGCTTTTTTTTAATTCCATGGTCAACTCCCCGATCATGTGTTTCAATCGGGCATTTTCCCGCTCGAGGGCAAATTCCCGACGGGATTTGTCGGCGATCTCGAAAACAGAGTGGGATTCGGAGAGGAAATGATCCCTCCACTGATAAAACTGCGCCTGAGAGATTTGATGCTCAGCGCAGAGGTCGGCGATGGGTTTTCCTTTGAGGCCCTGTAAAACGATCATGGCCTTGGTTTTGGATTCCCAGTTGCGTCTTTTCATGGCGAATCTCCTTTGTCCGCCACATTTTAGTAGTTCATCAGGCCTTCCTTAAAACGGGGGGCGGTATAGGTTTGATTAGCGGAGAAAGGTCGAATTTATGAAACTTCTTCTTTTTGATCTGGACGGAACGCTCCTCATGACGGGCGGTGCAGGTTTGCGAGCGTTGGATAGAGCCTTTCACACACTCTATGGAATATCGTGCGTTGTTGATGGCGTCTCGATGGCCGGCAAGACCGATCCAGCCATTATACGGCAAGTATTTGAGAAAACTCTCGGACGGCTTGCCGGGAACCGGGATGTGGAGGAGATTGGCGACAAGTACCTGACATTTTTAAACGGAGAGATTAAAAGTTCACCGGGCTACCATGTGATGGAGGGAGTGCAAGAGTTGCTGGAAAACCTCGTCGGCCGGGAGGACGTTTTGTTGGCGCTTGGAACGGGAAATTTGGAACGAGGGGCCAGGATCAAAATGGAGCGGGGTGGGTTGAATCCCTATTTTCTTTTCGGTGGTTTCGGATCGGATGCCGAAGATCGTCGAGAGGTTCTGAAAACGGCAGTGCGGCGCGGAGAAGAACGGGTGAATCGCCCATTTGCGCTGAAGGACATTTTTGTAATTGGCGACACGATCCTGGACGTGCGGGCTGGCAAAGCCATAGGCGCTGTAACGGTGGCGGTGGGGAGTGGCTTCGGACAAGAGGCTGATTTGCGTGCTTCCAGGCCCGACCTCTACATCGATTCATTCCTGAAGGCTGGACTTTTTTATAAACTTCTAAATTAATTCCATTTATTCAATTAAGCTCGTTTACAAAGGGCCGGGCCTTGGGTTCCCTCCGTAGGAGGGATATATCGAAATCATCAAGAACGAACTCCTTCATCAATAGAATCTCGCTTTGGCAAGAGAGCTTGGGATTGTTTCAACTTTTGAGGTCAGAGAAAACAGGTTTTTCGATTTCCAGCCATTTGGACGGACGGAAGACCTGCAGGATTGTCAAATAAAGGGACCTTCAATGTTAGATATTAATTTTATCGAAAACAATATCGATGCCGTTAAGGAAAACTGTCGCCGAAGGCGTTGCCCTGTTGATGTGGAAGCCCTCCTGGCGCTGGAGAAGGAACGCGTCGCTCTCATGGTCAAACACGACGCCGTGCGGGCCTGCCTGAATGAAATGGCTCGATCGTTCAAGGATGTTCCGGCCAGCGAGGAGGACCGTCGCAAAGTTCGCGAGTTGAAGGATGAAATTGCCGGTTTGCCGGACGCGATCGAACAGCTCCAGCGGAAGCGGGATGAACATCTCGCCTTGATTCCGAACATGTTGGATCCACGTGCGCCTGTCGGTGGGGACGAGGCGGCGGTGGTTCTGCGTGAAGTGGGTGAAAAACCCCGTTTCAGTTTCACCCCCCTCTCCCATGATGAGCTGGGCGAAAAGCTCAACATCATCGACATCAAGCGAGGCGTCAGCGTCGCGCGGGCGAGGTTTTACGTCCTGAAGAATGAGGCCGTTCTTCTGCGCATGGCACTGGTGCGGATGTTTTTATCCTTGGTGGAGGGCCAGGGTTGGGAGCTTGTTTCGCCACCCGTCTTGGTGAAAAACAGAACCCTTTTTACGTCCGGGTATCTCCCTTTTTCCAAAAAAGATAATTTCCGAATCGAAGGAGATGACTTATCTCTGATCGGCACCAGCGAACAGGCGCTGGTTGGAATGCACCAGGACGAGATCCTTTCGTCACTGCCTATCCTCTATCTGGGGGATTCCATGTGTTTCCGGACGGAGGCCGGAAATTACGGCCGCGACACGAAGGGGATCATCCGGGTCCACCAGTTCTTTAAGCTGGAGCAGTTCGTTTTTTGCCATCCCGACGAATCGGAGAAGTGGCATCTCCAGTGTTTGTCCAACGAGGAAAAGCTCATGCAGGAGTTGGGCATCCCTTATCGCGTGGTTCTGATGAATTCCGATGATATGGCGGCCCCCGGGGCTCTCAAATACGACACCGAGGCTTGGCTCCCTTCTCAGAATCGTTATCTCGAGATGACATCCAACACAAATATTCGGGATTATCAGTGTCGTCGAGGTCAAATTCGCTTCAAAATCGATGGGAAAAAAGGGTTCCCGCACACGATATCCGCCACGGGCTTTTGTGATCGGCTCATCGTTTCCTTGCTTGAAATATATCAGCAGTCCGATGGCACCATACAGATTCCAGAAAAATTAAGACCCTTTATGAACGGACTGGACCGCATTGCTTGACGTTATTCAGTCCCATCGCGATTAAACTGAAATGATCTACCCTCCTCGACCGGAGCCTCACACGGTGGAAATCGAAGCCACCAACCGGCGCAGGGGAGTGACGTTTTCTTTTGGCGATGGCCTTTTCCTCCTGAACAAAAAACCATTATTTGTCCTATCCGGCGAAGTTCATTATTTCCGGTTGCCCAGGTCCCTCTGGGGGGAACACCTCCGCAAACTCAAAGAGGCGAACCTCAATACGGTTTCCACCTATATTCCTTGGGATTGGCATGAGCCCCGGGAGGGAGTATTCGATTTCACCGGAAAAACCCACCCCCAACGAGACCTTCACCATTTCATCCAACTGGTCAGGGAGCATGGCCTCCACCTAATCCCCAAGCCCGGACCCTATATCATCGCCGAATATCGTGGTTGGGGGATCCCGCTTTGGACGCGGGGAAAATACCCCGACATTTTCGCGCGGGACGCCTCCGGAAGAGGGCTGGGTGAAAGCACCGTGACTCTCCTTCATCCGCAGTTCCTGAACCTGGTGGAAAGATGGTACCGCGAGGTCCTCCCGGTTCTCCGGAAGAACCAAGTTCGGCGGGGCGGCCCGATCCTCCTGGTTCAATTATGCAATGAATCCGGGGTTATTCAATGGCTCAACAAGGAATGCGATATGAGCCCCGTGGTTCAGAATTTGTATAGGGCCTTCCTCCTGAAGAAATATAAGAAAATCCATGCGCTGAACGAGGTCCATGGTTCCGATCATAAAGGTTTCGGGAGCCTCACCCCTCCCGACCCGCTTCCCGTGGCGTCTCCCGCCCTGCTGGCCGCCCAATGGGATTGGCATGAATTCTGGCGGTCCTATTACGCCCGATATTTGAAGCATCTGCGCGGCCGGATGGTCTCCGGAGGCCTCCGGATTCCATTTTTCCATAACGTACCAGGTTGGATCTCGGGCCGGGCTCTTGAGTATCCGGTCAATCAAACCATGTATAAAAACGTGGTGTCTCGGTGCCCGAACACTCTCTTGGCCGTGGACCATATTCCGGAATTCCTGTCTTCGCGTAACGCCCACGATGGGCCGGCCGTCCAGAAGATCAACCGCATTTTTCAGAAGCGCAACGCCCCCCTTTTCGTCGCTGAAATGCAGGCGGGCACTCGGGACCATGGCATTCCTCCCTCTCACCGGGAGCTCGAGACCTTCTATCGTTTGTGTCTCATGGACGGCGCGGCTGGGATTAATTTCTACATGTTCTCCTCCGGCGACAACCCGCCCGGCAAAGGCGAATCGGGCCGTGAGTTCTATTGGAATACGCCTTTGGATTCGCGGGCCCGGGAAGGCCCGTCGTATCCAGGCTTCAAAAGGTTGGGCCGTCTCATCAACGCTTTCGGCCCGGCGATCCTGAAGGCCAAGGTCCGCGCTAAAGTCGCCATCGGTTTTTATCCGCCCTATTACCAAACGGAAGTGATGCCACCGGTTCCTTGTCTTCCCTATGATCTTAAAGCCATGAGGGACACCATCGTTTTCGAGGGACTTATCAAAACGTTAGCAAAGGAGAACCTCGATTACGACGTGTTGGACGTCCGCCGTTCCTCGGTGCGGGATTGGATGGCTTATGATCAAATATGGATCCCCACGTTGGACTTCATGGACAAGAAAGCCCAAGCGAATATCTTGAAATACATCCGCGGCGGCGGCCATGCGTTCCTGTTTCCCCGCCTGCCGGACCGCGATTCGGAGTGGAAGAGAGGTCGCCTGCTCCAGGACGCTCTTCAGATCCGGCCGACGGGGCTCCATCTCGCTCCCCAATCTCAGGTCCATATGGGGGAAGTCAGGGATATCCCCTGTCTAAACCCGATGCAGACATACACAGCCCCTCGCTCCCGGGTGGTCGCTCGAACATCGGATGGAAGGCCCTGCGGGTTATCCGTTCGTTGCGGCCGCGGCCAGGCCACGGTCCTGGGGACCGCTTTTGCCTATACCACTCCCGACCATCTTCGCGCCGTGCGGTCCATCCTGAAAAAAGACGACATTACCCCGGAGGCTTACAGCGACAACGAATACATCACCGTTCGGCAACGGCATGGAAACGGCGCGGGATTCCTGCTCGTGGCGAATATTCACAACGACGAACAGAGGGGAACGATCTACTACAGGGACCCGATCACGAGGAAAACGCGAAAACTGGCGCGGGGACTTCACCTGCCGCCGATGCATTCTTTCATCACTCCCTTGAATTACCGTTTCGGGCCGGTCCTTCTCATCCACGGGACGTCCGAGATCGTGGGATATGAGATCGGCCCATCCCGTGTCGTTCTGGCCATCGGCGGAAATCCGGGGGGCCGCGGTGAAGTGCTTCTATCGTCTCGACGCCCTCTCACCAAAGTAACTTTTGAAGGATTGGACATCCCCTTGCGACGCCATAAGGACGGGACGTTTTCGCTGGAATTCATGTTTGACCAACAAGGGGAAGGTCTTTCATCCCTGGCACTGCATTTCCCAAACAAGGTGATTGCCTGAAGCTTTTGGGCCGACTCGAAGGGGGACGGAATATTCTCCCCTGGCCATCATTCCATTTTAGGGATACTACCTCCTGATGAAGAACCCAGAGGCATTCCGCTGGTGGGAAGCGGAATGAATGCGTCGTCAACCGGTGGACTTCCGTTCAAATCTGCGCCTGGCGAATTCAAGGGGCGCTGAAAAATTTATAACTTAGCAAGGCGGAAAGGGGATGTTGTGCCAGCCTATGTGAGATCACCTTGAAGATCCGTCCCGTTTTGATAGGTTGGTCGTCGCCGGTGACGCCGTTGACGGGGGACGCGTTCGTTCGAAAAACCGCACAGCTGGTAACAAGGGGCAACATCACCCGCATTACGCGGCCAGGCCAACCGGCCCATCCCACTCCTTATGACCCCGAAAACCAGGTGAGCGACTACACTTCGCCAGACCTGGGCGCAGGCCTCACCGCCAAACTTATGCCAACGACCTGGATGGCCACCCCACATTGATCACCCGCCCGGACGGCCAAACGACAACTTTCGATGACAACGCCGGCCACCGAAACGACATTTCCGCTCGCGCTTTCAAAGTTTGGAAAAGAACCGGGTCGCCGAAATTCGGTAAGCATTTTTCCCTGCCAGGGAGGCCACTCCCTCCTGCCGGCAGACCTGAACAAATGGAATTCCGCCCAACTGGGCCTGGGTTCCCAAGTGATGGGGCGCCACAGGACCATCCGATCGTTTACTCTCGATCAATAGCCAGGGTTTGTTTTGCCTGAGGATGAGAAAGTCTGTTTCCTGCCGATCCTTTGTTCTGACGAAGTGTAAGCGGAAAGGGATTCCGGTTCCCTCTTCCCAAGACCGCGTCAAAGAAAGGAGTTCGCACGCCATCCAGTTCTCAAAACGAAGACCGGGGTCGCGCACCCGTGTCCAATCAAAAAGGTAAACCTTTGGAGCTTTCAGCAGAGATCGTTTTATGTTTTTCGAATAAGGCGGGAGGCGAAAGAGGAGATAAAAATCTTCCATCCGACGCAAATGGTTTTTTATTGTCATTGGGCTGAGCTCGATGTGTCCCGCCAGGGAAGCCACCGAAATAGGACTCCCCACCATTTCAGGGAGAAGCTGATACAGGTCGATCAGATATTCCCGATCGATGATTCGGGTGAGGGCCCCAATGTCTTCTCGCACCACCCGGTCAAGATAATCCTGGGACCAACGGGACATAAAGCGGGGGGACCCATGCAAAAAGGGTTCCGGAAAACCGCTGAAATCAAGTAGTTTCTCCAACCCTTCCGCAGGGCTTGGTGAAGCGGCCATCCGTAATTCCATAAACAGCGTTGAATTTTCCGGAGGGGGGTGGATTTTTGATATTCCCTCTAACTCTCCGATCGAAAGGGGGAAAAGGTGAAAAGTGAAATACCTTCCCGCCAAACTGTCGCCCGCCCGCTTAAACATTTCAAACTTCGCCGATCCCGTGATGATGAAGCGATACTGTTCCTGAGTGGAGTCAAAAATCGCCTTAAGAACATTTTTCCACTTGGGATACTTGTGAATTTCGTCAAAACACACCCAGTGGGGATGAGCGCGAGGGGGGGCATCTTTCGGTAAAAAAAAGCTCGTTTTTCTTGTATCGTTCTCGCACGTCTCTGCGGTCCCAGAGATAGTAAAGACCGGGACTCTTATCCTGTTCCAGCTTTTGACGGGCCAGGGTTTTCTTGCCGCATTGGCGGGGGCCCGTGATAAACCTCATCTGGCGCCCCCACTCTTGATCGAAAACGACGGATCCCATCCGGCGGTTCAGCATAATCCCATCCTACACTATTTGGAATCAAAAGTCGACTAAAACACATGAATATGCGTTTTAGTCAGACTAAAATAAATGATCATATTTTTTGGTCGAATTTGAAAATGAGATTTTGACAACTCCTTCAGTTGATTTTTGGGGGTCTGTCCGACTTTCATCCTCCCCAAGAATACCGGCCTCAGTGAAAGCGGATTGTCAGGCCAAAAAGTAATTCCGGTTTTGGGTGAGGTGAGCCCATTTCGATTTTTTTGAAATTGGTCTTAACCAAGGGGCGGGCGCCCCGCGGTCATGGCTCCCCTGGCCAACATCCAATTTTAGGGATACACTGCTTTTGTCGTGAAGAACCCGGAGGTGTCTAGTCGATGGAAGGCGGAATAGATTCGTTGATCCATGATCTCTGAGCACTACCCGATTTCTTTTGCCGCCACCGTCGCCTGCGCCGCGGTGGGATTCGACGCGATCAACCGCTCGAAAGGCGTCTCAAATTGAGACGACAGCGAGGAATGTTTTCCAACAAGGAAAGAATTGGGGGAGAACGGATATTCTATGGACAAAAAAAAGCTTTTCATCCAAAATCTCACCTGAAGAACAAATGTTGTTAATCTGGGGTCAAAGGTGGGTCAAATGAGCCAACCGATCATTTGGGCTGTGGAAGACAGTGTGGAAATGCAAAAGACGTTGCGGGACATTTTCACACGGCTGGGTTGTGCCGTTTCTGTTTTCGGCAAGGCGGAGAATGCTTTGGCGAACCTCAAGGCGGGAGCCCGGCCGGACGTCATGATCCTGGACTTTCGACTTCCGGGCATGAGCGGCCCTCAACTCTTCCGAATCATGGGGATGGACGACACCTTCAAGACCATTCCGGTGGTCCCCTTTACGTCCCACTGGGAAGAGAACTCCCCGTCCCCCATGGCGGTGGAATGGGACACCCTGGCCCTCGCTTTAGCCAAAGGCGAGAAATCCGATATCGACGTCGTCAAGAAGCTGGAAGGAGACGATTTCACGATCCCCGAGCGCTTGATCCTCTCCGTGGCCAACATTTTGAAAAGCTCCCCCAAGGGCCTGCCGAAGGTATATGAAGAGGCCGTCCTCGAACTGGTCCATCGCGTCATGGCCCACCTGAAAGACGCGGGTCTCTGAGGGCGCGGGAGGTCCTTCCGGAGTGGCGAGGCCGGGGCAATGGGATTTATTGAAAGCCGCCATGGGTAAGGACGAACCGCAGATTTCATAGCTGATAAAGTCGAAGGGGTGTTAGGACTCCCCATCGAACGAGGTGACTGTCGTTTCGGGGTCTTGACGTTATTACTCTTAAGTAATATACTGGAAGCGGGGGCGAGGGTGTCTGGGGAGCGCGGATGAGATACAAAGCCATTTATTACACAACGGGACGGGGGGAGAACCCCGTCGCGGAATTTGTGGACGGCTTGGATCCTTTGACCCAGGCGAAGTTTTTCGCCTATGTGGGTTTACTGGAAGAGTATGGGCCGAACTTGAAGAGGCCCTATGCGGATGTGGTGCGTGGGAAGATTCGAGAATTGCGGCCGCGCCAGGCGCGGGTTTTTTATTTTTTCGCCGTGGGCGAGCGGATTGTTTTCGTGCACGGGGTTGTGAAGAAGCGAGACGCCCTGGATTCCGGCGCCATTGACATGGCGCAGGCGCGAATGTTGGATTGGTTGAAACGGTAAGGAGGAGGGGAGAAATGATCAGGCACAAAGAAATGGGCGCGTCCGTGCAAACACATTTCAAGAAAAAAATGATGGATCCAAAATTTCGGCGGCTCTACCAGGCGGAGGAAAAGAAAGTCCGGCTGGGGTATGTGATTCATCGGCTCAGAACGGAAGCGGGGTTGACCCAGGCGGCCTTGGCCCAGCGCGTCGGGGTGACCCAAGGCTATATCGCTCGCTTGGAAACGGCAGATGAAGAGAATTATGAGATGAACACGCTTAAAAAAATTGCCGCCGCGCTCCACCGGGTGGTGGTAATCGGGTTTGCGGAGGAGCCGAGAAGGCATTCGGCCACCGTTTCGCGGAGGGCCAATCCCTTGGTGACGGTTTAATTCGTCGATTGCTCGCCAAGCAGGAACCCGAAAGAGGAGCGGTATTCTTGGCCGCTAATTCAGTGACAAAAGGCCGTGTTATGCGCCGAGCTATTTCGTCTATCTCTTGGCTCGATCCTGTGGTGAAACAGAGTCTTTCCTTGGCCCTGAGCGTTAGCCTCGGGTTTATCCATGCTGCCCCCGCCTTTGCCCAGAACGAAGACCGGTATGCTTACACGCCAAGCAGGGCCCAGGACTTTCAAGAACAATACAAACCCCGCCGAACTTTTCATTGACCTCCCAACTGGATCGGCAAATCCAGATCCAGAACACGGCGTTGCAGTTTCGCTTTGGCCAGAGGATCGAAACCAAAACCCCCACATTCACGCTCAGCCCCAGCCAAACCCCGACTCTTCCCCAACCAAAGTTTCAATTCGGGACGGCACCACCCAAACTGCTTGCATCCTTTAAAGCCGACATCCCGAAACCCCTGGCCCTAAGCCGCGCTGAGCCCAAAGGCCTTTTGGGAGCCGTCGTTAACGCCCTTAAGCCCGTCGTCAACGCCATCAAAACAACGTTCCAAGCCATTGGCACGGCCGTCGGAAAGGTGGTCCAGTTCTTCGCCGTTGATAAAGCCAAAATCACCTACCAGGTCCAGCGGGACCTGGTGTTAAAAGAGAACCCCAACATCCGCGAGGTGTCCCGGGGCACCTTCCAAGTCCCCCCGGGCCAAACGGCCCAACAGGGGGGCCGAACCTGGGAATCGGGAACCACATTTGAAATGAATTCCAACGGCCGGATAAGCCTGACCGAAGGCGTGACCCTCAGTCCCGACCTGGGGGGAATTTCGAGGGCCGACGGGAAACTTCTCCCGGTCAAGATGATCGGGGATAACGGGATCGTCAAACCCGTGGGCATCGACTTCGCCCGGATCGAGCCCAAGACGAACTTTAACTTGACCTATCCAGTGACCATGGACGGCGTGGGTAAAATCCCCGCCGGGGCTTCCATGACCTATGAGGGAACAAAACCAGGGTCCGAAGGACAAACGCCCACCGTCGTCCTCTCGTTCCAAAACGCCCGGCTCGAGAACCACGCCTTCCAATCCCTGGGGAATGGGAAGGAACCACTCTCCCTCGCCCAGGCGGAGATGACTCTCAAAGGGGCCATTTACCAAATCAACAGTCTTTACATGAACCGAGGAAAAGAAAAGTTCTATGGTTCCGAAAAGGGGGAACTGTTTTCCCTGACACAGCTGGAAGGGAAGAATTCGGCGGTTCAAAGCAAATCAGCTGATCTGACCAAACAGTCAAAAAAACTGAGCGACGACACCCAGGGCGCGGTGAACCTGTCCAACCATCACATGGAGAGCCTTCACAAAGTCACCGGGACCCCGGCGACCATCCATTTCCAAACCAAAGAACCCCTGAAAACCCAGAGCGAAACCACCAAATCCCTCCAAACCCAGACCCAGGCCCTCGCGCAACACATGGAACAGGGCGACTACGGCAAGGTGGCCAACGCCGTCACCGATATCGAAACAACCCAAAGCGCCCTGGCCGACCAGATCAAAACACAACAAACCCAGGTGGAGACATTCCAAACCTACAAAAGAGCGGTCAAAGGCTTAGAACAATCCTACGCAAGCATGGCGCCCCAAGCCGACCCCAAGAGCATGCAGGCGGAAGTGACGCCAGAACAGATTTCTGACGCCGCGCCCTACTTCCAAGAGCAAAAGACTGAAATCCGAATCCAATCCACCAATGCCATGAAGGCGCTTAGGGAGATGGAAAAGCAGGGAATCATCACCCCGGCCGAGAAACTCTTAAAGATAGCGGAAATTAAAGTGATCAGTGCGCATTTGTTGGCGGCCAAGCCGGACAACGTCGGGAACGCAGTGATCAAAACGGCCAGTGCCTTGGAGAAGAACTACCAAGGCGTCAGCAAAGATTTTGACGAAGCGATATTTGACCACCTAGACAATGCGGCGGAGAAATATCCCAAGACTATGCAGGCGGTGGGACAGGGCGCGCTGGCCGTGACTGGCGGCGCGGCCATTGTGGGGGTGGGGTTCGGATTGGCGACACAGCCCGCCACAACCGTGGTCGTTGTGGGCGGGGGTATCATCTCCCAAAAGACTTTTGAAGTCATGGGGCTCAGCCCGGAAGCGGCAAGTTTTTATACGGCCATTGTTTTGGTACCCGTGATCGCTGTAACGTCGACGGCCGAGAGTTTTAAAACGATGAATGAGACAGGTGTGGCGGCGTTCAAAAACTTTTTCAAACGGGCTGTCCAGTGGATTGACGATGAAAGGGTCTGGTTGGGAAAGGTTGTTGCCAGCCAAACGGGACATGCGATCAATCCTCTGGGTGTGACGCTCTCAAAAAAATATGAGGTGGCTGGGCTTGACGAAATAATTCAATCCCTCAAAGAGACCGGGAAGCTTCCTGGGGAATATATTTCAAAAGAACACGCGGGATTTCTTGGTTGGAAGCAGAGGCCCGGAGCAACGTTAGACAAAATTGCACCTGGCCGGAGCATAGGAGGGGATGTTTTTGATAACTTTAGAAATCCGTTGCCGATTAAACCCGGAAGAATTTGGTTCGAAGCGGATCTTAATTATTCCGGTGGATTTCGAAACGGACAAAGATTACTCTATTCAAATGATGGATTGTTTTATATCACTAAGGACCATTACAAGAGCTACACACAGGTGATCGAATAATGTCCACTGAAATTCTACTAGACGGTTCCGCCATTAAATCTGAGGCCGATTTTTATTTGGAACTTTCAAAACAAAGGAAGCTTCCCGATTATTTTGGGAATAACCTGAACGCTCTTTGGGATGTCATAACAGGATTTGAAATTTGTTCCCCCAATTCTCCTGTCGATCTGGTTTGGGATAATTCGATAGAATCTAAAAAACATCTCGGGAATGTTTTTGATGAACTCGTTGGACTCTTACGGGAGGCTGAAGAAAAGAAAATCGGGCTGAAGCTTGTCCTGCGATAACGGGAGCTTTTGGAATCGGCACAAAAATGAAGGGGAGATTTTCGTGGATGACAAAAATCAGCACGGGTAACTCCCATTGGTTATGCCCGAGCGTATGTCCACCACCCTCCCGGGGTAAAGGGGCCAGGTCCCCAACGTATCGTCATTGGAAAAAACGGGGAAACGTATGACACGCCCGATCACTACAAAAAATTATTCAAAATCAATTAAAGGGACAGCATGATTAAGACCCGGCAAGTATTGACCATCGCTCATGCGACGTCGTCAAATTCTTTGCATGAAATTCTAGCGGCATCCTTAAATTTTCCGGGTTATTACGGAAAAAATTGGGACGCGTTTCGTGATTGCATATCGGATTCACAACAATCCACTCTTCCGAACGAACTCATTATCAAAGGATGGGAAATCCTAAGGAAAAACCTTCCGGAAGATGCCGCAATGTTGAAAAAATCCCTTGAAGAGATTGCCGGGCAAAAAAACGGCAGCTTTCGTGTATTGTGGGTTCCTGCTGAGGATTAATGGGAAACGGCAGTCATCGAATGAAAAACAAAAAAGTGACTTTAGAAGGGAAAGTTATTCAAACGGAAGAGGATTTTTATGCTCAACTGGAGGAGAAGGTAAAACTCCCGCGTTATTTTGGGCGAAATCTCGATGCTCTCTGGGACATTGCCACTGGGTTGGAAATCAGTTCTCCCATCAATCCATTGGAAATTGTTTGGCTAAACTCGGATTTTTCGAAAAATAATCTTGGTGGGTTTTACGACGACCTGATTTTGCTCTTTAATGATCTTGAGAAAGAGAACGTTGGGATTAAGCTTGCACTTTTCTGAAGGTGGGGCAAAATTGCCCCTTACTGATTAAAGCCGGGGTAAATCTGTGCGATGACACCGAATGACGCATGATTTCTGAACATTACCCAATATCTTTTTTGGCCTCCGTGGCATGCGCGACGGTGGGCTTGTATGCCCTCCGTCGGTCGAAGGGTCGCCCCGAGCGCGTAAGCCTCGCCCGAATTTTATTTTTCGCCTCCGCTTGGACTTCGTTTTCCTTTTCAACCAGTTGGACCCGCGATCCGACCGTAAATATCTATATCGCCCGATCTCTTTATGCCGTGGCCGCTTTTGTCCCCAACGCATTTTGCCGCTTCGCAACGTCCCTCCTCCCCTCTCCGCGACGTTATTTTCATTGGTTCGTTCAGGGGGCCGGGGCTGTGGGCATACTGTTTGCCTTTCTGGCTTTTCATCCTTCCTTTATTATTGGCGTCCGGAACGCGGGAGATATTCACACCGTTTTGCCAGGCCCGCTCTTCGGTATTTTCGTTGTCTTTTTAATGATCGGGATGGGTATCGGATTTCTTGAAATCGCAGCGGGGCACAAATCCCTTGAGGGGATTTATCGAAACAAACTCAAATATTTCTTTTTTGGATTTCTCATGGCGTACTTTGGCGCGGGCTTGCACTTTTTCAGCGCTTTCACCGGGCACGAGCCCTTTTCCCATGATCTATTGATTTTGATTTATGCCGTTTTCGTTTTCTTCGGTCTTTGGAACCCCGGCCGAGATTTTAACGAAATCCTGCGGCGGTTCCTTGCCCAAGGAATATTCGGCGGAGCGTTGGGCCTTCCAACGGCGATGTTGGTTTGGACACTTGGAGGCGGGGTTCCCGCCTCCGCCCTGGTTTTCTTCGCGGTCACCCTGGCTCCCCGCTTTTCCTTAGATGGCGCGAGAATATTTACGCCCTTGTGGACCGCCTTCCCATTCTGCGAGGCAAGTTCGTTCGGCCGGATGTTTAGCCCGGGAGGCATCGGTGGTGTCGGAGCCGCGGAGCCTCGACGAGTGGGCGCGGCGGGTGGTGCGCGCTGTCCAGGACGTATTTGGGGTGCGGTCAGCCAGCGTTCTCCTGCGCCAAGAAGACATGGGCGCCTTTCTGATCCGGGCGGGGGTCGGGCTGACGCCGGGCGAAATGGGCCTTCTTTCCTTGCCTTTCACCAGTCCCGTCGTGTCGATATTGCAATCCAGTGGCCGGTGTCTTCTCGCCGACGCCCTGGAAGGCCTCTTTCCGCAGAGGCGGCGAGATGAATTGGCCGACCTCCGGTTTGTCCATGCCTGCGCCATGGCCCCCATTTTCTCAAACGGGCGGTTATTCGCGCTGATGTGCGTCGGCCCAAAACTCACAGGGGAAATGTTCAATCAGTCGGACATCGACGCCCTGTCTAATTTGGCTCATTCAGCCCAATACGCTCTGGCCGCCGCCCTGGCGGGTCAGTCCCGTGGCCGGCAAAGCGCCTATTGGGCCCATGACATGTTTAGGCCTTTCGGCCCGAAGGGCGCTATTCAGAATGTGGTTCGCGCATTGAGGGGAGATTTTGGCCCTCTGCCGGAGGTGGCGCGGGCGGCCCTGGCTATCGCCGCGGAGGACGCGAATTTTGTTGCGACACATATGAAACAACTCACGAACCCGTTGGCTCAGGAACTGGTTCAAATTCAATCGACGCCCCTGACGGCGGCATTCAACAGGAGTCGCGACCGTTTTTCCCCTCTCGCCAACGAAAAAAGCATTGTTTTAAATGTGGATGTTCCGCCGGAAAACCTGTTGGTGTTTTGCGACGCATCGCTCATTGAACACCGAGTCCTCGCGAACCTTCTGGAAAACGCCATGCGCCACACACCGTCGGGAGGGAAGGTTCGCGTGGGGTACCGCTTGGAGAGTCAAAGGTTCGTCGGTTTTGTGGAAGACACGGGGCCGGGAATTCGAAAGGAGGACCTTCCGACATTGTTTCAACCCGGGACTCAGCTGGATCCCCAAAATAAAGGTCTCGCCGGGCTGGGCCTGGCCAGCGTGAAAAGCGTGATGGAGGCCCACGGTGGCGCCGTCACGGTTCAAAGCGCCCCCGGCCAATGCGCACGTTTTGAGTTTATCCTTCCCATCGGCCGTTCGGTGGGCACGGGTTAATTCGCTCTCTGATTCGGACGGGGAACACCGAAAATCTATGGACAGAATTGGGTATTTCATCCAGAATAACGATCGAAGGTCGCGTGTCCAATTTAATGGATGCTAAATCAAAGGGTCAAATGAGCCAACCGATCATTTGGGCTGTGGAAGACAGTGTGGAAATGCAAAAGACGTTGCGGGACATTTTCACCCGACTGGGTTGTGCCATTTCTGTTTTCGGCAAAGCGGAGAATTCTTTGGCGAACCTCAAGGCGGGAGCCCGGCCCGACGTCATGATCCTGGACTTTCGATTGCCGGGAATGAGCGGCCCTCAACTCTTCCGAATCATGGGGATGGACGACACCTTCAAGACCATTCCGGTGGTCCCCTTTACGTCCCACTGGGAAGAGAACTCCCCATCCCCCATGGCGGTGGAATGGGACACCCTGGCCCTCGCTTTGGCCAAAGGCGAGCAATCCGATATCGACGTCATCAAGAAGCTGGAGGGAGACGATTTCACGATCCCCGAGCGCTTGATCCTCTCCGTGGCCAACATTTTGAAAAGCTCCCCCAAGGGCCTGCCGAAGGTATATGAAGAGGCCGTCCTCGACCTGGTCCATCGCGTCATGGCCCACCTGAAGGATGCGGATCTCTGACGACGAGGGATTCTTTTTGGTGGGTATCCTCTCTTCCGGATCCCCTTTCATGAGAGAAGGCCATGTCTTCTGATTGGCTCGTTTTCCGGTTGGTAACGGCCACCGTCGCCGGCACGGCGTGTTTCATTTTCGCCGCCTTTCTTTTCCTGTTCGGGAAAGATCGACGCGTGAGCCGGTTATTTGCTTTTTCCAATTTATTCCTCGGCCTTTGGAACATCAGCGATCCGGCCATCGCTCTGGCGCCCACTCACGGGGTGGCGTTGTTCCTCGACCGGTTGTCCTATGTGTGGGCCACCCTCCTCATTTTGGTGTTTTTCCGATTTGTTTCGGCGGTGTTGGGCCGCCCGGCCTTGGGCCGAACCGTTTCCACCATTCACGTGGTCTATGGGTTTGTCGTTTCGGCTTTGACGCTCACCCCTTACGTCATTCGGGATGTGAAAACCCTCGGAGATCTGGTGGAGATCCCTGGGCCGCTCTATTCGCTGTTTTCGGGCTATTTTCTTTTTACCCTGGTCGCTTCAGTTCTTGTTTTCAATTCGGCTTGGCGCCGGGCGGAAGGCTTGCGGCGCAATCAGTTGAAATATCTCGCGCTGGTGTCGGCGTTGGCCTGACGGCCGGGGTTTTATATTTCGTCAGCATGTTCGTGCGGGGGGTTCCTCCTTTCTATTTTGTCGTTGAGCTGGCCTATGTCTCTTTAATCCCGATCACCATCGTCCGGATTCGAATGATGGATATCACGCTGGCCCTCCGCTTTTCCGTGGTCTACCTGGTATTGGGCCTCGGCCTTGGTTTGCCTTTGGCCGCCCTCCTCTGGATCCTGTCGGGGAGCCCTTGGGTGGGGGCTATTTCCATGGTGTTGCCTGCCGTCGGTTATTTTTTCATTCAACGCGGGGCGGGGAGGGTGCTTCGCATTGTGGATTTGTTGCCTATCTTTCGAGACCGATACGGGGCTTTGCGCATGCTGGAACACCACGAGCGCGAAGTCGCTCAAGGGGCCTCCCTCCCGGAGTGGGCGGCCCGGTTGGTTAAAGCGATTCAGGAAGTCCTTTCCCCCGAGTTTTCCTTTGTGCTGATCCGCGACGATCAAGAAGGGAGTTTGGTGGTCTCCGCCGGGCATGGAATTGACGATGCAAGGAAAACGTTTCTCTCGATTTCATGCGACGGCCCCTTGGCGACCAGGGCCAAACGGGGCGGCATTCTTCTAAAAGAGGTCATTGAAAATGAGGCCGCTCCGGATCTTCCCCAGTTGCAAAAGGAAATGGCATTTTTGGGAGCGGAAGTGACGGCCCCCATTTATTCCCATGGGCGGGTCGAAGCGCTTCTTTGTTTGGGCCCGAAAATTGGTCGGGACATGTACAACGATGTCGATTTGGCCGGCCTTCACGGTTTGGCGAAATCGGCGGAATTGGCCCTCTGCGCTCTGTTGAGCGGCGCCAAAAGCGAGTTGAAAACGGCCGCCTGGGCCCATGACCTGCTCCAACCTTTTGGTCCCAAAGGAGCCCTTGGGGTGATCGATGGTTTGTTGGCGGGAAAATTCGGCGAACTCTCTCCCCCCGCTCAACAGGCGCTTGAGAAAATGAAAGTCGATATGGATTTCCTCAATCGAAACCTCAAGCGGGTTGTGGTCGGCGGACCCGTTTCTTCAATTAAACGGGTCTCTGTCCGGCTGGGAGAGGTGTATGGAAGGGTCCGTGAACGTTATTCCCCTCTGGCCCACGAACGCGCAGTGAATTTGACGGTCGCCCTTGTCCCTCCCCATCTCACTCTGTCGTTGGACGAGACCCAGTTTGAACGGCGTGTCCTGGGAAACCTTATTGAAAACGCGATTAGACATGCCCCCAAGGGTGGAACCGTGGAGGTCGGATGTCGGGAAGAGGAAACCGAAATTGTCGGATGGGTCAAAGACACAGGCCCCGGAATAAATCCCCAGGATTGTGAAAAGATATTCGAACCCGGGGTTCAATTGGGGAACAACACGGGGCTGAGGGGCCTCGGGCTCTATAGCGCCAGGTTGGTCCTCGCCGCCCACGGCGGGCGAGTGTGGGTCAATCCCGCGACCAAAAACGGAGCCTGTTTTATGTTTGCTTTACCCATCTGACTTCCAAGTATTTGGGGAGGGAAATGATTTCAAGATCTCCAAGAGTTCGGTTCTATCTACCTCAATAACGGCTCAGAACCGCAAGAATCACGTTGCCGAAGGGCACCCTGATAAAGCGTCCAAAATGGTGAGTTTGTGGGGGTGCCAAAAGGACATCGGGCACCTCAAATCCATTTCATGGCCCATTTGCAATGACTTGACCCATTTCCTCTCTCTGAGACACAACAAAATTAGCCGTTAATCGAGTCTAGGTTAAATTTCCTACTATTTTCGGTCCAAATTCTAAAACTGAAGCACGAATTATCTGAGAGGCGCGGTAGAACTTTAGTCCTTCAAAAGTGCCCGCTCTTTTTCAAATGCTTACTGTGAAGACTTCTCCCAGGGTGAGACCCGTTGTGGTTACTGTCTCACTAAGTGAAACGAAACGATTCACCCATGACATGGTAGCTTTACGCGCCCAGCGCTCAGTCGAATTAATGGGATGAAAAGAAATTGTTGAATCATTCGTCTAAAAGATGGAGACTATGAACCAGGGTTGGTCCAGAAATATATGGGCTGGACAAGAAAAAGATTCACCTAGGGAGGGAATCCACCTTATGACCACCGTCGTTGCGAATAGTGAGCGGAGAGCATCAAACCGAAGTGTCTTGGTTGGTGATGTGCCTGTCAAGATTTCTTTTTTTTCTGACGGGAGGTTTAAAGAATTGAAGGCAAATAGAGTAGATCTTGGTGAGATGGGCCTTGGGGCTGAGTTGCAGGATGGAATTCCAGTTGGAGTGCCCGTGACCGTAACGATGGAAAAAAATGGTGCGCCCATCTCAGCGAAGGGAACAGTCCGTTGGGGTCATCCTATAGGCAAATATGATTCGGCAACGATCGAATTGTACAAGGTTGGCATACAGCTAAATCCTCAGTTGAATCAACCAATGATGGATGTCGGAGGGTCGATAAACCAAGACCGAAGAGCGGCTCCCGATCGCCGTCAACCTGGTCCCTGGTTTAACCGGCGAAACACGAACCGTCGAGCCAAGGAATTTGTTTTGGACCACAATGTTTATCTCTCTGATACAAACTTGGTAGGAAATACATATTTTGCAAAACATTTTGAATGGCAAGGGCATGTCCGGGAAGCTTTTCTCTTCCATGTAGTCAATTTTCCGGAATTCGCGAAACTTGGCGTTAAACTAATAACCAAAGAGGCCTCATGTGAATACATGAGCGAGTCCACGCTTGGGGATCCTGTGGCGTTGACTTTGAAGGTGGGGAAGGTCACCTATGCCCGTTTGGAACTTCTTTTTACCTTCATCCATAAAATCACAGGTAAGGTTATTTCTTGCGGGCGCCAACTAATTGTTTTTGGCGGGCCGAAAGGAAAACCAATCGGGATCCCCGACATGATTTTGAAGGGAATTTCCTTACCGTTAAATTTCGTTGTTTTAACCTCAAGGAAGACAAATGCAGGCGGCTTCGATCCCACCGCTTTTCGCGTCATTGGTCTTCCTTGCGTTGGGAGTCGCAGTTTTTCATAACAGACCTAGAACGGGCGCAAGTCTTGGCTATACTATTTTTGCGGCCGCCACTGTTTGGTGGCAGGGGTGTTGGACCATCCTCTTTAACACCACAAACCCCATGTGGGCTGGGATCCTCGTTCGAATTGGTTATTCTGGAATCATTTTCCTGCCGGTAGCCTATTACCATTTCACCATGGAGTATGTGCAACCCGGTGTCCACCGTCAAACCATCTGCTGGAATTATGGAATTGGAATTTTGTTTCTTCTATCCCTTTGGACGACCCCATTTTTTATCAAAGGCTACTACCATTACTCCTGGGGATTTTATCCAAAGGCTGGTATTCTCCACCCAATATTTTTAGCTTATCTGTCCGTTCTGGCTATGGTTGGGATTTATCTACCCTTTAAACAGTTGATTCACCCAGGTAACGCCCCGCTTCGTAAAGCTCAGCTTCGGTTTGTTATTGCGGCCAATCTGATTTATTCCTGTGCAGCTGTCGATTTCCTTGTAAATTATGGAATAGCGTTCTATCCATTTGGATTCGGTTTTATTTTACTTTCGTCAGGAACGGTAGCTTACGCCATTGTCCGTTATGCCCTGCTTGATATAAACCTTGCCTTCCGTCAGGCGACCATTTTATTTTGTTCAGCCATCCTGTTGAGTTTCCCGTTCATGATTTTAATTTGGGTTACAAACTCCCGCGCGGTAGTCTATTTAGTTATCTTCACTCTGTTTCTTATTGCGCCAAAACTGAATGAACGCATTTCCGGATGGGTGACTTCCTCTATTGATCGGCTTCCCCTATTTCGAGGTCGGTACGAGGAATTTGAGCGTCTTCATCTTCATTTCCATAACATTGCGCTAACCCAGACAGTTCCCGAATGGGCGAACGCAATCGTGGCCGTTGCCAGGGACCTTTTCCGGGCCGAGCGGGTTATGCTGTTGTTGAGGGATGAGGTAAAAAAACGCCTTCTCATCAAAGCGCATCACGGATTGCAAGGGGCGAACTCCATTTTCACGTTTCTTCCCCTATCGGGGGCTTTAGCGGCGCATTTGGCAAGGACCCAGATGGCTTTTATTAGGGACATTCACATTCATGATTTCCCGGAAAACGAAAAAGCGGAGGTTTCAGGCGAACTAGAATTTCTTAAAGGATCGGTCTTAATTCCCATTCTCCTGAGCGATCTCCTCTATGGAGTTTTGGTTCTTGGCGCAAAGAGCAAAGGCCGGGTTTATAACTCGTTGGATCTCGCCTCACTTGAAGCATTGGCGCGTGCATCTGAACACACATTGCAAGTCATTCTGAGTGGGCTAAGTCAAGAACAACAGACGGCCGTCTGGGCGCATGATTTGGTTAAACCGTTTACGCACAAAGGGAGCTTTTCGCTTTTAGAAGAAATGCATTCAGGTTCCTATGGGATATTCTCTGATCCCATGAAGAGAGCCCTTGAGCTCATGCTCGGGGATGTGGTATTTGTTCGCAAGCATCTCAATCGTTTGGTTCATCCCGGCGAACCTGAAAGTTATGACATTAGGTCAAGTGCCTTAACTCCAGTGTTTGAACGACTGAGAGACAAATATGGGGTGCAAGCTACCAAGCAAGGATTAAACTGGAGCGTGGTTGTCCCTCCTGGTGATATACGGGTATTTTGGGATCAGGACATGATGGAGCATCGAGTTCTCGGGAATTTGATTGAAAATGCGTTCCGTCATACGTCAAAGAATGGAAACGTCGAGCTGGGATACCGCCTCGAAGGCAATCAGGTTGTCCTTTTCGTAAAGGATTCAGGATCGGGTATTCGGGAAGAATTTATTGAAAAACTTTTTCAACCCCGATCCCAGATTGAGGATGGGCGTGGGGGACTGGCGGGTTTAGGCCTTTTCAGTGCAAAAATGGTAATTGACGCCCACAATGGAAAGATTTGGGTGAAAAGCACGTTTGGAGAAGGCTCAACCTTTTCCTTTGATTTGCGATTGGCGAGCGCTTCAACAACTTAATTAGGAGGAAATGATGAATAATCGGTTCATCTGTTTGCTTGGTTTGGGATGCATGACCGCGATATCGGTGCATGCGGAGGGATTCCGGATTTACGGGATGTCGGCCGAGGCCCAAATGAAAGGGGAGGCGTCGGTGGCGACGGCTCGGAGCGGGGATGCGAACTGAGTACAACCCCGCGGCGCTCCTGGAGGGAGACAAACGAGAAGTGAGCGCGGGGATCAATTACCTGAGGGTCAACGCGGATCACACAAGCCCATCGGGTGTGATGACGGATAATCAGCAAAGTGATTTCCTGCTTCCCTCCGTGTATTATAAACAACAGCTTTCCTCCGCCTGGGCTATTGGCGTCGGGGTAAACACTCCCTTCGGGCTCGCGAGCGAATATGAAAAATCCGCGCCGTTCTCTTACATCACGACCGGAGGAGAGATCAACCTCGTGAACATTTCTCCCAACGTCGCGTATCAGGTGACGAAGAGTATTTCCATTGGCGCCGGGGTCAACTACTATCAATCCACGGCCAAACTAACGCAACAGGCGCCCTGGTCTTTTCCTTCAACGGGGAACCCGGATGGTGAGTTGAAGGTGGAGGGCTCCGGCACCGGGGTGGGTGTTAATAGTGGGGTCTTGTGGAAAATCAACGATAACCAGCGGTTTGGCGCCACCTATAAGAGCGAAGTGAAGGTGAAGTATTCCGGGAAAGACGCTAGTATTGAAAATGTGCCTTTCCTCGGCGGGGCGACCTATAAAACCGGCGTGGAAACGAGCATTCGATTCCCGGACATCCTTTCCATGGGGTATGGGTTCAAGCCCACTGAAAAACTGGAAATCGAGATCGGCGGGCAATGGACCAACTGGACGGACGTGGAGAAACTAACCATCACCTTCGACCAACCCACTGCGTTCCTCCCCAACAACACCCAGAGATTGGATTGGAAGAACTCCTGGGTCGGGCGAGTGGGGGGAACCTACCAGATGAATCCGACCTGGTCCCTGGCGGGAGGGTATTTCTACGACAGCACTCCGACACGCGAATCCACCTACACCCCTTTGGTCGCTGACGGGGACCACCATGTGTTTTCCCTTGGCGCCATGTATAAGTCCGGCGGGTTCAGCGTTGGCATCCCCGCCGTCCTGATCCTTCAAACGGGGACTTCGCACATCGACAACGACATTACCGATATCACCACCACCCAAAACGTGGACGGCAAGTATAACTTGCTGGGGTACCAGCTTGGGCTTGGGGTGAAGTGGGCCTTCTAAAGACTCCCACCGTCGTTCTTGGCGGGGTCCGATCGGGGGGGCAGAGGAATGCCTCTGCTCCCAAGGGGGCCATGGCGCGGTTTTGGTGAAAGAAGTTGGCCCGTCGCTTCACGGACGGGCCGACCATGCGGGGCTGAACATTTAGGCTAAGGGGATCCTTTTATCCCCCACGGGGAATTTGTGGATTATTATTACTTTGGTTCCATGATGTTCTCCGCGGTTTCCGCGGTGGTTTTGGCCTCTTTTCTTCGTGTGAAAGAGGCTCCTCTCCTCACCCTCGCCTGGCGGCTTTCCATGGTCTGCACGTTCGCTTGGAGTTTCGGGCGGGCCATGATGTCGGTTTCCACCACCGCGGGTTCCGCCTTGGGTTGGATGCTATTTTCCTACGTTGGATCCATTTGGGTGTCCGCCTTGTGGCTCTGGGTGAGTTGCGAGTTGACCGGCCAAAAAATCAACCGTTTTTTCTCTTGGGTGGTCGTGGGCTCAAGCGCCTTGTTCAGCGTTGTGAATTTCACGCCCTCCTTCATCGGGCGCGTCGTCCCCAAACTTGGTTTTCGATTTTACGATGACTCTCCCGGGATTTTATTTGAATGTTGGTCATTCCTTTTCACGGTTTCCCTCCTGTGGGCGCTCACGGTGGTATTTCGAGGAATCCGAAGGGCGTCCGGTCACCAGCGGAATAGGCTCATTGCTTTTTTTATTTTCGGCCTGATGGGGTTTTTGGGTTCAGCCACCACCTTCCCTTTGGTCAAAAACATCGGGCTTTACCCGTTCGGGGTATTGGCCGTCGCCGCCTCCACCGTGTTAATGAGTTACGCTGTTTTAAGATACAACGTGATGGATGCAAACCTGGCATTTCGTTACGGGACCATCGGGATGGCGTATGCATTCCTGGGCCTCAGTATTTCGCTGGGACCGTTTTTTGGTGTTCGGGGCGAAACTGCAAGCGTCTTGGCTGATTTCCGTTTTGATTGCCATAGGGGGAAGCCCCTTCCTGTTTCAAAGATTACTGCCCGGGCTGACATCGTGGGTGGATCGCCTTCCCTTGTTTCGAGGGCGGTACCTGGACCGGCAGGCGGCCATCGCCGTATTGGGATCCCTCCAGGACGTGGAAACCATGGGCCGGTTTCCTTGGGCCATCGTCGAGAAGGTTAAAAGCATCATCGACGCGAAATCGTGCAACGTCCTATGGAAGGATGCCGAACAACCCTGGTTCATTGTAAAAGCCCATTATGGCCTTTCCGCGGGCCAGGCCGCTTTCCTTTCCACCCCCCAGGGGGGCCCGCTGGCTAACTTTTTCCGCAGGGGCCCCATCCCGTGCGTTTCCGAATTGTTGGTGGAGCGAGTAAAGTCAGACGAAGCCGAAGGGATTCGTCGGGAAATGAATTTCCTCCAGGCGACGGTGTCGCTCCCGATCTTCTTTCGAGGGGCCCTTCACGCCATCGTCAATATCGCGGACAGGGAAGACGGACGCCCTTACAACGACATTGACCTGGGGCATATGATGGAACTTGCCCATCGATGCGAGCACCGAATGGAAACCCTCATCGCGGGTCTTGCCCACGAGCAAATGACCGCCATGTGGGCCCACGACCTCGTCAAGCCCTTCACGTTGAAGGGGAGTTTCCATTTCATTCAGGAAGGGGTGGAGGGCGTTTTCGGGCCCATTTCTGAAGCCCTGAAGACGGCCTTAAGCATTGTTCTCTCGGACGCGGCGTTCGTCCGGATGCACTTGAACCGTCTTATCCATCCGGGAAATATGGATGTCTTTAACATCGTGCCGAACGTCATTCGGTTCGGCTATGAGCTTCTTCGAGAGAAATACACCATTGAGTCCATCAAGTGCGGAATTACCTGGAAAGTGGACGTGCCGCCGAAGAACATTCGGGTGTTCTGCGACTGGATGATGATTGAACATCGGGTCCTGGCGAACCTGATTGAGAACGCCTTCCGTTATACCCCGAAGGGGGGGGAAGTGGAGCTCGGCTACCGCGTGGAGGGGAACCGGTTCATCACGTTCGTGCGGGACACGGGACTTGGGATCCGGGAAGAAGAACTGCCCCACGTCTTTGAGGCGAGGGTTCAGGGGAAAGAGGGGGAAAAGGGGTTGGCGGGATTGGGGCTCTTCAGCGCCAAGACGGTCGTGGAAGGCCACAAGGGAAAAATCTGGGTGGAAAGCCAAATCGGGAAGGGATCCACCTTTTTCGTTGAATTGCCGGTGGCCAGCGTGGGTGGACCGGAATAATGTTTTGCCGGGTGGCCCCCTTGAACAAAATCCGAATATGCATTAGAATATGCATTGAGGGAGTTTAAGGAGATCCATATGACCTATAAGCGGCTCACCATCACTTTTCCCGAGGACTTAGTCACTCGGGTTCAGCGTTGTATTCATGGACGCGGATTCAGCACCTACCTGGCGGAAGCCGCCCGGGAAAAACTCAAACGGGATGACAAAGCCACGTTGGCCAAGCGGTTGGCCGAGGGATACGCTCAGTCCGGCGGGGAGGACAGGGCTATTGCCCAAGACTGGAATACCGTCACGGCTGACGGATTGTGACAATAAAAAGGGGCCAAATATATTGGGTCGCTCTGGACCCGACCATGGGGGCGGAAATTCAAAAAACTCGGCCCGCGCTGGTGGTCTCTAACGATGTCGGGAACACTCATTCTCCGCTTGTGACGGTCCTTCCCATCACTTCAAAGGCCGAACATGTTTTCCCTTTCGAGGTCCCGCTCCACGGTGGTCAAGGCGGGCTAAAGGAGGGGGGGAAAATAAAAGCCAACCAAATTCGGACCATCGACAAAAAAAGGCTCCGGGGTCGGCCCGTCGGCCAGTTGGATGTCGCGACCATGCGCGCCGTTGACGACGCCATCAAGATTCACTTGGCGTTAAATTAATCCGACCCCCCCGTCTCATTTCTATGCTTCTTCCTCCCGTCCTTCCAGAAGGGAAAATTTGGCCAAAAAGTAGACCCGGCTAATCTTATATAATCTTGTATGCTTGAGGTATGAGAAAGATCCATGGAAAAAATAGATTTGAAAAAAGACTGGAACACCTTTCTCCGGACATCCTGGTCCGGATTGCTCAAATCGATGAGTTGAAGGGCCGATGGATCGCGGGGGCGCGTTTGAGCCCCCAGATTCTGGGACGGTTGAAAAAATCCGTCCTGGTGACATCCACCGGAGCCTCCACGCGCATTGAAGGGGCCTCGCTCTCGGATCAAGACATTGAAAAGCTCATGCGGGGCCTTTCCGTCCAAAAATTCACAAACAGGGACAAACAGGAGGTTCGGGGTTACTACGAACTCCTCCAAAATGTATTTGAGTCCTGGCAAACCATTCCGTTTTCCGAAGGGTCCATCAAACATTTCCACAAGGAACTGCTCAAATACGTCGAGAAGGACAAACTCCACCGCGGGGATTACAAAAAGAGGGAAAACAAGGTCGAAATGGTTTCAAACGAAGGGAAAACCTTGGCCACGATTTTTGACCCTACGCCTGCCTATCTTACGCCTAAAGAAATGCAGGACCTCATGGAATGGACCCGTTCCGCTTTGACGGAGGGAGCTTTTCATCCCTTGTTGGTCATCGGAAACTTTTTGGTGGAGTTCTTGGCCATCCATCCTTTCCAAGACGGTAATGGCCGAATGTCACGAATTCTGACCAATTTATTGATGCTTCGAGCCGGATATCTCCATGTCCCCTATGTTTCCCATGAAAAGTTTGTTGAGGATAATAAATCGGATTATGACATTGCCCTTCGCCGAAGTCAGAAATCGTTCAAAACCAGGGAAGAGAACATCCACCCCTGGTTGTCCTTTTTCTTGGGTGTTATCTTGAACCAATCCAAAATGGCCGTTGATCTGTTGTCTCCCGATGCCTTGGATAAATTGCTTTCTGGGAAGCAGTTGCTGGTGTGGACGTACATTCAATCGGTAAAAGAAGCCTCCCCTCGGGATATTGTTCGCGCCACCCACGTGGCTCGTCCGACGGTCAATCAGGTCCTTAACAAACTGCAAGCGCTTAAAAAGATTGAGCCGCTGGGCCAGGGAAGAGCCACGCGGTATAGAAAACTTTAGGAGGAACGAACAGGCCCCGGCCTCAGCAAAAAGTTGGACCTGGCCGCCGACGACCAACCGGCTAATTGGTGGCGGGCATTTCAAGAACGTCTAATTTTTAGTTTCTCAGGTGTTTGGGGGAAAGGCTAATCCAACAAGGCTCGAACGTGGATTTTCATGGCGGCGCGGAGGGTGGGGGGAAGGGGGATTCCGGCGTTTTGGAGGGCGTGGCCCACCGATAGGATCAACGGGCCCGGCAGTTGGCTGACGTCCTCCCGGCCCCCTTTGGAAACGATGGGGTGGGATCGGTCCGCTTTGGCGGTGGGGCGGGCGGTGACGAAATCCTGGGCCACGGAGACGTTGGTGGCGCTTTCATCGGCGTACATGATCGCGGTGAAGGGGATCACGGCGATGGAGGAAAAACGGGGGTCCATGGCGAACCGGCGATAGAAACTGGCGCCGTCTTCCCCCGGCAGATGGAAATCCAGGATCACCGCGTGAAATGCGGGTTCCCGCTCCAAAATCTCCCAGGCTTCCTCCGCCGTCCCGGCGATGACGATATCACAACCGTACTCCTTCAATTCCCTCTTCAAGGCCGATTGGGTGATCGCCGTGTCTTCCACCGCAAGAATTCTCGGAGTAGGCATGCCCCATTTATACCAACTCCCTCGTGGTCTGACAAGATTGATTTCAGTAGGAACGCGGATTCAGCCTCAATGGAAAGGCCACATCGACAGACTGTGGCAGGAGAATCGAATTCTCCGTGAGGAGCCCAGCTCTCGCACGGAGAAACAGAAACCGATTTTGAATGCGAAAATAGGCCGATACGTAATACAAGTATTATAATGGTTTAAAGTATTGTTACAATAAATTTACATATTGTTAACACAAAAAACGGGCTCCCTGTGGTAGAATACGAAAACGCAAAAGGCCGTTTTGTTTTATTTTCCGACGATGTTTTGTTGGTTGCTGAATTCATATATCGCAAAGAAAATTGAAGAGCTTGAGGAAGGGGGAAGTGTGGCCGAGAAAGATGTCTTTTCGGTTATTGTTTGGACGTCTATGAGACAATACTTTTTGGCGATTTGTTTTGCCGGTTTATTCGGTGTATGCGGGGGGAACGCTTTTGCGGGCCCCGAAGGGCAGGTGCGGGTGGTGGGGGAGGGGGGGGGGACGGAAGCTCAAGGGCAGACTTTGGGGTGTTCCGATAAAATATTTGCCTATTCATCAATCCCAGGGGGCCTTGATTTCCCTTTGGTGATTCGTTTTCAATGGATTCGGCCGGGCGGGATAATCCAAGAAGAAACGTCCGTGCCCCTCAAAGAAGCCCTGAAACCAGGCGCGGAGGTTTATTCGTGGTTGAAGATCGACAGCGGCGGCGGGGTCATGGACGATTTTATCCTGGGTGGGGATTATGGAGAAAGGCGACAGGTTTATGACGGGATGTGGCAGGTGGTTGTCCATGTGGGTAATAAAGAGATAAATCGTCGATCATTTAATGTGGTTTGCCAGCGGTAGGAATTGTCGTGATCGGTTTTCTCCGATCGAAGTAAAAAATGCGGTTGCCAAATGAGGGGGGCATGCTATGAATATTCGAAAATGGGTGGGATTTTTTGCGACCGCCGGGTTGTTGGTTTCCCTGGGGTGCCAAAAAAAAAGCGATGGAGGCGGTGGAACTTCGTCGGGAGGGGGCGTATCTGCATTTACATTGACGCTAACAAAGGCAGGGACAGGGACCGGACGGGTTCAGTCTTCCTCGCCTGGAATCGATTGCGGAAGCGCTTGTTCGAGCGCGACAATGACGGGTTCGGCTGTCACTCTTTCGGCGACGCCGGATACTGGAATGGTTTTTAGCGGTTGGTCCGGGGGCGGATGCTCCGGCACGGGGAGTTGCGTTGTCACCCTGGACGCCGACAAAACGGTGGTGGCGACATTCACCAATCCATCGGCGGTTTTGCGGAGCCTGGTAATCAATAAAACCGGGGCTGGAGTGGGGACTGTTTCTTCATCCCCGGCGGGAATTTCCTGTGGCCTCGATTGCTCCGAAAATTATTCGATCGGGACGTCGGTGACCTTGTCGGCGGTGCCGGACGGCTCCTCCCAATTCGATGGATGGTCAGGTGGGTCGTGCGGGGGGACCGGTCCCTGCGTCGTCGCCGTCAACGACAATACGGTGGTGACCGCGCAATTTTCCGTGACCCCGGTCAGCCTGTTCGCTTTGACCGTTGTGCGAGCGGGAACGGGGGGCGGGTCGGTGGGGTCATCCGTTGCAGGAATAAACTGCGGGGTTGATTGCACCGAGACCTATAGCAACGGAACATCGTTAACCCTCACGGCCACTCCGGACGCCACATCGATTTTTACAGGCTGGAGTGGGGCGTGCGCGGGGACCGGTTCGTGTTTGGTCTCGATGACCGGGGCTCGAACCGCCACCGCCACTTTTGCCAGGATCACGTATCTGCTGGGCGTGACGATGTCGGGTGCGGGCATCGGGACAGTAACTTCCGACCCGGCGGGAATCAATTGTGGGGCGGATTGTTCCGAAGGACTGGTAGTGGGGACGGTTGTTACGTTGACCCCTACGCCGGACGTCTCATCGGTTTTTGCTGGTTGGGGCGGGGCTTGTTCTGGAACGGGGGCGTGTGTCTTCACCGTGTCTGCGGATACCACGGTCTCTGCGACGTTCAATAAGCGGCCGGTCACCCTTTCCATTTCGAAAACTGGAAACGGCAATGGTTTGGTGACATCTTCCCCCCCTGGAATCAGTTGTGGGGCTGATTGCGGGGAAACCTACCTTTACGGCGACACGATCCAACTGGCGGCGACGCCGGATGGTTTCTCGACTTTTAGTGCCTGGTCCGGGCCATGCGCGGGATCCGGAGGTTGTACGGTGACGCTGAACGGCGATTCCAGCCCGTTTGCGGATTTTCAAAAAATTCCTCTGAACGGCACCTACAGCGGCACAACGTCCCAGAGTTACCCCATGTCATTCATTGTCTCCGCTGACAAAATTCAATCCGTCACCTATAAAATAACTGTCAACGGATATTATTGTAGCGGCACCTTTACGGTTACCATGAACTACACAAATGGGCTGGACATCATCAACAATGCCTTCAATGACAACAGTGGGCCGCAAACGTTCGGCGGATTGTTTACCTCGGCTTTCGGGGCGAACGGGAACATTCATGAATATGACGGTTACTGTTCTGGATCTGCGGATGTGACCTGGGCCGCAACACGTCCTATGGGGATCGGATCCGCGCCGGTAGCGATGTTGAGTTCCGCTTCATCGGATGGAGTCCAAGTCATTCGGGGGCCGGATTATGTCAAAACGATTCATCGCGAATGAACAGGAAAGTGATCCGATAGGAAAACATGGTTTTCCCTAAATTATCGGGACCACATGATTTTGTAAATAATAATTCAACGGAGTGAGAACCTATGGAAAAACGAATTAATTTCTTAGGGGTGTTGGGTGTCATTGTTGAGATATACTCAAAAGTTGTGGGTGAGGGGTTGAGGGGATAAAAAAGAAAAGCGTATCCTGTCTGGTGAAAGGAAACAAAAACCCGGTGGTTGACGCCACCGAACCCAGGAGGATACGCTTATGAAAGATGTTAAAACAATTCGGGCAGAAAAACCAGAAGGGCAAGGGGTGGTGGGTACGCTGGAAGAGATCGTGCGCCGCGGGGCGCAACGGCTATTGGAAGTGGCGCTGAACGAAGAGGTGGATATTTTTTGTCAACGCCATGCGGCCCGGGTGGACGAACACGGGCATCGGTTGATTGTCCGCAACGGAAAACAAAACCGGCGGGTCTTGGTGACGGGAGCCGGCCCCTTGGACATTGAGCCTCCTCGTGTGGACGACCGGGTTCTGAAAGGGACGGGGGAGCCACGATTTCAGTCGATCCTGATCCCGCCGTATTTGAGGAAGACCAAGAACCTGGAGGAGCTGGTGCCGTTCCTGTATTTGAAAGGGATCTCCACGGGGGATTTCACGGAAGTCCTGGAGAAGCTGGTCGGGGAAAAGGTGCTGGGATTTTCAGCGGAAAGCGTGGTGCGGATGAAGCGGATCTGGGAACAGGATTACCAAGAATGGATCGGACGGGACATATCGAAGAGCGAATATGTTTACTGGTGGGTGGACGGAATCTATTTCAACGTCCGGCTGGACGATGATCGGCAGTGTATTCTGGTGATTATTGGGGCGAAGGAAGACGGAACCAAAGAACTGGTGGCGGTGGAGGACGGGTTTCGGGAGTCGAAGGAAAGCTGGCAGTCCGTTTTACGGACATTAAAACGGCGTGGATTGGCGAAGGGGCCAAAGTTGGCGATTGGTGACGGCGCGTTGGGGTTCTGGGCGGCGCTGTCGGAGGAATTCCCGGCACGAAGACCCAGCTTTGTTGGGTTCATAAAACAGTCAACGCGCTGGACAAGCTTCCGAAGAGTCTTCAAGGGAAAGGGAAGCAAATGATCCACGACATTTACCTGGCGCCGACGAAAGAGGAAGGACACGCCGCCTTTGACGCTTTCGTCAAAGAGTTCGAACTGAAATATCCGAAGGCGGTGGAAACGATCAACAGGAACCGGGAGAGTTTGCTCACGTTCTACGATTTCCCGGCGGAACATTGGTTGTCGATTCGAAGCACGAACGTGATTGAGTCGACATTTGCAACGGTGCGTCTACGGACAAAAAGAACGAAGGGATGCGGTTCACGGATCGCGACGTTGACGATGGTTTATAAGTTGGCGGAATCGGCGCAGAAGCGGTGGCGGAAATTACGGGGATACAAAAAGTTGACGGCGGTGTGGAAAGGGATCCAATTCAAAGACGGGGTTGAACTGGAAATGGCCGCCTAATTTACGACCGGATGGGATACGCTCCTCAAATCCCACCCACAACATTTGACAATATCTCGTCATTGTTTTATGCGGCGCGATCCTGGCGTGTTCAAAAAAAAAGGATAGCGATGGTTCATCTTCAGGCGGCGGGGTCGTATCCTACGTTGGAAGTTGGACCGGATCAACGTCGCAGTCGAAATCCGTTTCATTCGACGTCGTGCCTGGGGGTATATCATCGGTTTTCTTCAGCTTCTCATCTACCGGGGTATTCTGTTCAGTGTCTGGCACCGCCGTGGTCAATTATAGCACGGCCACACCCCTTGCGATTACGAGCGGGAATTTCGACGATGCTACTGGCAACCCTAGATTTTACGGAACGTTTACTTCTGCAAATTCAGCGTCTGGGGGAATTTACGCTTTTGATTCATATTGTTATGCAACCACAAACGTAACTTGGACAGCGTCTAAACCGGCAGGCTCCCCTGCGATCAAAAATCAACTGGCAGGTATTGCGGCGGGTTCGAATGCCGTGACGTTTCACGAGGGCAATAAAACGATCACAATCTCCAGGCATTCGTTCAAACGATAGTGGACTCAATAAGCCTACGGCTATAGCGCTGGCAGAGCCGTTGAGGTGAAAATCCGAAAAGATACTGGCGGTGGCATGAAAACAGTGGAACGTCGACCTTTTTTCGGGTTTGTAACCTTATCGTTCCTGACGGGCGGGGCCAAACCCTAAATCGGTCCACCACGGGTTCCCCGCTTTTATTCGGTGGGGGCCCGTGGCTTTTGGGGTGGGTAAACCCATGATTTTTCAGTTGACGAAACAGTCATTTAATGTTATAAATAACTACTTGCAACTTGCTCTGCACAAGACCTATAAATATTAGTTTGAAACTCCGTGGAGCACGACATGGGCAAGTATCATCTCCCCCCATCCCCGAATGAGCTTTTCCGTCAAAGAACGACCCGCTACATCCCGGGGGTTATGTTCTTTGGGCGGCCTCTCCAACATTTCCTGATGATTAAGCTCCCCCGCGCCGTGGTGTGGACGTTCCGCCCGGCGTTGGCGGGGGCATTTTTATTGACGACCCTGTTCGGCCCGGCGTCGGCGTGGGCGCAAAGCCGTGCGTCTCAAATGCTGGGCCAGAAGCAGTATGACGAGTTCACGACCTCCAGCGAAGACGGGGCCTATTTCAGCCCGGAGCGCCTGCGGGCGCGGATCGAAGCGGTGGACGCGCTGGTGGCGGGGCAAAACGCGCGGTTCGCGCGCCTGCAGGGGCGGCCCTACGATGGCGTGGCGGATTTGGGCCCGCGGGTATTCCAGATGGCGCTGGAGAAGTTCCAAACGGCGGCGACGATGAGCGCGGAAGTGGAGATGAAACAGGCGCGGTTTTCGGCGCGGATGGCGGCGGCGGGAGGATTCCAGTATCGAACGTTCGCTGACGGGAAAAGGATGTGGTTTAAGAACGGCCGTGTGCATCGAATAGAGAACGAAAAGATCAAAGACAGCTATGGCGGGGTGCGGGTGCAGGACACGACAGAGATGGAGTATGACAAACACGGGAACTTGCTGAGCTCGAAAACGACGACTAGGGACGCGAAGGGCCACGCGGACATCAAACGGTGGGCGGGGACGTATGCGATCGTGCCCGGGAGAGACCGGCTGGAGTCGTTTACAGAAACGAGCTGGGACGCTTTGGGGAACGAAAGCCGGCTTGAGCGAACCCACATGGCGTGGAGCGGTGACGGGAAGAACCTGCTGGGGTATGAAGAGAAATCGACGGACGCGAACGGGCGGGAGACGACGCGGCGTGTGTGGGATTCGACGCACGATGAAGCGGGGAACCTTCTTTCCTTTAAGGAAGAGTCGATTGAAGACGGGGTGAAACAGTCCCGAACGTGGAGCGGAGCGACGTACGAGAATTTCAAGAAGGACAAAAAAGACGACTGGCGGCTGACGGGGTACAAGGAAACGACGCGGGACGCGGCGGGGCGGGAGTCGACGCGGGAGTGGGGCGGGGCGAAATACGACGAACGCGGGGCGCTGGTGGGTTACCGGGAGAAGCGGACGGACCCTTCGGGAGAGACCACGGACCGGAGCTGGGGGGACGCGGCGTTTGACGAACAAGGGAACGTGACGAGCTACCGGGAAACGGTGAAGAGTTCCACGGGCCAAGAGACGCTCCGGGTGTTCCGAAACGGGAAGTATGACGAGCACGGGCGGTTGACGTCGTATGAGGAGCTGAACGGGGAGAAAGACGGGCCGTCGAGCTACCGGCGGTGGAGCGGTGGGGAATACAACGCGAAAAACGAGCTGTTGAGCTACCACGAGGACGTGACGGACGCGCGTGGCCTGGAGACGGGGCGGGATTGGAAGGCGGAGGGGTATGAAAAAGGCCGGGTGACGGGAACCCATGAAACGACGACGGACGACCAAGGTCGGAAGACGACGAAACATTGGGTGGGGGTGTATGAGGAGGGAGGGCGGCTGAAGGGGTATACGGAGGAGGGTGTGGACGCCCTGGGGAACGGTACGTTAAGGACAGAAGACGAAATGAGGTATGACGAGCTGGGTCGGCTGGTGGGATATAAAGGGCAGACGAGGGACGCCTTTGGGCGAACGGCAAATACGACCTGGAGAGCGGAGGGATTCGACGGGAAAGACCGGGCGCTGGTGACGGTAGAGAGCGAGACGGGGGAAGACGGCCGAACGCGTACGACGCGGCGCGGGAACGTGGGGTATGACGGGTCCGGGCGGATGACGCGATACGAAGAGGAGTTGACTGGGGAGGGCGGGGGTTCTCCCCGGGCGACAGGTCGGCAGGAGTGGACGGCGCTGGGGTATGACTGGAAGGGCGATTTGAAGGGCTATGAACTAACGACGACAAACGTATTGGGGGAGAAGTCGACCCAGCGGCACGAAACGGGCTACGACCACCGCGGGCGGGTGGCGGAGACGACGGACACGTATACGGACGCACTGGGAGCGGTGCAGAAGGTGGAATGGTCAGCGGAGGGATTTGACGGATGGGACCGCGTGGCGGCCTATAAGGAGACGGCGACGGCGGGTGGGGCGTGGCGGGAACGGCGGTGGAGCGGCCAGCTGGACGGGCGGGGATTGGCGGTGGAATCCAGCGAAGAATCGCGTGACGGGGCGGGTCTTGTGGTGAAGACGGATATGGCCGGAGCGCGGTATGACGAGCGTGGGCGGGTGACGGATTCGGTGGAAACGGTGGTGCGGTCTGACCGACCGGCCGTGAAGAGCGTGACGACGCTGGCGGGGCGGACGTATGACGCGCAAAGCCAAGCGACGGGGGGAACCTCGACGACGCGGATCACGGGGCAAACACCGAATGGCAACGTGGATTTGACGGTGGTGGAAGGAACGGAGGCTGTGGGGGAAGAATCGGGTGGAGGAAAGAAAAGCCGGACGACGGCGGAAACGACGGGTGAACTGGGCGGGATGGCGGTGCATACGCGGGAGGTGCTGGACGCGACGGTGTCGTCCAACGGGGACCGGTTGGAATCAAGGCGGTCCCAGGGGTATGACGTGGCGGGGAACCTGGTGAAGGATGGGGAAACCACCAATGAACGGACCCACTTGGCGGTGGACGTGAACGGGCGGGCATTGACTTATACGGAGCGGACGGGTGACTCCGCGGCTCCGGGTGGCGTGACGACGACGGAACGGCGGAACCGGTATTACGGGAATGGGGAGTTGGCGGGGACGACGGAGGATGCGACGAACGCGCAGGGCGTGCGGACGCATGTGGAAACGAACGGGATGAGCTACAACGCGGCGGGTCAGCTGGCGGGGAGCGTGGAAGAGGCGACGCGGCCTGGGCTGACGGTGGTGACGGAGGTGACGAAGAAGAGCGGGATGCGGTATGACGAATTGGGCCGGGCGGCGGGTCACCACGAGCAAACGACCACGACGGGTCCTGGCCTCTACAGCGAAGAGGAGGGGGACCGAACGACGACGTACGACGGCGCGGGCCGAACCGCCCGAACGGAGTCCGTGGGCGTGCGGAACGGGGCGAGTTATTCGTCGGTGACAGAGAACAGCGCCTTTGACGTGAACGGCCGAGCGACGGCGTACCACAGCCGGTCGGACGGGACGGCGGGGATCAGTGATTTAAACATAACGAAGGTGGGCTACGACGAAACGGGCCGGGCGTTTGAGCGCCACGAGGATGGGTACAACAACGGATCGTATACGAACGCGGACGTGAAGGTGGGGTATGACGCCCAGGGGCGGGAGGTGGAAACGGCGCGGGAGGGTTACAACGACCAGGGGTCGTTTAAAGAGACAACGGAAACGGCGGGATACAATTCTCTGGGCCAGGCGGTGGGACGAACCACGAAGGGGTGGAGCGCGGGGGAGGGGAATTACGAAACGAGCGACACGGGACTGGCGTATGGGCTGACGGGGGAGCTGGAGTCTTTTGATCGGACGAGAGAAACGGCGGAGAAGACGACGACGTCGCGTTGGAAAACGAAGGGCGTGGACAGCCGAGGCCGCTCCCTAGGTTATGAGGAAGAGGGGCAGGTGTTCGAGGGGGGAACGTTGGTGAAGGATTTCAAAACGACGCACGCGGCGCTGGGTCTGAACGACAACGGGCAAGAGACGGCGTATGGGCAGACGACCGTGAATACCTATGCCACGGGCGCTGTGGAGACGGTGACATCGAACTGGAAGAACGGGGAGTATGACGAAATGGGCCGGTTGGCGGGGTTCCAGTCGGACGACACGACAACTTTCGTCAAGGATGGGGAAACCAAAACCAGCACGAATAGCCGGATGCGGGAGGGGATCACGTATTACGACGCGGACGGAGAGGGCCACCGAAAAGGGCTGATGGCGGGGTATGACGAAACGAGTTTGGAGAGCGCTACGGGGGAGAAGGGGAAGAAGGTGGCGGTGCGGAACATGCGGTATGACAAAGAGGGGCGGTTCGTGGACGGGGAGACGAGCGCGGGGGAGACGAACCGGGTGAAGGACGCGCTCCGAAGAATCTCTGACATTTTGGGCGGCGGGACCTTGGCGGGGGCGGGCCGGAACCTGTGGGAGGGACTGGTCCAGCTGGCGAGGAACACGGCGGGGTTGGCGGCAGACGTGGGGGCGTGGATTAAGGAGAACGTGGCGGACCCGGCGGAAGGGTTTGTGGAGCGGGTGACGGGCTGGTTGAAATCCTTGGGCGGGTCGGAGGGCCGAACGGTGCCGCAACTGGACGCGCGGACGTTGGCGAACTTAGTACGGGCGATTGAGGAGAAAGCGGCGGGCGCCAAGATGGGGGACATCCCGCTAAAACTGCAGTCGGCGGCCGTGGCGGTGGGGGTGTTTGACCAGGGATTAAGCGTAACGAGATCAAAGGACAAATCTTTCGACGCCCAGGGCCGGGCGGTGTCCTGGTTGGAGATCTCCCGTTCCGCGGCGGCGCCGGAGAAGGAAGTGGAATCCGTGGTGACGGTAAGCTACGAGGGGACGTCCACCCGGTTGGCCAGCTACGCGGCGCGGACGGCGGACGGAGAAAAAATCACCCACCTTTATCGGGACAACTTCGCCTACGACGAGCTGGGCCGATCGACTTTCCGGGAAGCGACGTTTAATGGGGAGGACATCGTCCTCCTGATGGAGGGTGACAACGGGGCGTCTTCAAAACCTGCGGGGGAGGGAGCGGACTTGACAGTCCCAACGGTTTCCGCCGGCTGGGCACAATTGACGGCAGACCAACGCACCCAACTCATGGATGATGTTTTGGCTGAAAAGGTCGAAGTATTGGGACAAGTCGATTTCACAATTTTAGATGGAGCCGACTTTGACGCTAACGGGATCATGGAGAACCGTATTGGCCGGTACGAATCGCGAGGGGTTGCCCTTAACCGTTTTGACGAAGCGATTCTCTTCGACCGTCCTTTGGATCAAATGAAGGCCGAACTTCTTGCCGGAATCGATGCCGAGGCGGGCCGACAGATGGTCCTTGGGCAAGCAGAGAAAGACCTCGCGAAGTTGAATCTGGACGCGGCCAAGGACACTTTAGTGGCCGAAGAGAAAGGGTTGGAGGACGAAAAATTTAAAAAGGAAGCCGCGGAGAAAGAGCTGAAATCTGCTGAGGAAGACCGAAGATTGCTTCCGATGGAAATTGGCAAGCTCAACGAGGAAATCCGAGGGTATGTGGGCAAAATCCTTGTTGATGATGACAGCCAGAAACAGAGTGGGCTAACAGAGTATCGAACGGTATGGTTTGATGGCGCGGGGACGATTTTTTTCAAGAAAGAGCGTGGAGGATACGTCAGGGATTATTTTTCGATTGGCATCTTAAACAACGATTCCGGCCAAGACGTGGTTGGCGCCATCGCCGGGCAGGGGAGGCTTACGGCGGAGGGGGAACGGTTTATTGGTTTACTGAATCGGCGGATTGACCTGAAAGATAAGTTAAATAAAGCCAATGCGAACTTCGATGATGCCAATAGACTATTGGACGGAGACTATGACCCCCTGACTCAAAAGGGGGAAAAGGGATTAACAGAAACATTGAAGGAGAAAGAAGGAACCCGCGACCTTGCGAAAAATTTCTATAAGACGGCCCAGGAGGCGTTTGACGGCGCCGAAAACAGATTTAAGGAGATGGAGTCGTCCCTGCCGACGTCCACGGCCGACAAAAAGAACGCGGCGTTATCGAGTTTAGAAGGGATGGTGGCCGAATTCACAAAGACGTTGGCGGAGCAAATCCTCCAGGTGGGCCGGGGTGACTATCGGCTGGACTCGAAACAAATGGAAGGGCTGTTGAATGGGGGGACCGTCCTTTTG
The DNA here is from genome assembly GCA_016721625.1 of Elusimicrobiota bacterium. Taxonomy (NCBI): domain Bacteria; kingdom Pseudomonadati; phylum Elusimicrobiota; species Elusimicrobiota bacterium. The sequence continues at coordinate 2,182,490 of JADKHR010000001.1, forward strand.
GGCGAAAAGGAATATGGGTTGAAGGAACTCGGAAAGGTTGCGATGGTCAAGCAGACGCTCAAGAAATCGGAATCCCTCGCCGGTTTCGGGTTGAATCGCCCGGACGAGGCGGTGAACCTTTCTTGGGGTGGGTCCTTGCGGTTGCACGGCCGCCCGGTAACGCTGAAAGATGGGGAGGCGGTTCGAACGGTCTTGAAAATGGCGGGAAAAACCGGGGCCAAGTTTCCCGAGGGCACTCCCGTGCTTCCCGGACTTTCCTTTAACGGCGATGGGAAACTCACCATTTCCCGGTCCATCGAGCAGACCCAGGACGTCGCCGGGCGGACTCTATCGCACGTCAATGAAACCATCACCTTCTCCCGCAAAGGAGGGGAGACCTCGACCTCCCGCACGGTCCAAACAAGCGAGAAAATGGTTTACGATTCACGCGGAAACCTGGTGGGTTTTGATCGTACGACGGTCCAAGACGGGAAAGACCCCGTGAGGGAAGTGTTGGAGGTTGCCGATTTCGATGCGGAGGGGCGGTCTCGCCGAAGTGAAACGCAGGTGGAGGATGCCAGCGGCAAATACCGGTTGGTTGCCACCAACGACGGCTACGATGCCCAGGGCCGGGCCATTAACGCCACGCGGGCCCGCTTCGCGGGCGGAAAGGTGGATATCTCCCGCGATGTCGGCCCCGCCCGCGCCGACCCCTGGGGGCTCCTGACTTTTTCACTCACGGACACCCTCACCACAACGGTTGATGCGTGGACGAAATATGGGGAGGACTTTGCGAAATCTTCGGGGGAACGATCCCGCGTGGCGGAATGGAACCTAGCCCACAATGCCGCCGGTGAAACCACCGACGGGTTCCGATTGACCCAGAAGGGGGTGGGCCTGCCGGGGTACCACCTGGTCTTCGAAAAGACAAAGAATGCCTTCAGCGGAACGGCGGTGGCCAATACGGGCACCCACGCGCTTGAGGTGGGTTGGGACCCGGTCTCCAAGACCGGTGTTTACAGATCCTACCGCGAAGAAACCGCGAGAGACAGGGCGGACGGGAAGGGCCGCGCGTTGCGTCAGACGACGACCCGTTGGGAAGATGGCGAGAAGACTGTGACCCGCGATCTTCAAGACCGGGTCTACGATGCGAACGGGCGACTCCTGGAAACCCTGACGGCGACCGCCAATGCGCTGGGTGAGACACACCAAAACTATTATAAGGCCGATCCCTATTCTTTTGACGATCTGGGCCGAGCGCAACGTTTTGAACGGTGGTCGGTTGACGCTCAAGGCGTAAAAACAGAGGAGCGCACGACTGGCGATGTCCGCTACGATGCCCTGGGCCGAACGACATGGGAACAAACCGAGCTGACGGAATGGGACGCGGATCACAAAGAGTTTAAAACCTCCCGAAAGAGGGAGAGCGAGCATACCTATGACCGGTTCGGCCGCCTCCGGTCTTACGAATCTGAAACGGTGACCGTGGACACCGCTGGGATAACCCATACGGATAGGAAAACCATCGCCTACAAATATAACCTTAAAGGACAAATCGTCATTACCTCTGTGGATGGGGTTGAAACAGTGGACGGGAAGAAAAGGGTCTATAACTCTTTGAACGAAGTCATCGCTTTTGACAATAACGGGCGCGCGCGACGGACGTTGAATACGGTGAAGGAGGGCGGCCGAACAGTCCAACGACTTTCCCTGGACGATATTCGCTATGAAAACGGGCGCGTGGTCGAATCCCGGGACCTCGTGCGCGAAACGGGGGACAAACTCGATCGGATCACCGTCGAAACAATGCGGGTGGATGAGGTCGATTCCTGGGGTCGATCCAAAAGATACGTCCAAACGGTTCAAGACGGGCTAAAACTTACCACCCATGACGTGCACGACATTGTCTACAACGCGGACGGACGAGTGCTCCGTCAGGTCACCGATTCTTACGAAACGTCGCTGGCGGGCGGGGTGGCGCTCGATGTTCACCAGGTCATTCGTCAAACCGGCATGGTCTACGACGCCCAGGGGAACTTGGTGGATTACACCAAGAGCATTACGGATGCCGCGGGCACGACGACCTATACCCCCGTGGCGGGGAGCCTGATATATGATGAGTCGGGCCGATTGTTGGAATCGATGGTGAAGATCACTCCCCCACAGGGTCCCGTCGCCTATGAACTGACGTTCGGCAATCTCGTCAACGATTTAGGTCAAGCCACAAACAACGTTACCGTGAACCTGGGGACGCAAAACGGGAGCCCCGAGCGCGGAAGCGATCGCCGAACTGCGACGCTTGTTCAGCACCGGCCGTCTGAATTCGAAGGAAGGGGCGGTGATCGACAGCCAATACGCTGGTGAGCGCATTGGTGGCGGAAATCCAGAAGAACGTGGTCGCGGGGTTTACCCAGGCCTATGAAGCGGTAAAAAGCGCTGGGCATGGAGCCAAGCGTAAAGGCTGTCACCGCGCCCAGCGTGGAAAAATTGAAGGGGCGGAAAACCGCTCCCGCCGTGGTTTCGGTTCCCACGTCGCCACGGTTGGAGAAGTGCCTGGCGCTCATGGCGGAGGCCCTGCCGAGCCTGGACCAGCTGATGCAGGACCCCTCGGGCCTGGCCGCGCTGGCGGCGCTGGCCGGTGGGGGGTCAAAGAAAAGGGTCTTGGGTCATTCGCTGACAAAGGGCGCCTTGGAGCTCCTGCCGTTGGGCGCGCTTGAGGCGGCGCTGGCGGTGAATAAAATGTTGAGCCAGGTGACGCAGGCGCTTCCGACGTTGGAGTCCTTGATCGAAGACCCCACGAGGCTGGGGCGGTTCATCGATCAAGCTGGGCCGGTTTTGGGAAAACTGGTGGTGGCCTACGCGCCGGAATCCCTGGCCAAGCATGGGAGCCAGTGGATGGGGCTGGTGCGGAATGGCGGATGGAACAAGGGGTGGTCGCCGGTGTTTCGACCGGAATTGTTCAAGAACTATTTGGCGGCGAACGGGGAAAATCTGGTGGAAAGGCTTGGGTCCTATGGGTTGACACGTGCGGATATCACCGGGATCAAAGGGGCGACCTACGATATCAATGGCCGATCGGAGTCGACGCCTGGGATCGTCGTTAACTTGGCTTGGGACAAAGAGGGCACGCTCATTAAGAACGAAGCCAACCCGGCGACGACAACGAACCTCCAATTTGACGGCTTGAATCGCCCCATACTCCAAACCCGAACAACGACCGAAGGGCAGGTGAATAGGAAACCACATCCCTCATCGCCTACGGCGCGGACGGCCGTGTGGCCACGCAAACAAACCGCGTGACGGAGACCGGCGCCATTAACCGCGCCTATTCGCAGGAAGTCTCATATACATACGACGCCCAGGGTCGCGCGGTCGGCCAGACCACGCGGACCTACCAGGACACGAACGCCCCGTTGAAAAATTCCTACACCCAATGGACCGCGACGAAGTTCAACGACCAGGGCCAGGCGGAAGACTTTGAAACCAAGAGCTGGGACAACACGTCGGTTGAAAAGAGCGTGGAGAAGACAACGGGGGCGAAATACGACAACGCCCGGGAACGTGGTGTGGGCGGACGGCAAGGAGACCTTCCGGGAAGTGGAGGACGAAAACGCAACCGCAGCGCGGACATTGCTCTATACGGACCGGAACGTGGGGACGACTTACGACCTGAACGGCCGGATGACGCGGACGGATTCCACCCGCTATTGGGGAGCCGCCCTGGCGGCGCTGGCCGGTGGGCAGAAATACGAGCAAAACTACGACGGCGGCGGCGTTCAGGGCCTGTCCGAAGATTGGACGAGCGGCCAAGCGCAGATGACGACGACCTACGGCTACGATGCCGGGTCCGGATTACTGTCCTCCATGAAAGTGACCGCGGACGGCACCGGCGTTCACGCGAACGGCGAAGTGCAGGCCATGGGCATCCACCTGACGTACCACCAATCCGCCATCAAATATGACAGCCTAGGAAGGATCACCAGCTACCACCAAAGCGTGACGCAGGTGGAGAAATACGATTACGTGAAGCAGGTGCAGAAGGGCCTGAAACGAAAGAACGCGAAGAAGAGCGCCACGGAATCGGTAACCACGGAGAGCGACGTCCAGGTGCTGGAATACGATGGATTCGGAAGACAAGTCCACACGATCACGACCAGCCAGCGGAACGACCGGAACAAGGTGTGGACGCAGACGGACGCGCGGGTGAAGAGTTTCGACGACCACGGGCGGGCGTTGGAGGTGGAACGGTTCACCCAGAGCAAGGCGACGGTGGAGAAGAAGAAAGGAAGCCTGGGAATGCAGGTTCTGTCGATCGCGGTGATCGCCATAAATCCGGTCGTAGGATTGGCGATGCTATCCTCCACATCCCTGGGCGGCCAAAACATTCACTCTTTCAGTCACACGGTGGCCGTGAACCAATACAAAGCGGACGGCACGTTGGACGAGGAAGCTACGAAAGCCCACACCACGACGTTGGAAGAATACAGCTACCAGCAAGGCCAAAACTTCGGCGACAAGACCATGCAGGCCGTGGACATTTCTGTGGCGGTGGCGCTGGTGGTGGCCACGGTCGTATCCTTTGGGGCGGCGACGCCCTTGGCGGTGTTTGGTTTCGCGGTCCTGTTCGCCGGGGCTGGGGTGGCTTACCAGGGCGCGCGGCAAGGGATTTCAATCAATGATTTTGAGGCGCACCCCGACCGTGAGCAAGCGCACCAAAGCCGGATGATGGTGGCGCAGTTTGGGGCGACGGTGGCAACGGCGGGCGTGGCGAGCTGGGCGTCGCAGACGAGCGCGGTGGTGCAGTTGACGGGCATGGTCACGCAGGTGGGGGTTGCGGCGGCGGGGGGCGCGCATGGGAAAACCCTATGGACGGTGGCGGCCGTGTCTGCGGTGAACGGGCTGATGGGCGGGTATGGGTTGTCCGGCGGCGGGAACGCTTTGCGGGCGGGGGTCGGGGAGCTTGTGCGACAAACCGGGATGACCTACGGCAAGTCGTCACAAAGGACGACGTGGATGCTGGCGGGCACGGCGATCGGCGCGTCCGGGGACACGGGTCAAATGGCGACGAGCGTTGGGAAATCCCTCGCCCTGGGTTTATACGCCAAAAAGAACGACGGAAGCGGTGGAACGGACCAGGAGCGTTACCAACAAGGGTTCGTGGTGAGCGCCATGGGCGAGGCATTGGGAACGGCGTTGGGGCTGGGGACAAAGTTGTATGAGGAGCGAGCGTTTGAGCAAAAAGCGTCGGCCCTGGGGAAAACCCCCGCAGAATACCGGGAATATCTATCTTCACTTCCCCAACCGAAGAAGGACCTGACGTTCACAGGGTTTATGAGCGATCTGGGGGCGGGTCTGATGTCGCCCTTAAAGGCCCTGGCGGGCTGGATGGGTTTGCCAGGGTCGGGAGCTAAAGGACCCGCCGAAACCGGAAACAAAATTCTCTCCCCCGGTGAACCATCGGTCGGAGCGGAGAACAGCGCAACGAACGCCCCCACCCCGGCAATTCCCGGCGTGGGCGCCGAGCCGAAGGGAACGCCGACCGGCGCCATGCCGCGCCTTGGAACCCCGAATCTTCTGCCCCGTGGGGCGGTTGAAGGAACCCCGGAAGGTGAGCCCTTAGGGGAGGGAACAAGAAAAGCGCCGAGACTGACGCCGACGTTGGACCTGTTCCCGTTCCCGATCATCCGTTTTCCCTCCATGCGCCTTGGGCCTCTAGGGATGAAGCCCACGAGATCACGAGAAACGAATTTGGGTGAAGAGCCATTGATGGCAACGGGACCGAATCTATTTGGCCCCGCAGAACTTGCGGAGACGGCCTATGCTCTGTTCTTGAGCCCGGTTCATCGCGATGTTGGGGGGCTGATGTTTTCTTGGACTGATCTCTCTGGCGGGGCTACTGATCCTATTGCGCCCAGCGCGATGGGACAAGTTTTGGAGGCGGGGCGTGCCTCGGTGCGCAACCTGGGGGCGAGACGGGCGGCCAAGGAAGAATCAAGGACGAAGGCTGTCCGTCAGGAATTCGACAAACGGACGTCGGAAGAGTTGGCTGTGGTGATCGAGCGGAAACGGGAGGCGAGTCGAACCGCGGCGGAGTTCTTGCGTAGCGTTGTTGGGCAGAGCGGGAATCCGTTCGTAAGTCATTGGGGGAAAGGACAGGTATTGGAGATTGCGGGGGCGAAAGACAGGGAAGAGAACTTAATGGCGGTGAGACGGTTGATTGGGAATGGCCGATGGGAAGAGGCCTCCGTGTTGGAGCAAAGCGGGGCAGAGTCTTACCACACCGCGCAGAAAGAAGCTCTGACGGAAAAATTGGGAGCGATCAACTATTGGGTCAACGAAGAGAAGGTGAAAGCGCGGGATTCAGAAACTTTGGCTATGTTGGGGTCGATGGCGGTTTCGATTGAAAAGGCGAAGGCGGCCTTAGCCAGGGATGAGGTTGCGACAAAGAGAGAGGGGGATGTGAAGGCGTTGGTGGCTGGGATCCTCACGGCGTATCGAAGTAAGGACATGCAAAAGGCGTCGGCTGTCATAGGGACTTACTTGGCTCCAGAATACAATGCCAAACAAACGCCGTTGGGTAAATCTCTCTCGTTGGTAAGCGGTGCGTGGGGAAAAGTGAAGATGCTGAATCCCATGGATCCGGGCGGGTTGGTGAGTGCGTTCACATCGAAGCTGGCGGAGAACCGCCAGGAGCGGCGGGACTATATGGCGTTGCGGCTGGGAGAATTAAACGAGGCGTCGGAGGTCTTGGCATCGACGAGCCGAACGTTGGGGCGAGAGAAGGGGGATTCCGCGCTGGTTCGGGGTCGGGCGGGTTTGGCGGCGGTGGAATATTTGACGCGTGGGGCGGGCTTGTCGCGGGCTTCCTCACTTTTTAAAGCGCGCGCGAAGGAAGGGATGCCGTTGGCGTTGGTCGGGAAACAGCGCGTGGCTGAAACGCAATTTAAACGACGAGAGGCTCTGGGGGTTCTGACTTCCATGGCGCGGGGAGATGGCGAAGCGAATCCAAAGGAGATGGAGAAAGCCGTTCAGAGGATGGAATTGTTTACCCTGTATGGCAACGACCTCGGAACCGCGGCGGGCCTGATGACGGAGCGAGAGGCGATGCGGTATGACATAGGAGCCAACATTGGGGCGTGTCTAATGCCTAAAACGACCAGGTCGGTCGGGCAGGGAACGGATGCGTTGCTAAAGTCTGTGCTAGTGCGTGGGGAAATCGGAAACGGAGGTCTATTGAACGCGATGGAAGAGGCCTACTCTATTCGGTCGGACCTTGGTTGGCACACGATAATAACGACAGCGAACGCATTAATGTGGACCGCGAGCGGGGTTCAGGCGGTTCGTGGGGGCTGGTTGGCCGCGTCCCGGTTGGCTACGCTTCGTGGGGCGCCCCTCACGAAAATAGAACGCGTGGTGGCGACGTTTAAACTCGCTGGTAGGACGGGTCTTTTGAAAGGCACAGAAAAAATGGCTTTCGGGCCCAAATGGGGGGTGGCGGCGTGGAATGAAACAGTGAGTTTGATGGCGACACCCGGTGCGACGGCGATCAAATATCTTGTGGGCGGAGGAATAATGACGGGGATCCGCGCTGGCCAAACGGGTTTGAAAGAAAGGCGTTTGTTGACGATGGGAGAAGCCTGGGACTCGTTTGGTGAAGGAGTGTTGATCACCGGACCCTTTGGGGTGTTGGCCGCGCCGGTGGAGGCGATTCCGGGATTATCCACATTGACCGGCAAGGGCGCGGCGGCGCGAGGTTGGATGTCCACGGAAGCGTTGGCGGGTGGGGTGACGGCGCGTGGGTTGAGCCTAACGGATCGGATTTGGGCGGCCGGGGTCACCGGAATGTCGACGGGGGAAAATCTTCTTGGGATGTGGGCGGTCCAGTCTGTAACGAAGGAGACGGTGAATGGGTTAGGATCGGTGATGTATGGGGATGTGACAACGGAAGGAATGCGGGTGGCCGTGGCGGATCAGGTGGGCGGGGCGGTGGGGCTGACGAAAATGTTCAAAGGAATAACGTTAGCGGATGTATGGGAGACAGAGATTCTGCGGTCAGCTCAAGCGGAAAAATCAGCTTTCCCTCTTCCACGCGACGGTATCTTGCTGACAGCGAGCAAAGCGCCGTATGCGCGTGCCGCCGCTCAAGGGAAAGGGTATGGAAATCCTGCTGGGGAGGGGGTATGGGTGACGGTGCCGGAGGCTTACCGCGGGGTCAAGACCTCTTTGGATGTGGCGCGAAACGGGGCGCTATTTGAGGTGGGAGGAAACGGGCATTTGTTGTTGGATCCTGCGCGCGGCGAAAAAATAGTTATGATCCGGGTCGTAGATCCTACTGGAGTGGAATGGCGGGTGCCGCTTGACCGTGCGCCCTTGGATCCCGGAGTGTTGCCGAACGGAAGCAACGGGACGAACAACGGACGAGGCCGGTCCTATGTGGAGGGGAACCAGACGTCCGGAGGGTCGCCGGAATGGCTGGTGCGGCGGATTGAAATAAAAGACGGGGCCTATGAGGTGCTGGGAGAATTCGACCCTTCCGAGGTAGGCGGAGCGCGGTGGAACAAGGCGCTGGCGGACGGGAAAAAGGCGGGGGGGAGCGGATTCAAAGGCCCCGGTTTTGAGTCGACGGTATCCGCGCCGATCGTGAGTGTGAAGGATGTTCCAGCGGCGGCGGAAGCGGCGAGGCGAGTGGCGGAGAAGGGCGGAAGCGTGAAGTTGAACGTGACGCCGGAGGCGGGGGAATTGTTGTTGAAGGAATTCGGAACGATGGCGGACGCGCGGGCGGTGAAAGCCTGGCACGAAGGGAACGCGGAAGTGCTTTTGGCGGGAAAAGAAGCGGCGGAAGTTCAGTTGAAATTGGCGAACGCGGAAACGGACTCGCTGAAATTGAAGCGAAAGGGAGTGGAAACATCGAAGGGGATGCATGAAGTGGAATTAAAGAAAGCCAAGCTGGAGCAAATAGCGGCGGCGGAAGACGCCAAAATAAAACGAGCGGAGGCTGACGCGCTCAAACAAAAGATCGACGGAGTGAACGATGGGACTGCTAGACAAACTGTTCGGCCGCAAGCGGGGAACACCGAAGGTGGAGCCGCGCCAAGACTTGAAGAAGTCACCGGATCCAAAGACAGCCGCATTTTCATTGACGGAGACGGAACGGCAAAAACAGGAAGCGGAGGCCCTGTCGAAGGACTTCGGGCGGATCAAGGACAAGCTGAGCGATCCAAGCTGGGACAAGCTGAAGACGGGCGTCCAGCAGTTAAACGAGGACATAGCGGACCTGAAAACCTGGGGCCAAAAGACATTGAGCGATTACGAACGGATGGGGCAGGAGGCGGCGGAATTGAAAGCGCTATTAGAAAGCGATCAGCAAGAGTTGGGAAAGCAGAAGCAAGAGTTGGACAGACTACTCGAAGAGTTTCTGAGCTTGAAGGGATCATTTATGGAGAAACTTCGCAAGTCAAATCTCTCACAGAGCGAATTGACGGATTTGAAAGCGAGGGCAGGCGCCTTGCGAGCGAGGTATCGCTCCTTGACGGGGGAAGATTACGACATTTGGGCGGAGCTGCTGACGCTGAAGCCCTGATGAAATCGTGGGCGGGGGACCCGGCGCGCCAGGGAGGCCGTGGGGTGGACCTAAAGATTCGGTTCGATGCGGCGGAGCGCGCGATCTTGCCTGGAACCGTGGTTGAGTCTGGCCTGTTGCGCGTGGCTGAACGATTGTCGGGGCGAAATCTTGGGACGGGCGCGGTGCATTCGAAGGCGAAGGTGGCGCCTGGTGTGGAAGTGGAGGTGGTGGAATCGGCGCCTGGAACCAAGACGGACCCTGGCACGAGAGAACCCGGGCATGGATACCGTTTTGAATTCAATCAAGAAGGATGGGTGGTGACGGATCTCCAGCAGGGGGCGAACGGTCAGAAAGTGTGGACGACGTTGGACGGAATGGGGATCGGATCCCGTGCGGGCCCCGGCCGAGTCCGAGTGGGGACGGCGGACGAGGCGCTGGCCCTGGCGCAAGCGCATTGGAATGTAAACCGGCGGGGGGAACCCCCGTTGGTCTGGGACGTGAAAGCGTTCGAATCGGCGCGGATCGAGGCGGAAGCCCGCGGGGTGTCGCCTGAAACGCGGCGCTGGGCGTTGTGGGGCGCGGGGCAAATAAATTGGGTGTGGGAAGTGTTTCAAGACAGTTTCGATAACGCTTTTGACACGGGAGGCCGATCGGGCGCGTCCGCGCTGAGTCGAGATAAATGGGCTTGGCAAAAATCGTTGGTTGCCGTCGGAGCGCTGGCCGTCGTCGTTTCGGGGGCATCCGCTTCCACTTTGCCCACGACCAGCGGGACGGGCGGTCCCGCTCCCATGATTACCCCCGCCTTGGAAGGCCGGCCTTCCGTTCATTCAGCCCACGATCCTGCTCAACCGGTCGTGGTCCCCTTGGGGCAGGCGGTGGAAAGCAAAGACTGGTGGTCGGAGACGACCCATGCCGTTTCCCACACCTTAACCGCCACGAAGGATCGCGTGGTGGCCAACGCCAAAGTGGTTCAAAACAAAGCGGCTCGGCTATACCAATCCACAAAAGACACGGTCGCCGAAGTGGCAGACCGAACCATGGACGTGACACACCAGTGGGCAGTAGCCACCGTCCAAACCGCCCAAAAAGTCAAAGAGGCCACCGTGGATACGACCCAAAAAGCAATGGCTTGGACAGCCCGCGTATCGCGGAGCGCGGAGGAGAACGCCAAGGCGTATGTGCTTGGGTATCCTGACGATGCAAAGATGGTGGTGGGGTATATCGGGGAGAAGTCTTCCGTCGCCTACGGCTTAGCGCTATTGAAATACGGGGCGCGGGTCAAAGAGGATCCCATCCCTGGCTACGAGAAGATCGCGAGCCCCTTGAGCACAAAGGTCCTCGCCGATCAAGACGGAATGAGTTTTTATTCTGTCCAAAAAGGCACCCCTCACAAAATTCAACCCGTAGCTGTTTTTGAAATGCGCCACAGCTATCGTGTAGTTCCAGGTCTTGGTATGACATCTTTTTCTCCCCCGATCAGATTGGAGAAAGGTGAAAACGCTTCCCAAGTCAGCCTCATGTTTAACACGGCGCCTGGCGAAATCGAGGCCGAGTTGAAAACTTCCAAGACTATTGACCTATTCATTCACGGCTATAACGTGCCAAGCGAAAATTCATTGAACATGGGAATGAATTTCGCTAAAGGATTACTTTCAAATCAATACAAAAATCCTGGTTTGATGGTTTCCTGGTCTGGAGACCTCGGTAGTAATAGGTTTTCCAAGTTGGCCCTTTTCCGCCGGGCCGAGCATTCGGCCGATATTTCTTGGCAGGGCCTTCAAAGGCTGGAGAGCTTCGTAAAGGTCTACAACCCCGACATCAAAATAAACGCGGTGACTCATAGCTTGGGTGCTCACCTTCTTTTGGAGGCGGCGGCCAATGGTGTTAAGTTTAATAACGTGGTTCTCTTCGTTCCTGCCGTTGATAACGAGGACATTTCCGTTGGCGGCAAATACGAGAAGGCCATCCAAAACATAGACCACCTGACGATCGTGTATTCGGAAAGGCAGGAAGTGGTCTTTGGTTTATCCTACCGTCTTACTCAATGGGACCGCGCGCTTGGTTACACGGGTCCTTCCGGATTGGTTCGCCATCCTGACTTCAAGGCTATTAACGCCACCGACGCTCGGCGCAATCCATACGGGATAGAAATCAATAGCCACAGCGACATTTATGAGCCAGAAGCCGTTGAAATGCTGTATCGTCAATGGCGCCTGGGGCAGAAACGATGAAGTTCTATAAGGGAGTTCAAATCATCTTGGCCGCCCTGACGGTCGTGGGTTGCCATAAGATGAATGTCACGGAGGTTACCTCCAAATTAAGGGTCGGGATGAGCAAAGCGGAGCTCGACACCGTGATGAAGGGCGAAAAATTCTTGAAGGAGCAGACAGTCAAGACGCGCCCCGGGAATACAGTCGAGGAAACCCGGGGGTATTTATGGGCCCTTAATACCTATGAGGTGATTTATCCCCGAAATCTGATCACCGAACAAATTCCCTTTGATGGTAGCGTTAAGGCCTATTCCTACTTGGTTAAGGAGGAGCGGCGATTCGCCAATCCTATTGATGTTGAAGCCCTCTTTATTTTCGTTGATCAGAAAAAAGGCGAAGTGATTGGCTGGGCGGATATTCGTGGCTTGGTCGAGGTTCGTCTTTGGGACGAGGTGTTCTGAAGGTCTTGGAGTCGAGTCTTGCAATGTCCCAACGGCTTAGACGGCCTTTCTTAATGGCGCTAATGACCGGGAGCATCTCTCTCTGAAGAAGAATTTAGAGTGCGCCAGGCTGAAAGATCGTCCTGATTTTGCGGTGCGCCGTGAGGAATGGGAGAATATCTTCGCAATGAACTAAGCATATGAAATACGCAACGTCCCCGATGTGTCATGGGGGCTGAAATATCCCCCGGGCTACTCGACCCCTGGCAACTGCGGTTCACAAGGACTCATGGCCGCCCTTGGCGGGCCGGTGTCCCTGTCGTCTAGGCGGATTTGAAAATGAATTTTTCAGGAAGCCCTAAATAGAGATGATCATGGAAGACATCACCAAAGCACCTCAAAATCGACTTGCTGCTCTGGATGGCCTGCGTGGATACGCAGCAATCGCGGTCGTTATTTATCACGCGATACTGTTTCCTATCGCAGCCCGAGCCAGCGACCTTCTCGCCATGCGCGCCTGGTCTTTAAAGGGATATGATTTTTGGGCGCGTCTTATTCTGGCCGGTGTGAGTGGCGAGACCGCTGTAATTCTATTTTTTGCAATGAGAGGAGCAGTCCTTTTGCGCTCACTGGATAGCGAAACAAGGCGAAGCGGGACGTTCCGCACTCTTGCGCTGTTTGCACCTCGTAGAGCATTCAGAATTTATCCAGCATTGATCGGATGCTTAGTCGGTCTGTATGTTATATATGAAGGCATCTTCTTGATGTTCCCTAGCATTTACCCAACCCCTAACCTTAACGCCACCATCATAAATGCAACCCTTTACGATACATCCGCACACGGCGCAACTTGGACATTGAAGGCTGAAATACAATCCATCCCGTTGATACTTATAGCCTTCATTCTTAGAAAAACATTGGGAACCTTTGGCCTGACATTGTTGCTTATATACTCAGTGCTTTTGTTAGAAAGTTCATATATTTCATTTGGAATTCAGCTTGTTTCCGGATGCTTGATGTATTTTGTAGCCGGCTTCATAGCATATGACCTTTCCAAGTCGACTCTCATACAGGACCTCATGCGCGGTTGGCGATGGGTTTCAGTCCTGGCAATCATAATTTTTCTCAGAGCTTTCTTTTCACTATCATCTAATGTCGCAAAGCTATTACAACTCGCTGGCGTTGTTGTATTCATAAGCTACCTTTTGAGCGGCCAAACTAGCTCGCTGACTAGATTTTTATCTTGGCGGATTTCAGTATTTTTCGGAAAAATCAGCTACAGCCTTTACCTTTGGAATGTGATTTTTCTAAATATCCTTCTAATCCCTGCCGTGCGATATGGATGGACCAAGACTCACTATATCGAATCTGGATTAATTATTGGGATCGGCGCAACCATCATATCAATCCCGTTTTCAATGCTATCTGAGAAATGCTTGGAGCGTCCTTTCTCCAGTATGTGGAAATCTCCAAAGCGTGTCTCTTTAGGTGCGCCATGAAGGTGAATTCGTCCAGCGGGTGAGGTCCACAACGTCCCCGATTTTCGCAACGTCCCCGATTTTCGATTTTCCCCTTTGTAATGCCCCCCGTTTCTAGGCCGCCGGGGAACGACTAGTGATGTGGCTGTTGAAGTAGTTTAGCTCAAAAACGTGTACTGCCCCCCGTTTCTAGGCAGCCGGGGAACGACTGTAAACCCCGGTTCGAAACTGTACAGATTCCCCCGGTGGAGGAGTGTACAGGAGATGGCAGTGCCGTAGTGATGGTTTGAGGTCTATGCTTATGGCGGGAGGGTCCCGCCATGAGCGAAACGAAGAAACGATGCGTCTATTGCCACAAAGCTTACCGTCCTGATCCCCGTACGGCGAGGTTCCAGAAGTCCTGTTCCGCCCCCACCTGCCGCCTGCAACGCAAACAAGAAGCCCAATCCATGTATCTCCAGAAGAACCCCGGCTATTTCCGGGGGCGCTACGGCCAAGTAAAGGTCTGGCTGGCGGCCCACCCGGGGTATTTGAGGGCCTACCGGGCCTCGCACCCGGGACATCTAGTGAAAAAGCGCCTCCAAGACCGGCGCCGCCGCCAGCAAATGAAAGCGGCTCGCGCGGATATACAAGTCACGATGCTTCGACGGAAAGTATGGGCGCTGAAGGAGCTCCGTGGCGCGGATATACAAGACACGATCCGGCGCCGCCTCGACGGACTCTTGACCGTTCTGGGCGGGGAATCCCGCGCGGATATACAAGTTCAGAGTGCCTTTTCGGTCGCCACCCCGTAAGATATCTCCATGGATTCCGAACTCTGGGCTAACATCCGACGGCTTCACCTAAGCGAACACCTGTCCAAAGCCTCCGTCGCTCGACAATTGAACATCCACCGGGACACCGTGCGGCGCGCATTGGCCGCCCACGATGGCCCCCCTAAAAATGGACTCCCCCACCCCACCGTTTCTTCCAAGCTGGATGCGTTCAAGCCCCACCTGGCGGAACGGATCGCCCAATTTCCAGACATCCCCGGCACGACACTCTTCCGGGAAATACGCGGTCAAGGCTACGTCGGGGGCATGAGCATCTTGTGGGAACATCTCCAGGCGATCCGCCCAGGCGCGCCAAAAGCGTTTCTCCGCCTGGAAACCCTGCCAGGCGAATTCGCCCAAGTCGATTGGGCCCACTGCGGGACGATCCTCATCGGGAACCGGACATGGAAGCTATCGTGTTTCCTGATGGTTCTAAGCTATTCCCGAATGCTCTACCTGGAGAAATAGGGGACGGTGTGATCTTGCCCCGATAATGTGGACACGCGATTAAGTTCATGAGTTCTGCTTCTCAAAAGCCGATGGGCTTTTGTAGCCCACTCCAGAATGCCGCCTCTCGGCATTGTAAAACAACTCGATGTAATCGAACAGACTGTGTTCCGCCTCTTCGCGTGACCCATAACTCTGCCAATATGTGTGCTCAGTTTTCAGCGTGTGAAAGAACGACTCCATCATGGCGTTGTCGTAGCACGTTCCTTTGTCGCCCATGCTGCCATCGATCCCTTTGGCTTTCAGCAGCGCCTGGTATTCATGGTTCGCGTATTGCGCCCCCTGATCCGAATGGTGGACCAATCCGGGTTCCACTTTTCGCTGGCCCAGAGCTCTTTCAAATGCTGCCCGGGCCAATTCTGTCGTCGGTCGGCGCCCCAAGGACCATCCCACGATCTTGCGGGAATAGACGTCCAGGATCGCCGCCAAATAGGTCCAGCCTTCCCGCGTCCAGATATACGTAATGTCCGCAAGCCAAAGCCGGTTGGCCTGGGGCGCGGAAAAGACCCGCTGAACGAGGTTCGGCACGCCCACAAACCTCTTCCCTTTGTGTCCCTTGGCCCGGAACCGTTTCTTTACCTTCGCTTGGATTCCCGCGCGCCTCATGAGTCGCGCGACGCGATGGCGCCCGCAGCGGAACCCACGTTCCTGCAGTTCTTCGGTCACGCGCGGGCTCCCGTAAGTCCGGCGGCTATTTTCAAAGATCTCTTTGATTCGGTTCAAAAGAACCTGATTCTCTTGCTCCCGGGAGCTCACTGCTGCTCCCCGTCGCCGGTAATACCCGCTTCGTGACACATCCAGCGCCCGGCACATCAGATCCACCCGGTGTTCTCTTTCGTATTGCCTTATAAGCCTGAATCGATCGACTTTGGGCGCGACAAGATGGTTAAAGTTTTTTTTAGAATCTCGCGCTCTTCTTCGGCATTTTTCAACGCCTGCCGGAGCCTCCGGTTTTCTTCTTCCAGGTCCTTTCGTCGTCCGCGACCGGGAAAGGCGTTCTTGGGGTCTTGTTTGTAGTCCTGTTTCCAGCGGTGCAGCACCTGCCGATGGATATCCAGCTTTCGCGCTACTTCCTCCAGGGGGACCCCTTCATCGAAGACCATTCGCAACGCATTGTGTTTGAAATTGGCGTCAAACGTTCGCCGTGTTCGCTTCTCCATGGACACACCTCCACCCGTAATGTAACTTATCTGGGTGTCCACTTTTTCGGGGGAAGATCAGGTGATAACTTGATAACTTAGTAGGCTCCCGGCCTATTGAAATTATAGGAGCCTTTCCCGCCTAAGGTTTTCCGGTGGAAAATAAGAGATATACTCAAAAGTTGTGGGTGAGGGGTTGAGGGGATAAAAAAGAAAAGCGTATCCTGTCTGGTGAAAGGAAACAAAAACCCGGTGGTTGACGCCACCGAACCCAGGAGGATACGCTTATGAAAGATGTTAAAACAATTCGGGCAGAAAAACCAGAAGGGCAAGGGGTCGTGGGTACGCTGGAAGAGATCGTGCGCCGCGGGGCGCAACGGCTTTTAGAAGTGGCGCTGAACGAAGAGGTGGATATTTTTTGTCAACGCCATGCTGCCCGTGTGGACGAACACGGGCATCGGTTGATTGTCCGCAACGGGAAACAAAACCGGCGGATCTTGGTGACGGGGGCGGGCCCCTTGGATATTGAGCCTCCTCGTGTGGATGACCGGGTTCTGAAAGGGACGGGGGAATCGCGATTTCAGTCGATCCTGGTCCCGCCGTATTTAAGGAAGACCAAGAACCTGGAGGAGCTGGTTCCGTTTCTATATTTGAAAGGGATCTCCACGGGGGATTTCACGGAAGTCCTGGAGAAGCTGGTCGGCGAAAAGGTGCTGGGATTTTCAGCGGAAAGCGTAGTGCGGATGAAGCGGATCTGGGAACAGGATTACCAAGAATGGATCGGACGGGACATATCGAAGAGCGAATACGTTTACTGGTGGGTGGACGGAATCTATTTCAATGTCCGGTTGGACGATGAGCGGCAGTGTATTCTGGTGATTATTGGGGCGAAGGAAGACGGAACCAAAGAGCTGGTGTCAGTGGAAGATGGGTTTCGTGAGTCGAAGGAAAGCTGGCAGTCGGTTCTGCGGGCATTAAAACGGCGTGGATTGGCGAAGGGGCCGAAGTTGGCGATTGGGGATGGTGCGTTGGGGTTCTGGGCGGCGTTGGCGGAGGAATTCCCCGGCACGAAGACCCAGCTTTGTTGGGTTCATAAAACAGTCAACGCGCTGGACAAGCTTCCGAAGAGTCTCCAAGGGAAAGGGAAGCAAATGATCCACGACATTTACCGGGCGCCGACGAAAGAGGAAGGACACGCCGCCTTTGACGCTTTCGTCAAAGAGTTCGAACTGAAATATCCGAAGGCGGTGGAAACGATCAACAGGAACCGGGAGAGTTTGCTGACGTTCTACGATTTCCCGGCGGAACATTGGTTGTCGATTCGAAGCACGAACGTGATTGAGTCGACATTTGCAACGGTGCGGCTACGGACAAAAAGAACGAAGGGATGCGGTTCACGGATCGCGACGTTGACGATGGTTTATAAGTTGGCGGAGTCGGCGCAGAAGCGATGGCGGAAATTACGCGGATACAAAAAGTTGACGGCGGTGTGGAAAGGGATCCAATTCAAAGACGGGGTTGAAATGGAAATGGCGGCCTAATTTACCGCCGGATGGGATACGCTCCTCAAATCCCACCCACAACATTTGACAATATCTCGGAAAATAATTATCAATGGGGCACGTCCGATCTACCGTCAAAGCTGAATTGGCGTTTTTGTGGAGAGTGGGAAGCTTACGGTTTGAGAATATCGAGCTCTGGGGAGTTTGTTCAGGAAATCATGAAAGCGGTAGAGGTGGAGGAGACTGCCCAGGACCGGCTTAGGAAAAAAGGGGTCACCCTGAGCCAGGTGGCGGAGCGGGTGGCCGAAAAGGCTCAGGTATCTAAAGACATTCTCTCCAAAAGGGACAGGACCGCGCGGGTATCGAAAGCGAAGCCTTGTTCATCCAAATCGGGGTGGAGTATCTCGGACACACGAACCGGGAGATGGCGCTGATGACGAAGATGGGAGACGTTGCGGCGACGCGGGCGCGGCCTCTTCGCCACGTCCAGCTTGGCTTCCTAGCTGGAAGTCAATGAGTCAATCATCTCCCCCTGCTTCCCGGCCTCAACTGGTCCGAAAATTCGTGTCAGTTTAGCGCTCTGAAGCGATTTTTGTAGTGGCCCAATTTATCGGGCGATTTTCCGTCAGAAGACCTCGTCCTGGAAAAAGGTGGCCCCATCCATGGGGCCACTACAAAATGCATGCGTCGTCGGATGAAGCAAGCGGCTAAAGAGACACGAACATTCAACCGATTAAATAAGAAGCTTTCGTTGTTACAATTTTGTTACATTGTCTTAAAGGGATCTTCTCCCAGGGGAGTTTATAATCTTCCCTAAGATGGTCCCCATCCGAAAAATATCAGCCGCTCTCGTGACCGCCACCTATTTTCTGGCCCAGGTCGCGGGGGCCTACACGCTGGAGGGCAACCTCTGGGCCCAACGCCGGGCCGCGCGGCAGGATACGCGGCAAGGCGATCCTGACACCCGGGCGGGAGAGTCCCAAATAAGTCCGACCGCTATCGATTTAAACAGGGGACCCTCACCCTGGCAGGATTTTAAAAGCAAGACACCGCCAGCGGACCTGGCTGGCGTCGTCTTGCCTTTCGGCACGATCCGCGAAGTGGTTCCCGGCCGGGCCGGCGCTCCGGTCGTCGTCCACCTCCAGGACGTGCACGGGGACGAAACGGCCCAACGGAACATCGCGGGACTGGTCTCTGCCCTGGCGGCGCGCGGGGCGGTGCTCGTCGGTGTCGAGGGCGCGACAGGCCCGCTGGATCTCGCTCCTCTCCGGGATTTCCCCGACCCCCGCGCCACGGCCCTCCTTGCCGACTATTTCCTAAAGATGGGAATCCTCTCAGGGCCCGAGGCGGCCGGCCTTACCGCCGAACCTGTTCCGGCGCTGTTCGGCGTGGAAGACCCCGCGCTCTACCAGGCACACCTGGCCGCGGCCCAAGCGTGCCTGTCTCGGCGGAAGGAGACCCGCCGCTGGATCGCCGGCCTTCGGTCCCTCCTGGAGAGGGTCAAGGGGCAAGTCTATCCGGCGCCCCTGGCGGACCTGGACCGCCGCCGAATGGCGTTCGAAGACAACCAGGGCACGCTGGGCGATTACGCCGGTTACTTAACCGGGCTGGCCCACGGCCGCATGGCCGTGGGGGAGAACCTGCGACGGTTCACGGCGCTCCGCGCCCGGGAGCGACAACTGGATGTCGCCCGGGTGGAGGAAGAGCGGACGCGACTCTTGGGCGAGTTGGCCCGCCGACTGGACGAAACGGGGCTTCGACGGTTGACCCGGGCCGGGCTCGACTATCGGCTGGGTCGGCGAAGTTTCGGCGATTTCCACCGCGAATTGGCCGAGCTTTGCTCCCGCGAGGGCCTCCGAAGGGCGGACTACCCCGCCGTGGAAAACCACGCGCGTTACTTGGGCGACGTCGAAAAAATCCAACGCGCGCGGCTCTTCGGAGAACTCCGGGAACTGGAAGACCGCGTGGCTCGGTCCTTGGCGGGCGACGAGACAATGCGGGTCCTCTGGGGGTTGTCGCGGGACGCCGACCGGTTGACGGCTCTCCTGGAAAACAAGATGGCCCCGGAAGATTGGGCCGATTATCAGGGCCGTCGGGAGGATATTCTCGCGCTTCCCGCCCGGCTTCAAGCTTTGGTTCCCGGAGAAACCGCGCCGGTTTTGCCGGACCTGGCGGCCCACGAGACCTTTTGCCTCCGGGCCGTGGAACGGAACGACGCTCTGGCCGACCGCCTGGCCGAACAAATTCGGAAGGCGGGGGGCGGAACGGCTGTCCTCGTCGCGGGGGGGTTCCACACCCCGGGGATGGTCGAAACCTTGCGCCGAAAAGGATTCACATCGGTGGTCGTAACGCCGCGCCTCGGCGACGCCCTCCCGGGAAACCCCCTCGACGTCTTCGCGCGGGACCCGATCCCCTTGGAACGGTTCTTGGCGGGGAGGCAAATCAATCTTTCACCCGAACGGGTTCTGTGGGGCGGCAAACGGGAGACGGAACGAGCGGCCGTCACGGCCATCCTGGCGGCGGGCCGGGCCCCTTTGGCGGCCGCGATCCGTCAAGCCGAGGGAAAGCCGGCCGTTGCGGGTCGCCCATTGGGAGGATGGACGGTTGCCTTCGAGCCTTCCGCGACGTATGACGCCATGGTGCGGGCCGACGGTCCGAAATCCTGGCGGGTGGGCGCGTCCAGGGCCGGGGGCCCTTCGGGGGCGGTCCGCCACGCCGTTTCCACTGGCGATCGGTTGGTCCAGAGCGTAGAAGTCGAAGGGTATCGGTTGGACTTCTTTTCGCGCTCGTCGGGCCCGCTCGCCCGACCGCGCGAAATCCTGCGCGCCGTCGGGTCCAAACTTTCGGTCGCCCTCCGCCGGTGGGCGTCGGGGGCGGCCCGCGCGGCGCACCTGGCGGCCCGCCCTCTCCCGGTTTTCGTCGGTGGGGCCGCGCGATGGATCGCCGACGATTCCGGGAACGGCCCCGGTTTGTTTTGGCTCGGAAAGGTTCCCTTTATTCTCCAGCCCCCCCTCCATCTCGACATAATTCCCCAGAGCCCCGGGTGGACGTCCACGCCTCGGTCCGAGCCCGATATCCCCGAGTTGGAGAGGGATCTGGGCGCGACGCCCGCCGCGCACCGGCGGGCCTTTGTGGAGGCGCTGGCCCCCGCTTTGGCCGTTAATCCCGCGGCCCCAGAGGAATCGGTGGTGGACGTGCGGAGATCCTTCAACGAATTCAACCGGGGAGGGTTCGAATTTCAAGCCCTGCGGGGGGGGCGGATCCTTTTCACCGTTCAGGGGGATCCGTGGATCTTCAAAACCTCCTTGTTCGATGGGCAAACGCAGCGGGCGCACCTCGATTGGATGCCGGGCCTGGGGCCTCTCGTCTATTTTGAAAACCGCGCCACCGGCAAAACGGTCGCGTTTTCGTTAGAACGGTTCCGGGGGGGGCCATCGAGGAAAACGTCCTCCGGACGCGGCGTCGGCGATTTCGATTCGTTGGAGGAAGCGGTCCGGGAAACTCCTCGTCGGCTGGCGCTCGCTTTCCTAGTCGAGGAAACGGCCCCGGGGGGCGCCAAAGACGTCGCCGCCCGCGTGGCGACGTTCAACGCCATGGACCTTCGGGTGCCCGTTCCGGAATCGGAGAGGCCGGGGTGGTCCATCTTTAATCCCCGCACGGAGCGAACCTTGCGCGTGAACGACCTTCCGTCAGGCGCCAACGCCGTGAGCGTGGTTCAACGCGACGGCGATCTCGCGATCCGTTTCCGGTCCGTGGAGGGACCTCCGCGAGTGTCCGAATTCAGCGTCGAGAGGTTTCGTCGGTCCACGGCTCGGATCTTCCAGGTGGATTCCAAACCCCGGTCGCCGGATCGGCTCGACCCGGAACGCGAAAAGATGTCGGCGCGGACGGCCTTGGCGGAGTTGACGGGTGAGGCCCTCCGAGCCTCCTGGGCCGGGGAGGAGCCTCCGACGTTGCAGGCCTTGCGCGAGGCGTTCAACCGCCGGGGGATCACGTTGACCGTGGGGGAGGGCGAACGGCTTTCCTTCGCCCTTCCGCGAGACGGCTCTCCTCGGATGGCTGTCTTGAACGGTTTGCGGCCCCGGGGAGTCTATCGGACGGCCGCCCATTGGGTGGAAGGGCGCGGACTTTTGATTCTCTTAACCCGGATTCCCCAGTTGGGCGCGAAGACCGGGACGGACAAAGGATTTTGGGAAGGGAAAACGGCCGATTTTACCGTCGAATCCCCTTTCAGAGGCTCTCCCTCCTTCGGGATCCAGCACTCTGCGCCGAACCCCGATCCGCTTGGGGAATCCGCGTTACCGGCGACCGACGGGGAGACCGACGCTTTCGCCTTGGGCGGCCTCCGGAGGACCGCCAAGGACGGGTGTTTTTCCCGCCTTGGCCGGTTCACCTCCAAGAAGGAGGCTCTTTGGGCGGCGGCCCTCGAGCCGGCGGGACTATTGAGGGAGGCCTACCTCTTGCGCGGGTCCGAACCGGGGTCGGCGTGGGACCGGTTCCAGGAGCGCTTGCGCGCATTCAACGCAGAAGATCGGGTGTGGTGGGGCAACCGGACCTTGTGGGTCGAGGATTCCTTTTCCGGGGATCGCCGGGGGTTCCGTTTCCGGGCGTCGGGGATCGGGGCATTGCCGGTCCGGATGGCCCTGCGCTTCGTTCGGGGCATCGGGGGCCGAGTCGTTCTGAACCACGGCGCGGCGGGCCAGGGAATTCGGAGCCATTATTGGGGCATGGTGTTCGGCCCTCGCCCGGAGACCACGGAGATTAAACGAGGGGACTTCAGGGCATACCGGACTTTCCTCGCCGAGGGGCGGGCGGCCGTTCTCGCGGCCGCTACCAGACCTGAGCGTCCGGGGGAAGCCGCTTTTCGAACCGTCTTGGCGAGCCTCCTCCTGCCCGGGGCCTCCTTGAAATCGCCCACGTCCTATTTCGCGGCGGTGCTCGAGCGCGCGGTGGACTCGCTTCAGGCCAATCAAGCGGACCGGGAACGGGTGCGAACGGCGCGCGGGTCCCAAGAACGTCGGGAACTGTCGCAGGAGATCCTGGCCCGTCTAGCCGCGGCCCAGGCGTTCTTCAGCGACACGTTGGAATGGCATTCCACCCTGGCGGCCTTGGAGCATGACGAAAACGGAGCGACCTGGAGCCTCTTGGCCGGTTCCACGGAAGGGGCCGAGGCGAAGCTTTTGAAGGAATTGGTGGACCTGCAACGGACCGTGAACACCCAACTTCGGGGGAGCCGCTCGGTGACGCTTCGCCCCCGATGCGATTTGTTTTTCGGACGGCTCATGGAGATCCGTCGCTTAGGGTGGGTCTCCCCGCGGATCGGTCGCCTCCTGCCGTGGGGGGGGGCGCGGGTGGACTTGTTATCGGCGCTGGCGTTGGTAGCCCTGGGGGCGCTTCTTCTTTCGGCCGTCGGTCCCGCGGCGTTAATAGAGGTCGGCGGGCCCGAGGGAGTCCTGTCGCAGGCGATTTTCCTCTTCGGGTTGGGAATCACGGCGCTGGGCGAAGTTTCGCCGGCGGAAAGTTTACGGCCGCGGGCGGCGTTGGCGGCCCGTCTGCGCCCTCTGGCCCGCACGGCGGTTGATACTCCCGTCAATGAGGACATCGCCGTCCGCGTGCGCGATGGAGAACTGTCGCCAATCCCGCCCACGTCGTCGGGGCTCATCAAGATGGCGATCGGCCCCGTCAGTGTTCGGTTCAAGGCCCAGGAATTGGGGGATAAACCGTTGTCTCCCTCTCTCGATTGGGTGGAAGGGTTCGGCGCCGTGGTCCATTGGACCCGCCCGGACGGGAGGACCCTGTCTTTTTCGATGGCGCGTTACCGGGAACGCGAAGCTAACGGGAACCTCTACTCGACCTTGGTCGGAGTCTTCGATTCTTTGGAGTTGGCGCGCACGGAGGTGCGGGGCCGGTTGGAGCTGGCCCGGCTGGTGGAAGACCTCGGGGCCCTGGACCATTTATCCGATGACCCGGCCTGGGCCCGGAAGGTGGAGGATTTTAATCGGCGAGGGATCGTCCTCCCTGTTCCGGAGGCGGACCGCGCCGCCCTTTCCGGAGACCCCGAGAACGGCGATCAGCCCAGAGCGCCGAAATTCCGCGCCGGCTGGACCATCCTAAATCCTCGGACGGGACGTTCGCTCCGGCTGGTCGGGTTGCCTCCCGGCCCTTGCCGGGTCACCGCCGTGTCCAGCCGTTCCCTGGGATTGGCTCTGCGGTTCCAAAGCGTTCAGCGGCCTGAGGAGGCCCCCGCGGAATTCACGTTGGAGGCGTACCGCACCAGCGATAAACCCATGGTCAGCATCGAACGCCGGTTCCGGACCCACGCCGGGAACGCGCTCCGTTGGCATGAACAGCGGGACATCGAGCGGCGTTTGACGGACTTGCTTTGGGATTACGTCGGGACGGACCCGAACGCGCCCGAACCCGACGGGTTGTCTCGTCGGCGCGCGGCCTTGAACCGGGAAAACATTCCCCTCAATTCCTACGAAGCCCGCCTTTTGGAGATGGTGGGGAGCCGGGAACGAAAACAGCTCCATATCATCGTCTTCGGGCTGTCGACCGAGCCCATCTGGGTGCCGCGGGTGGAATGGATCCCCGGCCGCGGCCCGCTGGTCGGTTTCGTGGCACCCTCGGGCGAGGCGCGGGTCTTCGGTCTCGGGAGCCTCCTCCTGCATCGCGCCCGCGTGAAAAAAGCGGCCCTGACGTTCGCGGGGACGTTTTGGTCCATGGCCGAAGCCGTGGAAAGGAGCTCCTTCAAACCTATCGGTCTTTGGCGGGAGGCGCGCCGGGCGTGGGATTCCGGCATTCCGGGCGATATCGAGCGGGCGAAAAAGCGCGTGGACATGTTCAACGCGGACCCGCCTCCATTGTCGGACGGGCTGGGTGGAGGGATCCGGATCATTGACCCGTTTTCAGGCGACATCCGCCGCCTGCGCCTTCGGGGCGCGGCGGGGGCTTCTTGGCACGTCCGCATCGACTGGGCGACCGGGGAACCGCCGAAGCTCCTCCTGTCGCGGATGGATACCCTCGGCGAATTGGACCTGACCTACGCCGACGGTTTTTTCCTTCCGGTCCCCCAGGATGTCTGGATCGAGCCGGACGTGGCTTTCCATCGCAAAGGGCCGAACGAATCGGCGTTCCAATCGAAGGCCGGTCCCCCCACGAACGGCGTCGCTCCCGTGCCAGGCCGATCCGGATTCGGCGCGCCGCCGAAGGGAGAGGGTTCCCTGGACCAGGCCGCCCTTTTCCGTGAAAGAGGCGAGCTCCGCGGCATTTCCCGAGACATCGCCGACGCCACGCGGGTCGAAATGGAACGGATCTTCGGGGACGGGAGGCTGGCGGCAATTTTGGACCGGGCGATCGACGCTTTGAACGCCAACCGCTTGGAAAGGGAGGGGCTGAGCTTGGGTTCGGACGTTGGCCCGGCCCAGCGGCGTGAGATCGGGTTTCGAGTTATGGCCCGATCCGCGTCCGTCCATGCTCTTTTCGGGACGCCGTTGGAATGGACCAACGCGGTCGCCTCCCTCCGACGCGCGACGGAAAACGGCGCCAGCTGGATGGAAGCGATGTCGTTGCGGGATTCCGACGGACAAGTGTCGCGGCGTTTGGTGCTTCAGCGGCCGGCCGCCAGCGCGGGAGGGCCGGCCATCGGTCTGGCGCGAAGAACCCTGTCCGACCGATTGAGGGATTTATGGGCCGCGGGCTGGCTGCGGTTTCCCGCCCACAATTCGCTTCTGGCGGCTGGGTTGGTTCCTTTGTCTCCGGAGCCATTGGTCGGATGGCCCGTGGCCGTCCTTCTCCTCGCGACGGTCTTCCTCGCGCGCTTTTTGACCCGGTGGTCCGGGAAGTCCGAGGGAGCGGGCGCCGATATCGGCCCGAACGGAGAAGAGACGGTCTCCTCCGTCCCCGGGATAACCGTGGAAGGGGGCGGGGCGCTGGAACGCCTGGCCCCGCCCGTGGCCATTGCTCCCTTGGATTCATTGGCGGACCTCCGCGGTCAAGGCCGAGTCGCGGATGAAGCGGGGGATTCGTGGGCCCCCGCGTTCCTGACCGCATTGGCGCGGGCGCGCCCGGGCCTTCGCCCGCCCGCGGTCCATCGCCTGACGCTGTCCATCGGCCCGGAGGGCGCGAACCCGGCGGAAAAAGAGGCCCCGGCCGATCCGGCCATCACGCGGCTCGCCGACGCCGCGCTTTCCGGCGATGCCGGCGCGGTGGCCCGGCTCATGGGGCGCGCGTCCCAGCCGGGAGGCGGGGCGGCGGTGTTGCGCACGGGGGAGACCCTGGCTCGAGAGGGATGGAACCCGGCCGCGGCGGGGGTCTTGTCCGCGGTGTCGGACGAGGCGGAACATCCCTTCGGACAGGGGCTGGCGTGGGCGCGGACCGAGGATCGCGCCGTCGCCTTGGCCCGGGCCGGGGGACGGAGGTCGGCCAAGATTTTTGAGGAGGCGTATAACCGCGCCCGCTCTTCGGTGTGGCGATGGCGTTTGGGGGGACCGCGTTGGCGCGCGCCCGCGCCGCCGCCCTGGACGTGACGCCGCTTCTGCTCAACGGAGATCCGCGCGACCGGGACGCGGTGGTCCACGCGTTGACGGGGGTCGCCCGCGCCTTGGCCGAAGGGGACGACGGCGGGAGCGGGCGATTGGGCCTGTTAGTGACCGATCCCAAAATCGTTCGGGGCCAGGCGGTGCGCGTGTTGGAACAAGCGGCCCCCGGTTGGGGCGATCGGCTCTCGTCGGGGCGGGCGCGCCTCTTCCTTTCGGGAGAGGGCGGGGAAGGCGTTTTCGCCAACGGCTACGTCTCCCTGGCGGCCCTCAAACGGGGTCTGGGCGATCCGCCCAGCCTGTCTCTTTTCGGTGTCTCCCCTGAACTCATCGACCCCGCCGACCGGCGCCGCCTCGACGCCCTCGGAGTCGCGTGGATCCCCCTGGGCCGCCCATTTTCCGAGGAGCTGGAAGCCGGCCTCGCCCGCCTCCAATTCCTCCACATCCAAGCCTGATAAATTATTGACTTTCCCGTATCTCTTCAGCCGCCCGTTGCATCCGACGGAGCATGCCTTTTGGAGTGGCCCCATGGATGGGGCCACCGTTTTCCGGGGCGAGTTCTTCTAATGGAAGACCGCCCGAAAAATCGGGCAACCACAAAAATCGCTTCGGAACACTAAAGAGACACACTTCCCCCGCGTAAGAAGCGCCCGTTCTTTGAGGTTCTGAAGATCGCGGCCCGGGCGGGCACGATGGGTTTGCCCTTTTTACGCGCAGGCCATTTTGTTGGCGATTTGGTCGAAGAGGTTGACGTAGATCATTTCAGGGGCCTGTTTGACGGGGAGGCCGGCGACGATGCGGTAAACGATGGCACCCGCCAGGGATCCCACCGCGAAAGCGCCGGGAGCGACTTGGGACGCCGGGCAGGGTTTGCCGTCCGCCATGATCGTCAGCGCTTTGCTCACCGCATAGAGCACCGAGGGGTCCAGTTTGTCTTTGATGCCCATGAGGAATTCCTTAAACACGTCCAAGTAGCTCAGGTGGCTGACGGATCCCTCCGCCGGAAGGCCGAATAGCTCCCGGCAGGAGACTTCCTGATCTGGGGCGAAATAGTAAGCGATGGCTCCCCAGCCCGCGGCCAGGGCGGTGACGATGGGTTTGCCTTGCCGGCGGCTTTCGTCATGGAGGCGAACGATGGCCGGGAGGTCCAGAAAGTCCACCGTGTCGAAAACGATGTCCGCCCGGCCCACCAGCTCCGCGGTGTTTTTCTCGTCCAAATAGGCGTGGACGGCGTTGATCTCAACGTCCGGGTTGATGGCCCGAAGACGCCGGGCCAGGGCCTCCACTTTCGGTTGGTTCACGTCAACGGCCTCGTAGGTTTGGCGGTTGAGGTTGTGGGAGCCACGGTGTCGCCGTCCACCAGGATGAACTTCTCAAACCCCAGCCGAACAGCCGATTCTGCGAAGGTGCTTCCCAGGCCGCAACCGGCCACTAAAACCCGCGTGTTCCGGATCCGGTCCTGCACGTCGGCCGTCACATAGTCTTTGTTCCGGAGAGTGAACATTTCATAGCGACGGTCGGGGTTGGAGTCGGTCGATGTCGGAGAAAAGTCCTGGGCCACATTCGAGTCGGCGAGAATGGATTCGATGGTCTGGGGTTTCGGCGTGTTTTTCATGGCGTTCCTCCTAGTTTCGGCCGGTGCTCCGGTCCGGTTTGCCTACAACACCAGTCTAGCGGGTTGAGGATACACGCCCATCAAATCTTGGTTACATCTGTGTTACACTTTTCAGGGACGTTTGACCCTTCAAATCCCTTGCAATACGACTTATTTCGTCTATACTAAAGGTGTCGTCGAATAAAGGGGCGTTAAGATGATAAACCTTCGTTGGTCGAACATTGTGGGGGGAATAGCTATTTCATTGGCTTTCCCTGTCTTGGGATCCTCCACCGTTTTATCGATTGACAACGGCGATCAGAACGCCACCATTTTCAATGACGAAACCTATGACAACAGTGATTATAAAGGGCTGGCGGGGGATTTCGACGGGGACGGGCGACGGGATTTGGGGCTCCATACTCATTACGGAAAATTATTTCTTCTATTAAATGGGCAAGCCGGGTGGGGAAGTGCGGCTTTCCTGAAAGGTCTAATCAACACTCGTATTAGTGTCTTGGGTTTCGATTTCCTTGTGGCCGACATTAATGGCGACCATAAAGATGACTTAATTACATTGAATCGAACCTTCGTATCCAGCAACTCCGCCACCGATTGCGAAATTCAGGTGGTATGGGGTCGAAGCGTGTTTCCACCGACCATCGATGCCCCGGATCTGAGGATAGTGGGAAAGAGAACCATTTTTGGTTTTACTCCTTCCATGGCGGTCGGCGATATCAACGGCGACTCTTTTCCCGATATTGTCACCTCTTTGGAGAGTGGAACGGCCTATGTATTTTACGGGAAGGGGATTTTCCCCTCATCGTTGATCGACGTAAATGTTTCAACGCCCGACGTGACGTTTTCCTTCGTGACCTTTTCCTCACCGTACGAACCTTCACCCTGCGTCTTTTCGGCGGACATCAATGGAGATAATAAAAGCGATGTCATCCTCTCACCGAGAACTTCCCCCGGAGGGCGAGCGAATGTGGGTGAAATTGACATAATCTGGGGCTCCGTTTCCTTGCCGAGCCAATGGAATCTCGGTACCACGCCGCCAAATTTGAGCCTTTGGGGCGATCATACCTCCCGTTTTTATTCTTGTTCCATGGCGGGGGATTCCAATGGAGATCATCGGGCGGACCTCATCATTGAAGAAAAAGTGCCCGGCATTATTACAACGGTCTCCGCCAGGTATTTCTTGGATGGCGCTGCGGTTGCTGGAAAAAGCGGGACGCTCGATCTGCGGCCTGGGTCTGCTAATTCGGTGGCAACATCCTTGCTTCTGCGCATGCAACCACCCGCTTACGGCGATTTTGATGGGGATCAAAGGATGGACATGGTCGGGGATTTACAAACACCTTACATCACGACGATTGGCGGTTTTCTCACCTCTGACGCGGACTCTTTGGGCCCGCCCCTGCCAGGGACCGCAACCTTAACAGTGAATTCTCTGCTGGCCATCTCGCGAGTCATCATGCCGGGGGACATTAACGGCGATGGAATTTCTGACCTACTCCTTTACGGATATGACCCTAAATATTATGTTGGCGCCTATTCCAACACGTTCTTCGTTTTCTACGGTTATCGTCCCTTAAAAAATCCGACGATGCAATTAAACCCCCGTGACGAAGATTCCCGTCGGTTGCACGTGACCCTCCATTCAGAGGGGGACCCGGCGGAAATGTTCTTCTCCGGCGACATCGTTGACGATAAAAATAAATGGATTCCCTTCCAGACCACCTACGACCTGGCCCTCACGCCCGATCAGGGCCCAAAAACTGTCAGCGTTAAATTTCGCAACCGTTTTCGTCGGGAAAGCGACGTCGTTCAACAATCCCTGTCTTTAACCGTGACCGAGACCAGGTTGACTGTTATTACCAACCGCGTCGGCAACGGCAAAAAGGCCATCTTCGATTTCCGCTTCGCCGCCCCGACCCGCGTGCGGGCCCGAATTTACGACAACCAGGGGCGGGAGGTGAGGGAATTGATCAATCAAGACGTCCCCGCTGGCCTGATGACCGTGGAATGGGACGGTTCCTCCATCGGGGGCCAGAGGGTCTCCCCCGGCGTTTATATCCTTGTGGCCGAGGTGGGCGGCGAGGTCTTGCGAAAGAACCTATTGGTCCAGTAACCCGCTCCCCCTTCGTCGTCCCGATTCTTTATGCCTTTTACTGTTCAAACGATTTTTGGCCGGCGATTTGGTCGAAGAGGTTGACGTAGATCATTTCAGGAGCCTGTTTGACGGGGAGGCCGGCGACGATGCGGTAAACGATGGCACCCGCCAGGGATCCCACCGCGAAAGCGCCGGGAGCGACTTGGGACGCCGGGCAGGGTTTGCCGTCCACCATGATCGTCAGCGCTTTGCTCACCGCATAGAGCACCGAGGGGTCCAGTTTGTCTTTGATGCCCCTGAGGAATTCCTTAAACACGTCCAAGTAGCTCAGCTGGCTGACGGATCCCTCCGCCGGAAGGCCGAATAGCTCCCGGCAGGAGACTTCCTGATGGGGGGCGAAATAGTAAGCGATGGCTCCCCAGCCCGCGGCCAGGGCGGTGACGATGGGTTTGCCTTGCCGGCGGCTTTCGTCATGGAGGCGAACGATGGCCGGGAGGTCCAGAAAGTCCACCGTGTCGAAAACGATGTCCGCCCGGCCCACCAGCTCCGCGGTGTTTTTCTCGTCCAAATAGGCGTGGACGGCGTTGATCTCAACGTCCGGGTTGATGGCCCGAAGACGCCGGGCCAGGGCCTCCACTTTCGGTTGGTTCACGTCAACGGCCTCGTAGGTTTGGCGGTTGAGGTTGTGGGGAGCCACGGTGTCGCCGTCCACCAGGATGAACTTCTCAAACCCCAGCCGAACAGCCGATTCTGCGAAGGTGCTTCCCAGGCCGCAACCGGCCACCAAAACCCGCGTGTTTCGGATCCGGTCCTGCACGTCGGCCGTCACATAGTCTTTGTTCCGGAGAGTGAACATTTCATAGCGTCGATCAGCGCTAACCGGGGTCAATGCGGGAGGAAGGCGGTGTCCCGCCATCAGTTGGATTTTTCCCCAAGGGTTCGCGCACGCCTTGAGAAATTTGCGAAAAACATCAGCCAAAACGGAGGAGCCCATGGGAGACCCATAGTATTTAAAAATTATCGAGCGGGCAATAATATCTATGCTCGGCGAGGATAGAATCGATCGCCTGGCGCTTCAGTGATTTTCCTGGTGTTTCTCCTGGTTTCGGTCGATGTTTCGGTCCGGTTTGTTTACAACGCCGGTCGAGCGGGTTGGGATACAGCCCATTGTCTTTTGGGTAGGCGCGCGTTGTACTTTTGAGGAACATATTCCCAACGAAAAACCTTGCAGAAACCGGTATCGGGGATATACTAAACCGAGTATATAGAATGGGGGGGGGATCTGACGTGAACGCCGTTCATAGGTTTCTTTTTAGCCTGGGAGGGTGGGGCTTCTTAGCGGCTTTTCCTGTCCGAGGACATTCGGCGACCTATTTCATCAACAATAAAGACCAGAACGTGACCATTTATAATGATGAAACGAGCGACCTCGGGAACGGGAACGGTGCCCTGGCGGGGGATTTTGACGGAGACGGACGGAAAGACCTCGCCTTCCTGTTCCCATCGTCAGGCAAAGTAGTTCTTCTCTTAGATTTTCAGCAGGGGCTGGGATCCACGGCGCTCCTCAAAAGTTTAATCGACACGCGAATCAATGCGCCGTCGATCATTGACTGGAAAGTCGCGGACTTAAATGGAGATAAAAAGGACGATTTTATCCTGATGAAAAGCACCCCCCTGCCAAACAACTCGGCCAGGGATTCTGAAATTCAAGTGTTTTGGGGGCGCGGCGCGTTTCCGCCCAATATCGATACCCCTGACCTGAGGATTGTCGGAAAAAGAGCCTTATACGGTTGCACCCCTTCGTTGGCCGTGGGCGATGTCAACGGGGACTCTATGGCCGATATCGTCTCTGCTTTGGATAATGGAACGAAGGCTTATGTCTTTTATGGAAGAGGAGTTTTTCCATCGTCGGTGATCGACTTAAATGTTGCGATGCCAAGTGTGACTTTCACCCGTCCGACGGGTTCAATCGCGGAATATAATATTCCGGCCCAGGTGGCGGACATCAACGGGGACAACATCAACGACATCATCCTCTCTTTTCAACTTGCCGATCCCGGTGGACGGACAGATGCGGGAGAAATCGACGTGGTCTGGGGATCCACTTCATTGCCAAGCCAATGGGATTTCGGCTCGACCCCGGCGAATGTCCGCATTTGGGGGGCAGACAATTATTTTAGATATAACTGTTTCGCGAGCGCCGATTTCACCGGAGATCATAAGGCGGATCTCATTCTTCGATATAACTATTACAATGACTTATTGATAAACGGTCTTGAGGTGGCGGGCTATAGCGGTGTCCTTGATCTGAAGCCCGGGTCTTCGAATTCGGTTGTAACGACCCCTCTTTATTATTTTGGGGGAAGGAGCGGATTTGGGGATTTTGACGGCGATGACAAGAAGGACCGCTTCGGGGATTATGCGGGGAGTTTTTCCTCTACGATCGGCGGTACCCTCACTTCCGACGCCGTTGCCATGGGCTCTCCCTTCCCCTCAACCCCCACCTTCGTGGTGGGTTCATCCCACACGATCGGTGGTTTGTTCATGCCGGGAGATATTAACGGAGACGGCGTTTCAGACCTGTGTCTTTACGGTTATGACCCTGATTTCTACGTCGGCTCGATTCTCAATACTTTTTACATTTTCTACGGGTTTCGTCCTCTGAACAATCCGACCCTGCAATTACAGCCTCGGGACATTGACTCCCGGCGGGTTCATGCCGCCCTTCACGTGGACGGAAATCCAACTGAAATGATGTTCAACGGGAATATTACCGCGGACCTTAAAGGCCGGTGGATCGCCTATCAGACGACGTACGACCTGGTCTTGACACCGGATCAAGGTCCAAAAATCGTGAGCGTGAAGTTCCGGAACAGTTTCGGACGGGAAAGCCGTGTCGTTCAGCAATTCCTATCGTTGACCGTGACCGAAACCCGTATGACGGTGGTGACCAACCGTGCGCGCCGCGGCAAAAAAGCAGCCTTCGATTGCCGCCTCCCCGCACCAGCCCGCGTGCGGGCCCGAATTTTTGATACGCAAGGGCGGGAGGTCCGGGAATTGATGAACGAAGACGCCCCAGCGGGCCTCCTCACCTTGGAATGGGACGGAACCACCTTGGGTGGCGAATTAATCGCCCCGGGCGCTTACTCTCTCATCGTTGAAATCAATGGCCGCGTTGAACGAAGGAACGTTCTTGTCCAATAGAAATTTCTACATGATGAGGGTTCTTTGGGCCGCGGTTTTCCTGTTCGTGGCAGCGCCGGCGGCGGCTCTGTTTTCCGGAGGCGATCGCGGGTCCAGGGGCCCGGCCATTTTGAAAATGGGGGCGGGCGTCCGGGCGGCGGGATTGGGGGACGCTTATAGCGGGATAGCCGACGATCCCAGCTCTTTGGTCTGGAACCCGGCGGGGCTCAACCGAATGCCTCGCCAGGAAATTTTGTTCACTCATTCCGACTCTTATTTGAACCAGACCCACGACTTCCTGGGTTACGCCTTGCCGGTGTGGTGGGCAGGGGAGCGTCGGACCCTTGGATTGAGCCTAACGACGTTGGCGACACCCGCCTTCGATGTGGTGGAAGAAGAGCAATCTTTGGGGAGAGCCCACCCCCTGGAGAGTGTCGTGGGATTTTCTTTTGCCACGCCCTGGCGGGAACTCTCAGTGGGCGCCACGGCCAAAATTATTCAACAGCGAACATTTCAGGAGTCCGCCAGCACCTTCGCCCTGGACGGGGGAGTGCTGGGGCGATGGTTTCGCGGCCGGGCCACTTGGGGCGTCAGCGTCGCCAACATCGGAACCCCGTTGCGGATCGGGGATCGAACGGTGAAGCTGGCGGGCGTTGTCCGGGCAGGGATGGGTTATACCGTTTTTTCCAGGAAAACCCGTCCGCGCCAGGACGCCTTGCTTTTGGCGGCGGAACTGGAAGCCCCCTTTGACGACCGACTCAGTCCCCACGGCGGGTTGGAATATTCTCTCCGGGTCAAAGAAGGCGTTCGCGTGGCCCTTCGCGGAGGATTCCGCGCGGGAGCGGAGACCTTGACCTTTTCCGATGGGGCCCTGGTTCTGGGCGCCGGCGTGGAGATGGGGTCGTTTAAATTAAACTACGCCTTCATTCCCCACGGATCGCTGGGGGATTCGAACCGATTTGACATTGGCGTGGCGTTCGGCGGAGAACAACCGGAAGAAATCCGACAACGTGAACTCCTGGCGGAGGCCCGGGCTCAGG
Source organism: Elusimicrobiota bacterium (assembly GCA_016721625.1). Lineage (NCBI taxonomy): Bacteria > Pseudomonadati > Elusimicrobiota > Elusimicrobiota bacterium. The sequence continues at coordinate 2,216,589 of JADKHR010000001.1, forward strand.
TCGCCGAGGGGAAACTCGTGAAGGCGCGGGAAACGATCGATGAGCTCCTCGTGCTTTCGCCCGGCCTTCATGCCGCGCGGGAGTTGGACCGGGAAGTGAAGGGCCGGTTTTCCGAAAGCATTGATCCCGAAACGCTTTTTAACCTTGGTTTTTTCGCTTACTCGAAAGGAGATTACGAACGGGCGGTGGACTTCTTCCGCAAACTGTTGGTGATTGAACCCGATCACGCGGAGGCCAAAGCGTGGTTGGCGAAATCAGAAGAAATCGCTACCGCCGACCGGGTGAAGCGGGTCAAAGAACAAGTGGATCGAGTTCGTCAGAGGGAACGAGGGGACAACCTCCGTCAAGCGCGTGAAAAAATGGTTCGGGGAGAATGGCTGACCGCCCTGGAACAGTGGCGCCGGGTTCAAGTTTTGGGCGGAGACAGCCCTTCGGTGAAAGCCTCCATCGCCCAATGCAGGGAAGGCCTGTATGCCCAGGGCCTGGCGGCCCAGGGCCATGGGGACACGGAGGCCGCCCTGACTCTTTTTCGAGCTGTTCAAGAAGGCGGAGCCCCCTACAAAGACAGCGATCGGAGAATCTCGTCTATGGAAGCGGAATTGAAAAAGGAACGCCTCTCGCAGGCCTCGGAACTATACATCCAGGGTCTCGCGGCCTATAAAGGGGGCGACCTGGTGCGGGCCCGCGACCTCTTCCAAAGTTCCCTGGATGCGGTGGCCGACGATAAAACCACCCGCCGCGCCCTGGAACGCGTTGAAGAAGAATTAAAAAACATTGGAAAGAAGCCCTTGGGGAATTGATTCCTGGCGGAAGGTGACGGCCATGGATGAAAGCCTGATTTAATCGACGGAGGCCGGCTTCTTCCGGAATGGCGGCAGAGGGCTCGGAGATTCGGAATGATAGGGTTTCCCGTGAAGAAGGACATTGGACAACATGACCATACGCGCGCGCATAAGTCTCTTGATCGGATCCTTGCTGACCTTGGTGATCGCGGCCACGGGGACAGCGCTGTACGTGAGCGAGAGGGTTCTTCTATTGGAGAAAATGGAAGAATCCCGCCAGGGCCTTATCCGGCACTTCGCGCAATCCTGCCGCGACGCCATTGTCATGCACGATGATCTGGCCGCCATTAACGCCGCCGAATCCGTGAGCCGATCCCTCGGGGTCACCGAGGCGTTCTGCGCCGACGGGAAAAACCGAATTTTCGCTCACTCCCAAATGGGTCGTATCGGCCAAAACGACGACATGAAAGGCCCGGTGTCCCCGGACAGCCTTCGGCTCGTCCGGCAGATCGCCATGGGGGAAGGCCCCTCCGGCCGGGCGGTGATCCTTTTTTCTCGGGGGGCCTTTGACCAAACCATTCGGGAGGCCTTAAAGGAGACAGGACAACGCATCGCGGTGGTCACCGGAGCAGCGCTCTTTCTTGGAATGCTTGGGGCCTTCGTCCTTGCCAGAAGCCTGACACGGCCGATTCAGCGAATCGCAAAAGGCACCCACGAAATCTCACAGGGCCGACTGGACCACCGCATCCAACTCCCGCGCAAAGACGAGCTGGGGAGCCTCGCCCAGGATTTCAACCACATGGCAGAGAAACTCGGGGAGCTGGATCAGATGAAAAACGATTTCGTGTCCAACGTCAGCCACGAACTCCGGTCTCCCCTGGGCGCCATCGAAAGCTACGTCAACCTGATCACCGACGATTTAAGGAACGCCCGCACCCACAATACCATGGACCACCTCAACATCGTCCGAAACAACGCCACCCGTTTGCGCCAATTCGTCAACGATATTTTGGACGTCTCCAAAATTGAGGCCCGCGGGATGGAGGTGGTTAAGGAGAAGGTCAACGTTTTAGAAATGTTCAGCGAACTGATCCAACTCTTTGGGCCTAAAGCCCAGGAGAAGGCCATCCACCTGGCGCAAGAATCAGTGGACCCCGGTCTGGCCGTTAACGCCGATCCGGACAAACTCACCCAGGTATTAACGAACATCGTCAGTAACGCCCTCAAATTCACCCCTATGAGCGGGCGTGTGACCCTCACGGCCCGGGGAGGCGTGACATCTGCGGTGGATCCTCGTCTTCCAAACGGCCAATTTGTGAGCCTGGCTGTGATCGACACAGGCCCCGGAATCGCGGCCAAGGACATGGAGCGAATATTCAACCGATTCGAGCAGGTGGCGGAGGCCCGGGAAGAAGTGCATGGGCAGAAAGGGACAGGCCTGGGTCTGCCCATCACGAGAGGGTTGGTGGAGATTCACGGGGGGAAAGTGATGGTCGACAGTGAAGTCGGGCGGGGAAGCCGGTTTACGGTATATCTCCCGGAGGAAGTATGACCTCCTCCAGGATCCTGATCGTTGACGACGAACCTGATTTTGTCCGGTTTCTTGACGATGTTTTGAAGCCGGAGAATTTCGTGGTGACGGTGGCCGAGGACGGAGTGAAAGCACTGAAAATGGCGGCGGCTTCCGTGCCGGACCTGATTTTACTGGATTGGAACCTGCCGGGGAAAGATGGTATCGAGGTCTGTAAGGCTTTGAGGGCTAACCCGAAAACCGAGCATATCCCCATCATTATGTTGACCGCCCGGGGGCGGGAGACGGATACCGTGTTGGGCTTGGAAATGGGCGCCAATGATTTCATCACCAAACGCGCCCTTCGGCCGCGGGAGTTGATCGCCCGGGTTCGCACCGCCCTACGGAAGGCCGGGACCGGGGCGGGGGACGCGACGGAAATCCTTCGGTCCGGGGAATTGGTTCTCGATACGGCCCAACGAAAAGTTTGCGTCGGCGACCGGGAAGTGGACCTGAGGAGGAAAGAATTCGACCTGCTCTACATCTTCATGAAAAAAGCCGGGCGCGTGTTGACACGAAACTTTCTGACCGAAACCGTTTGGGGAGAACAATTTTTTGGCACGAGCCGAACGGTCGACACGACCATCGCCCGGCTCCGGGCTGAGCTAGGAAAGGAAGGACGCAAGATCGAAGCCATCCAGGGCGTCGGCTATAAATTCAATCAATAGCAATAGGGGACGTAGGCATAGGGGACGGTCTTTAGTTAATAACATATTGACGCAAATTCGCTGATCTCCTAAAATCGTGTTATGCCACGACAACGGCGGTTAGATGTTCCCGGAGGCATAGGGGACGGTCTTTAGTTAATAACATATTGACGCAAATTCGCTGATCTCCTAAAATCGTGTTATGCCACGACAACGGCGGTTGGATGTTCCCGGGGTTCTCCATCACGTTATCACCCGCGGCATTGAGCGGCGGAAGATATTTTTGGACAATCAGGACCGAATCGACTTCCTGGACCGACTGGAGATTGCTCTTGAAAAGACGGGGGGTCGATGCTACGCCTGGGTCTTAATGCCCAACCATGTTCACCTTTTGATACGCACAGGGAAAACGCCCCTAAGCGTCATGATGAGACGGCTACTGACCGGTTACGCGGTTGGGTTCAATCATCGACATCATCGGCATGGCTATCTCTTTCAAAACCGTTACAAATCGATCCTTTGCCAGGAGGATGCTTATTTTATGGAGCTGGTGCGCTACATCCACCTCAATCCCGTGCGGGCAAAGTTACTGGAAACCATGGAAAAATTGGACCAATATCCCTGGAGCGGGCATGGGGTTCTGGTTGGCACTCGGAAGGCTAAATGGCAGGAGAGGGGGGAGGTTCTGAATCGGTTTGGGAAAAGGGAATCTTCTTCAATCGCTGGCTACCGACAGTTTCTGAAAGAGGGTTGGGGAATGGGGCGGCGAGAGGACTTAATGGGCGGAGGTTTGCGCCGAAGCGCAGGTGGATGGCAAGCGCTCCTGGCCATGCGCCGGAACAAGGACTACCAGAGGGGAGATGAGCGAATATTGGGCGATGGCGATTTCGTCAACGAAGTGTTGAAGGCGAGCGAGGAAGCTCTGGCGGGAACGGAACGGTTGTTTCGGGAGGGCTGGACGTGGGAAAGGCTTGTCCAACGGGCCTGCGAGATCAACCGGTTGTCCCCCCAGGACTTGAAGCGCAAGGGTCGTAGTAACGCCATTTCCCAGGCGAAGGCGATGTTAACGGATGCAGGACTCCATCGGTTGGGAATGAAACAGAAAGATATCGCGGAACAGTTGGGGATATCCCAGGGAGCTCTCTCGCAAATTTATCGAGCCAACTTGCAAGGTATCGGCGATATATTATTATCTAAAGACCGTCCCTAACGCCATGGTTGATCAGAACCAGTCTCATAACGATCGACGATGGTTTTTGAGTTTACGGAGAGCGATCCGGATCATGGCCAGCGTCACAAAAGCCTCATAGGCCTCCAAAGAATGGTCATATCGCACCGCCACCCGTCGGAACGCATTGAGCGAAGCGAACGTGCGCTCGACCACATAGCGTCGCCGTTACCCTCGAGGCCCTTTGTGTCTTGGAAGGCCTGGACCTTGCCCATGTCGGTTTTTGCGCGAAATGCAGGGAATGGTCCCTTTCCGATGCAGGTACTGACGAAAAGCCCGACACGCATAGGCGCGGTCCCCCAGAACCTTCCCAAACCGTTTTCGGGGGCGTCCTCGTCCCACCGGAATGGCCACCCGGTCCAAGACCTTCGCCGCCAATTTGATCTCATGGGCCGGCCCTCGTTCCAATACACACGCCAGCGGGATCCCGTCCCGGTCGACAACGATCTCCCGCTTGGTTGTCAGGCCGCCTCGCGTGCGACCGACACAGCCGCCCCCCTTTTTGCTGGAGCGAAGCTACCGTCCAGAACCCCATGTGACAATTTCAGTCGCCCTCTTTTTCCCAACTGCCCGAGTAAGACACGCAACACCCGCGCCCAGACCCCTCGTTTTTGCCAGGCCACCAGACGCCGATGGCAACCTGCGGGCGATCCGTATTCCCGTGGGACATCCCGCCACCGGCATCCCGTCTTCAGCACGAACAGAATACCGTTCAACGTCTTCCGGTCATCCGTTCGCGGTCGGCCAATCCTCTGGCGCGGGAGTAGTGGTTTAATCCGTTTCCAGTCTCGATTCGATAGTTCGGTGTCTCGTTTCAAAGAACACGCTCCTTCCCTCGGCGGGGTTGGCCGCATGTTACATTTAATCAGGTTTTGTTGTCGACTCTTTCGAGACCAGCTCTAGTCAATCATGTCCCCAAATTGGTTTAATTGGTCCTAATTTCGATCGTCGTTGCCAGAAAACGAGATTTTAGACCATGATATTATCAGGGAGGAAAAGAATGAAAAAATCCTTTTGTGTGATCTTCTTTTTGTTGATTTTCTTTTTTGGGACCCATTCCGGATACTGTTTCACTCTTGCCGGCGATTTGGCCTCAAAAAAACCGGAGGTTGTGAAGAAGGCTCGGACACGATACGCCGCTTTGACGAGCCAAAAGAAAAAACAATTTGTCGATTCCCTGGCCAACAACCTCCGGTCGGATTATCCCAAAACTCAAATGAATGCCGCGAGAGCCTTAGGTAACATCGGTCCAGAAAAAGACGTGGTTCTGGCACTCCTCCAATTTTCCCATTATTTGGACAGTTCCACCGATGGGAGAAATGCTGTCGGTCAGGCCTACGTGGCCATGGGCGCCGGGGCCATCCCACCGCTCATAAGGTATCAAGGGACAGACCAATATCTCGAACAAGTTGTTTCAAACACGGGAAAACCCGGATTGCGGACCGTCGACATCGTTATTAAGAATCCTTCCGTTGTCGACAAGTTTTTTGGAAATCCAAGTCACCCCGACGAATTAACGAACTACCGTTACCGCGCCGTCGAGGCTTTGGGCTATTGTGGGCCCGATGCCGTTGACGCGTTGCCAACCCTGATTTCCCTTGTCAAGGAAAGGGTTTTTGTGGGGTCTATGTTCCCCGTATTGGAAAAAATGGGACCTGCCGCCCAACAAGTTGTTCCATATCTGTCTTCCGGATATCTCAAAAACAGGGAAGACTTCATTCTTCACAAAGACAGAGTTACGGCGGTTTTAAAAGCCATTGGCACTCCCGAAGCCCTGAACGCCATTAAGAAAATCGATCAAGACGAGAAAAGGATAATGGAATTTGAGAGGGTCCAACATGAAGCCAGAATGAACAAATTGGAATGGGATGTTAAAAACGGAAAAATCGAATCTTTGACAAACGAACAAATGAATGAGTTGACCAATTACAACAACCAGAAATTGAAGGACTTGGCAAAAAAGGTTAACGCCGTTTCTTGGGATGCTTTCATCGACGAAGCCGAGAGAAAAGGGCGTGGGGAATTGGGCAAGATGCTTCTCATGGGTGGAGAGGTAATCGATTTTGATTACATCAACAACGAGACCGTCATAACCCTGCATAAGGAAAATGTTCTTTCCCCATTCATCTGCAATTTTCGCGGAATGCTCAACCGGGATGATTTTATCGGGCGTTATGGACGATACAGTTTGGGTCTGGTTGGTCGTTACGATGGGATTATCACTCTTGGTTCGAAACTGAACCCAACGAGATGCGGAAAAATCCGGATTTACGCCATCCAGTTGGGGCCGCGCCTTTTTGTATCGAAAAAATTGTGACGACGGTCGATTTGCCCAGCGGCAGGGAAACCGCATGCGATAGGGCAACAGGGGAAGATCACAACGTCCCCTATTGGGGGATCTCCATGAAAAGGGGCGACTACCACCGGACGTAGGCGCGCAGGACCGGGCCGTAACGCATTAGTTCGGCGCGGGGGTCGAGGCCCACCTCGGTGGGCGAGCTGGCGCCTCCGCCGAAGGAAACGGCGGTGGCGCCCATGAATTCGTAACCGGCGCCGAGCGATAAACGGCCCTGGCCGAGGCGGCCGGTCCAGCTGAGGCCCATGCTCACGTTGTATTCGATCCAGCCGCTAAATAATTTGTCGTCCACGGGCTGGCGGTTTCCGTTCAGCTGGGAGGCGGCGGCCAGGGCGTCTTTTCCCACGCGTATTTGTCCCAAACCCGCGCGGTCTTCCGTGGCGAAAAATATGCCGAACCCTTTCACCTTCATTTTGGCTTCCATCGAATCCTCGTAAAGCATGGAACTGGCGAAGGTGTCGAACCCAAAAAGAAGGTCATAGAACCGTCCCTGAAAGTCCGGATCAAAAACAGGCGTTCCCAGCACCTGATTCTCCTTTTTCCCGGGGGTCGTCATGGTTTGCATTTCCACGGGCATTTTGAGGCTCGTGTACCCCAGGCCGAAATACAAAGGCGTACGCATTTTTTTCGGTTGCAACCAATAAAGTAAATCCACATGATTGAAGGTGTTGTCAAAAGCCACGGTGTCCGTTTGGCCGGTCCCCAGCGCTCCATCCCAGGACGCCACACCGCGCAGGCGGCCGGTTTGCACCCGAAGATAGGTTTTTTTGAGCCCCAGGTATCCCGTGATACGGTTCACCTCCCCCACTTCGTTGTTATCCAGGTCCACGTTGACGCCGGCAGAGAGGCCCAATTTTTTTTCACATAACGTGCCCTCGACGCGGGTAAACGCCGTGTTGTCGAAATCCAGCGAAAGGTGTTCATTGAACCCCATCAGATTGTCCCCCCACTTCGCTGCCACCTGGGAGTAGCCTCCGGCGACCTCCACCACCGATGCGCGCGCGGCGCTCCCGGAAACCATCAGCAGTCCTGCCCACACCAAAACGTGTTGTCGTTTCATTGGCTCCTCCCTTCCAGCTGTCCTGTGGGCCAGTATGGGTCCCGAACGGCCAGCGGTCAAGGCTTCTGTTGACGGGGGGTTACGGGTTGCCAACATTCCATTTAGTGTTTTTTATGGAGAAATGCGGGAACCCATCTTGAAAGACGGTGTCTCAAAGGGGCTGTTTAATTAAATTTAGGGAGGCTCTTATGGCCCGGTTTCTTCATCCGCTTGAACAAAATAAAAATAGCGTCCCCCTGTTCGGCCGACTGGGGTGCCATGACGGGGAATGAGCGGGTTCGGTTTTGTGGAAAGTGCCGACTTAATGTTTACAACCTTTCGGGGATGACGCGGGGGGAAGCGGAAACCCTCCTTGCCCAGCAAGAGGGACGCCTGTGCGTGAGGTTCTATCAACGAAAGGACGGATCCATTATCACCCAAGACTGTCCGGTGGGGGTGCGGGCCTATCGATTGGCAAAGGCCGCTTTAGCCGCGATTTTCGCGGCGGTTTTTGGACTTCTCTCCGCCTGGGGCGTCCGGCGACATGTCGCTCAAAAAAAGCCGGACCCCGCCGTTAGATCAGGGTTGATGGGTGAGGTGTATATTCCTCATGCGACGATGGGAAAGCCCATTCAAAGAAGGTAACGGCATCGCCCCTTCCCCACCTTTTTGGAATCCATGGGGCGACACCTCAAGGGATTCCGTCCCGCTCCCTGCTGACGCCCTCCGCGCGGTTAGGGTGAGGGGAGTTTGCTCTGGAGGACCTTGCGGGCTTGGGCGGCTCGGTAATCGACGATTTTCTTTCGGAACTCGCCGTGTTTGTTGGCCAAAATGGCGATGGCCAGAAGGGCGGCGTTGATGGCCCCGGCGCGGCCGATGCCGAGCGTTCCCACGGGAATTCCGCCCGGCATTTGCACGGTGGAGAGGAGGGAGTCCATTCCTTTCAGCGCGGCGCTTTCCATGGGGACCCCCAGGACCGGAAGCGTTGTGAGCGAGGCCACCACGCCCGCGAGGTGGGCGGCGCCGCCGGCGCCGGCGATGATCACTTCCAGACCCCGGGCTTCCGCGCGTTCCGCGAAGGCTTTGGTTTCTTTCGGGGTGCGATGGGCCGAGAGGACTCGGCATTCGTGCGGAACATCAAAATCTCGGAACACGGCGGAGGTGTGTTGCATTGTTTCCCAATCGCTTACCGAACCCATCAGAACGGCCACCAGCGGTTTTTTCATGGAATCCTCCTTGGGGGGACCTCCATTGTAGAAAATCAAGGCCTTCTTCAGGAACGGCTTTCCAATGTGTATAATGAAATCTCCATGGCGCTCAGTGTCGAGAAGCCCGTCCACTGCGAATCGTGCCCGACCCGGCTGGAGGGTGTTTTCAACCGGCTCTCCCGCGATCGGTTGCGCGAGTTGGACCAGTGCAAGGCCGATAATTTGTTCCGGAAGGGTCAGGTCCTTTTTTACGAGGGCAACCCGGCGTTGGGCGTCTATTGCGTCTACGAAGGCCAGTTGAAACTTTACAAGTCCGGAAGCCAAGGACGGCCCCAGATCATCGGTATCGCCAAGGCGGGGGCCCTCGTGGGCCATCGGGCCGTGTTGACGGACAAACCCCACAGTTTCAGCGCGGAGGCCCTGGGCGACGCGCGCGTGTGTTTCGTGGAACGACGGACTTTTCTATCGATGTTGTCGGCGAACCCCGTCGTGGCGGAGTCGCTTCTTAAAAGACTGGCCATGGACCTTGACGCCGTTGAAGATCGTCTGATGGACTTCGTTGAAAAGCCGGTCCTGGTTCGGTTGGCTCGCCTGCTCTTGACCTTGAAAGACATCTACGGAAAACCTTCCCAGAAAGGAACCGAGATCGCCCTTTTGCTCACCCGTGAAGAAATCGCCGAAATGATCGGGACCACCCAAGAAACCACCATCCGGCTTTTGAGCCAATTCAAGAAACTGGGTTTGGTTCGACTCGATAAAAAATCCATCACTCTGCTGGACCCGGACGGGCTTTCCCGCCTGGTCAATCCGCCCTCCGAACGCACCTGACCCCGGTCACCCCCGGCGATGAGCCGGATCATTGCTCCTCTCCCTTGAAGGCGATAGACTCGAAACGTCAAAACCCGCTCACGCTTCCCGTCTCCTGGTTTTCTCTTTGGAATGAGGGGGACTGGTCTGGTGGAAATCCTGGGACGGAGAAAGGGTCATTTTGGACCGAAGGGGAATGCCATGAAAGAAGCGGGTCCTTCCATGGGGGATATGGCGGTCCCCTGCGGAGAGGAAACGGTCGGGCGGTTGGCGGCTCGGCACGTTGTTTATGGGGTGGGAGAGGGCCAAACGCTTTTTTATGCCGGGCATCGACCCGCGGGGTTCTTCCTGTTGGTGGATGGGCGGGTGGACCTTGTGCCGGAACGCGGGCAGGCGGTGGAAGTCCGGGGACCCGCGATCTTGGGCCTGCACCATTTGATGGAAAGTCAACCGTATCCGGTGACGGCTTTGGCCGCGCGGGGCGCCCGGCTGGTGTTCGTGCCGCGTCGGGTCGCCGCGCCGGAGCCCCGTCGACGGACCACGGACCATTCCTCCGAGCCCACGGCGGAGCGCGTTCGGTGAACGGGGGCGAATTCAATGAGTAGGCGCAACGGAATAGTAGAGTCAAGTCAACGTCGCGGGCCTGTCCGGCCCGCACCCGACCAAGGGCCCTTTTTGGACGCGCAAAAAGGGCCCCTGGACCCCAAAAACGCGCCCCGGCGGCCTGCGCGCGCTTTTTCGACGGAGGCCGGACCAACTCCCGTCCCTCAAAGGCCTTCGGGGCGGATCGGACAGGTCCGGCCCCGCTATCGTCGAAAAAACGTGCTCGAAACGCCTTATGGGGAACCAAGGTCAAAAACAAACCGACCCTGTTGCACTGAGACCTAGAACTCGTTGGGGGTGGGAAATCCGGCGGGTTCGCTCAAAAAATGGTTTGATTTGGGGAATGAAACTCCTCCTTCGTCGTCCACCGTTTTCTTCTCTTCTGGCCGGGGCGTTTCTCGTCGGGTGCGCCGCCGGGCCCAGCGTCCATTTGGAAGTCCAGCGGGAGCCGGCCGTGACGGCCGGGCCGTACCACCGGACGCTGGTGGTCTTGCTGACTGGAGATCGAAAGACGAAGAACATCGTGGAAAGCGCTTTTCAGGAATCGCTTCGGAGGACCCAAACGGACCCCGGGCGCGGTTTGGTCCTGTTGGACTCCGGCCTCGGAGATCCGAAGGACGCGGCGAAACTCGGCTACGATTCGGTGTTGGTGGTGGACCGCCATCCCATCGTTCACTGGGCCGAACCCCATGCCGCGACGCTGGCGGACGCTTTTCTCCCCCACGAAGCCACGCCCTTTTCCCAATCCATCGTCCCGGCGGAGGATACCCGGGACAAGCGGCATGTGAACGGGTGCGCCCGTCTTTACGACGCCGTCACCGCTCGCCTCGTCTGGACCTGCCACGGAACCATTTCGGCCTACAAAGACGATTGGACCACCGGCCCCACCCGCGCCGCGGCTCAGGCCGTCGTCAAACGCCTGACGGAAGAAGGGCTTCTTCAGCGGCTTCCGCTCTAACAACCACCCGAATGGTTCGTCATCGTTTCCTCATGCCGGTCTGTTGAGTTGTTCATTTGGCCTGAATAAAATGAGGGGAATGAAATTCTTCTGCTGGCGCTCCCTAAGATTTGGAATTCTTTGCAGAGAATTCTCGGACATGCCCGCCCATGATGGACCATCCCATCCGTTCCGACCCATTTAGTTTTTACGCATTGGCCACCATTTCGTTCCTTGAGAGCGATGTGTCGATCTACGTTGAAAACCTGCGACCGCTCTTCCTGGGGGATACGGGGTTTACTCAATGGCTGATCCATACCTGGCTTCCTGAGGAAAAGACCCACGGTCTTATGACTCAAGAAATGGTCCAAAGGGTCTGGCCTGAATTTGACTGGGAAAGCGCATTCGCCTTTTTTACCGATCGTTATCGGCCTCTTTGCGATACCGCCATGCTCCGACGTTCTCCCGGATTGGAAGCGTTGGCTCGATGTGTCACCGAAACCGAAACCGCCATGATTTATCGAGCCATTGGGGTACAAACAAAATCTGAGGAATTAAAAAAACTGATGTTTCGAATGAGTTCGGATGAAATTCGACATTACAAATACTTTCGAGAGATTTTTCATAAATACGACTCGCGGGAACGACATTCCTTGTGGCGAAAATTCCAAACGATAGCGGATCGAACGAAACTTGTTCGGGATGAAGATATGAATGTGGCTTTCTCTCCCTTGAATCACTATTGGAAAAAGCGCATGCCCTTTCGAGCGCTGTGTTTTAAGGAATTTTGCCTTGGGGCTTCCAGCGTGGCCCAACACTACATCCCATTCGGGACAGCGAAGCAGATGCTTTTGAATCCACTGGAGATGGGATCCTGGTCCAGAGCTCCCGTTTTTGATTTATTGTTTTCTAGTTTTTGTCGCTACCTTCTGCGGTGCATCGGAGGGCCGGCTCGCGGGGCTCACCCGGTCCTTCTGCCAGGCCCCGTCTGAATCCGCGGGGGGGGCGTGCGGCCGTGCTTTCATTTTGACGTCGATGCGGAGCCCGGAGACGAGTTTCGGAAACGTTTTTCCGATGAAATCCTGAAACATCTCATCGGCGTGAACGCGGATTCGTTGCGCTGTTTAAGACCGACGGGGAGGCAGCGGAAACCTGGTTCGTGAACGGAAAAATAGGAGAACCTCCATGCGGTGTCCGGTGTGTGGCAAGGAAATGGTGACCAAAAACTTCGGGGTCAACGTGGATGTATGCGAAAACGGGTGCAAGAGCCTATGGTTTGATCAGGATGAACTCCGAATGCTGGACGAAAAAAACGAAGGGTTGGGGGACGCGTTGGAAGAAGCGTTGCGTTCCCCGAGGAGCAACGACCTCGAAAGGGCTCCCGTCAACTGTCCTAAATGTTCCATTCCATTGCACACCCACAAATACAATCGGGACAAAGAAGTCAACGTGGACGAATGCTACAAATGCGGCGGTTTCTTTTTGGATTCCGGCGAATTGACGGAAATTCGCCATCATTACATGAACGACGCGGAGGTTCAGGCCTATGCGGACCAGGTCATTGCCTCCGTTCCAGAGTTCGCCCTGGCCTTAAGCAACCTCGAGGCGCAAAAAAAGCGTTTGGAGGCGATTCAACATTACACGAAATTCATGACGGTTCAATATTGGCGAAAACAGTTTTGAAGGTAGGCCGATGGGGGTGTTCGTTGGAGGATCGCGGACGATGGACCACAAAAGAGCTACGGGGTTGTCGGGGAAAGGCCTTCTCCCTCCGGCTCTCCTGGCAAGGGAGAAACATGACGGCCGTCATGGTGCTTCCCGAGTTCGGGACGTATCATTATCCTTCCTATGAGCGCTCCCCTCACTTTCGACGATCCCCGCGTTAAGCGCGTGACGCGCGAGATGAAACTGTACGATCGGCGGCCCGACGCGCTGATCCAAATCCTCCACATCGTTCAGGAAATTTTCGGCTATTTGCCGGAGATGGTCCTGCGTTTGGTCGCCAAGGAATTGCGGGTGCCGGCCAGCCGGGTGTACGGGGTGTCTACCTTCTACCACTATTTCTCCCTGAAGGCCCGGGGAGACCATCAGTGCCTGGTGTGCATGGGCACGGCCTGTTACGTGAAGGGAGCGGGAAAAATTTTGGATCAACTCCAGAAAGCCTTCGGGGTTCGGCCCGGAGAAGTGACGCCGGACGGGAAATTGGGGTTGGCCCAGGCCCGGTGCCTGGGGGCCTGCGGTTTGGCCCCGGCGGTGGTGTACGACGAGGAAATTTTAGCGCGGGTGGATCCGGCGAAAATAGCCGCTACGGTGCAGGAGAAACTTCGTGGATCTTGAGAAAACAGCCTCACACGCCAAGGCCCAGATGGGCCAGAAACGGCGCATCGTCGTTTGCGCCGGGGCGGGGTGTTTTTCCTGCAACAGCGCGGAAACGCTTTCGACCCTTCAGAGGTTGGTCAAAGAGCGCGGGGTGGAAACCCAGGTCGACATCGTCCCGGCCGGTTGCATGGGGGCCTGCCAACGAGGGCCCTTGGTTCAACTTCCCAACGACGACATTTTATTGCAAGGCGTAGGGCCCCAGGAAGCGGCCGCGGTTTTGGATCAGGTTTTGGGCGGGCCCGCGGCACCGGCCGAACTCAAACTCTATTCGGCGCGCGAGCCGGACGCGCCAGACGCCCACTTTTTTCAAAAACAACAGAAAATTGTTTTGGAAAACTGCGGCCGGATTAACCCGGAAAGTTTGGACGAATACATTGCCGTCGGAGGATATCAGGCGCTCCACCGAATGCTGAGCGAAATGACCCGGGAAGCCGTGGTGGCGGAAATCAAAAAGTCGGGCCTGCGCGGGCGCGGCGGGGCGGGTTACCCCACGGGGCTCAAATGGGAAACCGTCGCCAAGATGGTGAACGAGCAGAAATACGTGATCTGCAACGCCGACGAGGGCGACCCCGGCGCCTTCATGGACCGCTCGGTGCTGGAGGGCGACCCGCACCGCGTGCTGGAGGGCATGGCCATCGCGGGCTACGCGGTGGGGGCCAACAAAGGATTTGTTTACGTGCGGGCCGAATATCCCCTGGCCATCAAACGGTTGGAACTCGCCATCAAGGGGGCCCGGCGGGAAGGGCTGTTGGGGCGTGAAATTTTCCGAACGAGTTTTTCGTTCGACGTGGAAATCCGCATCGGCGCCGGGGCTTTCGTGTGCGGAGAAGAGACCGCGCTCATCGCCTCCATCGAAGGCCGCCGCGGCCAACCCCGTCCCCGGCCGCCCTACCCGGCGGAATCGGGCCTCTGGGGAAAACCGACGCTCATCAACAACGTCGAGACCTTCGCCAACATCGCGCCCATCCTGACCAAGGGCGGCGAGTGGTTTTCGGCCATCGGGACGCCCAAGAACGCGGGGACCAAGGTGTTTGCCTTGGCGGGAAAAATCCGCAACACCGGGCTGATCGAGGTCCCCATGGGGATCACGCTCCGGGAAATTATTTTCGACATCGGCGGCGGCATCCCCGGCGGGCGGCGCTTCAAGGCGGTCCAGACCGGCGGTCCCTCGGGCGGGTGCATCCCGGAAGCCCATCTGGACACCCACGTGGACTATGAATCGCTCCAAACGTTGGGGTCCATCATGGGTTCCGGCGGGTTCATCGTGATGGACGACACGTCCTGCATGGTGGACGTGGCCCGATTCTTTATGGAATTCTGCATGGATGAAAGTTGCGGCAAGTGCGTGCCCTGCCGGGTCGGAACCAAACACATGCACGACCTTTTGGCCAAAATCTGCGCCGGGCACGCCACCATGGGCGACCTGGCGCTCTTGGAAGAATTGGCTCCCATGGTGAAGGCCACGAGCCTCTGCGGGCTCGGCATGACGGCCCCCAACCCGCTCATTTCCACCCTGCGCTATTTCCGGGACGAATACGCCGCCCACATTCGGGACCGCCGATGTCCAGCGGGCGTCTGCTCCATGGACGCGGTCGAGGCCCTCCGATGAGTTTCACGATCACCATCGACGGTCGCGAGGTTTCGGCGGAACCCAAGGAAACCCTGTTGGACGTGTGCCGACGGGAAAACATTTGGCTTCCCACCCTCTGCGCCATCGACGGGCTGACGGAAGTGGGGGCCTGCCGGTTGTGCCTGCTGGAGATCGAAGGGACCAACAAGCTCCTCCCGGCCTGCACCACCCCGGCGGTCCCTTACCAAAAAGTCCGCACCGAATCCGACCAGCTCCGGAACTACCGGCGGATGATTTTGGAGCTCTTTTTTTCCGAGCGGAACCATATGTGCGGGGTCTGCGTGGCCAACAACCATTGCGAGCTTCAAGGCCTGGCCGTGAAAGCCGGGATCGATCATTTCCGCTACCCGTTCCTTCAACCGGGGGTCCGGGTGGACGCGTCCCACAAGGAATTCGTCTTGGACCACAACCGGTGCGTCCTTTGCACCCGCTGTGTGCGGGTCTGCGACGAGATCGAATCCGCCCACGTGTGGGACGTGATGGGACGAGGCGTCGAGAGCCGTCTGATTTCAGATTTCAACCAACCCTGGGGGGAATCCACGGACTGCACGAATTGCGGAAAGTGCGTCCAGGTCTGCCCCACCGGCGCCCTCTGGAAAAAAGGATCGGTGCCGGGCGAGTTGAAAAAAGATCCTTCCATCGCCGGGGTTTTGGCGGCAAGGCGAAAGGCCCTTCCATGAAAAAGCGCGTCGCCACCGTTTGGTTGGGCGGTTGTTCGGGGTGTCACATGTCGCTCCTGGACATCGATGAAGGCCTTTTGGAGATCGCGCCGCTCATGGACCTGGTCAAAAGCCCGCTCGTGGACGGCAAGGAGTTCCCCGAGAACGTGGATGTGGCGGTGGTGGAAGGGTGCGTGTCCACTGACCAGGATCGGGAACAGATTTTAAAGATCCGGGAACGGTCCAAAGTATTGGTGGCCCTCGGTGATTGCGCGGTGACGGGGAACGTGACGGCGCTCCGGAACCTATTGGGGCCCGCGGCCATGTTGGACCAGGCCTACCGCAAGGCTCCAACGAACGATGGTCAAGGGACGGTCCCGTCGGTGGAAATCCCGACGCTTCTGCCCCAGGCGAGTCCGCTGTCCCGCCACGTGAAGGTGGATGTGTACGTGCCCGGGTGCCCGCCGCCGGCGGATTTGATTTTTACGGCGCTCAAGGCGCTGTTGGAGGGCCGGCCGTTGGAAATCCCGGCGGGGGCGCTAAAAAATGGCTGACAAGACTATCGTTATTCATCCGGTGACGCGCGTGGAAGGCCACGCGAAGATCACCCTCGTTCTGGGTGACGACGGCCGGGTGGCCGACGCGCGGTTCCACGTGGAAGAGTTCCGCGGGTTCGAAAAATTTTGCGAAGGCCGCCATTTCACGGAAATGCCCATCATCACCCCGCGCATTTGCGGCATCTGTCCCGTGAGCCACGCGGTGGCCAGCGCCAAGGCCTGCGAAAATATCATGGCGGTGGAGGTTCCACCGACGGCCACGCTTCTCCGGCGGCTCATGCACCTGGGGCAGATGTTCAGTTCCCACGCGCTCAGTTTTTTCCATTTGTCGTCCCCCGACTTTTTGTTCGGCTGGGATTCGGACCCCGCCTCCCGGAACATTTTGGGCATCGCCGAAAAGTTCCCCGACGTGGCGCGGCGGGGCATCCGCCTACGGAAGTTCGGGCAGGAGCTGTCGTCCCGCCTCTCCGGAAAAAAAATCCACACCGGGGCCGTGGTGCCGGGCGGCGTCACCCAAGCCCTCACGGAAGAAAACCGCGCCGCCCTGTTGGCCTGGATCCCCGAGGCCAAGGAAAGCGTCGAGGTGGCCCTGGGCCTTTACAAGAAATACTGGGACGCCAACCGGAAGGAAATGGAAGCCTTCGCGCGGTTCGATACCCTGTATTTGGGCACCGTCAAGCCGGACGGGACCCACGAACTGTACGACGGAAAACTGCGCTGGGTGGACGCGGAAGGGAAGGTCGCGGCCGATCAGGTGGATCCCGCGCGCTTCGCGGAATTCATCGCCGAACGTCCTCTAGCCTACTCCTATTTGAAAGCGCCTTATTTCAAACCCCTGGGATATCCGGGCGGCGTCTATCGGGTGGGTCCCCTGGCGCGGCTGAACGTGGCCACCAAGATGCCCACCCCACGGGCCCAGAAAGAGTTCGAGAATTTTCGATCCATGGGAGGGGGACGGCCCATCGGGAGTTCCTTCGCCTTCCACCATGCTCGGATCATCGAAATGATGACCTCGGTGGAGCAGGTGGAGATGATTTTGAACGATCCCCTGGTGACTCTCAACGATCTTCGCGCTGAGGCGGGCCGGAACCGGTCCGAGGGCGTGGGCTGTTCCGAAGCGCCCCGGGGCACGCTGTTCCACCACTACACGGTGGACGTCCATGGGATACTCACGGGCGTCAACCTCCTGATCGCCACGGGCCAAAACAACCCCGCCATGAACCGGGCCGTTTTGGAGGTGGCCAAAACCTATGTCCACGGCGCCGACGTTAAAGAGGGCGCGCTGAACCGCGTGGAGGGCGCCATCCGTTGTTACGACCCCTGCCTTTCCTGCTCGACCCACGCCGTGGGCGCCATGCCCCTCCTGCTCGAAATTCAGGACCCCGCGGGGCGGGTTCTCCGCCAAATCAAACGCTGATCCCGCCGTTCCGGGATCCACCCTTCCATCCCTCGGATGAACATGCCTGAATTCCCCGTTCAAGAAAGTAAGGTGAAAGAGTTGGAAGCCCGTTTCGCCCGATTGGGAATTCAGGAGAAGGACCTGGAGGAAAGTTTCGTTCGCTCCGGCGGTCCGGGCGGGCAGAACGTCAACAAGGTGTCCTCCTGCGTGGTTTTGATCCATCGCCCGACGGGCACCGCGGTGCGTTGCCAGGAGGAGAGGTCCCAGGCGTTGAACCGTTTCCTGGCCCGTCGCCGGCTCGCCGAACAGATGGAAGAAAAGGTTTTGGGCGCGGCCAGCCAAAAAAGACAGGCCATGGAAAAGATCCGCCGCCAAAAACGCCGCCGTAGCCGGCGCGCCAAAGAAAAGATGCTTCAAGGCAAACACCACCACTCCCGAATCAAACAAAACCGAAAACGCCCCCACGTCGAGTAGGCGAGCCCGTTTAACGCTCCGAAGCGATTTCTGTAGTTGCCCGATTTATCGGGCGATTGTCCGTCCAAAGAACTCGTCCTGGAAAAAGGTGGCCCCCTAAATGGGGCAACTACAAATTGCATGCTCAGACGGGTGGCCAGGCGGCTAAAGAGACACCATCGGGCGGGCCAACGCCTCAACCAAGAGGCCCAACGGGGCCCCGGCCTTTCCTCGAATTTGAGATAATTTGACGCCGACCGCCCCCTTCGGGGGTGGCGTCCAGAACTCCCTTAGAGCGGTGTGTGTGATGAAGAATAGCTGTTCGTTGATTTTCCTTCTTTTAATTTCTTCGGTTCAGGCGGAAGAGCCGCGGGCGTTGGCGGAGCCTTTGACGTTGGACGCCTGCTACCGTCTGGCTCTGGGGCGGAGCGAGTCGGTGGGGTTGTCCGAGGAAGACATTCGCCGGGGGGAGGCCCAATACGCGCAATTGCGTTCCGGGGTGCTTCCCTCCGTGGGACTGCGCGCTACCGATAAAATCCAGGATATGTCGGGGGTTCCATCGGGGGCCAACGACAGCGTTTCGCGCCGCGATCGGCCCGAAGTCGCTTTGTATGGCCGGCAGGCGATTTTTTCCGGGTTCCGCGAATTCGCGGCCATGCGGGGCCAAAAGGCGGAGATCGCCGCCCGGAGCGAGGCGGTGGGACGCGCCAAAATCCTTCTCTACGAGGATGTGGCCGGGCTCTTTTTCACCGTCGCCGATCGGGACCGGGAAATGGAGAGTCTGCAATATCTGATCCGCCTTTCCCAAGAACGCATCGCGGAACTTAAAAAGCGCGTGGCCATCGGCCGCTCGCGGGAAAGCGAGATCTTGTCCACGGAATCCCAAAACGCCAATCTGGAATCCCGGCTGGAAGTGGCTCGCGGATTTCGGGAAGCCTCCTTGGCGGTCCTGAACACCTTTATGGGTGTTCAAGCCACCGCCATCCGAGACGACCGGCCCGAGGCCGCCGCCCCGGCCCCCTTGGAGAACTATCTTCAAAAGATGGCTCAGCGGCCCGAGGTGCGGGAAGCGGAAGCCCGTCAGGAATCCCGCCGACAGTATATCCGTTCGGCCCGGGGCGGCTATTCGCCCACGCTGGATGTGGGCGGCAACTATTACCTGAAACGCGTGGGAGCCACCGAGCCCGTGGATTGGGACATTCTCTTCACTTTGGACGCGCCCTTTTATAACGGGGGAAAGACGCGAAGCCTGGTGGATCTGGCCAAGTCCGAAGAGCGATCCGCCGCGCTTCAAGTTTCCCAGGCGCGCCGAGAGGCCGAGGGGGAGATTCGGGAACGGCACCGAAACCTTTTGAGTTTGCTCTCCCAGGTGGACAAGTTGAAACGTTCCGCCGACCTGGCTGAAAGGAATTACATGGCTCAGCGGAACGACTACCGTCTGGGCCTCGTGAACAACCTGGACGTGCTGGCCGCTTTGAACACCTGGCAAGAAGCCCAACTGTCGCTGGACACCGCCCGGCTGGCGGCCAAGAACGTCGCTCTTCGCTTGGAACTGGCCACCGGAAACACCCCCGAGGGGAACCCATGACCCTGTCCGACCTGTCCATCAAGAACCCCGTCTTCGCCTGGATGTTCATGATCGGGCTCATCGTATTCGGCGCCCTGAGTTACCAAAAAATGGGGGTCAGCCAATTGCCGGACGTGGATTTCCCGGTGTTGACGGTTTCCATTGATTGGGAAGGCGCCGCCCCGGAGGTGATGGAAACCGAAGTGACGGACGTGGTGGAGGACGCGGTCATGAGCGTGCAAGGCATCCGGGAAGTATCCTCCAACTCCCGGCAGGGCCGCTCGAGCGTGACCTTGGAATTCGATCTGTCCAAAGACATCGACGTGGCGCTCCAGGAAGTGCAAACCAAGTTGGCCCAGGCCCAGCGACTCCTTCCCAATGAAGTGGACCCCGCCGTCGTGTCCAAATCCAACCCCGAAGATCAACCTATTATGTGGCTGGCCGTGAGCGGCAACCGAGACCGCCGTTTCCTGATGGAATATGTGCGCGACAATTTAAAGGATCGATTCACCACGGTCCCCGGCGTGGCGGAAGTCACCCTGGGCGGCTACATCGACCCGAACCTGCGGGTCTGGTTGGACACCGAAAAATTGCGGGCGAGGGAACTGGCGGCCGAAGATGTTCTGCGCGCCATCACAGCCCAGCACGCCGAAGTCCCGGCGGGCCGGATCGAGGCGCCCCGCCAGGAATTGAACGTGCGGGTGATGGGCGAAGCCGGCACGGTGGAGGAGTTCCGCCGCATCATTCTTCCCGCCCGAAGCGGTTCGCCCATCTACAAAACCATCCGCATCGGCGACGTGGCGGAAGTGGAAGACGGTTTGGCGGACCTGCGGCGGCTTTCCCGCTCCAACGGGGTTTCCGCCGTGGGGTTGGGGATCCGCAAACAGCGCGGGGCCAACGCTGTGGCCGTGGCGGACGAGGTGCTTCGCCGCATGGCGGAGGTGCGAAAGGATCTTCCCCAGGGGCTCACCATCGACCTGAATTTCGACACCACTCGTTTTATTCGTGATTCCGTCCATGAACTCGTCACGACCCTGGTGTTGGCCGCGATCCTCACCTCCTTCGTTTGCTGGATGTTCCTGGGATCTTTCAGTTCGGCCTTAAACGTCATTTTAGCCATTCCCACGTCCATCATCGGGGCCTTCACGTTTCTTTATTTTTTCGGCTTCACCCTGAATACCTTCACGCTCCTGGGGCTTTCTCTCTGTGTCGGCATCGTGGTGGACGATGCCATCATGGTGCTGGAAAATATCGTTCGGTACAGAGAAATGGGGCAAAGCCGTGTTCGTGCCGCCATCGTGGGGGCCCGGGAAATATCGTTTGCCGCCATGGCGGCCACCGTGGCCATCCTGGCCATCTTCGTCCCCGTGATCTTCATGAAAGGGATCATCGGGAAATTCCTTTTTTCCTTCGGCGTGACGTTGTCGGTGGCCGTGACGCTTTCGCTTCTGGAGGCTCTCACCCTGGCCCCCATGCGCTGTTCCCAGTTCCTGGACATCGGGCATACCACCGCCTTGGGACGCGGTATGGACCGATTCATGACGGGCCTTTCCAACCTCTACCGCCGGTCGTTGGTCCATTGTTTGAGCGCCCGGTGGGCGGTCATCGGTCTAGCCCTGGCGATCTTCGTCGGATCTCTTTTCCTGGCCAAAGGCGTGAAAAAAGAGTTCGTTCCCTCCCAGGACCAAAGCCGGTTTCTGGTGCGGCTCCAAACGCCCCTGGGGTCCTCCATTGGGTTTACGGACGAGGTGATGAAGAAGGCGGAAGCGATCGTGGCCGAACGGCCCGAAGTCCTGCGCACGTTCGCCGCCATCGGCGGGTTCGGCGGCGGCGATGTCAACTCGGGGATGATGTTCGTCTCCATGAAACCCCGGGGCGCTCGCCCCGTGGCGGACCCCTTCAAACAACCCGCCACTCAGTCAGATTTGATCGGGCTCTTGCGAAAGAAATTGAACGGAATTCCCGGCGTCATGAAAGTCGGCGTCCAGGATCTTTCCCAACAGGGGTTCACGGCCCAGCGGGGCTACCCCGTGGAATTGACCGTGCGCGGCCGGGACTGGGACACCCTGGCCGCCGTCAGCGCCGAACTCATGAAAAAACTGGAAGGCTCCGGCCTGGTCGTGGATGTGGACACGGACTACCGGCTCGGCATGCCCGAGGTTCGCGTCACGCCGGACCGTGAAAAGGCCAACGAGCGGGGCGTCACCGTGGGGGCCATCGCCGATACCATCAACGCCATGATCGGCGGCGTTCGGGCCGGCAAGTTCACCCGGGGGGGGAAACGCTATGACATCCGGGTCCGCCTCGCCACCGGCGACCGGGAAAAACCTGCCGACATCGAGCGCGTTTATGTCCGAAACAATCGGGGGGAGCTGGTTCAGCTCTCGGACGTGGTGGCCATTCGGGAAAAACCCACGCTTCTCACCATTACGCGGAAGAACCGGGAACGGGCCATCGGGATCTTCGCCAACATCGCCCCCGGTCATTCCCAGGGAGAAGTGTTGAGTTTCTTGGATAAAGCCGGCGCGGGTTTGCCCGAGGGAAACCGGTTGGTCCTTTCGGGGAGCGCCCAAACCTTTAAGGAATCGTTCTCCTCCCTCACCTTTGCGCTGGTCCTGGGCCTTTTCGTGGCCTACATGGTGCTCGGGGCCCAGTTCAACAGTTTCATCCATCCGTTCACCGTTCTCTTGGCTTTGCCTTTCAGCATCACCGGGGCGCTCCTGGCCCTGCGACTCACGGGCATCACCTTAAACATCTACAGCATGATCGGCCTCCTCCTTTTAATGGGGCTCGTTAAAAAGAATTCCATTATGCTCGTGGAATTTACCAACGAACGCCGAAAAATCGGCCGCAACGTTCGGGACGCCCTGTTGGAAGCCTGCCCCGTTCGCCTCCGTCCCGTGGTGATGACGTCGGTCTCAACGGTTGCGGGCGCCTTGCCCGCCGCCTTCAGTTTTGGGGCCGGGGCGGAAACCATCCGCCCCATGGCGGTGGTCGTGATCGGCGGCGTCACGGTCTCGACCTTGCTGACGCTTTTCGTCGTGCCGGCGGCCTACAGTTTGTTGGCGCGTCTCCAAAGCCACCGGCACGATCAAGACCTCAAAGAGGCCCTCCTGGAGTTGGGCGAAGGGAAATGAGTTGGCTTTTTCGTTGAGGTTTATTTTTGCGGGGACGGCGATTCTTCTTTTCGCCGCTTTCAGCTGGGGACAATCTCCTCTTTCGTTGGCGGACAGCGTTCGGGAAGCAGTGGAAAAATCGCCCGAAGTGGCCCGCGCCATGATTGCCGCCCGACAGGCGGCGCTCCAAGAGCCGCTCCTCCTTTCCGAGACAGATCCGGATTTCTTTGGACTGTATAACTGGAAAAAAGATGAATCTCCCAGGGCCGCTCCGCTCGTGCAAGGAGAGAAGAGCGAAGAAACCGCCTTTGACCTGGGCATTACCCAGCAGACGTTGCTGGGCACCACGGCGCGGCTGGCGTGGACGAACAATCGTATCTCCAACCCCTCGGCTTTCCGTTCTCTGGACCCCAGCGTGGATTCCCGATTGACCCTCAGCGTCGATCAGCCGCTCCTCCGGTATTTCTGGGGGCGGCCCGACATCGCTCGCCGGAGCCTGTTCCGCGCTTCCACCCGTGCCGCCGAGGCCCAGGCCGCGACCGCCATTGAAAACATCGTGTTGGCCGCGGGGAAAGCCTACGTGACCTATTATTACGCCCAAGAAAATTTGAAAGTGGCTCTAGAATCCAGAACGTCGTCCAAAAAATTGGCGGACGTTTATCAAGATCGAAAACGATACGGATTGGCGGACGATTCGGATCTCGCTCAGGCCGAAGCCTCTTTGGAAGTGGACGAAGCCGAGGTTTTACTTTCGACGTCGCTTTTGGAGCGGGCGCGGTTGAGCCTTTTGGCGGTCCTCCACCGCCAGGGGGAATCCTCCGCCGGGGAGGTGGCGGTGTCCACGCCGACCTTGGATTTGGTTTTGCCCACGTCCGAACCCGACGCCGTGGCACTGGGGCTAAACTCCCGCCCCGATCTTGAAGCGGCTCGGGCGAGGCTGGAAGCGGCCCAATGGAACGAACGGGTGGCGACCCTGGACACGTTGCCCGAACTTTCTTTTTTGGGGTCTTACGGGATGGCGGGGTTGGACACGGGCTACAGCCCCGCCTGGAAGGATTTGAGCCAATGGGACAATCCCGTCGTGAGCGCCGGACTGGCTTTCCGTGTTCCCTTCGCCGGGCGAAAAGAAAAGCTGGAGCGAAAGAGCGGAGCGTTGACCTTGGAAGACGCTCGGCAAGAACTGGCCCGGGTCACGGAAGCGGCCCTGCGCGATATTCGGGACCAGATGGAGGCCCGGCGCCTGGCTCTGGAACGGGTGTCGGTGCGCCGCCGGATCGTGGCCATCGAACGGAAAAAACTGGAGGCCGAAAGGGCCAACTTTCGCCGGGGACGGTCGAGCACGGACCTGTTGGTGCGCTTTCAAAAAGATTTGCAACGGGCCCAAACCGTTGCGCTGTTGGCCGAAGCCGACGAACTCATGACCCAGGTCGAGCTGTCCCGGGCCACGGGCGGGCTCTTTCGCGCCTGGGGAACGACCCATGATTGATTTTTTTCTTCGTCGGCCGGTGGTCACGAACCTCATCACTCTCTTCCTTTTGGTGGTGGGGGGGTATCAGTTTTTTCATGTAAGGCGGGAGGCGTTCCCGGAAATCGATTTTGACATTATGGTCATCACCACCCTTTACCCCGGGGCCTCGCCGGAAGAAGTGGAACGGTTGGTCACGACCAAAATCGAGGAACAGCTTCGGCCGGTGGCGGGGATCGACAAAGTGTTTTCCTCTTCCCTGGAAAACCGGTCCGTCATCACGGTTCGGATGGACGAAGATTTGTCGAAACGCCAAATCGACCGGGCGATCAACGACATCGAACAGGCGGTCAACCGCGTCACGGATTTCCCGTCGGAGGTGGACCGGCCCGTGGTTCAAGAAATAACCAGCGATCGCCCCTTGATCACGCTGTCGGTGGCGGGGGGAGAGGAAGAGGTCCGCCGTCATTTCTCCGATGAATTGGCGGACGTGGTGGAAGACCTGCCCGGGGTGTCCCGGGTGGAGAAGAGCGGGTACAAAAAGCGGGAGATTTGGATCGAGGCCGACCGCCGCCGGTTGAATCAGCATCAGTTGAGCTTGTCCGAAGTGGCCGCCGCGGTGCGCGCCCGCAACACCGATGTTTCCGCCGGAACGGTGGAGGTGGGCACCCAGGAACTCTGGGTGCGGGTCACCGGTTCGGTCTTGTCGGCCGAGCAGGTGGGGGACTTTATCCTTCGCGGTAACGACGCCCGGCAATTTCTCCGTGTCAAAGACGTGGCCCGGGTGGCGGAACGGTTCGAGGATCCCCGGTTCCTCTACCGGGCCAACGGCCTTCCCAGCATCGACCTGAACGTTCGAAAACTCAGTTCGGGCGACACGATCCGGTTGGCGAGCGCCGTGCGGGCCGTTCAAGCCAAATTCACCTCCCGCGCCAAAGCCCAAGGGCTGACGCTGGTGGCTTCCGACGATTGGTCTTTCTTCATCAAACGACGACTGTCGGTGATGACCAACAATTTGGTGCAGGGCGGTATTTTGATTTTAGCCGCGCTCTTCCTATTTTTGGATTGGCGGTTGGCCCTGGTGGCGGCCCTGGGCGTTCCGCTTTCCTTTGCGGCGGCGTTCGCCCTGGCGGTTCCCCTGGGGTTCACCATCAACTTGATGTCGCTGTTGGCGTTCATCATTGTGTTGGGGATGCTGGACGATGATTCGGTGGTGGTGGCCGAAAATATTTACCGCCATCTCGAAATGGGCAAACCCCCGCTCCAGGCCGCCCTCGATGGAACACGGGAAGTGGTGGTCCCCGTCTTGGCGTCGGTGGCGTCCACGTCGGCGGCGTTTTTGCCGTTCGCGTTGGTGACGGGGATCATGGGCAAGTTCTTGTTGATGATCCCGATCATCGTGGTGCTGGCTTTTTTGGCGAGCGCCTTTGAAGCCTTTTTCATTTTACCCGGGCATGTGGCGGAACTGATCCCGTTCGGCAAGCCGATCACCGAAGAATCCGAGGCCCGGGGCTGGTTCCGCTATGTTCGAAACGGGTTTCGGACCGCGGTGTCCTGGGGGGTCCATCATCGGTTCAAATTTGTTCTCTTGACGTTCGCCGTGATTTTAGGGACGGTCGTGATCGCCCGCCATCGGCTCAAATTTGTGCTTTTTCCCGCGGGATTGGTCGACCAGTTCTTTATTCAGCTCGACATGCCGGAGGGGACCCACCTGAAAGAAACGGAGCGGGCCATGGCCTTTGTGGAGCGAGCGGTGTTGGAAATCTCCCCGGAGGATTTGGAGGCCGTGACCTCCAACGTGGGGATGAAAGGGTTTGAGGAAGAGATGCGGGCCGGAACCGCCTACGCCCAAGCGCGGGTGTTTTTGACGCCCGAAGAAAAACGGAAACGGAAAACCAAAACCCTCATTGCGGATTTGCGGGAGAAGCTGAAAGACATTCCGGGAGGCGGCCGGGTGGTTTTTGAAGAGCTTCGCACGGGGCCACCCGTGGGGAAAGCCGTGCAGGTCCTGGTCCGTGGCCGGGACCCGGCGGTCATTGGACGCATCGTCGACAATATCAAAAACGACCTGTCGACCTGGCCGGGGGTTCGGGATTTGCGGGATTCCCGGGAAGGCGGCAAGGTTCAGATGCGCGTGGTCCTTAATCCCCGGGAGGCGGCGTTCGCGGGATTGACCGTGGCGGGGGTGGCGCAGACTATTTTGTACGCGGTGGACGGCGGCGAGGCCAGCGTCATCCGGCGCGGGAACGAACAAGACGAAATCAAAATCCGCGTGCGCCTTCAGGCGGACCAACGGACCCAAGCCCAAGAACTGATGTCTCTGGAGGTGCTCAACCCCCAGGGGCGCCCCGTGAGGCTGGGGGCCGTGGCTCGGGTGGAGAAGGGGCGCGGCCCCCCCTCTCTCGAACGCTACAACTTCCGCCCGGCCGTCACGGTGTCCGCAGACGTGGACACGGCGGTCGCGACCTCCCGGGAAATCAACCTGCGCCTAAAAAACAAGTTTAAGACCCTTTCCGAGGAATTCCCCGGGTATGAATTGGTCTATGGCGGAGAAGAAGAGGAAACCAACAAATCGCTCCGCTCCCTGTACAAGGCGTTCGGGGTGGCGATCTTTTTGGATTTCGTGATCCTCGCCGCGATCTTTAAATCCTATGTTCAGCCGTTCATGATCTTGTTGTCCATTCCGATCGGCATGTTGGGGGTCGTGTGGGCCCTGCTCCTGCACAATCAGCCCGTGAGTTTCATGGCGCTTCTGGGCGTTGTCGCCATGACCGGCGTGGTGGTCAACAACGGCATCGTGCTGGTCAATTTCATCAATCAGCGCCGGGACGAGGGGCTCAGCGTGAAAGAGGCCGCCGTGGAAGGCGCGGTGGTCCGGTTGCGCCCCATTTTCGCCAGTTCGGTGACGACGCTTCTGGGTCTGTTGCCCACGGCCTATGGAAAATTCTTGCAAGACAAATTCGGCATGAACGGGTACGAGCCCTTCGTTTCCCCCATGGCTCTGTCCCTGGCCTGGGGGCTGATGATCGCCATGCCCATGACCTTGTTTCTGATGCCCACCGCGTATGTTTTAATCGAAGACGCCCGCTCGCTCACCGCTCGGGCGATCGCCCCCGTGGTCCGTTCTTTTGGCGGGCTCATTAAGCGGATCGCGGGCGCGACCAAAAAGGAGAAATCATGCTAACCCCTCTGGGCCTATTCATCGCGGGGACCCTCGTTCTCATTCAATGGGTTGAATGGGTGGCCGAGTGGTTGAACGTGAGCGCCTTGAAGAAAGACCCGCCGCCGGGTTTCGAAGACGTCTACGACGGAAAGAAATACGCCCGGGCCCAAGACTACACCCGGGCCAAAACCCGGTTCGGTTTCGTTGATTCTTCCTTGAAACTCGCGGGGCTCTTGGCCTTCTGGTTTTTGGGAGGTTTTGGATTCATGGATCGGTTCGCCGGGAGTTTTGGATTTTCCGAGATCCCCACCGGCGTGATTTACCTGGGAGTTCTTTTCTTTCTGAATGAGCTCTTCAGCCTGCCCTTCTCCATTTACTCGACCTTCGTGTTGGAGGCGCGTTTCGATTTCAACAAAACCACGCCGAGGACCTTCGTTCTCGATCGGTTGAAAGGACTTTTGTTGACCGCGGCGATCGGCGGGCCCCTGTTGGCCCTTTTGTTGTGGTTCTTCGGGCGGTTGGGGTCGACCGCGTGGCTGTGGGCCTGGGGCGCGGTGACGGGGTTCACCCTCCTGCTCCAGTTCGTTGCGCCGAGCTGGATTCTTCCGCTCTTCAATAAGTTCACACCGCTTCCCGAGGGCGACCTTCGTCGGGCGATCTTTGACTATGCCCAGAGGGTGGGCTATCCCCTCTCCAACCTGTTTGTCATGGACGGATCCAAGCGGTCCGCCAAGGGCAACGCGTTTTTTACGGGGTTCGGAAAAAACAAGCGGATCGCCCTGTTCGATACCTTGGTGGAAAAATATTCGGTGGACGAACTGGTGGCGGTTTTGGCCCACGAAATCGGCCACCATAAAAAGGGGCATGTTTGGAAAGGGTTCGCCCTGAGCGCCCTGCAAACCGGTGGAACCCTGTTCGTCCTGTCCCTGGCCCTCCGCTGGCCGGCGCTCTTCGGCGCGTTCCAGGTGGATCCTTCCGTTCACGCGGGGTTCGCCGTGTTCGGGATCCTCTTCTCTCCCGTTGGTTTCATCCTGTCCCTGCCGCTCCACGCCTTTTCACGGCGAAACGAATTCGAGGCGGACCGTTACGCCGCCGAAACCCTCGGCACCGGCCGCGCCCTGGCCTCCGGCCTTCGAAAACTCTCCGCGGAAAGTCTCGCCAACCTCACTCCCCATCCCTTCTACGTTTGGCTCCACGCCACCCACCCGCCGCTGGTGGAGCGGGTGCGCGCCCTCCAGTGATTCGACGAAAAAAAGGGGCGGGGAGCGGTCCGCCCAAAAATCCGTCCAGGCCGGGGATTGTTTCCGCCGCGGATCGTCGGTTCATGAGGGAAGCCCTGAAAGAAGCCCGCCGGGCGGCCGAGTCGGATGAAGTCCCGGTGGGAGCCGTGATCGTCAAAGGCGGGAAGATCATCGCCCGGGGGCGAAACCGCATCCGTGAACTCAAAGACCCCACCGCCCACGCCGAGGTCCTCGCCATCCGGTCGGCCGCTCGTCGGATCCAACAGGAACGATTGATGGATACGACCCTTTATTGTACGATGGAACCCTGTCCTCTTTGTGCGGGTGCCATCGTTCTGGCCCGCGTGAAACGCGTCGTTTTTGGCGTGTGGGACATTAAGGCGGGTGCCGCAGGCTCAGTGGTGGACTTGTTGCGGCATCCGGTTTTGAATCACCGCGCGGAAGTTGGGGGGGGGATCCTGGAGGTCGACGCTCGTCGCCTGCTCCAGGATTTTTTTCGAGCGAAAAGGCGGTCCATATGATAACCGATCAGCGCGCCCATAATAGGGTGAGTTTCTTCTTCGGCGGCGACATTTACAAGGACGCGGACGGTGAAAAGGTGGGACGCGTCATTATTCGGGACATCAGTTTTTCCGGCCTCCGCATTGAAACCCTGGAGCCCTGGGAACCCGGACAAACCGTGTTTCTTGATTTCGACATCGCCGGCCGTTTCGAGTTCCGACGGGTTCCCGTGGTGGTGGCCCGAAGTGACGGCAACCAGGGTTCTTTCGTGACCGGCCTTAACTTCCGCCAAGGCGAAGATCGCCGCCGCGTCCGCCACGCCCTCACCTACGCCATCGAAAGCTCCAATTAAATGGTGTCCCGCGGGCGCGAGAGTCCAATCCCGGAGCGCCGGTTAATTCAGGCGGATTTATAATTGAAGTTGAACTCCATCCATTGAGCTCCCTCTCCCGCGAGCGGGAGAGGGCCGGGGAGGGTATAAACCGGGTACACTGGTAACAGAATAGACCGGGCACATGGGTAACAGGTACAACAAAGGGCAAGGAGGGACACACCTATGCCCTGGAGAGAGACCTACCCCATGGAAGAGCGATTGAAATACATTGGCGATTGGCTGAAGGATGAAGAGCCCATGACGGATCTGTGCCGGATCTACGGCATCAGTCGAAAAACTGGGTACAAGTGGATTGAACGGTATCAGACGCATGGATTGGATGGTTTGAAGGAGATGAGCCGAGCCACGCATAGCCATCCCAATCAGACCCCCGCGTTGACGGAAGAAGGGCTGGTTCTGTTTCGGCATCAGCACCCGCATTGGGGGCCGCGCAAATTGGTCCATCGGCTAAAGGAAATCCGGCCAAACGAGATTTGGCCGGCGGTGAGCACAGCGGGAGCGATTCTGAAGCGCCACGGGCTGACGAAACCGCCACGCCGCCGAAAACGAACGCCGATTTTCGCAGGGAATGTGCGCTCGGCTTGCCGCCCCAACGACGTATGGGCTACGGATTTCAGGGGATGGTTCCGAACACGGGACGGCGGCCGGGTGGATCCGCTGACGATTACGGACCTGGCAAGTCGTTATTTGATCGAGTGCCGGGCGCTGACATCGACGACGGGAGACAACGTTCGTCCCTGGTTCGAAGCGGCTTTTCGGGAGTTCGGTCTGCCCTGGGCGATTCGATCGGATAACGGACCGCCGTTCGCCAGCGTGGGATTGGGCGGGCTGTCGCGGTTGTCGGTGTGGTGGATTCGGCTGGGGATCATTCCTGAGCGCATTCGACCCGGCCATCCGGAAGAAAATGGGTGCCACGAGAGAATGCATCGAAGTTTGGCGGAGGCGACGGTAAACCCGCCGGAGAAAAACAGCATGGCGCAACAAGGATCGTTTTGCGTTTTCCGAAAGGAGTTCAATGACGAGCGGCCCCATGAATCTTTGGGAATGGCAACGCCCGCTCGGATTTATCGTCCGTCGGAAAGAACCTATCCGCTGAAGCTCCCGGAGCTGGAATACGGAAACGGGGTCGAAGTCCGGCGCGTGAGGTCCAACGGCGAGATCAAATGGGGTGGCGACTTTATGTATGTGAGCGAAGCGTTGATCGGCGAGCAGGTGGGTTTGCGTCGTGTCGATAACGATCGGTGGACGATTCATTTTGGCCCTGTTCCTTTGGCGATGTACGATGCGTCGAACAAACAATTGCAACCTTTTGATTCAGTAAAACTGTCACCCATGTGCCCGGTCTAAAGTGTTACCTATGATCCGGGTTGCACAGAGAGGGTGGGGGGAAAACTTAGCGGAGTCTGATTAAGCCTTCCTTCGCCTGAAAGCCTTACCCTCCATTTGTCGTCGAGAAATGCTAAAATCAAAAACAACAGTCCAGTATACCGGGCTGGCCTCTAAGCTGTGGCACCCACGCAGAGCGTGGGTGCGTGCGGCGGGCGCAGAGCGCCCGAATTCCCGCACGGGGGTGAACAGGGTTCGACGAGGGTGTTTGAGGTTCTGGTTGCAGGCCGAAGTCGTCCGAGCTTCGCTAAAAAACGGGCAAACCGTTAAACGCCAACACTGAGTTGGCTCTCGCGGCCTAAACAGCCGTGACGCTTGTCCCTGAACGCCGGCTACAGGGAACGAGCGCCATTAGCCGGCTGGCCGCATCCCGCGCGTTTCGTCGGGACCGGCGAGACCATAACGGAGCTGGCGCATGGGCGGTTCTGTCTAGGGACAACCCGAGCGCGAGACCAAGCCTAGGCTAAGCCTGTAGTGACCTGACCAATGCACTCCCGGACGCGGGTTCGATTCCCGCCACCTCCACCATTTGGTGGGGTTTACCCAACGAAGGGCCACCTCCTCGCGGAGGCGGCCCTTCGTGCTTCCCGGGCGCTGATCGCTTTCCATTGAAGCTAATTCCTTGTTTTTTCCGCCCGTTTGTTCTGTTACAACAAATTTACAACTTCCTAAGGGAATCTTTTGCGTTCTGGGGTTAGACTCTTGGGGAACGGTCAATCCATTGCAACGAACGAATGAATGAGTAGTGAATAACGTGCTCAAAAAAACTCTATGCCTCGTTTGAATCGTCCGCGTTCCCTTCTGGCCCGAGCTCTTTTGTCGGGGCTGGCGGGCGTCTATTTTTTCAGCAACGTCGCGGTGGTGCATGCGGTCGAAACGGCGTTTTGGAACCAGCGCCGCCATGCGGTTCGGGCGCAGTCTCAATCTTCCGCGGACGAAGATAAACCGGCACCGCTTTACGCCCAACTTCCCGCTTCGGTTTCAGCGCCCCGCGATCTCTCGGTGGTGTTGGACCGGGTTCCCCCACAAACCACGACGGACCTCTCCCATTTAGGCAAAGAGGTGGTCCAAACCACGGACCGTCGAATTCAAGACGTCGCGAAGACCCTCCTTCCCTACGGCCACATCCGCTTTGTCCGCCAGTCGAAAAAGACCGACGCCCCTCTCATCCTCCATATTCAAGACGTTCACGGCAATTTGGAGGCGCAACGGAACATGGCGGAAATGTTGTTGGCCCTGGCCCGGGACCACGGCGTCCGGTGGGCGGGTCTCGAGGGGGCGAGCGGGGCGTTCGCCACCGACGAATTCAAACCTTATCCCGACCAGGAACCCGTCAAGCAGGCGGCGGAGCTTTTCCTGAAAAAAGATCTTATCGGCGGGCCCGAATTCGCCGCGCTCTCCTCCGAGAAACCTCTCACGCTTTGGGGGATCGAAGACCCGGCCCTCTACAAGGACAATGTGGCAGCCGTCAAAGAATCGCTGGCGGAGAAACCCCAAGCGGAAGTGTTCCTGGCGTCCCTCCAAGGAACCCTGGACTCCGTCAAAAAGACCCTCTATACGGAGGACCTGAAAGCGTTCGACCGGAACCAAACTCTTTACGATCAGGACCAGCGGGGGTTGGGGGAATACGTTTCGGCGTTGACGAAGTTTAACGGGGGGGCCACTGCCATCGCGGCGCGGTTCCCCAACGTGAATCGGTTCCTGTCTGTTCTGGGCGAGGAAAAAGCCCTTCGTTTCCCGATGTGGAGCACGACCGTCGGGCGCTGGTGGAGAACCTAATTGAAAAACTGAAGGAGGCTGAGCTTCAGGAACTCGTGAACCGAAGCGTCGATCTCCGCGCCGGCAAGGTTTCCCACAACGCGTACCATTCCTTTCTGCGGGGCCTTTGCGGACGGAACGGTTTATCCCTGGCTCGATATCCTGCGCTCACCGGATACATGCGCTACGTGGCGGACGCCGAGGAAATCGATCGAGCGGATCTCGAGAAAGAATTGACGGACCTGGAAACCTCCGCCCAGGACGCCTTGGCGAAAACGCCGGACCAACGTAAATTGGTTATCCTTTCCCGGGACGCGATCCGGTTAAAGAAGCTTTTCGCCAACGAAATGCGACCCGGCGACTGGGTGGCTTACCAAGGGCGGCGGGCCGTCGTCCTTGATTTCCCCTCCCGCCTGAAAGCCTTGGCGCCAACGGCCCTGGTCCATTGGCCCACCGATCTGCCTGGTTTCCTGGCCCCGTTCGAGGCTTTTTGCGGGCGCGCCATGGACCGGAACGCCGCCCTGATCGACCGTCTGCTGGAAAAGATGGCGCTGGAAAAACAATCCGTGGCCGTTCTCGTGGCCGGCGGTTTTCATACGGACGGCCTCATGGAAACCCTGGTCCAACGCGGCGCGTCGGTGGCGGTCCTCACGCCAAAAATCGGCCCGGCGGACCCGACCCAGCGTTACCTGGACGCCTTCGCCCAGGACCCTTTGCCCATCGAAGAGATCTTTTCGGGAGAACCCATCTCGCTCAAAAAACCCTGCGGTTTGGCCACCGAAGAAACGACCTCCCGGCTCCAGGCTTCCGCCGCGGCGTTCAGCCTATTTCCAAGCGTCCTTTCAGGGAAAGAAATGGGTTACAGCCTCCGTGAAATTTTGGGGTTTGCTCGGGAAAAACTTCTCGTGTTAATGCAACAAGTGCCGGGCTTAGCCAAAATTAAGCCCCGGGTTTTGGGGGTTGTCGCTAAAGCCATTTCGAGCCTAACGTTGGGTTACTCCGTTGGTGGAGAACCATCCCGCAGGGAAAATCTAACGATTACCGAGGACGGTGAAGGTGCGATTTCCCTTCAGGGGAAGAACGGGGCCGGGTTGGCCAGCTGGTGGGCGGGTGTGCGTAAATCGATCGTCCTCGGCTTCGCCGTCGTGACGGGTTCGGGGCGGAGGAAACCTTCGGCCCAGACGACCGGTTCATTGGTCCCCGCGGCCATGCCCGGTGTTGTGAAATGGCTGGAACGGCGAGGAGCCATCACGGCTCAGGCGATACGAAAGGCGCCCCTGCTGGAATCGGGCTTGTTCTCATTGGCCTTCTTGGCGCCGATGGCGATGATTCTGATGGGTGCGACTATGCCGGGTTGGGCAACGGGGGGCGTTTACGGGTTGATGAACGCGTATTTCGGATACAAGCACACGGGTGTTTACCGGTTTGTCGAAGGTGTCTGGGTATACGAGGAGAAAGCTTCCTGGAAGGATCGCGCGTGGCTGATGAGAACGAGGTTGTTGATTCATAGCCCTTTGCTGTTGGTGGCGCTGAATCCTTTGTTGGGACCCTTGGGAATGTTGGGCCTGTACGCCCTGGGGGCGGCGACGAGTGTGTTCTTGCACAAAGGATACAACGCCCTGGCGAAGGTCGCCGGCTGGCCGGCGGCCACCGTTGGGGGGGACGAACCACTCCGGATTCCAAACAATATTGAAGAGATATACCCCGATTTCTCTACGTATACGGATGGTCGGACCACGGAAGTAGCCTCCGCCAACATCGAGGAGTTGCGATCTCAAGCCCTAAGTTTTCAATCGGCTGCGTCGGCTGCGGATTCCTTTGCCAAAAATAACGGCTGGGACCCAGGTCGATCAACAACGTGGATGATGGATGCCCTTGAAAATTATGCCACCGTCTCAAGGGCCACAAAACCCGGAGAGAATCTCGGGAGCGAATTTTTCTCCTATCCGGCCGGGTGGCTAACCGTTCACATCCATGGTTCTCCAACTGGGTTCTCTCGCAAGGACAGGACGAGTCTTTTTGGGCCCGAGCTCGATGCTCCCGTTTCCGCTGAGGATTTGGCAGAAATTATTTTGGCCCAATTAGGTGATGATGAGAAGAACAACAAATCGCCTATTTTGCTTGTGAGTTGCCGGTCGGGAGGTGAATTGGCTTTTGGTGCAAATGTTGCACAACAAATTTCCAAAATACTAAATCGGCCAGTTGTCGCTCCTACCGACACACTCCTCCACATGCGCTCATTTGTAATTGTGAAGGACCATAATTCCAATCAAGGCTCAAATGAATGGACGCCAGGGGGTCGCTGGAAATTATTTTTACCTAATGAAGCGGGGGGTCTCGAAAAGACCGCCGCGGCCGTCGTTGGTGAAATGGACAAATGGTTTGAAGGCATCACCCCCCCCTCTTTCACGCTTGACTCCACGCTGGCCGAAGGGCGGGCGCGGTTGTTTAAGTTTTTGGGTTGGAACTCGGCGCCTGCGTCTCCTGCCCTCAACTGGATGATCGACCGAAGCGTCGAAATATTTTACGCACCCTTTAGGGAGCGCGAAGCGTCGCGAACTCCGTGGCAATGGTTTAAGGACCACCCCTTCAGCGGAATTCAACGCGCGGTGGCGGCGGTGGGGTTGGTCTTTATTGTGGCGGCGGTGCCGGCGCTGGTGGCGATGGGGCTCTTTTTCGGGTTGGACATCCCGTTCATGGAGAAGGCCTTGGCGTTCGCCTTTTTCGGCGCCGGCTATTGGAAATACCGCGACATCGGCATGATTCTTCCCCACATGGTCTGGAACGTCTTGATGGTCCCATTTCGATCGATAACGGCTCTTCTCGGCTTTTTCTCTCCCCGGCTCGCCATGGCCGTCCCCGTATTCACTTCAAACAATGACGTTTATTCCGAAATGGACGATATTATCGACCAGCTAAAAAAAGTCCGAGCCGCCGCTGATCGATTTTCTCGATCTCAGCGCACGCCAAAGAAGGGGGCTGTGGATGTGCGGGATATCGTCACCGATTATTTCGACGCCCTGGACCAGTTCCTGAATCTCCAAGGCGGGATAAGGAGAGGGCTCTATTTGCCTCAGGAAGTTGAATTTGTTCAAAAGAAATTTGAAATCGTCATACAAAGAGGCGGTTTGCTCCTGACCGGAGCCGTTTTGTTGGGACTGATTGAATATGACGCCATCCAAACAGGGCGATTTAAAGAAGCCCATGATTTTCTTAAAAGGGTAAATAAATACTCGCACTTTTTGAACGATTATGAAAAAGAGCAACTGGAGTCCCTGCCGAATCAGTTGAGAAAACAGGCGGTGAAATCAATTCCAGGACTTATCACCGGGAAACAAGTTCTCAAAATCGCGTCAAAATTAGATCTGTCGCTGGAACAGGAGAGGTGGCTTCGCGTTTACGTCGATCTGGAAATCGCTGGGATGAAACCGTCGTTCCAATTGATGGAACTGGTTGGAAATTATTCCGCCGCCAAGAACCAGAGCCTATGGAACGGCGGTATGTCCGAGTTCCTGAAAGGCATTTGGAGCGGTGGCGTGGAAAACGAACCCGAAGACAACGCCATTGTAGAGGACTTGGAATCCATCTATGGCATGATCCTCGATGAAAATCCCACGGAAGAGGCGTTCTTGGCAAAATTTCCGACGGTGGACGAGCTGGCGAATTTTATGGCGGATATTTCCAGCCGGCCCGTCCGGCTGGTTCGACTGTGGCTCAAATTCGGGGCGAACCAGAAAGAGTATCTTAAGAAAGTCCGCAAAATCACTGAAACAAACATTGCCCCTATGAAACTGAGCGGAGATTTTGAAGACTGGGCCATATGTATTCATCCCGACGCTGTGGGTATTTTTAAAACGCAGAAAAACGTATCCCGGATCGTTCGTGAATTGGCCGCTAAATTATTGAAAGGCGATCCCGGCGCGTTGTCACGTGGCGAGGGGTATAGCCAACGCGGGCTTTCTCGAGTGAAGTGGGGGGCGGAGTTTCAAATCCTTGGTAAAAGATTT
This sequence comes from Elusimicrobiota bacterium, assembly GCA_016721625.1. NCBI lineage: Bacteria > Pseudomonadati > Elusimicrobiota > Elusimicrobiota bacterium. The sequence goes on from JADKHR010000001.1 coordinate 2,253,441, forward strand.
GATGCTGAAAAGAAACTGGTCATTCTTTGGTTTGGAACCGCGCGGGATGCTCATCAACCAGGTAACGATTTAAGGGTTAACCAAGACGTGGAGGGCCTTGTATTTCGAAGGTCGGACACATTGAAACTTCAGGATATGCAGGTTCTGATGACTGATTTGTCAACCGAAGTCCCTCCCGCCGCGACGATTCCGGCGGTGGAAAGGTTCATTCGGGGTCTGTTAAATTGGCGGGCGAAAGCTTTCCCCCAGACGAACTGGGCGAAGCAATGGGTGGGGATGAATGAAAATCAACGAAGGGATCGAATCATTCGGGTTTACGCGCCGTTTGTGGAATCCTTCGGGTTGGGGGCGGCTTATTGGATTTTGAATGCGTTGGCGCCCGCGGTCCTCTCCATTTTCGGGTTCGACCCGGGGCTTTGGTTTGGGAACCGGTTGGATGTGGGGTTGTATGCGGCGCTGAACCTTATTTTTGGCGCCTTGCACACCGAGGTCTATCGACTGGGCCCAAATCCCGGGGAGTGGATCAAAGGCCCGGCCTCCTGGCCGACCCGTTTTGGAATCATGGCCACCGCCCTCTTCATCCATAGCCCTCTGCTTTTCTCAATTCTAAATCCCGTCCTTGCTCCTTTCTCTTTAGTCGTTGGGAACCTGCTGCCGGTCCTCCTGACGGGATTTCTGCACCGCCTCTACAACGACTTCCTCGTTCCCAACTGGTTGGGCCGTCAATTTAAGCTCCCTGCGTTGAGCGTGTCCGACGACAGTGAAAGAGGTAAGCCTGAAAAAGAGCCCATCACGGTTGAAGAAGGCGATGAAGAGGCGTGGTTATCCATTTTAGTCGAAGCTTTCCAAAACGGTCGCTTAAATGCATTTGAGAATTATTTGCCCGCTCCCCGAGCGGATATCCAAAGAGAGTTGGAGCGCATCGCCCAGTCCGTCGCAAAAGAAAAAATCAATTCGGCCTCAAGGGTTATGCCCTTTAGAGAAATTCCCAACACCTACGGCATGACAATGAGGGCATTCGAGCACCCTCTATTAAGCAACATCGTCATCAAGGTGGCGAGGGAAAATCGGTTGGTGGGCGGAAAGGTTGACTTCGCAAGGGAAGTCCTCTCGGGATACAAACTTGCGAAAGATCGTTTGGGGGGAATTTTTGCATTAATGGTATTGGATGTGCACGACGAGGAGACCCCCCTCCACATTGCCGGTGATTTACTAAACAAGGACTACATCATCATCCAGGAACGGGTCAAACCATTGGAGGATATTCTTAGCTCCATTGAGAGACCGGCGGAACGAGCCACGGTTCGGGCTGAGTTCCTTAAACGGATTAAAGAGGATTTGTTTTTGAAAATGAGCGAAAGAGGGGTTGTGGAAACTGATTCGGATCCGGTCGATAACCTGTTACGAAATTATGGAATGAACAGTCATGGGAAGATCGTTGGGTTCGACGTGGACGGGCTCGAGACTATTGAAAGCCGCAAAGCGATGTTGCTTTCGGAAGGCGTGAGTGGCGAGGGGTTAAAAGAGATCGAAGAAATGGAACGGGCCTGGAAGCGGAAAGGTAAATCGGGGAACCAATTCCATCGAGTTCGAGATCTTTTCCTTGAAGATGTCCGTGACGCTCAACGGGATTACCTTCGAACCTTGTTCGCTAAAAAACAATTATTCAACTCCGGATCGGTCAATGGTCAAGTTCTGGAAACAAAATCTGGGTTGAATCCATTGGTCATTCGGTGGTGGAATAAATGGATATTGAGCCTTTTCTTCAAAGTTGTTGGGGGAAAGAATATATCTTGGGAAATGGCTCAGTTCAGGGCCGAGTTAGAAGTCAATTCAAAGGGGTTCGGCTGGAAATGGGCGCCGTGGACTGAAGCGCCCGGTTTGCCGGGGTTCGCCCTGCTGTTCTCGGCTTTTGACCCGTCCGGGTTTCTGGCCTCCGGGCTCTTCGCCCTCCTTCACGCGGGCCGGGCCCCTCCGGGCGAGGCTCGGCAGGCCCTTTTGGTTCGGCTCACCCGCCAACTGATCGCTTCCTGGTTGATCAACGCCGCCGTCCTTTACGCCGCTCCGTATCTGGTTTCACTGGACCTGGTCTCGCCTTTGCTCGATTCTTTGGGGATCCCTTTAATCGCCATCCAAACATGGACGGGGATCCTCCTGCACGGAATCCACAACGCCGTCCAAAAAGAAGAAAAACCGGATGAAGTGAAGAATTTGGCAAGGTCGGCGGCATTGAAAGTGCTGGCCAATAAATTGCGAAGCACTCTTTTGGGGGGCCCGGCGGGTCCGATGAAGTTCGACCTGAAACGAACGGGCGAACTCACGAGACGCTTTGCCCCGCTGATCCGCCGAATGGGGAACGGGATTTCGAACAACGACCTGCGCGCCGGGGTCGCCGCTTTAACGGCCGTGGAAGGGATGGGCGCGGTCTTGAAATCCTTGGAGGCCCAGCTGGATGGATGGGCACCGTCTTCCATCACCGAGGAAATTTATAGCACGGCTGGCGCGGAATGGGCCCAACAATTCGAGGGGCCCCTGCCAGTGGCGATGCACGATTTTGAATCGAAAGCGTGGACAGACGATCCGAACAAAATTGCCTTCTTCCGGGGGGCCATGACCGTGGCCCTCAGAGAATCGAGGCCGGTGGTGATCGCCGCGAAAGCAGAGACCCAGGACTCCATCCGTAACATGTTCGGGCTTTCGAATGAAGCCGCCTTCTGGAACGCGGGCATTACTTCGGACAACAAGTTGGACGCCAAAAAGTTCGCCGCCTTCGCCAAGTCGGATTTCCTGCTGGCCGCCGACCTCGAAACCATTTTGAATGGCGAGGGGTTAACGATCTTTTCCTACGTCCTGGTTTCCAAAGCCATCAGCGACGAAATTACCCACCTCACGAAACTTCTCCAACAGGCCTAGCCCGGCTCCGTGGGGGGCTGTTTTTAATCGAAAATATTCCCTCTCCCTCCGCTTTAAACGTAACTACTCAGGTCTCCGATCGGTTCCTCCTCGGGAAACCCCACCCTCTCCCGCGGGCGGGAGAGGGAGAAACGACTGTACCTGAGTCGTCACCTTTAGCCCGGAACTTTCAGTTGGATCACGGGATTCGACGTAAAATCCAGGCTTTTTACTTCACAAAAAAGTTTGAACGTAGCCCCCGCTACGCCCCAACTTTTTTGTTTCGTAAAAATCCCGGCTTTTCCGTCTCGGTCCTCGCGCCCAACTGAAAGTTCCGGGCTAAACAGCCATTCTTCCCTTGGCCGGGCCTGGTCGGGAGGCTGGAATCTTAATAGAATAAGCCCCGTCGAGGGTCCAGGCGGACCCGCTACCCCATGAACCGCATTGACGAACTCTTTGTAAACCTAAAAGCCCGCCGTCGAAAGGCTTTGATCGCCTATTTGACGGGAGGCTACCCCTCTTGGCCCCTCTTTGAGCGGGCGGTAAGGGACTTGGTGGAGTCGGGAGTGGACCTGATCGAAATCGGGATCCCCTTTTCCGACCCCATCGCCGACGGGCCGACCATTCAGGCGTCTTCCCAGAAGGCGTTGGAATCGGGGGTGACGCCGGGGGCCATCCTGGAATGGGTCCATCGCTTTCGCCGGAAAAATTCCACGCCCTTGGTTCTCATGACCTACATGAACCCGGTTCATCGGATCGGCGCGTCATCCTTTGCCCGTCGGGCGGCGGCCGCGGGAGTGGACGGGGTTATTGTTCCCGACCTGATTATTGAAGAGGGGGCGATATTGGAACGCGAGTTGGAGCGGGTGGGCCTCCACCTCATTTATTTGGCGGCTCCCACCACGCCGCCCCGGCGCCGGGGACTGATCGCGCGGCGGTCCCGAGGGTTCCTTTACGCGGTGTCGCTGGCAGGGGTGACGGGGGCGCGCCGCGCCTTGCCCCGGAGTTTAGGCGCATTTTTGGCCGATCTCCATCGACGTTCGCCGGTTCCCGTGGCGGTGGGGTTTGGGATTTCGACCCCGGCTCAGGCTCGACAGGCCGCGAAGCGGGCCGACGGGGTTATTGTTGGATCCGCGTTCATTCAGCGCTTGAAAAACCGGGAGCGTTTGGCTCCTTTTGCGCGCTCGCTTCGACGGGCGCTGGACGCCGACTAAGAGGAGGTTTTTCCATGGCAGTGGACGAGTCCGGACAAAAAAAGCGGGTGCCCCACGGGCTTTGGACCAAGTGTCCGAAGTGCGAGCAGATCATTTACAACAAGGAACTGGAAAAAAATCTCAAGGTTTGCCCCAAATGCCGTTATAACCTCCGCGCTTCCGCGCGGGAACGGATCGACCAGCTTTTCGATGAAGGGACGTTTGTCGAATTCGCGGAAAACTTGACCGCCGCCGATCCGTTGGGTTTCCACGATTCGGGCTCCTACGTCGATCGGGTGAAGGAGAGCCGCAAGAAAACCGGGGAACGGGAGGCCGTGATCGCCGGCGCGGGGAAAATCGAGGGAACGCCGGTCGTCGCGGCGGTGTTGGAATTTGGGTTCATGGGCGGAAGCATGGGGAGCGTGGTGGGGGAGAAAGTGACGCTGGCCATCGAGCGCGGTATCGCCGAGGAGCTCCCGGTTCTCGTGGTTTCCTCTTCCGGGGGCGCCCGCATGCAGGAGGGGATCCTGTCCCTCTTTCAAATGGCGAAAACGAGCGCGGCCCTGGGCCGGTTGGAGAAGGCGCGGCTCCCCTTCATCTCTCTCGTTGCCGATCCCACCACGGGAGGCGTCACGGCCAGTTTCGCCATGCTGGGCGACGTCATCGTGGCGGAACCCAAGGCGCTGGTGGCTTTCGCCGGTCCCCGGGTGATCGAGCAAACCATCCGCCAAACCCTGCCCCAGGGGTTTCAACAGTCGGAATTTCTCCTGAAACACGGTATGGTGGACATGGTGGTGGACCGGCCCCTCCTGAAACAACGCCTTGCCGCCCTCTTCGCCTTTTTCATGGCCGCCCGAAAAAACGCGGTCTGAATTTCCTATGAGCTCCGCCGCCCCGGCCCATGGGTTCACGGGCCCGCGAGTCCGTCGGTGGCCTCCTCCTCCCGTTTTTCCCCATGTGATCCGTCCCGGCCTGGACCGCGTCCATCGGGCTCTGTCCCTTCTGGGCCATCCCGAGGAAGCCTTCGCCTCGGTGATCGTGGGCGGAACCAACGGCAAAGGAACCGTGAGCGCCTTGATCGAATCGGCCCTCCGCCGGGGAGGGCATCGGACGGGTCTCTACACATCGCCGCACCTCCTGAACGTCCGCGAGCGGGTGCGGGTGGCCGGGATTCCCGTGGCTCGGCGGGCCTGGGCCCACGCCATGGCCCGGGTGGCCGAAATGAAACGGCGTCACAAAATTTCTTTGACGGAATTCGAAGCCCAAACCCTGGCCGCGTTCCTGGAGTTTGCCCGCGCCAAGGTGGACATCGCCGTGCTCGAAGTGGGCCTCGGTGGACGGCTGGACGCTGTGAACGCGGTGCCGGCTCCCGAACTCTCGGTGATCACGTCCATCGGGCTCGACCACACCGCGTGGCTGGGATCCACGCTGGATAAAATTTATTTTGAGAAACGAGGCATTGCCAGGGTCGGCACTCCGCTCCTCCAGGACATCCCCCGGTCTTTGCTCGCGGCGTCCCGCCGGTGGGCGGAGAGGGAGGGCATCCGGACCTGGACCCTGGGCCGGGAAATCCGGCTCGAATCGGTCCGGCGGGATCGGAAAGGCCTGCGGCAATGGGTGCGCGTGGGGTTGCCCGACGGGGCTCGGGGGCTGGTTCCGGTTCCCTTCTGGGGTGCCCATCAAGCGCGCAACGGAGCGCTGGCGTTCGCCGCGCTCCATCTTCTGGCCCGACGGGGGTGGCGCCTTTCCGAGAAAGCCATCCGTGACGGCATGGCCGCGGCCCGCTGGCCGGGCCGGTTCGACGTGGTCCAGAGGACGCCGCCGGTGGTTTTGGACGGCGCCCACAACCCGGCGGCCGCGCGCGCGTTGGCCGAGGCGTGGAGGGCGTCCTCCTGGGGGAAAACGCCCGCGGTCCTCATTTTCGCTTGTCTAAAAGACAAAGACATCGGCGGGATCGCGTCCGCCCTGGCGGGCCTGGTCCGACGGGTGATTGTCACCCGGCTTCCGTCCCCTCGCGCCAGGCCGGTCGAAGAACTGGAGGCTCTCTGGCGCCGGCGCGTTCCGACGGAGACGGCGAGGAATTTTCGCGAGGCCTGGCGGTTGGCGAGGAGAGAACGCGGCGCGCCCGTTCTGATCGCGGGGTCCCTCTATTTGGTAGGAGAAGCCATGAAGGTTTTAAGGAGACGGATATGAGGAAAGGACTTCGGCTGGGCGTCGATTTGGGCGGGACCCAGGTCAAAATGGCGTTGGTCAATGAGCGGGGGCGCATCCTAGAACGGATCCAGGTCTCCACCGTCAAGGATCCCCGCTCTCTGGTCCGCGCGCTCGCCGCGGCGGCGGAACCGTGGGGCTCCCGTTCACTGCTCGGAACCGGGGTGGGGGTGGCGGGAAACGTGGATCCGGCCCGGGGCCTCGTCCGGTTCGCGCCCAACCTCGGCTGGAAAAATCTCCGCCTGGCCGACCTTTTCCGGCAGGCGGGGTTCCCCTCCCCGGTGGTTTTGGACAACGACGCCACCGCGGCCGCCTGGGGGGCGCACCATTTGGAGTTCGGCGGCAAAACCCGGAACCTGATCGTTCTGACCCTGGGCACGGGCGTGGGGGGCGGACTTATTTTTGACGGCCGGCTCTATCGCGGATCGTCGGGCACGGCGGGGGAAGTGGGGCATCTGACCGTGGAGGCGGGCGGGGAACCCTGCCCCTGCGGCCACCGGGGGTGCCTGGAGGCCTATGCGGGGGGCGCCTCTCTTGTTCGTTGGGCGCGGCGGGCCTATGCGAAAAAGGGCCGCGTCGTGGATCCGCTGAATCCAAAGATTCTTTACGATCGAGCCCTCCGGGGCGATTCCGTGGCTCGTGCCGCTTGGCGGCGGGCGGCCGGGGCGCTGGGAACGGCGTTGACGGGGCTCGTGAACGTTCTCAATCCCGACACCCTTCTCCTGACCGGGGGAGTGGCCCGGGCGGCGCGGCTCTTTTTGCCGGAAGCGACGCGCGTGATGAAAAAGAACGCCTTCAAAACCCCCGCGCGGGCCGTCCGTGTTCTGGTTTCAAAACGCATGGAAGATCTGGGCGTCGTCGGCTCCGCGTTATTGGTGGAGTGAGAGCGTGTACCGTTTGGGTCGCTGGCCGCCTCCCGTAGGTCCCTGGACGTGGGGTGGGTTGGGGGGAATCTCGCTCTTGGTCTTGGCGGCACCGATTCTTTTCGCCCAAGAGATCGTTCCTTCCACGGCGGCGTCGGCTTTGGATCTTCCCGCTCCGTCCACGCTCTCCACGGCGACTTTGAACTGCGATTTTCTGGAGTACCGCTCCACCGACAACGCGGTCTTGGCCCAAGGACACGCGGTTCTTCTGTCCAGCGGAACCCGGATGGAGGCGGACACCCTCACTCTTTATTTGTCCAGCCATGTGGCGGAGGCCCAGGGCCATGTATACCTGGAGGATCGGGACTTGGCCGTCCTTTCCGATGGGATCGGCTACAACTGGGAGGCCTCCACAGGGGTCCTTCAAAACATCTTCATTCAGCAGGGACCTTGGCGCGTGTGGGGCCGACGGATGGAACGATTGAGCCCCGAGCTCTACCGCATCGACCGCGCCGCCTTTACGAGTTGCGAGCTCAACCCGCCCCATTTCCATTTCCGAGGAGGGTCGGCCCTTTTTCGGGTCAAAAAGAGGGTCACCGTGAGCCATATCCGCGCCGCCGCCGAAAACACGCCGATCTTTTATTTGCCGTTTTACACCCATTCCTTGGAAGACCACCGATGGACCTACACGGTGGATCCCGGCAACAGCGCTCGGAACGGCTATTTCGCGAAAAACGTTTTCACCTATCCGGTGGGCGGTTACTCCCGGGCGAAATTGATGTGGGATTATTACTCCGAGGCCGGCAATGGGTTCGGCGCCGAGTTCACTTATTCCACGGCGAGCGTGCGGGGGTCCCTATCGGGTTACCAAATTAATGACCGGATCGACGGGACCCGGCGCTGGAACATTCGGGCGGCCCATTGGCAACAGTTGAATTCCCGGTGGCAGGTTCAATCTCATGTGGCCATGCAGAGCGACCAGGACGTGAACAACGAATATCTCGGGGACGATGTTCAGCGCACCCGCCAGTTGGGGGAGTCGGACCTGGCTCTGACGCACGCGGCGTCCTGGTACACGGCGCGCATTTTCAGCTCCCACGACCGCGCGTTGGACCCGACCCAAAATCGATATGTCACCTCTCAAACGATCCTTCCCCAAATCGGATTTCAAACCAGGGCGTTGAAACTCGGGAAATCCAACGCCTATTTCAATTTCAACGGGAATTTTCGAAACCAATACGACCGTCCGGAAGCCAACCCTCCGAACACGGACCCGATCCTGCCGGGAAAGGATTCCTACCGGCAATTCGCGGACGGGTTGGGCCGGCTCAGTTGGCGGTTGCCTTTGACCAAAAACATTTCACTGGAACCGACGGCCGCTATTTCGGAAAGCTGGCAATCCGACCAGGAAACGGCCACCGAATTCATTCCCGATGACGTGACCATCGGCAAGGGGTCCACCGGGCTGAATTTGCGCCAGAGGGTGACGCCGTCTTTGGATTTTGATTTATCCCATCTCTACCGCGTGCGGTGGGAACCGAACAGTTTCACGCGCGATCGCACGGCCGCCGATCAAGGCTTGGAACAAAACGGAATGAACTTTTTCGCCTCTTATCGCCCGTCTTCGGCCCTGTGGGGGCGCGCCGGCACTTTTTATGATTTTCGGGATTCGCCTTCGCTCGGCTACACCACCCCCCGCCAGCGCTTCACGCCCCCGTCCATCGAGGTCGGGGTCAAACCGCGGCGATGGTTTTCGGCCTCCGCCCGGGAAACGGTTCAACTTTATCCGGCGCGAAAGCCCCAATCCACCCTGTTTGATTTCAAGTTGGGGCCCGACGAGATGGCCTTTTTTTCAACCGGCTTTAGCTATAATGTGGGACGCTCGGGCGAGCTCGATGTCAACCATGGAGCGGCGTTTCAGCTCACCCCCGGATGGTGGCTGTCCGGCGACCTGCACTACACGGCCATGGGTCCCGGCGGAATTCAATACAACAAAACCGAATTTAAGGAGAAAAATCTGGTGGTCCGGCGCGATTTGCACTGTTGGGTCCTGCGCGCGACCTACCGGGAACGGCCGGGCGTCAACGAAATCTACTTTCGCCTGGACTTGAAAACCAACATGGAACTTCGAAAAAGCAGGGCGAGATCGACGAAAAACAGTTCTACCCCGGTCGGGATACCCGCGGGGACGATTAGGAGGATTTCGCATGAAGCTTTTAGTCACCGGCGGCGCCGGGTTTATCGGGTCTCATTTCGTGCGGTATTGGCTGGAGAACCATCCGGCGGATTCCGTCACGACCTTGGACAAGCTGACGTATGCCGGGAACCTCGACAACCTGGCGGGGGTCCTGAAATCCCCGCGCCATCGGTTCGTCCGGGGGGACATCGGCCATGCCCCGACGGTGAAACGTCTTCTTCCCGGCATCGAGGCCGTCGTTCACTTCGCGGCGGAAACCCACGTCGACCGCTCCCTCTTGGACGCCGACCCGTTTCTTCAGACCAACGTCCAGGGGACCTACACGCTGGTCCACGCGGCGCGGGAGGCGGGCGTTCGGCGGTTTCTCCACGTGTCGACGGATGAAGTCTACGGGTCGGTCCCAAGGGGAAAATCCCGGGAAGACGCGTGGCTCCGTCCCACCAGCCCTTATGCCGCTTCCAAGGCCGCGTCGGACCTGGTGGTTCTCACCCAGTGGCTCACTCACCAATATGGGGTGATCGTCACCCGGTGCACCAATAATTACGGCCCGCACCAACATCCGGAAAAGTTTTTGCCGCTCTTCATCACGAACGCCATCGATGGAATTCCTTTGCCCCTGTACGGGAAAGGGCTGAACGTCCGCAATTGGATCCACGTCTTGGACCACTGCGAGGCCTTGGACCGCGTGTTGGCGCGCGGCCGGGCGGGGGAGATCTACAACATCGCGGGCCCGGGAGAGTTTAAGAACATCGACGTGGCCCGCCGTCTTTTGAAGCTCCTGGGCCGTCCGGCGGATCTGCTGAATTTCGTCCAAGACCGCCCCGGCCACGACCTTCGCTACGCGCCGGACATCGCGAAAATCCGACGGGAACTGGGGTGGCGCCCCCGGCGCCCGTTCGAAGCCGGTCTGGTCGACATGTTGGATTGGTATCGCGCTCACGAAAACTGGTGGCGGCCCATCAAGACCCGGAAGGGGAGTTTTCAAAACTATTATAAAAAGCAATACGCCGCGCGCCTGGCTCGCCCAACGAAAGGAAAAATATGAAAAGCAAAAACGTCGCGGTGGTGGGGAGCGGGTATGTGGGGCTCGTCACGGGAGCCTGTCTGGCGGAGATCGGGCATCACGTTTTGTGCGTCGATTCGGACAAGGGAAAAATCCAGACCCTAAAAAAGGGCGGACTTCCCATCTACGAGCCGGGCCTGGCCGAAGTCGTCGCCGCCAACCGCAAAGCCCGCCGGCTGAATTTCACCCACCGCTTGGAAGAGGCCATGAAGACCGCCGAATATGTGTTTATCGCCGTCAACACGCCCCCGCTTCCGAACGGCGAGGCCGACCTCTCTTTTGTTGAAACCGTGGCCCGCCAGGTGGGGCACCTGCTTCGGCGCTACACGGTGATCGTGGAGAAATCCACCGTTCCGGTGAACACCGGCGACAAGGTCCGCCAGACGCTCTTGCTCCACGGAAAAAAAGACGTTCCCTTTGACGTGGTTTCTAATCCCGAATTCCTTCGGGAAGGCACCGCGGTCCAGGATTTCATGAAACCCGACCGCATCGTGGTCGGCGTGGAATCGTCCCGCGCCGAAACCATGATGCGGGAACTCTACGCCCCGCTCAAGGCGCCGGTGTTGGTGACGGACATCAAGAGCGCGGAGCTGATCAAGCACGCGTCGAATTCCTTTTTGGCCGCGAAAATCTCTTTCGCCAACGCCCTGGCCACGCTCTGCGACCGCGTGGGGGCGGACGTGACGCTGGTCACCCAGGGCATGGGGGCGGACCCCCGCATCGGCCCCGCCTTCCTGCGGGCCGGGATCGGCTATGGCGGATCTTGTTTTCCGAAAGACGTGAGCGCTTTCATCCATATGGCGGAAACCGCCGGCGTGGATTTCAAACTGCTCCGCGCGGTGCGGGAAATCAACGACCAAGCCAAGTTGTGGGCGGTGGACCGCCTGAAGAAATCCCTCTGGAACCTGCGCGGAAAAACCATCGCGGTCTGGGGCCTGGCGTTTAAACCCGACACCGACGATTTGCGGAACGCGCCCGCCTTGGACATCATTCGAGGCCTCCAAAACGAGGGCTGTCAGGTGAACGCCTACGATCCGGTCGCCATGACCAAGGCCCGGATCCAAATGAAAAATGTCCGGTTCTGCCGGGATCCCTACGATGCGGCCCGGGGCGCCGATGCCGTTTTGCTCGCCACCGAATGGAAAGAATTTCGCGACGTGAACCTCGCCAAGGTGAAATCACTTTTGCGGACCCCGGTCTTCCTCGACGGTCGAAACCTCTACGACCCCGCCGTCGTTTCCGCCCTGGGGTTCCAATACCATAGCGTCGGCCGCTCCGCCCCCTCCGGGTCCTGATCGTCCGCTCCCTTTTTCTCACCCCTCCAAAATAAAGCATGACCCCCGTCATGTTTTTTAGCCCATCATTGTTACATTAAATTTACAACTGATGATTGACACCTTTCGCCGCATGGGAATATACTCTCCCTAACAAAAGGCCTCCCCCTGGGCAACGCGGGGGGACCGAGCGAAGGGCGCTGGGAGGCGTCCGGAGCATGGCCTCCCGAGTTCCTTTCCGAACGCCGAGAAACGTAGGGTCCGCGGTATCAAAACCGAGGACCAGGCCCGTCCGGATACCGACGCCACAGGCGCCGGGAGGTCAACACGTGTTGCGTTGCGACTACTGGGATCGACTCCATGGTTCGAAGACCGCCGCTGTCGCGGTGACGCCCTTTCCACCCCCCCCTTCTAGTTCCCCGATCTTTCCGTTGCTGGACGGGTTCCTTCCATGAAGGCGAAAATCTCAAATCCGGGTGAAGTTCCGCCGACCCTTTATCGGCGACGGAGTTCCGACTTCGTACCCGTCTCAACCAACGGGACGGCGTCCCCCGCTCCGACGGTGCCGGCGGCGGCCACCCTTCCGGCGGTCCAGGTCCTGCTGGCGTATTTGGAGCAGGAAGGGGTCGATACGATTTTCGGGCTTCCGGGGGGGCCCCTGATGCCGTTCTACGAGGCGCTTTTCGAGCGGGGGAAAATCCGGTCCATCATCGCCAAGCACGAAGAAGGCGCCGCTTTCATGGCCGACGGCTACGCGCGGGTGTCGGGGCGCCTCGGGGTCTGTTGCACCACCACCGGTCCCGGCGCCACCAACGCGCTGACGGGAATCGCTTGCGCTTACCGGGACTCCGTCCCCGTCCTCATCCTCACCGCCCAAGTGGCCTTGGCCGCTTTCGGCAAGGGGGCCGCCCAGGAGAGTTCCCCCTTGGGTATCGATATTGTGGATATGTTCAAAGACGTGACCAAAGCCAGCGTCATGCTGATGATGCCGGATAAAATCGCCGACATGACGCGCCACCTCCTCCGCACCGGGCTCACGGGCCGTTCCGGGCCGATCCATCTCAGTCTCCCGGCGGACATGATGAAAATTCAAGTTCCGGCGGACATTCGCCCCCCTACTCAATACCGCACCCCTCCCGAACTTTTTGATCGCCGATCCGTGAAAGAGGCGGCGAAATTGATTTTGCAAGCCAAGCGTCCGGTCCTCCTGGCGGGCTATGGGGTCCATCTGGCCCGGGCCTACAGTGAACTTCGGACGCTGGCCGAGCGGCTGAAGATTCCCGTGGCCACCACGCAAAAAGGGAAAGGCGTTTTTCCGGAAGATCATTTGCTCTCGCTGGGGGTTTTCGGTTTCGCGGGGTCGCCTCAAGCTGACGCCGTCCTCTTGTCCGACGAGACGGATCTCCTGCTCGGCGTCGGCACCAGTTTCGGCGAGCTGGCCACCCACGCCTGGGACCCGCGCGTCGGAGCAAACCGGCGGATCTTGCAGATTGATGTGGATCCCCACGAGATCGGAAAAAACTATCCCGTGGATGTCAGTTTGGTCGGCAACGCTCTGCACGTGCTCAAGGAACTCAACTTTCAATTGGAGCGGGACATGCGGTGGTTGGATCAGGAGGCCGATTTCGGGCCTCGTTTGGCGGTGATTCGGGGCATGAAGGCCGCCACGCCCCGGTTCCTGGACGCCAAGAAGATGACCGACGACTCTTTGCCCCTCTTCCCGCAGAGGGTCATCGCCGAAATGCAGAACGCCCTTCCTTCGGACACGATTCTGTTCGTGGATATCGGAAACGTCATGGCCTGGGCGCTCCACTATTTCACGGTGCGGGAGCCGGGGGGATTCTTCATCAACATGGGGTTCGGGTCCATGGGCCACGGCGTGGCGGCGGCCATCGGGGGAAAGATGGCGGCGAAGGACCGCCCCGTGGTCGCCCTGGTGGGCGACGCCGCTTTCGCCATGAACGGAATGGAGGTTCACACCGCGGTTGAAAACGATATTCCTGTGATTTGGATCGTGATGAACAACGGGGCCATGGGATGGTGCATTTGGGCGAAACCCTCCAGTTCAAAGGCAAATTCTGCACCTCTCTTTTCAAACACCCGCTGAACGTGGCCCAGATCGCCGAGGCCGTCGGGGCCCAGGCGTTCCGGGTGGAGCGGGGCGGGGAACTCGAACAGGCGCTCCATCAAGCGCTTGAATCCGGACGTCCCACGGTCATCGACGTCCACATCTGTCCGGACGCCATCCCTCCCACCGGCATGCGCCTGGCCACCTTGGAGAGGTTTTTTTCTGGGAAGAACGACAAATGAGGGACTTATCGCAAACCGCCGGGACCCTCCGCGATGAATCCGATGGTGGCCGGTCGGCCGAATCCCTTTTCACCGCCAATGGTTCGCGTGCGAATCGGCCCCAACACCGTTCCGCCTCAAAAAACCAGTCAAATTATGGGAGCCGCCGTTAAATGGTTCCGACCGTGGAGGGAAACCCAGAATGGTAACCCGTAAACGATTCACCGGATTCCTTAAGTCTTTGAGGACAACCCGAATTTGTCGTCTCGCGGGGGCCTGTGGAATCTTCAGCGTGTTTGGACTGTTCCTGTTGCCCACGATTGGTTGGGCTAAGGGGGCCCCTCGGCGCGTGGTGGTCTGTGACGACAATATCGATCCGGGAACTTTGGATCCTCTTTATACCCTTTCAGAGAAAAAATGGACGCTTGTTTACCAGATGATGGAGGGCTTGGTGCGTTTTGACGCCGATGCGCACATCGTGCCTGTTCTCGCGGAATCCTGGGAACGGATCGATCCCCTCCGGTACCGTTTTCGTTTGCGTAAAAATGTGCGGTTTCACAACGGGGAAGAGTTTGACGCCGGAAGCGTTCAATACACCCTTCAAAAAATTCTTGATCCTGGTTCAAAATCTCCTCTTGCCGGAATTCTTTACACGATCGATAAAGTGGAGATCATCGACCCGTACACGGTCGAAATTGTGACCAAGTTCCCAGACGGTCTTCTTCTTCGTCGTTTTGCGGGATTGCTGGTTTTTGTTCCTCCGATGGACTACGGCACCCGGGGTTCCGCCGCCTTTGCGAAAAGCCCGATCGGAACGGGTCCATTCAAGCTGAAGCGTTGGGTTTCGGGAAAGGAAATTGTTATGGAGAAAAATCCGGATTACTGGGATCCCGCGCGTCCGAGCATTGATGAGTTGGTGATGCGGTTTCTTCCAAATGTCGACGACCAGCTGGCAGGCCTATTCGAAAGCACGGTGGACATCATGACGGAATTGCCTGGAACGTACACCCTTAAGGTGGCGGAGAATCCTCTCACGCAGGTGGTGAAAAAAGAGGCTCTCTACGCCGTGGGAGGCCATTTCAATACCGACATCCCCCCGTTTAACGACAAACGTGTCCGCCAGGCTGCTAATTATGCGTTAAATAAAGAGGAGTTCATCCGTTTCGATCTCCAGGGGAACGGAGAGCCTGTGGCGACGTTGGCGACCCCTGGCCAGACGGGGTATGACACCCATCTTCAACCGTATCCGTTTGACCTCGCAAAAGCCAAAGCCCTTCTTCGCGAGGCGGGTATTGCGACCCCCGTGAAGGTGGATGTGTTCCTGGTTCCCTTTGTTGAACGGCCGGCCCGCATTGTTAAGAAACAATTGGATTTGGCGGGATTTGATGTCCGGCTTCATATATTTCCAGAGGGAGAAGCGGTGGAGGCCTTTAAAAAAGGAACGTGGAATTTCGGGATGTCCACCTTTCCATCTCCAACGGCCCACGTGTCTTTTTCCGAGGGCCTCTTGTTCTACTCAAAATCTTTTTTCAGTATGCACCACGATCCCTCTTTTGATCAGGCGTTCGAGAAAGCCACAATGGTCTTGGACCCTAAAGAAAGCGAACTTGCTTTTAAAAACCTTGAAAAGAGGGTTCACGATGAAGCCCTGGGCTTGTTCCTTTACCGACGCATTAAAACCTATGGGGTTCGTCGGCGTGTCCTGTTTCGACCCTATCTTACGGGCATGCCCCACTTTGTGGACGCCGTTTCAATGTCGAACGAGGGACGGTGACTCGGTTTCTTCGCTCCGGTATCCCGGTCTTGGTCTTCATCGCGGGGGCTTTCCATTTTTTACTCGTTGGGGCGACGGTCAAATTTTTTCGTCCTTCGAGGGCGGGGGAGGCTTCTCCAGGGGATGTATTCATCGACCCGGTTCGCCGGGGGCTTATGCTGTTCGTCCTCGGATCCGGATTTGTGGTCATGCTGAACGCGCGAACCATTGCGGCGGGCGGGCCGTTGGCCGTCTCTCTGTGCTTCTTGCTCTCCTCGGTTTTTGCCTATCGTTGGTATGTCCAACTCTTTCAGTTTTCACGCTGTCTTCGTTTGGGGTCTTCCCGCTTTGTCCATCGGGTCATTGTTTTTACGTGCGGGTTCTCTTCCCTCGTCTACGGGTATACCGCCTTTGTCCTATTCGTTCAATAAGCCAGGAGGATTCATGATGGATTGCCGCGGAGCAGGGCCTCGAATCGTAAAAGCCATCGCCATTTATTTTTGTTTTTGGATGGGGTCCCTGTCCCTGTGGGGGTTTCAGCAACCCCCTCTCAACCTCAGCGCTACGACCTTCCTCGACGGCGGCGCTCCACGGGGCCTGTATTACTTGAACTATTCGATTTTCGTCGACGGGAATAAGGCGATGGATGGGGATGGAGATGTCATTCCGGGGGGAGCGCGCGTCAACGTGTTGACGCAAATGTCCCAACTCTATTACCACTCTTCGCTTCGGGTGTTGGGGGGGGACGCGGCGTTCATGGTGGCGGTCCCCCTCGTGGCCGTTACCGCGAAAGGCGACCTCGGTCCGATTCCCCTTGTTTCCGATACGGCGGGGCTCGGGGACTTCGTGTTTGGCCCGGCGCTTCATTGGGATGGCCAAACCCTTTTTGGGAAACCCGTTTTTTACCGGGCGGAGTTAACGATCACTCTTCCCAGCGGACGGTATAGCAAAGACGGGAAAATCGATGCCGGCTCCAACCTCACGACGTTTGATCCGTATGCCTCTGTTGTGTGGTTCTTTCAGCCGAAGTGGGAAACCAGTTGGCGTTTCTTCTACACGGTTCACTCGGAAAACGGCGACCACCCCCTGGGAGCCGTGAAGCCGGGCCAGGCGGCGCATCTCAATTACGCCGTTTCCCGGGAAATCTTTCCGAAATGGCGTTTGGGCGTGGCGGGATACTATCTTCAACAAACGACGGAGGACAAAATAAACGGGGTGAAGGTCCCGGACTCGAAAGAACGCGTGGCCTCCGCCGGGCCCGGCTTTGTCTATATGGGCCAAGGGCTCACTGCTATGTTCAGCTACCCCCTGGAGTTTTCCGTCCAGAACCGTTTCAAGGGGTCCCGCGCGACTTTACAACTCATTCATAAGTTCTAATCCCTTGTTTCGGCGATATAATTCAAGCCTGGGGACGGGAAGATGCTTTCCGTCCCCTAGGCCGCTATTTATTGGCCCGCGTCTTTGGCATCCAGGACGGATAAAATATTATTGAATGGTGGGCTTTCCTTGTGTATGATTAAATCCAGGCCTGGTGCTTCAGCGGTATGCCCTTGATTTCTCTCCTGAGTTCCATCCCTCCAGAACGAGCTTTTTTTGCATACAGCGCACTGCTGAATTCAATAATGGCGGTTATTCTCGTCGCCCTTGTCTTGACCAAAAGCAAACGGAAAGGACGAGATTGGGTTTTTCTTTGGTATTGCGCCTCCATCGCCTGGTGGAATGCTTTTTATTTCCTCTGGATGATTTCTACCAAACTCGGAACCGCAAGATTCCTCGTCGGGCTCTTAATGCTGGGTGCGCCGGTTTCGTCGGTGACGTTCTTTCACTTCGCCTCTCTTTTGGCAAATACTCGGAAGAATTATAAAAGGTCGCTACCACTGGCCTACACCGTGATTGGGTTTTTCGCGCTGGTGGGCCCCACCTCGTTAATCATCGCTGGCATGGGACCGATCATGGTCTTTCCGTTTTGGCCGAAACCTGGCCCTTTGTTTCCCTTTCAAGGGATTTCGTTCACGATATTGGTCCTGTTATCTTTTCGGGACTTATTCAAAGCCTTTCGTTCGACATCGGGCATTCACCGAGAACAAATCCGATATGTCCTCATTGCTTCCTTGGTCGCGTTTCCCGGTGGAATGTGGAGTTATTTACTTTGGTTCGGTGTGGAGTTGAAGCCCTACGGAAATATTCTTATTTTTATTCAAACAGCAACCATTGCCTACGCAATCCTCCGTTATCGGCTGATTGATCTCAATCTGGTGGCGAGGAATGCTTTGGTTTACGGGCTCTTCGCACTGATTTATTCAGGGCCTTTTCTGATGGTCGTCTGGCTCACAAAGTCCCTGCCCGTTGCATCTCTTATTGTGGTATTGGCGGTCCTATGGTCTCCTCTATTTTTTACTAAAATCCGGACTCTTCTAACCTCGGCGGTCGATGCCATCCCAATTTTTCGGGAACGGTATGAACGTTTTCGTTCCATGCAAATGTTTCTTAAGCGGTTGGATGGGGTGGGAACTGTAAGCGATTGGTCGGAACGCGTGGTGGAATTGGTTCTTGGTGTTTTTGGGCCGAAGTTCATCAGCGTCCTCGTCTGGGATGAGAGAGATCGGGCATTCCTCATCCGGTCGGGGCATGGTCTTCCCGAGGCAGAACGGGCGTTTCTGTCGCTCGCGGAGACGAGTCCCCTATTCTCCCATTTTACTAGGACACGCGAATTCTTGATCTCCGAAATGGTGAATGATCAATTTAATGAGGAAGAACGTGAAACCGCTGAGCACGACCTATCTTTTCTTCGGTCGGCGGTCAGCCTTCCGATTTTTCATGAAGGGCGTTTGACGGCAATCATCAATGTGGGATCCCTCCCCCATCATGGGATGTTCAATGAGCTGGAGTTGGCTCACTTGGGGAGTGTCGCCCAAGCAGCAGAGCATTCTCTCGCCGTGGCACTCAGCGGGCTGGCCAAACAGCAAACAACGGCTCTTTGGGCCCACGACCTTTTGAAACCTTTCACCGCCAAGGGAAGCGTGGAAGCCCTGAAATCATTGTTAGGCCCGTTAGATAGTTTGCCGGGTGATGGACGGCCGGTGCTTGAAATGGCTCTGGGCGATTTGGCTTTCGTGCGGGAAAACCTTAAGAACATTCTATCCCCGACCGAAACGACCTCTTTGAAAAGGGTCCTTTGCCCGCTAAGCGATGTTTACCGTCGATTGCGTCGGCGATTTCAAGACCAGGTAAAGGAGAAGGGAGTCTCTTGGCGCGTGGTGGAGCCCCCGGAAAGTCTCCGGATATTCTGCGACGCGGGAATGATCGAGCATCGAGTGTTGGGAAACTTGGTCGAGAACGCCCTTCGCATCACTCCCGCAGGAGGTGCTGTTGAGGTGCGGGGAGAATTTGTGGGCAATCAATTCATAGGGTCCGTCTGGGACGATGGGCCGGAAATTGGGTTAGAGGATCAGGCTCTTATTTTTGAGTTCGGAGGTCAGGGGAATAAAAGTGACCGTGGTTTAGCCGGGCTGGGACTTTTCATTGTAAAAAGTGTTGTCGAAGCTCACGGGGGCAAAGTGAGGGTGGAAAGCGATCCCGTCAAGAGAACCTGTTTTTATTTCGAGTTGCCGATCTCTTTTTAGCGTTTCCATCGTTCCAAGATTTCGCCCCTCGCCAAAAAGGGCACTTTGGTCCCGCGTTGGTGTGGAACGGCGGAACGCTTTTGGGCGGCCCGCTCTTTCAACGGGTGGAACTGCAGACCACCTTCCCGACGGGGAAATACGACAAGAACAACATGGCGAACCCCGGCTCCAACCTGACGACCTTTAATCCCTACTATTCCCTCGTTTGGTTGTTCGGGCCGAAATGGGAAACCAGCTGGCGATTCTATTACGCGGTTCACGACACCAACGAAGACGACCTTCGGGGTCCCATGAAGCCCGGCCAGGCCCTCCATTTCAACTACGCCTTCTCCCGGGAAGTCCTTCCCAAGTGGCGAATCGGTGTGGCCGGCTATTTCCTCCAACAATTGACGGAGGACAAAATAAACGGCGTGAAAGTCCCGGACTCCAAAGAGCGCGTGGCTTCCGCCGGGCCCGGCTTCGTTTATATGGGCCAAGGGCTCACCGCTATGTTCAGCTACCCCATGGAATTTTCCGTTCAAAACCGTTTCAAGGGTTCCCGCGCGACCCTCCAGCTCATCCATAAATTCTAACCCCCGGTTTCAGCCAGTCGTCCGGCCCGGGGAATCCCTGTTAGGACGGGGCGGTGAATTTGAGCAGGGCGGCCAGCGGGCGGCGGGGGGCTCGGGCGGTAACGGGGGTGAGGGAACGTCCCAAGCGGAACACGCAGGCGATGGTTTGTTCTTTCGGGACGGCCAAGAGGTTCCGCATTTCAACATCTTCCCGGAGGAACCTCTCGCCTTCCTTCGACGTCAAGCCTTCCCCCTGGTATTTCTTGCAGAGGTGGGCCATGACGGAATGGCCGATGACCGGTTGCAGGGTCCAGCCCTCTTTCGTGAGGTAGAGCCAAAGGCGCTGCCAAATCCATCCCATCCGCACATAAGTGATAGGGTCCGTGTTCGGGATGATGAAGGCCCCGAAGGCGGCCGACCGGCGATAAACTCGGAGCGCTCTCGCGGCCGCCAGGCGGGTGAGTCCCAGGGATTTAAACAGGCGGGCGACCCCCCAACGCGCGAGGAGACGGAGGCCGATGGCGTCCAGCGGATTCACTCCCAGGGTGGACAAGGGCAAGCCGTCCATGGTTTGGCCGGCCTTTTTGTCCGACCACCGTAACCAGCGGAAAAAGAAGGCGTGGAGGTTTCTGTGTCCGAGCATAAACGCCTCAAACGCGCTGTGGATGCGGGCCGCGGTCTGGATCTGGGCCGGACGGGTCAGGAGGTGGAGGCGAATTCCCCAAAGGTTTTCACCGTGTTCCATCAATTCTTTCTCGAAGCGTTGGGACATCCGCTCCTCGCGAAAGGGTCTCCGGTCCACCGCTCTCGTTCGAATGGCCCCCGCCAAGGGGGACGGCCGAAGGGGGCCCGGCCCAAAGGAGACACGGGCAACGGTGGACCCCAAATTCACCTTTTCCCATCGAGCCACCCAACCCCACTGTTCAGCGCTGAGCTCCATGTTGGCTAAACACATGCCCAGGGCCATATCACTGGCGATGTTTCCAACGTTCATGAATGCTTTGCTTCGGTTGATGTCTTCATGAACCAACAGGTTTTTCCCGTTCCACTCAAAGGAGAAGGGTTGGATGTTGTCCCCGGAAGGAGCCCAACGGGCGCTGTCGACGATGGCGGTGATCTGGGCCCCGGTGGGTTGGGAGCGGTCTGTGGCGGGGTACGGCACCGCCGGTTGGATCGGTTCCATCCGGAGGATCGGCTGAGAAGGGTTTTTTTTCTCTTCTTTTTTGCTGAGGACCCAGCGGTAAATCCGGGCCTTCAGTCTTTGTATCCAACCGCGGTTGCCCCACCGCAATTTTCCCTCCACCAATTTTCCTTTATAAGCGTCGAACTGATGAAAGTTCGGCGCGGCCGAAACGGTGCCCCGGCCCAGAAGAATTTTGAGGATCTCGGCCGCCGCCACGCCCGCGCACAGTTGAACCGCCAGGGCCATGGAGGGACCCCGGTGTTCCTCCAGATTAACATAATTTCTGTCCAGGTAAGACATTTGGGTCGCCCGGGGGGTTAACCCCAGAGCGAAAAGTAGGTATTTGTCTGATTTATGGCGCGCTAGATGGAAGGCGAAATAATCCCGCCACGACATGCTTCCCGGCCGAAAAACAAGCCAAGCGACGCTCATGCCGATGGGGCCGGCAGTGACGAGAGGAATGCCGCGCCGTTCGGCCTCATCGTAAAGCATTTCCCGGGCCTCCACCGCGAAAAAGTCGAGGCCGTCCACCACCACGTCCACGCCGTCCAGAAAGGCATCGACGTTTTCCCGTTGGACGCCGGTTTCAAATCGTTGGACCCTCGCCGTGGGGTTGATGTCCATCAGCTGTTCGGCCATCACGTCCACTTTCGAGCGGCCCACGCTGGAAACGGTGGCTCCGGCCTGCCGGTTAAAGTTTTGGATTTCAAAAGAATCAAAATCAGCGATATGAAAACCGCCAATTCCTGTCCGGGCCAGGGTGGTCAGGTGAACCCCGCCAACGCCGCCCAGTCCCGCAATGGCCACCACGCTCTTGTGAAGGCGGCGTTGCTCTTCGGGTTGAACCAAGCCCAGGTTCCGGGAATAGGCCTTGGAATAATCAAATGTTTCCAGGGAGTCCGCGGGGTTTATCGGTCCCCTCTGTGAGGCGTGCGTTCGTTCCAGGGTATCCATGGGGCATCTCCTTTGCTTCAACCTTCACCCCTAATATACCGGCGCCGGATGATCCCATCGTGGCGCGTATGTGGAATCTTTGTGATCTTTTATTGCCATTGCAAATGGGAGGAAAGTGAGGTAAGTATAGGAGGGACATTTTCATTCAAGGGGATTTCATGAGTTTGGGCGTGCGGTTCACCTTATGGATACTGGCGGTCATGGCCATGACGGGGGGGGTGATGGTCGGTGGATTTTTGGGGGTTGAGAGGGGATACCTTCTGACGGAAGGGAGGCGGACCCATCAAACCAATACCGACCATTTGGCGCAAGTCTGCGCGGAAACACTCGTAAACAACGACGAACTGGGGTTAATGAATTTTCTTAAAGAATTGCGAAAGTCCACTGAATTGGACGAGGCCTATTGCGTGGACGGTGGGGGGAAAGTGTTGGCTCATACGAACTTGGCATTCTTGGGACAGGTCATTGACCGAAATCCGGCCGCGTGGATGTCCGCTCTTCCAGACCCGGTAAAGGCGGATCGATGGACGTACCAAAGCGCGGCTTTGCGCGGTGGGCGCCCAGCGGTTTTCGCCCGATCGGTTTTTCGTTCTTCGGCGGTCAAAAGAATGGTGGGAGAGCGTATAACCAACATGGTTCACCGGTCCATTGGATTGGGACTTTCCGTCTTAGGTTTGGCTTTACTGTCGGCCTGGGGGACCGCCCGAACCATGACGCGCCCCATTCGAAAACTCTCCCAGGGGGTTCGGCGCGTGGGCGGAGGGGATTGGACCGTTCGGGTGCCGGATCATGGGCCCGGGGAACTGGGAGATCTGGCGCGGGAATTCAATACCATGTCCAACCGGCTGGGGGATTTGGATCGCCTGAAGGACGAGTTCATCCACAACGTTTCCCACGACCTTCGCAACCCCTTGAGCGCCATCGCCACTTCCGCGAAAATGTTGAGAACGGACAATCTCCCTCCCTCCTCCGCCCCCGTTCTGAAAGTGATCGAAAGCGCCGCCCTGCGACTTCGAACCATGGTGAACAATATCCTGGACACGGCCAAGATGCGCGAAGGTCGCTTGGCCTTTGATAAAACGGAGTTTTCACCCCACAAACTGCTGGAGGACCTCTTCGCCCTCTATACCCCCATGGCCGAGAAATCCGGGAAGAAACTGGTTTTGGACCTTCCGGCCGACCTTCCGCCGCTCCACGCGGACGAAGAAAAAATCCTCCGAATATTTCTCAACCTTTTGTCGAACGCCTTCAAATTCACCAAGGCGGGGGACGAAGTGGGTCTTTCCGGAAGGGCCCAGGGCTCATGGGTGGAGTTTCGGGTGTGGGATACGGGTTGGGGAATCTCCCCCGAACGGTTGCCCGCCCTCTTCAAGCCTTTCCATTCCACGGACGAGGGTCCGAACGCGCCTCCCCAACAGGGAACGGGATTGGGTTTGTCCATTGTGAAAGTCTTGGTGGAAGGGCATGGGGGCCGCGTCTCGGTGGCCTCGACCCTCGGGAAGGGAACTTCTTTTACCGTTCTGCTCCCGGCGGCGAGGGAGGGCGCGTGAAAAAAACCGTTTACATCGTCGAAGACGATCCGGAAATGCGGGACGTGACCCGCCTGGTTTTGGAGCGGGCCGGTTACCGAGTGTCCGAGGCGGGCACGGCGGAGGAAGGCTTGGCGGGGATTCAAAAAATCCTTCCCGACCTGGTCGTCTCCGACATACAGCTTCCGGGAATTTCCGGCATTCGGTTTTGTGAAATTCTACGCCAAGAAGAACGAACCCGCGGCATCCCCTTGATCCTTTTGACGGTGATGGGGAAAAACGCGGACAAGGTGAGGGGCCTGAAAATCGGCGCGGACGATTACATCACGAAACCCTACGACCCGGGAGAATTCGCGGCCCGCGTGGAGGCCCTCCTGCGCCGCACCGGAGGAGTTCCTCAGGATCCCGCCCGGCCGATTGAATTCGGAAAACTGAGGGTGGATGTGGACCGGCGCGAAGTCACCCTGGCGGGAAAACCGATGGATGTGCGTCGGAAAGAATTCGATCTGTTGGTCTTTTTCCTCCGCCATCCGGGAAAATTGTTGACGCGCTCCAGGATCGGCCAGGCGCTGTGGGGGGACGAGGTGGTCGTCTCCGACAACGCCCTCACCTCCCACATCAAGAATCTGCGGGCCCTGTTAGGCCCCTTTGGGGACCGGATTGAGACCCTTGTCGGTGAAGGCTATCGGCTGAACGATGAATAAACGTTCCTTCGTCCTGCTGTTGTTGCTGGCCCCACCGCTGTGGGCCGTTCGGTTCGCTCCGGGGGATTTGGACGTGAGCCTTCGACACTACTTTAACTCATCCGTAAGGCTCGTAAGCGCCAACGGCGATTTCAACGGAGACGGAAAAGAAGATATCTGCATGCAAGAGGCCGATGATAAATTCGCGCTCATTTTAGGCGGGGGGCTTCCCAAACAATCGGACCTGAGTTTAATTCCGCGAACGACCATTCTCCTTCCCATTGCTGGTTCTCAACCCACCCCGCCGTTTTTCGCGGACATAAACGGAGACGGGAAGGACGATTTGTTCGTCCCAACGCCAACGAATCTAACCCTACTCGCAAACGTGATTGTTTATGTGATATTTGGGTCTTCAGTGGTTCCCGTGTCGGTGAACCTCGCCGCCACATCGGATCTCGCCCTTTCCTTTCCCGTCAACGGAGTCCTGGGAACTCATTTTGGGAAGGGGGACTTTGATGGGGACGGCAAAGAGGATGTGGTAATGTCCGGCGCTACTGTTGGCCCGGGGACCAGTGAATCTTTTCTACTGCTGGGGCGTTCGGTCGCAGGGCGTACCAATATTAACTTGAACGACGGAGTTTCCGCGGTCCGCTTTCATAAATACCCCGCATCTATCGCGGCACCAACCGGCATGGGGGACCTAAACGGCGATGGTTTGGCGGATCTTATTCTATCGGATCAGTATGCGGATATCGCCGGCCGGTCCGATGCCGGCCAGTCGTATATAATTTTTGGGACAACGGTCCCCTTTTTGCCGGGATCCATGGATTGGGATTACGCCGTAAAACCGGCCAATGTGACAATAACCGGTCGTCGGGCCTCTGGTAACATGGTCTGTCAGGCTGTGGGGGATTTTACGGGCGATGGGAAAGCCGATCTGGCTTTGGTGGAAGGTGGGCCCTTGTCGGTGATCCTGTGGGACGGGGGTATTATAACAGGCGCGGGTCCCCAGGTTGATTTGGCCGTGGGGATCCCAGGGCATGGACCGGTTTGGTCCTTGGGGGGAATTCTTGCCGCACCCAGTTTTTCGCAGTTCGGTGATTTTGATGGAGATGGAAGAAAAGATTTTTTTACGATCGACAACGCGTTGCAAGTGACCGGGGGTTTGTCGACGACACCGCTCCAACAAAGCGGGGGCCCGATGTTGCCTTCGGACATAGGCTATGCGTCGGCCGACTCTTTTGATTTAGGGGACATCGACGGCGACGGGAAAAAAGACCTTGTGGTGCTGGGTCTTGATGGAAGCCTCGGCGTTCTCTATGGATTTCGGCCCCTGAACAACCCCTCCGTGCAGATTCGAAGCGGGTCGGTCCCGCCCAAACTGGTCCTTGATTTCTCTGTGGAGGGGAGCCCACGGAAGTGAAAATAAGCGGGGATGTTGTGGACTCGGAAAAAGATCGTTGGTTCCCCTATCAGGCCTCTCTTCCCGTCACCGTGTCCCAAACCGAAGGGGCAAAAACCCTGCGGGTGGTGTTCCGAAATGCGCTGGGGCGTGAAAGTTCCGAGGTCCAGACGACCCTCACGCTGGACTCGGCCACCCCGGGCGTGCAGGTGGTCGGCAACGTAATTGATTCGCAAAACGAGTTCGCGCGGGTGGATTGCCACGTGGACGCGCCGGCCCACGTGAAGGCCGCTGTCCATGACCAATCGGGAGCGCTCATCGCCGGGGTGTTGGACGCGGACCTCCCCGCGGGCGTGTGGCCGATGGAATGGAACGGAAAAAACGATTCCGGCCGAACGGTCGGTCCGGGAGTTTATTACCTGGTTGTGGAAAAAGACGGGAAATCAGAAAAGAGAAAAATTCTTGTTCAACGCTAACCGAGGGAAGCCTCTCGCGGGGGCCATTGTTGTGGCGTTGTTGTGGACCCCGGTCTTCGGCGGTTATTTTTCCAAGGGAGACCGGGGCCTCCAGGGGCCCGCGGTTCTAAAAATGGAGACGGGGGTTCGGGCCCTATCGCTCGGAGGTGCCTTTGTTGGGTCGGCGGACGACGCCAGCGCTCTCTTTTGGAACCCGGCCGGGCTGGAGCGGGTTCCCCGGCAAGAATTTATCGTGGGGCATTCCCGTGTGTTTGAAGACCAGACCCGTGAAGATCTGGGGTGGGTTTTGCCCGCTTGGCGTCGGGGCGAACGGGAAACGTGGGGGGTGCAGGCCTCTTACCTCGCCATGGATTCCTTTGATCTGGTAAAGAACGGAGTGCCCGCCGGGTCGGCCCAACCCTGGGAAGGGGCACTGGGGCTCTCCTACGCCCGGCCGTTTCGAAACCTCTTTTGGGGAATCACGGGAAAGGTGGCGCGGAAAGAGTTCCCCGGCGCCTCGGGACAAAGTTATCTTCTGGACGGAGGCCTCCAGGGAGAATCCAAGAATCTGGGGATGGCGTGGGGGTTTGTGATCGCCGACCTGGGAACGACGATGTCTTTGGGGGAGGGCACGCTGGCGCCTCCAACGGTATTTCGGTTGGGGGGAACGAAACGGTTTCTCCTGGGACGAAAAAATCAACTCCGTTGGTCGGGGCAAATCGACGCTCCTTCGGATGACACAGCGATCGCCCGGATGGGTTTAGAATATGTGGTTCCAGGGAAAGAATGGGAAGCGGCTCTTCGACTGGGGGGCCAAACGGCTGGAGCCTCCAAGTTGACGGCGGGGTTCGGGGTGGGCCGAGGCTCGTTGGGGTTTAACTACGCCTATGGTCCGAGCGAGAGTTTAGGCGCCGCCCATCGAATGGATGTGACGTTCCGCTTTGGTCGGCCCTTGGAACCCGAGGTCCGTCGCCGGGACTTATTTGAGTCCGCCCAGGCGGCGTGGTCCTCCGGCCAAACGGCCCGGGCGGCGGACCTGCTGGAAGAGATCGAAGGAATCTCCCCTCGCTATTTTCCGGCGCAAGCGTTGGGTAAAGAAGTCAACCGGCGAATTGAAGAGAGCTTAAAACCGGACACGCTCTTTACACTGGGCCTTCAAGCCTATGAAGCGAAAGATTTTGAAACCGCGGAGAACTACTTACGAAAGCTGGTGATCCTCGATCCCTCCTATCCGGAGGCCGGCGCTCTGTTGAAAAAAGCCGAGACAGGGCTGGCCGCCGCGCGGGATTCCCAAGCTCGGGCGGAACTCACCCGCGGCCTTGAACGAGAACGGAAATCGCTCCGCCGGTCGGCCCAGGAGGATCAACGGTTCGAACGGTGGCCGGAGGCCCTGAAAAATTGGCGGAGCCTCTTGGTTCGGTTCCCCAAAGACGCGGAAGCCCTGGCGGGCGTAACGCTCTGCCGGAATAAAATCGCCTCCTTGGCGGCATCAGCGGAACGGGCGGGAGAAGGGGGGAAGGCGCTTTCGTTCTATCGACTCTTGCAGGAAGATCGGCCCGACCCCGCCCTAGCGAAGCGAATTGAAAAAATGGGTGGAGAGGCCCGCGCGGAGACCCAGGCCCGGGCCCGCGCTCTCTACCAGGAAGGGGTCCGCGCCTACGATGGGGGAAATTTGAAAAAAGCCCTGCCGCTCTTTGAAGAGGCGGCGCGGTTAAACCCCGACGATGCGGCCATTGCCCGCGCGCGGGATCGGGTCCGAACGGAGCTCAAGCGCGCCAAATAGCCGATGACGATTTTCAGGTGAACTTGACTCCCACGTCCTTCGGGGTGAGGTCCAAGTCTTGAAGGGCTTTTAAAATGATGGGCTTGAGGAACAGGCCCGTGCGCGCGGTGTATTCCAAAAACTCGAAGACGGCGCGCCAGCGTTTGAGCGGGGCTTTGCCTTCCCGGATCATGCGGCAGAATTCCTTTTCAAAACCGCTGTAGCCCATGCGGTGGATGTCTACGACCCCCAGAAGGGGAATGAGTTGGTGATTGGTGACGAGGGGGCTGTTTTCCCGGGGGTGGAGGAGGCCCCAGTCGGCCACTTGTTTCGCAATCACGGATTCGTCTAGGTTCCAGGCGTACAGGGGAAACAAAAGCCGCGCCACGCGTCCCGCCGGCCATCGGGAGCCCCGCCACCAAAGTCCCCGTTCCGTTTCCGTATAAATGTCGGACAAGGCCATCCCCGCCACGTGGGTCCGATCGGACCGTTCTCGTTCGGGGGGGGATTCGAAATCCCGTAGGCCCAGGCCGTCTTGCACCTGGTAACGGGAGTAGCCGCAAAGGATGAGCGGAATTCCTTTTTCCGCCGCCAGGGCTCGGGCAGAGTCCAATAGGAACTCGCCGTCGCTAAAGTCCACGGTGCCGTATCCGCCGTCTTCGTTCAGGTGGGTGATCCCGTAGCGGTAAAGCTTTTTCATATAGGCCCGGGCGGGGCGGAAGGTAAAATGGTCCAGATCCAACCGTTCCACCAGGCGAAGCACGTTGGCCCGGGCCACGGGGCTCATAAACGTGTTGTCCATGGTGAGGGCCAAAAGCCGGAGGTTCGGGTGTTCGTCTTTCATTCGGCGGACCATGTAAACGCTGTCTTTGCCGCCGCTGAAAAGGACCAGGGCGTCGTAGCGGCCGCCGCCCCGGCCCTCGTGTTCCGTCAAGATCTTGGCGAGGGAAGCGATTTGGTTCTCGAGGGGATCCGAGACCGTAGCGGCAGGGCGAGGTTCCAGGCAGGCGGAACAAAAGCCGTTCCCGTCCAAAGGGGAGGCCCGTTCCGAAAGGGCGCATCGCCGGCAACGTCGGGCTATTTTGTTCCTCACCCACAGGCGGTGGAAGGGCCAGACAAAACGCGTGTGGAACTCGAAGAGTCGGGCGGTGAGGACGGCGCTGGCGACGGTTTCCATGGGGCACCCCATTATACTCAGAAAAAGCCAAAATGACGGTGGGGAATGAAGGATTCTGGAGGTGAAAATGAAGGCTTTCGTCACGGGGTCCACGGGGTTTTTAGGGATCCAATTGGTTCAGGAACTGGTCAAGGCCGGGTGGGAGGTGACGGCTCTTCACCGCGCCTCCTCTGACCTCGCCGATTTGAAAATCATTCCCGGGATTAAGTTCGTGGTGGGGGATGTGACGGATCGAACCTCCCTGGAGAAGGGAATGCCGCACAACATCGACGCGGTATTTCACGCGGCGGGGTCCGTGTTGCCGCTCCCCCATGACCAGGAGTTCACGCGTTACGCGGTGAACCAGGCGGGGACTCGCCATATGGTTGAAACCGCCCTCAAGCAGAAAGCTCAACGGTTCATTTACACCTCCACCGTCCTCACCTACGATTTCGCCCGGGGAGGCCGGGTCACGGAAGAATTCGGCCCTTATCAAGGGGTGGACGCCTACATGCGCTCCAAGGCCTTGGCCGATGTGGAGGTGGCGAACGGGGTTTCGGCGGGGCTGGACGCCGTCTTTCTTCACCCCTCGGCTATTTTCGGCGCCTACGACAAAGCCACCTGGTCGAAATTGTTTCTGGAGATTCAGCGGGGCCTGCCCCTCCCCTTCGCGCCGCCGGGGGGCGCCAGCGTGGCGCACATGCGAAAAGTGGCCCAAACACACGTGGCGGCCTTTCATCGAGGACGGAGAGGGGAGCACTACATTTTGGGAGGCCCCGACGTCACCTGGTTTGACGTCGTGCAACGGGTCGCGCGCCTTTTGAACAGGCCCGGCGCGCGCTGGACCTTGCCCTCCGGCCTTTTCCTCCTCTACGGTTACGTGGAGTATTACCTGTCGACCTGGCTCGGCCGGGAACCCACGATGACGCCTCATATCGCCGAAACCCTTCGCCACACCATCCTGTCCGATTCCTCCAAGGCGATCCGGGAATTGGGCTACGAACCCTCCAGCTTGGATGAAATGTTGACGGATTGTTACCAATGGATGGTGGCCACGGGCCGGTTGTCGGCGCGACCCCAGGAAGGGAAACCGAAGTCATCCTGAAAAAAAAGGGCCGCACCCGACCTTAGGGAACTTTTTAGCTGGTTAAGTGTTGTTTAAGAGCGAATCCAACCGAAGAAAGGAGCCTGCTATGCCGACACTTTCTGTTGAAAGTCCCATTTCCCCCGCGTCCTTGATCGACCAACTCCGCTGGCGTTACGCCACGAAGGTCTTCGACCCCGCGCGCAAAATTCCGGCGGCGCTTTGGACGGCGCTGGAGGAGGCCCTCGTTCTTGCCCCTTCTTCCTTCGGCCTCCAGCCCTGGAAGTTTTTTGTCGTGCAGAATAAAGCCGTGCGCGAAAAGTTGCGCCCGGCGGCGTGGAACCAGTCCCAAATCACCGACGCCTCCCACCTGGTGGTGTTCGCGATCAAAAAAAATCTGAACGTCGAAGACGTGAGGAAATTTATCGCGCTCACGGCCAAAGTCCGAGGAGTGACGGTTGAAAGTTTGGCTCCCTACCAGAAAATGATGGAAGGCTTCGCCGCCCACCCGCCCTTGGACATCAACGTCTGGGCGGCCCGGCAGGTCTACATCGCCTTGGGCACGTTTTTGACCTCCGCCGCTCTGCTCGGGGTGGACGCTTGTCCCATGGAGGGGTTCGCGCCGGGAACGTTCGACGAAATTTTGGGGCTCGACAAAAAAGGCTATGCAACGGTGGTGGTCGCCACGGCGGGCTATCGCTCGGCCGAGGACAAATACGCCGCCGCGCCGAAGGTTCGATACGAGAAAAGCGCCGTCCTCGAGGTTTTGAACTGACCGCGAAAACTGCGGGCGGTTCCACCGGCGCTGGGAAGGAACCTCTTTGGCCGGCCTTGTTCCTGGGCCATGGATCTCCGATGAACGCCATCGAAGAGACCTCTTTTTCCCTGGCTTGGGGGAAATTGGGAAAGGAGCTCGGGCGGCCCAAGGCCGTCCTCTGCGTTTCGGCCCATTGGCTCACCCAGGGGTCGCGCGTGACGGCGCAGAAGAGTCCAAAAACCATCCATGATTTCTACGGGTTTCCCGAGGCCCTTTATCACGTTCGCTACCCCGCCCCCGGGGACCGGGCCTTGGCGGTTCGCGTGGCGGACCTTTTGGGTCTTTCGTCCGACGCCTTGACGGAGGACTGGGGGTTGGACCACGGGGCCTGGAGCGTTTTGGTCCACCTGTTTCCCAAGGCGGACGTCCCCGTGGTCCAGCTTTCCTTGGACCCACACGCCTCGCCCATGGACCACGTGAAACTGGCCCAACAGTTGGCTCCTTTGAGGGCAGAGGGCGTCCTCCTCTTGGGAAGCGGCAACCTCGTCCACAACCTCGGTCTCTTGAGCGGCGACCCCGAGGCGGCACCGCCCGCCTGGGCGACCGCGTTTGACCGGGCGGTTCAAGAGTCGGCGATTCGAGGGGATCTGGAGGCCCTCACCCGCTGGGAAAGTCTCACGCCCGACCCGCGCTTGGCCTGCCCCTCGCTGGACCACTACCTCCCGCTTCTCTACGTCCTGGCCCTCCGCCACCCAGGGGAACCCGTGTCGTTCCCCGTCCAAGGTTTTCAGCACGGAACCATCTCCATGCGATCTGTTCGCGTCGGCTGAAGGTTTCAAAACCCCGGTCGGCGTCAGCTTTCGCTTCACCGACATCTCCTTCTTCAGCCATGGTGGGTTCCTTAACCCGAATAATTCAGTTGCCCACTGTTCGTCCCTTCCAAAAACTTAACAGAAGGGACTGTCCTGACATTTCAATTGTTTGACGAATAGGACGACGTAGAATCTGACCCTTTTAACTCCACGAAAATTTTCGACCGTCGTCCCATCTACGCTCTCACTTTTTTGTTTCGGAAAAAGGGGCATCTTTTGCGTCTCGCATCAGCGGCTCTGTCCCGTCCATGCCGGTCCACAGGGTCGGGACTGCACCACTATTCATGAATTGTCGGACGGTGCTTCCGCCTCAGGTGCCCCGCGCTCTGCGCGGGGCCGGTCCTCGGGTGCAACTGAATTGCCTTGTTTAACGCTCTCGCCCGGTTCTAACCCGAAATTGGAATGAGAGTCGTTCGCTCTTCGGGCCGTATCGCCGGGAAATCCTGAACAAACCGTTTAATCTCATCCCGCACGCGGCGGTAATGGGACAAGGCTTCCTCTTCGGTCTTGGCTTCAGCGGCCAGTTTGGGCGGGTCTTCAAACCCGGCGTGGATGATTTTCGTTTTCCCCGGGAATCGCGGGCAATGTTCGTTGGCGTGGCCGCAGACGGTGACCACGACGTCGAAAGGGACGTCTTTTAATTCGTTGATGTTTTTGGACCGATGCTTGGAAATATCCACTCCCGCCTCGGCCATCACCTTGACGGCGAGAGGGTTCAACCCGTGCGTCTCGAATCCCGCGGAGAATGCTTCCACCACGTCGCCCCTCAACGACCGCGCCCACCCCTCGGCCATTTGGCTTCGGCAGGAATTTCCCGTGCACAGGAACAGAATGGTGATTTTACGGTCGCTCATCCCCGCTCCGCCCTGGTCACCCGGAATGGGGAATCTGCCCCAACAGGGTCTTGAGTTCGTCGAGCCCGGGCACCCGGCCCGCCACTTTCACCATGCCGTCCACCGCCAAGGCCGGGGTGGCCATGACGCCGAAGGCCATGATCTTTTCAATGTCCGTCACTTTTTCAAGCGCATAGTCCAAGCCCATCGCCTTGGCGGCTTTTTCCGTTTGATCCGCCAACGCCTTGCATTTGGAACAGCCGGTCCCGAGTATTTGGAGTTTCTTCATGTCACGCCCCCTTATAAAACAGCGTTGAACAAATAGCCCACCCCGACAATGGCCAAAGCCACGATGCCGAAAAACGTCAAGAGCAGGCGCATCTTGAGGACTTTTTTCAAAATGACCGCCTCCGGGAAAGAAAGCGCCGTCACCGCCATCATGAACGCCAGCGCCGTGCCGATGGGGAGCCCTTTTCCCATGAGAGCCTGAACCACGGGGATCATTCCGGCGGCATTGGAATAAAGCGGGACCCCAACGACAACCGCCAACGGCACGGCGAAGGGATTGTCCCGCCCCGCGTGGACGGCCAGGAAATCCGCCGGGGCATAACCGTGGATGAAGGCCCCAACGCCCACCCCCGCCAAAACATAAGGGCTGATCTTCTTGAGCAAGTCCCAGGTGTAAAAACGGGCGTCGGTGAACCTCTGTCGAAATGACAAAGAAGTCAGGCCCACCGCTCCCACCTTTATTTGATAAACGTAGTCCTGAACGTATCTTTCCATCTTCAATTGACCAATGACGATACCGGATAAAATGGCGACGAAGACGCCGGTGCCGACGTATAACAGCGCCACTTTCGCGCCGAACAGCCCCCACAAGAGGATCAACGCCACTTCGTTGACCATGGGCGACGACACCAAGAAAGAGAACGTGACCCCCAACGGCACCCCCGACTCCACAAACCCGATGAAGAGAGGCACGGCCGAGCAGGAGCAGAAGGGCGTCACGATCCCCAGGAGCGCCGCCAGCACGTTCCCCACGTATTGTCGCCGGTGAGCCAAGAGCGCCCGCGTTCTCGCCGGGGAGAAATAGGAACGGAGGACCGCGACCACGAAAACGATGACGGTCAGGAGGAAAACAATCTTCACGCTGTCGTAGAGGAAGAAGTGGACCGCCTCGCCCAGGGGCGTGCCACGTTCAAGTCCCATCCAGCCGAAGGTCAGATGGGCGACGATTGTTTTCAGCATGACTCGCACCTCTGGCCCACGGCGTCATGGATCGGGGTAAAAAACAGGCGTTTGGCTCGGAGGGACACGTTCACGAGCCCGATCATGACCGGCACCTCCACCAGGGGACCCACGACGGCCGCGAAGGCCGCGCCGGAATGAATGCCGAAAACCGCCACGGACACGGCGATGGCCAACTCGAAATTGTTGCTGGCCGCCGTGAAAGAGAGCGTCGCGGACTTTTTATAATTCGCTCCAATCTTCCAACTCATCCAGAAACTCACCAGGAACATGACCAGGAAGTAAATGAGCAGGGGCACGGCGATTCTCAACACATCCAGGGGAATCCAGACGATCATCTTTCCTTTAAGGCTGAACAGGACGACGATGGTGAACAAAAGCGCGATGAGCGTGAGCGGGCTGATTTTGGGGATGAACGTCTTTTCATACCATTCTTTCCCCTTCGTTTTCAGACCGATGACCCGGGTCAGCATCCCCGCCAGGAACGGGATTCCCAGGTAGATAAAGACGCTTTGGGCGATCTGCCCCATGCTGATCTTCACAAGACTCCCCTTCAACCCGATCATCGGGGGCAGGACGGTGATGAACAGGTAGGCGAAGGCGCTGTAAAAGACGACTTGGAACACGCTGTTGAACGCCACGAGCCCTGCGGCGTATTCGGTGTCCCCCTCCGCCAAGTCGTTCCAGACGATCACCATGGCGATGCATCGCGCCAATCCGATCAGGATGAGACCCACCATGTATTCCGGATACCCGCGCAGGAATACGATCGCCAGGACAAACATCAGCACGGGGCCCACGATCCAGTTTTGAACCAACGACAACCCCAAAACTTTCCAGTCCCGGAACACGTCCCCCAATTCCTCGTATTTCACCTTTGCCAAGGGGGGAACCATCATGAGGATCAACCCCGCCGCGATGGGGAGGTTTGTTGTCCCCACTTGAAACAGGTTGATGAAGTTCTCAATCCCTTGAAAAAAATACCCCAGACCAACACCAAGCCCCATCGCCAGAAATATCCAGAGCGTGAGGTATCTGTCCAGAAAAGAAAGTTTTTTTACAATGCCATCGCGATCCGCCATCACAAAGACCTCTCATAAAAGAAAGCAGTTAAACGTATATAACAACAAAACAAATTAACAGGTCAAAACAGGGGCGCCGGGCTTACGGGTGGAAGGGCCGCGAATCCCCGCAAATCCTTTTGAATCAAAGGGCTTTGGTCCCAAAGAGCGCGCAAACAAACGAGGGTTTCCTTTAAGACGCTGGGAAGGGTCGGGGAGATCTCATAGTGAATCCAAGTCCCTTCTCGCCAATCGCGGACAAGACCCGCCTTCTTGAGAATTCCCAAATGGCGGGAGACCTTGTACTGGGGAGTTTCCAGGGCGCGCATCATTTCGCAAACGCATAATTCTCGCTCCATGAGGAGGCGCAGGAGCCGAAGCCGTAACGGTTCGCTGAGCGCCCCATGGAAGGAGGTGAGGTTTAACATATCTATATGCGACATACAGCATATATTAGCCTCGATTCCTTTACGAGTCAAGTTTAATCGACGCATTCTTGTTAAAATGAACCAATGACGCGGAACTCGAATACCGTTCTTGTGGTGGGCGGCGGCGCGGCGGGAATGATGGCGGCGTTGGCGGCGGCGGGGCGCGGCGCCCACGTGACCGTTTTGGAGCGGATGGACAAGGTGGGGAAGAAAATTCTTGTGACGGGGAACGGCCGTTGCAATATCACCAATACCCGGCAGGAACTTTTCCGCTACCACGGCGCTCCGCCCGAGTTCGTTGAAAGCGTGCTCCGTTCGTTCCCCGTCTCCAAAACCATGGAATTCTTTAAAGCGCTCGGACTGGAATGCGTGGAGGAAGAGGAGGGGCGAGTATATCCCTCCTGCGGCCAGGCCTCGGCGGTTTTAAGCGTTCTCCGTTTTGAAATGGAACGCCGAAACGTGCGCGTTCATGGGGGCGCGGAGGTTCACCGTCTTGCCTTCGACGGGCACGCTTTTCGAGCGGAAACCAAAGACGGGAGAATGTTCGCGGCGGCCCGCGTGATTGTCGCCGCGGGGGGCAAGGCCAGCCCCCAGCTCGGTTCCAACGGATCGGGTTTCGAACTTGTAAAAGCCCTCGGCCACCGCGTTCTCCCCACCTTCCCGGTTTTGGTTCAACTCAATCTGAACGCGCCGTTCCTCGCGGAGGCGGAGGGGGTCCGATTCAACGGGGCCGCCGCCGTCGTTTCCCAGGGCCAGGTGCGGCGGAAAGAAACCGGTGAAATACAACTCACCGACTACGGCGCCTCCGGCATTCCCATTTTGGACCTCAGCCGGGCCGCGGGGGAATGCCTCCTCCATAAGCGCGAGGCGTTCTTGGAACTGAGTCTTTTTCCCGATCGCTCGCCCCAAACCCTTTGGGAGGAGGTGCAAAAACGTTTGGCCTCCCGCTCGGATGAAACCATCGAAAGAGCCCTCTTGGGCTTGGTTCACAGCGATCTTCTTCCACCTTTGATTCAAGCGGCGGGATATAAGAACAAACATGTGCCCTGCCACCTCTCTTCCGCCAAAAACGCGCGGAATTTGGCCGATCTTTTAACCTGCTGGAAAGTTCCCATCACCGGGACCCAACCTTGGAGCCGCGCCCATGCCACGGCGGGTGGCGTGGACAGTTCGGAAATAAACCCGGTCACGCTGGAATCCAAAGTCCTCCCGGGCCTTTTCCTGGCAGGGGAAATCGTCGACGTTGACGGCGACTGCGGCGGTTACAACCTCCAATGGGCCTGGTCCTCGGGAGCCGTGGCCGGCTTACACGCCGCCGCCCCTTAAATGCTTCGTCTGGAGCAGGTGCGGCTCCCCGTGGGTCATTCGGACGACGATCTTCGCCGGGCGGCGGGAACCGCCCTGGCCGTCGATCCCAAGGACTTCGGATCCTTTCGCGTTCATCGCCGGGGAGTCGACGCGCGACACTCCCGCCAAATATTTTTCGTTTATTCCGTGGATGTGGAGGTGCCTGACGAAGGGGCCGTTCTTTCCCAGAAGCGCCCCCATTTGGCCCCCGTGGCGGAGGTCCTCTATTCCGTTCCCCACGTCCTCCGCCCTAATTCCCATCGGCCCCTGATCGTCGGCACGGGCCCCGCCGGACTGTTCGCCGGGCTTTGGCTGGCCCACGCGGGAGCGCGTCCCCTTTTTCTGGAACGAGGCCAACCGATGGAAGCCCGCGTGGAGGACGTGGGGAAAATGGTGTCGGGCGGCGTTTTTGACCCCGAATCGAACATTCAATTCGGAGAAGGCGGCGCCGGCACTTTCTCCGACGGAAAACTGAACACGTCCATCGCGGATCCTCGCTGTCGTTGGGTCCTGGAACAAATGGCCGCTGCCGGCGCGCCTTCCGACATTCTTTTTAAAGCCAAACCCCACGTGGGAACCGACCGAATTCGGGAAGTGGTGAAACGATTCCGGAGCGAGATCCAAGAACGCGGCGGAGAGTTCCGGTTCGGAACCAAGGTCACGGGGTTGGTGGTTCGGGAGGGGCGCCTGGCTGGTTTGCAGGTGAACCATTCCAATGTCATCGAAAGCGATGCTGTCGTGTTGGCCATCGGCAACGCCGCCCGGGACACCTTCGAGATGTTGCACCAAAGCGGAGTTTTCATGGAAGCGAAATCTTTTTCCATCGGAGCGCGGATCGAACATCCTCGGGCTTGGGTGGATCGGGCGTTTTACGGCTCCCTGGCGGGACACCCCCAGCTGGGGGCCGCCGATTACAAAATGGCCCACCACGGGGCCAACGGCTATAGCGCCTACACCTTCTGTATGTGTCCAGGAGGGGTTGTGGTCCCCGGCGCTTCCGAGGAAGGGGGGGTCGTGACCAACGGCATGAGCGAATACGCCCGGAACCAACCCAACAGCAACAGCGCGTTGATGGTGGGGGTTTCCCCCAAGGATTTCGGGAATGACCACCCGCTGGCGGGCGTGATGTTTCAGCGGGAATGGGAACGCAAGGCCTTTGCGCTGGGCGGCGGCAAGTTCAAGGCCCCCGTTCAACGGGTGGAAGATTTTATGGCCCGCCGCCCCTCGACCCGTTTAGGTTCGGTGTCGCCCTCCTACCGTCCCGGCGTCACACCGGCCAACCTGTGGGATTGCCTACCGGAATTCGTCTGCGCCGGTTTAAAGGAGGCTTTAAAGATTTTTGCCGGACGCCTGAAGGATTTCGCCCACCCCGACGCTCTGTTGACCGGCGTTGAAACCCGCAGTTCCTCCCCCGTTCGAATTCGGAGGGACGACTCTTTTCAAACCAACCTTCGCGGTCTTTATCCCGCGGGGGAAGGCGCGGGTTACGCCGGCGGAATCATGTCTTCAGCGGTGGATGGTATTCGTGTGGCGGAAACCCTTTTTAAGAGGTTTGCAGTGGAGGGAGCTAGCTCCTAGGATGGTAGAATAAAAACTTCCATGGCAACGGCACCCTCGCGGTCGAAACTTTTTTTCTTTTTCTTTATCTCCGGTTTTTGCGGACTCGTTTATCAAATCGTTTGGTCCCGCATGGCCATGGGCTGTTTCGGAGTCACCACCCCGATCCTGTCCGCCGTCGTTTCGGTTTTCATGCTGGGCCTCGCCCTGGGGTCCTGGGCGGGAGGGCGGTGGATCTGGCCGATGGTTCGGCGGTCCGGACGTTCGCCTCTTTTCTTTTACGCCGTGGCGGAGGCCGTCATCGGCCTCGGGGCTTTCGCGGCGCCCCATTTGCTTCAGTGGGGGGAACAGCAACTGCGCGGATTGCCCACGTCCAATTCCACCGTTTATTTGGCGGGAGCCATTTTGGCCATCGGCGTGAGTCTGTTGCCTTGGTGTCTCGCCATGGGGACGACCTTTCCTGTCGTTTTCGCCTTCCTCCATGAAACGGAAGACGGCCCGGGTTTAAAATTTAGTTTTCTCTACACCGCCAACGTCGTCGGCGCGCTCTCGGGCGTCGCCGCCGTCTTGGTTTTAATTGAAACGGTCGGCTTTCACCACGCCCTTTTCGTGGCGGGGACGCTCAACTTCCTGATCGCCGCGCTGGCGTTTGTTTCGTCCGGGGAACCGAAAATGAACCATCGGTTCCTCCCCCGGATGTTTCCCCGCCCGTTTCGGG
Organism: Elusimicrobiota bacterium; assembly: GCA_016721625.1. Classification (NCBI taxonomy): domain Bacteria; kingdom Pseudomonadati; phylum Elusimicrobiota; species Elusimicrobiota bacterium. The sequence continues at coordinate 2,292,379 of JADKHR010000001.1, forward strand.
CCGAGCCTCCGTGTTTGCCTTCCTTTTCATGACGGGTTTCACGTCCATGGCCCTGGAGATGGTTTGGGTGAGAACTTCACCCCGGTCCTGGGGACCGAGGTGTATGCGTTCTCCTCCCTGCTGTTCGTCTACCTCTTCGCGACTTTTCTCGGCGCCGTGTGGTATCGTCGGGACGGAGCCAACGGGAACGTCCGGAGCGCGCCGCTCTTGATCGGGGCGCTGGCGATCGCGGGGGTCGTCCCGATCCTCGTGAACGACCCTCGGCTCTGGACCGGTTTGGTTTCGAACCATCTTCAAACGGTCTGCGTGGCTGTCGCCCTCGTTTCGTTGGCCCCTTTTTGCGGCGTTTTGGGCTATTTGACGCCGCGCCTGATCGACCGCCATTTTCATGATTCTCCGTCGGCAGTCGGGCAGGCCTACGCCGTCAATGCCGCCGGTTGCATCCTAGGGCCCTTGGCCGCGGGTTTCTTTCTCCTGCCGCGTTGGGGCGCGAAGGGCAGTTGGGTTCTCTTGGCGATTCCCTACGCGGCGGCCTTTTTTCTGGTGTCGGGTTCTGTTCGCCCGTGGCGTCGATGGGGGGCGCGGGGAGCCTTGGCGGCGCTTTTGGCCATCGCCGCGTTCCGAAGCCAAAGTTATGAGCTGGTGATGGCGGCCCCGGCGAGTTGGGTTCTGCGCGATCACACGGCGACGGTGGTCTGCACGGGGTCCGGCCGGGAGAAACAGCTTTGGGTCAACGGGTTCGGCATGACGTGCCTGACCCCGATCACGAAGTTCATGGCCCACGCCCCGTGGCCTTCCAGGAAACGCCGCCCAAAAAAGGGTTGGTGATTTGTCTGGGCATGGGCACGACGCACCGATCGACCTTGAGTTGGGGAATTGAATCGGTGGCGGTGGAGTTGGTTCCCAGCGTGAAAGACGCCCTTCCTTATTTCTGGGACGACGCCGCCGGAGTGATAAAAAACCCCCGAGGGCGGATCATCGTTGACGATGGGAAACGGTTCCTCCAAAGGACCAAGGAGCGGTTCGACGTGCTCATCCTGGACCCTCCTCCGCCCGTGGAAGCGGCCGGGTCGAGCCTTTTGTATTCGAGGGATTTTTATCGTTTGGCCAAACAACGGCTTTCCCCAAAAGGGATTCTTCAACAATGGATCCCTTACGAACCCCGGCGGGATGAGGAGGCCATTTTGTGCGCGGTGGCGCGTTCCCTTTCCGAGGAATTTCCCCACGTCCGCGCCTTTCGCTCCATCGGAGGGTTGGGGTGTCATTTTTTAGCCTCCCAGGAAAACATTCCCCCGGTGACCGCCGCCGAATTGACCCGCCGTATGCCTCCTGAGGCCCAACGGGATTTGTTGGAATGGACCCTGAACACCACCGCCCAGAACTATTGGGCCAATTTCCTCTCCCGCGAAATCCCCATTGAAGCCCTCCTCTCGGACACTCCCGCCGAGAGGATTACGGACGACCGTCCGTTCAATGAGTATTTCCTGATCCGCCGGTTGTGGAAGCGATGGAAACAGTCGAGTTGAGGGCGACTCGGCCCTCTCTCCGATGGTTTTTTGCCTTTGTACAGGGGGAGGAACGTTGATGACAAAATGGTTTCCAATGTCACCCCATCGGGCGTCTCGATGCCTGTAATTAGGGGACGTTTTCAGGATATCAAGTTAAGGAATTGAGGGTATTTATTCCGGCGTTTTATTTGGATTTCCAGCGGGGGGCGAAGCGGATCAGGCAGGTGAAAAAACAGACCACGCGGTCCTTGTGAAACCGCGTCGCCGATAAGGAGTCGTAGGGGTCGGTCCCACCCTGGGCCGAAATGTTCAGTCGGATGAAGGTTTGGTCCAGAGCTCCGCATGGGGGAGCCGGCCCTCGCGACCGCCGGAACCTTCCGGGTTAGAATTTGCCGGGCCGTCGCACGCGGACATCGGTTTCATAGGCCACCACTGCGTAATGGGGAAAAAACTCTTTTCCCAATCGATCCATCAACCGCTCTCACGCGGCCGCCGGCACGATCACCTGAAGTTGGATGTTTCCGAATTCCGCAATGTCCGCCGTCTGTTCGCCTTTCGCCCCTGCGCCCTCCACCTCGAATAGGGTGTATCCGTGGGCGCCGATGTCCCGTATTAACCGAGTGACCGCGTCACGCCCCAAAGCCTCACAAATGATCGTCACCAATTTCATCGTATGGTTCGGCATCTCAGTTTCCTCCCATCCACCATTTGGCGATGGCGTAATAAATTGGAATCCCCAGGGTCACGTTGAAGGGAAACGTAATGACCAACGCCGAGGTCAGATACAGGGTCGGGTTCGCATCGGGCAAGGATAGCCGCATCGCGGCCGCCGTGGTCATCTTGGCCAGTTGTCCCCCGCCCAGGATCCCCAGTCGCGGGAGCGGAACCTCGGCGAGCGGGCGAAGGGCGGGAGCGAGTTCGGAACGATGCATCGTTTACCCCGTGCTCTTCATGCCGAAGGCGATGCCGTTGACCGTCAGCGCCAATAAGCGGCGCAGGCTTTCATTTCCTTTGTCCCGCCGCCATCGAGGAAGAAACCGAATCTGCAAATAGTTCAATGGATCGATGTACGGATTTCTCAACGCGATGGACTCGGCTAAAACCGGTTGGTTCGCCAGCAACCGGGTGCTCTGCTTGACGCTCAACACCATTTTCACCGAGCGCTCGTGTTCGGCGCCAATGAGGCCGAGGATGGCTTTGCGCACGCTAGGTTCTTGAACAAGGGAAGCATACCGGCCCGCGATATAGAGGTCGGTCTTGGCCAGCGAGAGTTCGGCGTTGTCCAGAAGCGAGGCAAAGAACGGCCAGCGGCGGTACATTTCCCGGAGTTGTTCCAAATCGCCGTGGCCTTTGAGGGCGTGCCCGATCCCGTACCAAGCGCTCAAGAGATGCCTGCTCTGGGTCCACGCGAACACCCACGGAATCGCTCGTAATTGCCGGACATCGCCGCCCCCTGAACGCCGGCTCGGTCGCGAACCCAACGTGAGGTGCTCAATCAGATCGATCGGTGTGGCCTGCTGAAAATAGGTCAAGAACATCGGTGTGCGGTAGACCAAGTCCTGGTAAAACACGAATGAACGGCGCGCGAGTTGTTCCATCGCGGCGATCCAACCCGGTTCGGGGACGAAGGCGGGCAGGCAGTTCGCGGCGATGACCGCGCTGGTCAATTGTTCCAGGTTGCGTTGAGCGATGACCGGGTTCGAATACTTGAACGAGACGACCTCTCCCTGTTCCGTGATGCGTATCCGGCCGCTGTGCGCGGCGTGCGGTTGAGCGCGCAAACTTCGATAACTCATTCCGCCGCCGCGATCAATCGAACCGCCTTTGCCGTGGAAGAACCGAAGTTTCACGCCATGCGCATCGGCCCGTTCGGCCAGTCTTTGCTGGGCGCGGTAAAGAAACCAATTCGCCGCCAGATACCCGCCGTCCTTGTTGGAGTCGGAGTACCCAAGCATGATTTCCTGGAGATGGCCCCGTCGCCTCAAGTGTTTTCGGTAATCGTCATCACGCCAGACGGCGTCCATGATCTGGGGCGCATGATCGAGATCTTCGATCGTCTCGAACAACGGCACGATGTCCACGCGCGCCTTTGCCCGCCGTGCCAGCGCCAGTAGGCCGGTCAGGTCGGACGGGGTGTGCGTCATGCTGAGAATGAAATGGTGGGCGGCGATTTCGCCGTGGGCGCGCTGGATGGCGCGGATGGTTCGGAGTTGTTTCGAAAGTTCCGCCGGCGCTTGCCGGCTGTGGTCGCGGACATCGAGTTGCGCCAAATGAAAACCGCAGGCCTTGGCTTGCGTGATCAAGTCGGCGAGGTGACCCTGAGCGGCGCGATGGGCGCCTTGGCGGCGTAGGCCGGACTGGAGGACTTCGAGGTCACGCACAAAGCCGTTGGGGTGCCGGTACGTGCCGTCCAGTTTTTGCTTTATGGCGACGAGTTGTCGGCGATAGGTTTCACGGGGTTGAAAGGGACCTTTTGTGGGCGCTTTCTGACGACGGCCGGCATGCGTCAACTCGCTGATGAGCGCGTCGCATTCTCGCTGGTAAAACGCGGTCAGACGGCCATGCTGGGTTTCAATGGTAGCCAACGTGATCTCCGGCGTGACAAATGGATGTCCATCGCGGTCGGCGCCGATCCAACTGGCGAACGTGAGGAACGACCGCGGTTGTTTCACGGTGGGGTATGCCGCGTGCAACTCGGCCGCAAATGTCCTGTAGAAATGAGCCAACGCCGGTACGATGGTGCGCTCAAAAAGGAACAACGCGTTGTCCACTTCGTTGAGGGGCCCGACCTGGCGCTCGCGAACTTCGTCGGTCTGCCAAAGGGCTTCGAGAATTTCGTCGGGTCGGTCGAACTGGGCCCCAAGCCGGAGAATGTGATGGAGGATCGTGCGGCGTTTGGCCTCGGTGGGATGCGCCGTCAAGACCGGCTGTACTTCCAGGGCGTCCAGGACACTCTGGAGCTTTGCCTCTTGGACCCCGGCCTCTTTGAGCTCCCGGAACAAGCGGCGCAACGACTGCGCGGGCGCGGGATTGTTTTGGAGATGCCGGACGCGCGCGCGTTCTTCACAGAGGTTGGTCAGTTGAAAAAACAGACTGAAGGCGTGGGCCACATTGTACGCCTCGCGCGCCGTGAGTCCGGCCACCAGCCGTCGCTTGGCACGAATGCTTCCGCGATCGCGTTTCGCGCGGACGGCCTTCGCATAGTGCCGGAGCTGTTCGACGTGGCCGTACGTGATCTCTCCCGACTGTTCCCGGATCATGTGGCCCAGTCGTGTGGTGATGAAACGTACTTCTTGCCGCAGTGGTTCGTCCATGGGCGAAGGCTTCCCCCGACGGTGACATGGGTTCTAAAAAACGGATCAGAACCGGTGAGACATCCTCACACACCGGCTCACCAAAAGGGTTCCCCGAGATCCAGGCGGACGAAGTGGTGATCGATCCCCGTGCCGCTAAACGCGGTGGGCCGGACACCTTCGCCAACCCGCGTATCGCTGTTTTTATCGGTGAAGGCGCGCTCGTCAGGCTCACCCGGATATCAAATCGGTTCCCCCATGAGCCTCTCCGTGAGCGGGGAGGTGTGGATAGGGGATCTCATCAAGGTCGTGACGGTGCATCGACGTCACGGCATGGGAAAAGAAAGAAAACACACCGCGCACTGGGCGGGAGAACCGCTATTCTAAGGTCACGGTGAACACGTTCTCAGCCTTGCGCAACGGCACCGGGGGTTTACGCGAAAGATTTTAACAAATTCGACCGGGGGACCCCGAAATAGGGGACGTTTTCAAGCATTCGGTTTGTTGAATTGAAAAGAATTCAGCTACCGCTCAGGAAAGGCGCGTTTATTGGTTGTGAACGTGGATCCCTCGGATTTCCCGTTCTCTGTCGGTTGGTCGGAACTTGCTGAAATTGCCGACTTGGAGGGAGAGGGGGAATTCCCGAGGAGTTATTTGGATTTCCAGCGGGGGGCGAAGCGGATCAGATAGGTGAAAAAACGGGCCAGGATTTTGTTTGTCCCGTGGGCCACCATGCCTTCGTAGCAACCGCGTTGGAATTCCTTTAGGTCATGGCCTTCGTAACACAATTTTCCGTTCTTAAAACAATAACTGCAATAGCGTTCCGACTCCCGTGGGCCGGGATCTTTGCTGAACGGCATCAGGCAGGATTCGCAGGAATTTTTCATTTTAAAAATGGCGGAAGGGGAGGGATTTCCCTTTCCCCCGGCTCCTCTCGGAGCCTCCTCCAGGGCCGGCCACTCGCCCTTTATCCGCCATTCCCATCCTACAAGCTGGGACTATGCCTAGCGGCATTGTCAAGGCGGCGGGCGAGTTGGCTTCAAATCCCTCGTTGAATTATAAATGGCGGAAGGGGAGGGATTTGAACCCTCGAGGATCTTGCGACCCTACACGATTTCCAGTCGTGCCGATTCAGCCGCTCTCGCACCCTTCCTACGGAGACGTCGGCCCTGAAGGCGCCTAAGAAAATTTCATCTCCAGAGGGGATATTTTAGCTTATTGGGGGGGGAGTGGATGAAAAAAACAGACCTCCGACCCCTCCTTGGGAAGGAGGGGGGGCGCGTGAAACTACAAGGTGTAGCCGGGGGGGGCGAAGGCGTTTTCGATGTGGCTGATGGTGCCGGATTGGACGGAGACGACGTCGAAACGGAGGGGGCGGCGGGTGAGGCCTTTCGCTTTGAGGAACATCAGGGCGGCTTTCGCGATCCGGGCTTGTTTTTTTCTTGTCACGGTTTCGGCGGGGGTTCCGAAAGAAGTCGATTTTCGTTCCCGCACTTCCACGAAGACGATGGTCTCCTTCTGTTCCAGGATCAAGTCCACTTCGCCCATCGGTGTTCGGTGATTGGCGGCCAAGAGGCGATAGCCTTTCGGCTCGAGCCAATGCAGGGCCAAGGTCTCGGCTTCCTGGCCCTGGGTCTGGGTGGGAGAAAGATGCGTGTCTTTTTTGGCGGGGAACAGCGGTCGGAGAAATTTAAGCAACGGGTTCGAAGGGCAGTTCAGGGGCGAGAGCTTTCCGGATCGGGGCAAAGCTTTTGCGGTGCAAAGGCGACGGGCCGTAACGGCGTAGCGCTTCAATGTGGTCTGGGGTTCCGTATCCTTTGTTGCCGGCAAAATTGTATTGGGGAAATTGTTTGTGGGCCTCGGCCATCCAACGGTCCCGGGTGACTTTGGCCAGGACGCTGGCGGCGGCAATGGAAGCGCTTTTTCCGTCGCCGCCGACCACCGTTTCCTGGGTGCGCGCGGGCAAGTGGGGGATTCGGTGGTTCCCGTCCACCAGGACCAGGGCGGGTTCCACTCCCAAGGCCCGAACGGCCTGGGCCATGGCCAGGAAAGTGGCCTGGAGGATATTTTTTTCGTCAATGATGTCCGAAGGAACCAGGCGGACAGCGGAAAAGAGCGCTTCCTGAAGAATTTTTTCGAAAAGAGATTCGCGGACGGCGGGGGAAAGTTTTTTGCTGTCGTTCAGTTCCGGCCAGAGGGTGTCCGGTCGGAGGACCACGGCGGCGGCCGCCACGGGGCCCGCCCAGGGGCCGCGGCCGGCTTCGTCCACGCCCGCCAAAAGAAAAAAGCCCTTTTCGCGCCACTTCTTATCGTAGGCGAAAAGGGCTTCCGGCATGGCCGGATGATATCAATCTTTTGGGCTATCGAGAAGGGGCGACGGCCGGTTCTGCCGCCACGGGAGCCGGTTTGGCGGCCACGGCGCTGGGAGTGACCTCTTCGATCCGGGCGGCTTTGCCGGAGAGGTCGCGGAGGTAATAGAGCTTCGACCGTCGCACTTTTCCGGAACGCATGACCTTGATGCCCTGAATGCGGGGGCTGTGGAGGGGGAACGTCCGTTCCACGCCCACGCCGAAAGAAATTTTTCGAACGGTGAAGGTGGCGGCGATGCCGTGGCCGCGTTTCCGGATCACGACGCCCTCGAAGGTCTGCACGCGGCGGGAATCGCCTTCAATGATTTCCACGTCCACGCGAACCACATCCCCGGGACGAAACTCTCCGGGGTTCTTTTTCAAAAAGGCGCTTTCAACTTTGTCGATCATCGCTTTCATGACACGCTCACTTTTTAACGTTGGCCCGCTTTTTTCGGGTCGTCGATGTTTGAATCAAATCAGGTCGTTTCTGGTCCGTTGCTTTCCGGGACGCCGCTCGGCGCCAGGCTTCAATGGCGCCATGGTCGCCGCCCATCAGCGTTTCCGGAACCGCGCGCCCGCGCCATTCGGCAGGGCGGGTATAATGGGGACAGTCCAGCCGTCCTTCCCACCCCGGCGCAAAAGAGTCCCATTCCAAAGAGGCCGCTTCTTTCACCACGCCCGGAACCTTTCGCACCACCGCATCCACGAGGGCCATGGCGGGGATCTCACCGCCCGTCAACACCACGTCGCCGATGGACACTTCCTGGTCCACCCAATCAAAAATTCGTTCGTCGATGCCCTCGTAGTGCCCCGCGATCAAGACCAGGTGTTTCTTCCGGGCCAATTCATCGGCCAGGGCTTGGGTCAAGGGCCGCCCCTGGGGCGAAAGATATATCACCGTGGGCCGCCGCGAACCTTTCCGGGATCCGGGGCCTTTTCTCGGCGTCCCTGCCCCGGCCGCTTTCAGGGCGCCGAAGAGCGGGTCCGGTTTCAAAACCATTCCCGGTCCGCCGCCGTAGGGCCGGTCGTCCACGCTGTGGTGCTTGTCCTGGGAGAAATCGCGAATATTGAGAACCCTCAGGTCCACCACTCCCCGCTCGCGCGCTCTCCCCAACAGGCTTTCGCCGAAGGCTCCCTCGAACATTCGAGGGAACAAAGTCAAAACGTCCACGCGGAGCGCCACCGGGGCGCCCTATTCTTCGCGCAGTTTAACGTCGATCCGTTCCCCGGGGTTGGCGAAGACCGCGCTCGCCAGGATCCGGAGAGAATCGATGGTTTTTCCGCGGCGGCCGATCACCTTGCCTCGGTCACCGGGCAAGACGTTCAACTCCACCGTCCGTTCCGCCTCCAACCACCGGGATTCGACATTTTCCGGCCGGTCCACGAGATTCTTAACGATGGAGGCGACCAGTTCGACCGGGGAAGGCACTGAGAAAAGCCTAGTTTTTGGAAACCACCCAAGCGCCCGCGGTCTTCAATACGGTGCGAAGGGTGTCGGAAGCCTGGGCGCCTTGGCCTAGCCAATACTTGAGGCGCTCGGCGTTGACCGTGATTTTATTGGTTTTTTCTTTGGGGTGGTAGTGGCCCAAGATCTCCAGGCTGGCGGCGTCGCGCGCCTTCCGGATATCAATCGCCACGATACGAAAATGGGGCGTTTTCGGGCGTCCCACCCGCTGCATGCGTATACGAACCATTGGATTCTCCTCGTAAAATTAGGGCTTCATTTTAGCGTAATGGTCCGCGGGTGTCAATAGAAATCCCCCGAAAAAGCCGGCGTGGCCGAATGGAGGGGGGGGGAAGGACGATTCAGAACTTCAGACCCCTCCCTCCCCGTCCCCCCGGGAAGGGGAGGGAACGTTCGGGTTTTTCGGGTGGGATCGCGGAAAAAATTGACGCTTCTTCCTCTATATAATAAAATCTTCCACGGGCTAAGGCTTTCCGGTCATTTTCAGCCGCCCACCTCCAGAACTGCCATGCCCCATGAATCGAGGACCCTCACAGCGGCTCCTGAAGCCGCCATGCCCTCCTCAGGCCCGCCAACGAAAGGGAGGCGAATGATTTCCCCGGAACCGCGAGTTCGGCTCGTCAACGCCTTCAAAGATCCCTACAACAACGCGGTCGCGACGGCGCGCACCTGCTATTCTTCCTCTGTGGTCCTATCGGAGGATGTGGATCGGGACGAGAAATCGAGAATTCAGCGGGACGCCATCGCCGAAAGCATTTACCGGGCCGGCCACCACACCACGCTCCAACATTCCAGTTTTCAGTTCGTCTTGGAAAACGTTTCCCGCCAATTCATCTGGTCTTTCCTTCACAGCCATCCTTTTTACAACAGCGAGCAGGTGAGCCAGCGGTATGTGACCGTGGGGCCGGACCGCTTGACGGTGCCGCCGCTTCAGGGCCCCGCTCTGGCGCTGTACCAAGAAACGGCGGGGGGCCTGATGGAGGCCTATCGCCGGTTGACCGATCTTCTGGCTCCCGCGGTCCGGGCGGAGTATAAGAAGCTTTTCCCTCTCAGGGACCCGGACCAAAAGCCCTGGGCCAAGTTCGTCCAGCGGAAATCCCAGGAGGTGGCTCGCTACGTTCTCCCGGTGGCCACCCACGCTCACCTCTACCACACCGTGAGCGGGTTGACCCTCCATCGCTATCACCGGCTGGCCAACAGTTACGACACGCCCTGGGAACAGCGCCTGGTGGTGGGAAAAATGATCGAGGCGGTGGGCGCCCTGGACCCGCTTTTCGTTCAACGGATGGAGGATCCTCTCCCCTTAGAAGACACGCCGGAACATCGGGCCCACCGGGAATTTCATGAAAAATCCGCCCGCCCGGCCCGCGCCTTCCTGGAAGAATTCGACGCTCGCTTGAACCGCCGGAGTTCCTGTCTGGTGGATTATAAGGTCCACGGCGAAGAGGTGTTGGCCCAGGCGGTCCGTTCCGTTTTGGGCGTTCCTAAATCCGCCATGACGGACGACGACGCCATCGATCGGGTGCTGAACCCCGCCCGAAACCGTCTCCTGGGCGAAGCGTTGAACCTCGCCACGCACTCTAAGCTTTGCCGCGCCATGAACCACATGCATTTCACTTTCGCCAAAAAGATTTCCCACACGGCGGACAGCCAGGACCAGCGCCATCGCATGACCCCGGCGTCCCGCCCGATCCTCTCCGGCCACTTTGTTTCAGACCGGCCGGACTACATCACGCCGGTCCTCGTCCGGCAAAGCCAGGCTGCGAAAGAATTTTACGACGCGACCATGGCCGACCTCTGGGCCCGGATTTCCCGCTTGATGAACCTGGGGGTGCCCGAAGAGTTCGCGCTTTATCTTTTACCGAACGCCGTCAGCATCCGTTTCGAGGAATCTGGCGACCTGATGAACTTCCACCATAAATGGACCAAACGCCTCTGCTACACGGCCCAGGAGGAAATCTGGAAGACCAGCCAGGAAGAGGTCCTCCAGGTCCAGGCCGTGGCCCCCCGGGTGGCCCGCCACCTCGGGCCTCCCTGCCAGCTCCGATCGGTTTCCGCCACCCGCCCCTTTTGCCCGGAAGGCGACCGTTTCTGCGGCGTCCTGGTCTGGAAGAAAAAAGTGGAGGAATACCAGCGTGTCATTTGAACGGGCCCGGCGCCCTCTGGACAGCGGAGGGCGGCGCTTGCAAGGGCGCTTCGGAGCTCCCCCCCCTCCTGCGGACCGTTCAATGCCTTGGTATACTTAACAGGCGGTTCTTCTGTCTTTCCGGATCCGGGTCGTCGTTGAGGCGCGGGGTTCAAAAAAAATCGGATCCGTCTTCGAACGGCTCCAAACGAGTGAAAAGGAAAAGGCCATGTCCACTTTAATTGTCGTCGGGGCCCAATGGGGCGATGAGGGGAAAGGGAAAATCGTCCATCTCTTGGGGAAAAAGGCGGACCTCATCGTCCGTTATCAGGGCGGCAACAACGCCGGCCACACCGTCGTCTTCGACGGAAAACATTTCGTTCTCCACCAGATTCCCTCCGGCATTCTTCAGCCCGGCAAGCGGTGCGTGATCGCCAACGGCGTGGTCATGGACCCCTGGGCCCTGCGGGAGGAAGCGCGGTTTCTGGAGTCCCGGAAGATCCGGGTGAAAGGTCGGTTGTTCATCAGCGCCTGGGCCCACTTGATCCTGCCCTACCACCGCTACCTGGACGCGCTCCGGGAGTCCGGCCAGGGAAAAATCGGCACCACGAAGCGCGGCATCGGCCCCGCCTACTCCGACAAAGTGGGCCGGGTGGGCATCCGGTTGGCGGACTACATGGACCCCCGAGCGTTCCGCGCGTTGGTGGAACAGAACCTCCAGGCCAAGGCCCCGCTCCTCACCAGCCTCGTCACCCTTCGGAAATTGCGCGCGGAGACCTTTAAAGACTACGACGCCCTTCGCCGTTTTTTCGCTCCGCTCATGGCCGACACCCCCGCCCTGCTTCAATCGGCGTTGGCGGCGGGCAAAAACCTGTTGTTCGAAGGAGCCCAGGGGACGTTGTTGGACGTGGACTTCGGCACCTATCCCTTCGTCACGTCTTCCAACCCTATCGCGGGGGCGGCTTGCGTGGGGTCGGGCGTGGGTCCGGCCGCCATCGACGAAGTGTTGGGGGTGGTCAAAGCCTACACCACCCGCGTGGGCGACGGCCCTTTTCCGACGGAACTGAAGGATGCCTTCGGCAACGCCTTGCGGGAGCGGGGCCAAGAGTTCGGCGCCACCACGGGACGACCCCGCCGGTGCGGTTGGTTCGACGCCGTGGTGGTCCGCCACTCGGTCCGGATCAACGGGATGACCCGCCTGTCTTTAACCAAACTGGATGTGTTGGAAGGGGTGGACCCCATCCGGGTGTGCGTGGCGTACAAGGTGGACGGAAAAATCGTGAAGGATTTCCCTGCGTCGCGACGGGCCCAGGCCGAGGCCGTGCCGGTGTATAAGGACCTGCCGGGTTTTTCGGGCCCCGTGAAAGGCATCACGGAATACAAAAGCTTCCGAAAGCCGCGCGGGAGTATGTCAAATTCCTGGAGCGGGAAGTGGGTGTTCCCATGACCTTGATCTCCATGGGGCGGAGCCGGGAGGAAACGATCGTGATGGACAAGAGATTCCGATGGGCGTCTTGAAGGCGGTCCTCGCGCTGGAAACGGGCCGGGTTTTTGAGGGGCGGGCTTTCGGCGCCCCCGGCGAGACCGCGGGGGAAGTGGTTTTCTGTACCGCCCTCACGGGCTATCAGGAGATCCTCACCGACCCCTCCTACCAACGCCAGATCGTGGTGATGACCTATCCCCATATCGGCAATTACGGCACGTCGCCGGATTTCAGCGAATCGAAAAAGCCCCACGTGGCGGGATACGTGGCCCGGGAGTTCAGTCCCGTGGCCAGCCATTGGAAACCCGTGGCGACGATCGGGACCTATATGAAGGAAAACGGCGTCGTCGGCATCGAGGGGATCGACACCCGGGCGTTGGTCCGCCATTTGCGGGACGTGGGGGTTTGCCAGGGAATTATTTCCAGCGCGAACGTGAAGCCGAAAGTGCTGGTGGACCGGGCGAAGGCCCAGGCCAAAATGGCGGGCTCGGATTTGGTGAAAGAAGTCACCTGCGCCGCTCCCTATGCCTGGAACAAAACCCAACTCTCCGCCGTCCCCTCGGCGCACCCGCTCTCCCGCGCGGGAGAGGGGAAACGGGTGGCCCTGCTGGATTTCGGCGCCAAATTCAACATCATGAACTCCCTGGCCGCCGGAGGATGCGACGTCACGGTGTTCCCGGCCAAAACTTCCTTCGAGGAAGTGATGGCGTTCAAACCAGACGGGATCATGCTTTCCAACGGCCCGGGGGACCCGGCGGCGGTCACCTACGCCATCAACACCCTGCGGCGTCTCGTGAGCCACAACGAAAACACGTCCACGCCCATTCCTATCTTTGGCATTTGCCTGGGCCACCAGTTGTTGGGTCTGGCCCTGGGCGGCAAAACCTACAAGCTGAAATTCGGCCACCGCGGGGCCAACCATCCCGTGAAGGATTTGACCACGGGCAAGGTGGAAGTGACCACCCAGAACCACGGGTTCGCGGTGGACATCGATTCTTTGGCGGGAAAGCCCGTGGAACTCACCCACGTCAATTTAAACGACCAAACGCTGGAGGGCTTGCGGCACAAACACTTGCCCCTATTTTCCGTCCAGTACCATCCCGAGGCTTGCCCGGGCCCCCACGACGCGCATTATTTGTTCGATCGGTTCTTGGATTTGATGAAAGTGGGTGGCGCTTGAAAAAAATCTTTGGGATCGCGGCGCTCCTCGCCGCCGGGGTCTCTCTCCGCGCCGCGGTCACCTCCGATTCGGTGTCGCCTGTGGTCGGGATCTCCACCACGAACGCCATGCAAACCGGCATCGCCATTGATGCGCGGAACAACATTCACATGTGCTTTTACGATCCCGCGCTACAGGTCCTCAATTACGCTTTCCTCCAGAACGGGACGAACGTCTGGGCGGTGTCGACGGTCTCGGAAACGGGGGTGCAGGTCGCGCCCCAAAACGCTCTGGCCCTCGAAAACGGGCTGGTTCCCCACGTGGTTTTTTACGAGATCAACCCCAGTTCCGGGGTCCGGCACGCCCGGTTAAACGGCGCCTACTGGGTGACGGACTCGGTGGAGGATTTCGTCGGGACCCCGCCCTATGTGTCGATCGCGGTGGGAACGGACAACAAACCCCGGGTGGCCTACACCTACAGCCCCAGCAGTTCAACGGTTTACGCGGAATATTCCACAACGTGGAGCACCTACACCGTTTTAGCCAGTTCCTTCGCCGGCCCGGTGGACCTGGCCCTGACGTCCGCGAACGCGCCGCGCATCCTCTTCGTGTCCTCCACCGCCACCTCCGGCTGGACCGTGGGGATCGCCGACCGCCAGGGGCCAGGGTTCAGGAGCGTCCTCTATGGGGACGAGAACCTCCCCATCGATGACGGGGTGGCCTTGGCGGTCGATGCCTTGGGCAACGCCCACGCCGTTTTCACCAGCAGTACCACCCCGCCCAGCGGAAAAATAACCCATTACGCGGTCTTCAACAGCACGGGGGACCCTCTGTCCGGCACCCCCTTCACCAACCCCTTGGATTTGTTTGTCTCGACCCAGGCCCCGGTATTTTCCGACATCGCCGTGGATAGCCAAAACCATGCGGCCATCGTTGCGTCGCCGGGGAAGACCGATTTGAGGCTCCTTCGCTTCGATGGGACGGCGACGCCCGGGCTGACCACCCTGGCGGTTTCCACCGACCCGGTGGGGGTGGGCGTGAGCGTCGCGCTGAACCCGTTGGGGCACATCGTGACCGGATACTACCAGGTCGGTTCCGCCGACGTGCGGTTTGCCACGGAGGCGGATCGCCATCTGTCCATCACCGGGTCTCTGTTTGATTTTACCCCCGCCGCCCTTTCGGGGGCGAGCCTCTCCCTGTCGGGGCCGGTCCTGTCTTCTTCGGTGGTTTCGGACGCGGCCGGGGCCTATTCGTTCAACGAGCTTTTGAAGGGACTTATGATGTCACTCCCTCCAAATCCGGTTACGCTTTCCAACCGGCCAAGCGTCAAATCGTCCTGCGGGACCCCGGCGCCCCGAACCAGAATTTCCAGGGCGGGCAGGTGAGTTTTTCCGCCATCGGGAACCTGATCGATCCGACCCAGGGAGAATTCGTTACTTTTCGATACTCTATTCTCCCCGGCGCGACCCTGCTGAAAGTGTACGGCTTGCGGGGAAACCCCGTGAAAACCCTGGTGGACCAGGACGAAACGGGGGGAATTCATACGGTCACCTGGGACGGTCGCGACGATTCGGGGGACGTAGTGGCGAGCGGCATTTACCTGACCCGTTTCTCGGGCGACCAAATTAAAGCCACCGGTAAAGTCGCGGTGGTCAAATGACCTTTTTTCAGCGCCGTTGTTTCATCGGCGGGGCGGCGCTCCTCGCGCTTTCCTCGTTCTCCGTCGCCTGGGCGCTGGATCCGCGCACCGGGGGAACCACCCTCCTGGAAACCATAGACGCCCGGGCCGCGGCCCTGGGTGAAGCGGGATCAAGTTTGACGGGGGATCTGAGCGGTGTTGCTTTCAACCCCGCCGTGCTAACCGCCATGGAGGGCGCTCAATTTGAAACGCAGTTCGAAGCGGCCCCTGGGGATGTCCGCACCGGGCTGGTGGCCTTTGGCCGAGGCGGACCCCGGGCCGGTTGGAGCGCTTCTTTGGTCTTTTTAGACGCTGGAACCATCGATCTCGTGCCAACGGTGGGCACGCCGACGACGGCGCGGGCCCAGCAAGACCTGGTGGGAACGTTGTCGGGGGGCCTCGTTCTGTCTCCCTGGTTTCGGGTGGGCGGGACGGTGAAGGGTCTCCAATCGAAACTGGTTGAGGATTACAGCGCCACGGCCGTGGCCGGGGACGCGGGAGTTCTCATGGATCTTCCGCTCCCGGGACTGCGCCTGGGCGCCGCGGTGCAGAACCTCGGCGCCGACCTCGCGTATCGGTCCACCGGGGATCCCCTGCCGTTGTTTTATCGGGGGGCTGTCCTACACCTTTTCTCCCGGAGGAGAAGACGCCTCCGTCCCCATGGCGAAAACCTGGTACGCCGAAGAAAGTTCGGCCGGTTCTTCCATCTGGGTCGGGGCGGACGCCGTTTCGGACCGCTGGGGAGCCGTCTCTGGGAATTTGGGATTCGAATGGGATTACGCCCACAAGGCTATTTTTCGTCTCGGGGGGAAAGTCGGCGCCGAAGGCGAGGGCCTTTCCGGCGGAGTCGGGTTCTGGATCCAATCTTGGCGTCTGGATTACGCCGTCCAGCTGGTGAACGAAATAACGGACCGGCACCGGTTGTCCGTGTCCTATTTTTGGAAGGGGAAATCCTAACTATGCCGAAACGAACCGACATTGAAACCATCCTGATCCTGGGGTCCGGCCCCATCGTGATCGGGCAAGCCTGTGAATTTGACTATTCCGGAGCCCAGGCGGTGAAAGCCCTGAAGAAAGAGGGTTACCGCGTGGTTCTCATCAATTCCAACCCCGCCACCATCATGACGGATCCGGAATTCGCCCACGCCACCTACATCGAGCCCTTGATCCCGTCCATGGTGGAGCGCATCATTGAAAAGGAAAAGCCCCAGGTCATTTTACCCACCTTGGGAGGCCAAACCGCCCTGAATCTCGCCGTGGAGCTCCACGAGAGGGGAAGCCTGGCCCGTTACGGGGTCGAGCTGATCGGCGCCAAAGTGGAGGCGATCAAACGGGCCGAAGACCGGGAATTGTTCAAGAAAACCATGATGGGCATCGGCCTGGATGTTCCGAAAAGCGGGGTGGCGCGAAACCTGGACCAGGCGGAGCGAATCGCCGCCGATATCGGGTTTCCCTTGATCATCCGCGCGTCGTTTACCTTGGGCGGCATCGGTTCCGCCATCGTCTACACCCGGGAAGATTTTCTGGCCGCCGCCCGCCGCGGTCTGGACGCCAGCCCCATCCACGAAATTTTGCTGGAGCAAAGCGTTATCGGCTGGAAAGAATTCGAGCTGGAAGTCATGCGGGACAAAGCCGACCAGTGCGTGGTGATCTGTTCCATCGAAAACCTGGACCCCATGGGGGTCCACACCGGAGACTCCATCACCGTGGCCCCCGCGCAGACCCTCTCGGACCCGGACTATCAAATCCTGCGGGACCAGTCCTTCGCTTGCATCCGCGCCATCGGCGTCGAGACGGGAGGGTCCAACGTTCAGTTCGCGGTGGATCCCAAGTCGGGCCGCACGGTGATCATCGAAATGAACCCCCGGGTTTCCCGTTCCTCCGCTTTGGCCTCCAAAGCCACGGGGTTTCCCATCGCGAAAATGGCGGCGCTCCTGGCGGTCGGGTACCGGTTGGACGAGATCCCCAACGACATCACGAAAAAAACCCCCGCCTGTTTTGAACCGGTGATCGACTACGTGGTCACCAAAATCCCCCGTTTCGCCTTCGAGAAGTTCACCGAAGCGGACCAGACTTTGAACACCAGCATGAAATCCGTGGGCGAGGTCATGGCCATCGGAAGCACGTTCCGGGAATCCCTCCAAAAGGCCCTTCGCGGGCTCGAAATCGGCCGCGCGGGACTCGGCGCGGACGGGAAATCCATCGTCCCCAAGGTGGATGAGGCCGTTCAACGCCTAGCGGCGGGCGGGGAAAACCCCGAACGAGTGAAGCTCCTGGAGGAAGTGGAACACAAGCTCCGGGTGCCGAACTGCGACCGGATCTTCAATATCAAATACGCTTTGCAGTTGGGCCTGTCCGTTCAGGATATTTGCGGGTTGTCGGCCATCGATCCTTGGTTCGTACACCAGATCTCCATGATTTGGGAGCTGGAAAAAGAAATCCGTGCGGCGGGAAAAAGTCTCTCCATCGACCTGCTCCGCCGGGCCAAGCGCGACGGTTTTTCCGACAAACAGATCTCGTATCTCACGGGGCTCACCTCCGCCGCCGTCGCCAAGATGCGGAAAAAGAACGTGCCCGTGACGTTTAAGAAGGTGGACACCTGCGCGGCAGAGTTTCCGGCGGAGACCCCTTATTTCTATTCCACGTACGAAGAAGAGGACGAATCTCTCCCGCTTTCCAAGAAAGACCGCGTGATCGTTCTGGGCGGCGGTCCCAACCGGATCGGGCAGGGCATCGAATTCGATTATTGTTGCGTGCACGCGGCCATGGCCATCCGGGAATGCGGCGGCGAAGCCATCATGGTGAACTGCAACCCGGAAACCGTTTCCACCGATTACGACACCTCCGACCAGCTTTTCTTTGAGCCGCTGACCTTGGAAGACGTGGTGAACGTGGTGGAGCGCACCAAAGCCAAAGGCGTGATCCCCCAGTTCGGCGGCCAGACACCGCTCAACCTGGCGAAACCGCTCCTCAAGGCGGGCGTGAAAATTTTGGGCACCTCGGCGGATTCCATCGACATGGCCGAGGACCGGCAACGCTTCGGCGACCTTTTAAAAAAGTTGAAGATCCCGCACCCTGCCCACGGCACCGCCCGCAACCTGAAGGAGGCGGAAGAGGCCGCCCGTCGGGTGGGTTACCCCGTCATGGTTCGTCCCTCTTATGTCTTGGGCGGGCGGGCCATGGAAGTGGTTTTTGACGACGCCCAATTGGCCGTCTACATGAAGCGGACCTTGGAAGGCGGCGCCGGCCTCCCCATTCTGTTGGACCGATTTCTGGAGGATGCCAAGGAAGTGGACGTGGACGCGGTGTGCGATGGGAAAGAGGTCTACATCGCCGGCATCATGGAACACATCGAGGAGGCCGGCATCCACTCCGGCGATTCGGCCTGTGTCCTTCCGCCCTATAGCCTCGAACCGAAGGTGTTGGAAGCGCTCTCCCGCTACACGACCCAAATGGCGCTGGCGCTCAAGGTGAAGGGGTTGATCAACATTCAATTCGCCGTCCAGAACGGAACCGTTTACGTGCTGGAAGCCAATCCCCGGGCCAGCCGCACGGTTCCCTTCGTCTCCAAAGCCACGGGCGTGCCCATCGCCAAATTGGCCGCCATGGTGATGGTGGGGAAACCTTTGAAGGATGTTTTGGCCCCCTGGAAAAAAGTCATCGATCAAAAGAAGCCTTGGTTCTCGGTCAAAGAGGTGGTTTTCCCCTGGTTGCGCTTTCCGGAAGTGGACGTGGTCTTGGGGCCCGAGATGCGCTCCACCGGCGAGGTCATGGGGATCGACGTGGATTTTGGGACCGCTTTCGGAAAATCCCAGGCGGCGGCGGGCGGCGCCCTGCCGAAAAAAGGGACCATCTTGTTCAGCCTGCGGGAACGGGACCGGGCCCAGGCGCTCCCGATCGTCAGCGCTTTCCAGAAGATGGGTTACGGTTTGATGGGAACCCAGGGTACTTACGAATACCTAAAAGAGAACGGCCTGGAAATGGAGTCGGTCAAGAAAATCGCCGAAGGGCGGCCCAACGTTTTGGACGTCATCAAAAACCGGGAGGTGGTTCTGGTGGTGAACACTCCCGAGGGCCACCGCTCCCGTTCCGACGGGTTCCACATTCGGCGGACGGCGCTCCTCTCCAACGTCCCCATCGTCACCACTTACGCCTCGGCCCGCGCCGTGGTGGAAGGGCTCCAAGAGTCCCGGGAACGCCGCTGGGAAGTCCGGTCCCTCCAAGAACTCTACAAATCCGGCGCTTCCGTTCCCGTCAAAAAACCCTCCTCCGTTCCCGCCTGACCCCAAGGCGATTGGGATAAGGGGATTTAAGGGTCGTTGCCCGATTTATCGGGCGCCCTTCTTCTATCCCGAGGCAAACCCCATGAATGGGTAACGCCACATCACAGCCCTTCTCTAGAAGCCCAACAAAATCAGGTCCTTCGGGGTCTCTCTTCCCAACGGGCCCAAAGGGCCAGGATGGATTTCAAAAAGACCTGGTCTCCCGCCATGCCGATGATCAGGATGAGGACGTTCAGCGCTCCGAAAAAGAATATCGGACGGAAATGGGACAGCATGAGAACACTGAAGGCGATCCCGATGATGAAGAAAGAGGAGAAGGACGTTTCTCCCTTTTCGTAAGAGACTTCTTCCAAGGCTTTCCTCACGGTCATCCCGCGCCGTCTCGCGTCTTTGAAGGCCACGAAGAAATGCACGGTGTCGTCAACGATAATCCCGAAGGCGGAGGCCGCGATCAAGGACGTGCCCGTGTCCAGGGGAATGCCCGAGGCGCCCATGATCCCGAAATTGACGGCAATGGGAAAGAGGTTCGGCAGTAAAAAGAGCAGGGCCAACCCCCAGGACCGCAGGACCAGGGCCATCAGGAGAAAAATAACGACCACCGTTTGGCTGATGTTGGACACCTGGTCGTTCACCATGACCCGCATGGTTTTAACCGTAAGATCGATGAGGCCCGTGATCCGGGCGGTGACCCCGTCCATGGGGTGGGCGTCGAGGATCCGCTGGATTTGCCCGATCAAATTCTCGGCGTCTTGGGACCCCGGGCAGTGGGCGCGGATCACCAACCGGGTGCGATCATACGCCGGAGTCACGTAGTCCTCCAAATCGTCCGCTCCATAGAGAAGCAGGTATTGCTCCAGGAGCCGCCGCCGTTCCGGAAGCCGGTAGTGGGCAGGGTCTTCGGCGTGAAAGGCTTTGTTCATTTCCTTAAAAAATTCGTTGATCCCGATCACCGTGTCGATTCGTGGAAGCGCGCGGATCTCCTTTTCGACCTCTTCGATGACCGCCAGGCGGGTCGGTTCTTTGAAGGCGTCCCGTTGGCCCGCCTGAAAAGAAACGTCGATGGGTTCCGTCCCGGCCAAATTTTTCCGAACGAAATCAATGTCCTGGCGCACGGGAGAGGACGAGCGGAAGAACTCCACCAGGTTCGTTTCGACCCGAACCTTCCTCATCTGCCATCCCCCCCAGAGCAACGTCAGGAGGCAAAGGGAAACGGCCCAGGTCGGGCGTTTCGTCACCGTCCGGTGGATCCAGCGGATGAGCCGAGGGATTTCCCGCTTGGAATGTACGTCGGGGTCCCGATAGACGCTTTCGGGACGGAGGTAGACCAGAAGGGGTGCCACCAGCCCGAAGGTGAAGATGAATTCAAAAATCATTCCCGCCGAAGCCAGCCACCCGAAACTCCGAATGGCCGGGATGCTGTTGAAGGTGAAAGAGAAAAAGCCCACGGCGGTGTTCACGCTGGTCAAAAGGCAGGGGAACAAAACATTTTCCAGCACCCGTCCCAGGGCACCGGGCGCGTCCGGCGTTTCTTTCAAAAGGGATCGGTCCAAATGGGAAAAAAGGTGCACCAGGTCCGAAAGCGCCAAGGAGACCACCAGCGGAATGACGGCCACGGACGCGTTGTTGATCGGAACCCCGGTCATCCCGGCCAAACCGAGCGTCGCCAAAAGAGTCAGGAGGATCCCGACCCCAGCCAAGAGCAGGAGGCGGCTGTTTCGGAAAAGAAAAAAAACGGTCAAGAGGGTCATGCCCACGCTGAGAGGCATGAAGGTTTTCATGTCGACCATCATGTATTGGGATAGGAAATAATTGGTGGAAGGCCACCCCGCCAGGGAAAACCGGTAACCCGATTTCCGGTAAGGATCCAAAACTTTATCCATCTCCTCCATCAACCGTTTTCGCGCCGTGGAGCTGGGGGTGGCTTCCTCCCCGTCTCCCGCGTAATGAGCGCGAACGTAGACGATGATGGCCGTCGTCTGCCCGTCCTTGGAGATGAGACTTTTCCGATAGAGGGGGTTCGCCAGGGCCCGGGCGCGAAGCGTTTCCAGGGTTTTGGGGTCGGAAGGGATCGTTTGCAGGAAGGGCTCGGCCTGGAAGGCGTCCTCCGTTCCCCGCAGGTCCGTGGCGTTGGCGAGGCTGGTGACGTCTTTGACATCATCGAGGTTCAGCAGGGAGTCCGTGATTTCCTTCAAGTCCTGAAGACGGCGGGGGGTAAACAGGTCTTCGGCTCGATAGGCGATGACGACGAATTCGTTTTTTGGGAAGGCTTTCTTATGGTTCTTGTAAAAGGCGACCGCGGGGTCCGAATCGAGAATGAAGTCGTCCACGTCGTTCTTTGACTTTGTGTTCGGCAGAAACGCCAGGAAGGTTAGGGCGAACAGCGCGGTGAGGAAGATCAGCCTCCCCGAATGGCGGGAGATCTGGAAAGCCATCCAGCCAATGGCGCGCTGGCGGAAAGGGTCGGCGGAGGAGGGTTTCGTGTGCGTCATTAAAAGGGTTGTCGTTTGGGGGCTTGGCCGCGCCCCCCCACTCGTATACCAGGGAAAAGCGATTCCGTCAAGGACGGGGCATCGGAAGCCGGACCGTGAAGACACTCCCCTGTCCCGGCACGCTGGCGACCGTCACGGAGGCTCCCCGGTTTTCAACGATATGTTTCACGATGGCCAGGCCGAGCCCCGTTCCGCCTTTTTGGGAGGTGCGGGCCTTGTCGGCGCGGAAAAAGCGTTCGAACACCCGGGGTTGGTCTTCGGGCGAGATCCCCGTTCCCGAGTCCTCCACCTCGATCCGGGCGTTCCCTTCTTCGCGCGTCGCCCGCAGGGTCACCCGCCCGCCCGGGCGATTGAATTTGATTCCGTTGTCGACCAAATTCATCAGGATTTGCATCAGTTCGTCGGCGTCGACGTCGATGTCCAAGGGGGACGGCGGAAGATCGGCGGAAAGGGAAACGTTTTCTTTTCGGGCCAGGGGTTCCAGGGTCTTGAGGACCCGGGCGACGATCGTGTGGAGGGAGCAGGCCGCTCTCTGGGGGGCGACGCCGGGCCGCTCCAGGAGCGAGAGAGCCAATAGGTCCTCGATGAGACGTTGGAGTCGTTCCGCTTGCTCTTGGGCCGTTTCCAGAAATTCCCGCGCATGGGCGGGGTCTTCGAGCGCGCCGTCCAGCAGGGTCTCCAGGGCGGCGCGGAGTGCCGTGAGCGGGGTTTTGAGCTCGTGGGATACGTTGGCCACGAACTCTTTTCTCAGGTTCTCCAGGCGGCGCAGATGGCTGATGTCGGAGAACGTCAACACCGCCCCGTCGGTTTTTCCTTCGGAGCGAAGCGGCGATGCCCGAACAAGAAAGGTCCGTTCCGGGCCTGTTCCGAACCCCAACTCTCGAGTCCCGCCCGGTCCGCCGGCCATGGCGCCGTCCACCAATTCCCCCAGTTCGCGATGGCGCAAGACTTCCCAAAGAGGTTTCCCGATGGCGTCGAGCGGAGGACGGTTCAAGAGTCCCGAAAGCGCCGGATTGGCCAAAACGACGCGCCGTGCCCGGTCCACGGCCAAAACGCCTTCCGACAGCGAATCCACCAGGGGTTTAAGGAATTCCAACGCGGGAGCCGGTGTGGGGGGGAGAACCGGCGGTGGAGCTGAGGGTTTGCGGAAAAAAAGTGACAAGAGGCTCTAGTCCGCGCGAAAACGGTAGCCGACGTTTTTGATCGTCACCACCCGATTTTTCTCGGGTCCGAGTTTCGACCGGAGTCGGGCCACGTGCTGATCGATGGTTCGGGTTTCGAGATCGGCCGCTCGATCGACGCCCCATACGCGCTCCAACACGTCTTCGCGGGAGAGGACCTTGCCCCGGGCCGTCCAAAGGGTTTTTAGCAGTTCGAATTCTTTTCCCGTGAGAGAGACGCGTTTTT
This sequence comes from Elusimicrobiota bacterium, assembly GCA_016721625.1. Lineage (NCBI taxonomy): Bacteria > Pseudomonadati > Elusimicrobiota > Elusimicrobiota bacterium. The sequence continues at coordinate 2,315,620 of JADKHR010000001.1, forward strand.
TGTTCACCCGGACTTCGTAGGCCTCCGGGTCGAGCTCCAAAGCCCCGGCCTCCAGGATCCCGGCCGGCATCGCGTCGGCGGGGCCCGTTCGGCGGAGGAGTCCTTTTATCCGCGTCATCACTTCGCGGACGGAAAAAGGTTTCGTGACGTAATCGTCGGCGCCCATTTCCAAACCGACGATTTTGTCCACCTCGCCGCTTTTCGCCGTGAGCATCAGAATGGGAACACCGCGGTCCACCCCGCGCACCAGTCGGCAGACCTCGAGGCCGTCGACCTTGGGGACCATCAAGTCCAGGAGGATCAAACGGGGTTTCTCTCGACGGAAAAGTGCCACCGCCGTCTCTCCGTCTTCGGCCAGGAGCGGCGCGTATCCCTCTTTTTCCAGGTTGTACAGAAGGATCTTGGCGATCGCCCGGTCGTCTTCAACCACCAGGATCTTGGGTTTCCCCACGGCGGTCAGCGGTTGGGGCGGCGGAAGAGGGAGCGGACGCGGGCCAGAAGCTCTTTCTCCCCGAAGGGTTTGGTCAGGTAATCGTCGGCTCCCGCGGTGAGTCCCGTGACCTTGTCGGTGTCTTTTTTCTGCCCGGTGAGCATGAGGATCAAGACGCTCTCATCCTCCCGGCGGATCTCCGCGCAAACGGCCACGCCGTCTTTGATCGGCATGAAGAGGTCCAAGATCACCAGGTCCGGTTTCTCGCGGCGGTAGAGGTCCAAGGCCGCTTGGCCGTCGTTGGCGGCCCACACGGTGTACCCCTCCATCTCGAGCATGCGCTTGAGAACGAACGTGATGTCCGGTTCGTCGTCGGCGATAACAATTTTGCCTTTGCTCATAAAAACCTCAGTTCATCGCCCGACGGCCGGAGAGGGCCTGGGCGAGGGTGTGTTCATCGGCGTATTGGATGACGCTCCCGGAAGGGAGTCCAGCGGCCAAACGGGTGATCCGCACCCCGGCCGTTTTTAAAAGGTCCGCCAAATAGGCCGCGGTCGTTTCTCCCTCGACGGTGGGGTTGGTGGCGAGGATGACTTCCTCGGTCTTGTCGGCGCGGACTCGGTCCAGGAGCGATTCAATCCTTAATTCTTCGGGCCCCACGCCGTCCAGGGCGGAAAGGACGCCGCCCAAAACATGGTAGCCGCCGCGAAAGGCCCGGGACCGTTCCAGCGCCGCCAGGTCGCCGGATTCTTCCACCACACAAATCTGTTGGGCGTCCCGACGGGGGTCTTGGCACCGGCCGCAGGGTTCGGGATTTCCCAGGACCTCCACGTAATCTCCGCACGTGGGGCATCGGCGCATGCGGGCCCGCGCCTCGGTCAGGCTGGTTTGCAGGAAATCAGCGCTTTCCCGCCGCCGCAAAAGGTGGAGCGCGATCCGTTCCGCCATTTTCGGTCCGACGCCGGGCAGGCCCAAAATCGAAGAGACGAGATTGTCCCAGGCTCCGGCCATTACGATTCCTCCACGCGGCGGATCCGTCCAGGGAATTTGTTCAACACCTTTCGGAGGCCCGGGTCCAGTGCGGCGATGGTTTTGGGGTCCTCCTCCTCGGCTTCCAGGGAGGGCGGGGAGGCGCTGGGTTCTTCGTCTTCCGCATTTTCCACAACGGCTTCTTCGTCCGCGGGTTCCGGTTCCGGGGCTGGGGCCCGGGGGGCCGCGGGCGCCGTCGCGGCAACGGCCGGCGGCGCTTCCAGCGCCATTTGAAGGCTGAAGGGAAGGGGGATGTGGCGCCGCAAAATTTCCATCCAAAGGGCCTCTTGGGAAGCCACTTGGAATTTCTGGAACTCCTGGTCGAAAGCGAGTTTCAAGACGTTTCCAGGAAGAGCCGACCATCGCGCGGCGTGCAGGAAGGTTTCCAGCGAGGGTTTCTTTTTCCCCACTTCCTGAACCATGGCGGTCCAGGCAGAACGGACCATGTCCGGACCCCAAGGGCCGGAGGCCACCGGGGCTGTCGGGGCGGACACCGGCTCCGGCGGTCGGGGCGGTTCCGAAGGACGTCCCGTTCCCGGGGTTTGGCCCACGGCGGGCGGGGCCACGGTTCTCTCCGGCATGGGAGGGCGGGGTGCCGGTGCTGAAATGGACGGGGGCGGCATCCCGGAGCGCAGATTTTTCTCTAAAGTTTCCAATCGTTCCACGAGCTCGTTGACGGACACGGCGTCCTGGGCGATTTCCAGGCAGGCCAGCTCGAAGGTGATCCGGGGGGATTCGCTTCGCCGCATGTCGGCCACGGCCCGGGAGAGGATCCCCAGGTCCCGTTCCAGCCGTTCTTCGCCGAGCGCGCCGGCTTCGCTCTCCAGTTCGGCGGCGTCCGGGGCGCGGGGGTCCCGCACGCCGGCTTTCCAAAGGAGAAGGCGGTGTCTTCGTTCCAAGAGATCTTCGGCCAATTGGGAAAGGTCCAAGCCGTCGTCCAAGGCTTTTTGAACGGCCTGAAGCACGGCGGCGGGGTCTCCGCTCCGGATGGTCTCGGCAAAACTTCGGATGAATTCACCGGGCAGAAGCCCCAAGAGGTTCCGCACATCCTCCACGGTGGCTCCCCCGGGCGCGAAGGCGATCACCTGGTCCAGAAGCGAGAGGGCGTCCCGGAGCGACCCGTGGGCCGCGCGCCCCACCTCGCGCAGGGCGGCCTTGTCCACCGGGAGGGATTCGGCGTCGATGATTTTTTTCAATCGGCTGAAAATGTCGCCCAGGGTGATGGATCGGAGTTGGAAGCGTTGACAGCGGGAAAGGATGGTCTCCGGGATTTTTTGTGATTCCGTCGTGGCCATGATGAAAACTACGTGGGGAGGGGGCTCCTCCAGCGTTTTTAAGAGCGCGTTGAATCCGTCCTTGGAAATCTGGTGCGCCTCATCGATGATGATCACTCGGTAGCGGGAGCGGGCGGGAGCGTACTTGACCGTTTCGCGCAGTTCCCGGATTTGGTCGATGCCGCGGTTGGAGGCGCCGTCGATTTCCAACACGTCGTCCGTGGAACTCCCGGCCGTGATCTCGACGCATTGGGGGCATTCGCCACAGGGGGTCGGGGTCGGACCCTTCACGCAGTTCAGGGCCTTGGCCAGGATGCGCGCGGTGGTGGTCTTGCCGCACCCGCGGGGGCCGGAGAGAACGTAGGCGTGGGCGATCCGCCGGGCCGCCAAGGCGTTGGTCAGCGTTTGGGTCACGTGTTCTTGGCCCACCAGGTCGTCGAAACCCTGGGGCCGATATTTGCGGGCGAGAACGAGATAAGACATAAGCGGCCCCTCCAGGGCCAGGCGACTAATCTACCACTTTCCCGTCGGAGGGGTCAATGAATCTGTGGCGGTTTCGGTAAAAGAGAGGGGGAGAACGTCCTCAAAAGGAGCTCGGCGTCGGAGGGCCGCCACCAGGGCTTGGGCCTCGGAAAGACCGCGGGTCCGTTTCGGGTCCGGGATGCGGATTTCCAAGGTTTGGCCCTTTTTCGTCATGCCGGTGATCCGGGCGCCCGAGGCGCGGAGGGCGTCGTTGACCTCTCCCACGCGGGCATCGGCCCGGATTACCACGATGAAATGGGTGGGCGAAAGGAAAGGCCGCCCCGCCTCGTCAAAAATGATCTCCGTGTCCGGAATCCCGCCCGCCGAGTAATCCCGCAGGGCGGAAGCGGCGGGGAGGCTCCGATCCCCCAAAAGGAACACCCCCACCGGGGCCGGCGCTTCGGCCCCGAAAAGGACCGCGGCGGCGAACAAAAAAAAGAGCGCGGGCCGGAGAGCGGCCCGACGAACGTCGGGGGTCATTCAGTGGGAGGGGGCTTTGTTGCGGGCCCAAGCCGCGTCGGGGTCAGGCACGTCCAAATGGTCCAGTCCCTCGGGAATGCGCGCGACGATCTTTTTATACTCGTCTGCCACGGCCGGATCGGGATGGACCCAGGGGTGAAGAAAATAGACTTTCCGGATTTTGGCCTGGAGCATTTCCTTGACGCAACCGAAACACGGTTGGGTTGTGGTATACACGGTGCCGTTGGCGACGGAAATGCCGAAACGGGCGGCCGCCAGAACGGCATTCTGTTCGGCGTGGACGCAGATGCAAAGATCATACCCTGTCCCCGACGGGTAGGAGGACCGGTTGGCGCACCGGTCGCACCCGCCGTCCAGGCAGTTGGTCATCCCCTCGGGGGTGCCGTTGTATCCCGTGGAGACGATCCGGCGGTCCACGACGACGATGGCCCCCACGCGGCTTCCCCGGCAGTTGGCCCGGCGTCGGACGGCCATGGCGATGCCCATGAAGTAATCGTTCGGATCGGGGCGGGGAACGCTCATTTTTTCTTCTCGTCTTTCACGAATTGAAGGGCGGCGGAGTTGATGCAATAGCGGAGCCCCGTGGGTTTGGGGCCGTCGGTGAAGACGTGGCCCAAGTGGGCGCCGCATCGCTTGCACAAAACTTCCGTGCGGGTCATGCCGTGGTCGGTGTCGCTGGTTTCGACCACCCGATCGGTTTTGGCGGGTTTCCAAAAACTGGGCCACCCCGTGCCGGAATCAAATTTTTCGTCGGACCGGAACAGTTCCTCCCCGCACCCGGCGCAACGGTAAACGCCCGGTTCGTGGTGGTTCCAGTAGTCGTTGTGGAAGGGGGCTTCCGTCCCCTTCTGGCGCATGATGCAGAATTGGGCCGGGGTGAGCATTTTTTTCCATTCCGCTTCGGTTTTCGGCATTTCCTTTTCACTCATGGCGGCCTCCTTTTTGGGAACGTTCGTTTCTCCCGCGATCAACGCGGTGGCCAGGCAAATCCACCCTGCGGTGATTACGACTCGAAACTGCACAGATACTCCGTCAAGCCGTTCGCCACGGCGATGTCAAAAGACGATTTTCCTGGGACGTTAAAACTTCCGCCGGCCGGGACGTCTTTCCAAGAGGATTCTCCCGCGAGTTTGACCCGGCAGGACCCCGCCAAAATGTCCATCCGTTCCGGGGCGTCGGTGTTAAAATGAAAAGTGCCGGGCGCGATCAGACCCACGGTTTTTTTGGCGCCGTTCGGGAAAAGGAGGGAATGGCTCACCACCTTCCCGTCAAAATAAACATTGGCCTTCAGTTTTACGGTGACGCCGGAAATGGATTCGGCAACGGGCATGGAGCCTCCTATTTTTTCTTGAACAGTCCCTTGAAGTCCGGGATTTTGAGGGATTTGGTCCCGCTTCCGGCCAGGTCGTCCAGAGTCTTTTTGATTTTCTCTTGAACCCCGGCCATGTCCTTTTCGTTCAGGTTCAGTTTTTCCAAAGCGGGCCCCGCGCTTTTTTCGATGAGAGAGGTGAGCTGGGCGGTTTCCTTGTCCACCAGGCTCCCGATTTCCTTTTCCACATCGCCCCGGAGTTTGGCCACTTCCTGGTCCAGGGCGCCTTTCAACGCCCCGCGAATTTGGTCGTCCACGGTGGTGTTCAAAGCGAACCGAGGGTTTTGGATCGTGCCGGAAAGCTCCACGCCGATTTTCGCCTCGGTGATGCCTTTCAGCACGTTCTCCAAGGCGGCGGTCAGCCGATTGGGTTTGGCGGCCCCGGCGTGCTCCAGCGCCAAGCCGGCGCCGTCCAAGCGGATCGTCCCGCCCAGGGCGTCCCCACGGGCTTCGACGCGGGCGTTCACGTTCCCGCGGCCCCGCTCGATGGAAATAGGGCCCCCGTCCAGGGAGCCGAGACGGAGACCGTTCAACGGAAGCCCCGTATAGTCCGCGTTGATCTTCTCACGGGGAACCTCGGTGGTCAGGTCCAGAGTGGCGTCCACCTTCAGCGCCCGTTCTCCCGACCGGCCCGCCAACTGCAACACGGACGGCTTGCCGAGCCGTTTGGGGTCGGAGGTTACGTCCTGGAGGGTCCCCTCATAGGCCAGTCCCCCGGGCGTCTCCCCGGAAAGGGCGGCGCGCTTCAAATGAAAGGTCGGCCAGTGGTAATGGAAAGGGAACGGGATGTCTTTCCCCTGCCGGGTCGGAATAGGTTTCGGGGTTTCTTCCGCTTTCTTTTCTTTTCCATCCGACCCCGCCAGGCGTCGGCCTTTCTCGATCCAGCCGAGGGCCTTCTCCAGTTTCGCAGACCAAGCCGGTCCCAGGAGCCCCTTCGTCAACCCTTCCGTTGAAAAACCCGACTTCACCTGGGCGACGGCTTTGTCGACGTCCGCTCGGCGCAGGCGGTCAATCTCCTTCACCGTCTCTTTGGCCTCGGCGACTTCTTTCCGCACATCCGTCCCTAGAGTTTTCACTAATTTCTGCGCTTCGGACAGGTCGCCTTTGAGGTCCTTCCTCTTTCAGGAGGGCCTGCACCTTGATCACGCCTTCCACGCCGGAAATCTTTTCCCTCTTGACCTTGTCCGCAAACTCTTGGGCCCGGCGCGACAGGTCTTTCACGTCGAGGTTCTTGGTCCGATTTTTCCAGTCGGCGGAAAGGGCGGTGAGCCGGTCCCGTTCGGCGATGGCTTTCCGATAGGACGCGAGGTTTTCCGGAGAGACCAGTTTCTTGGGGTCGTAGGCGTCTTTCAGGTTGCCCCAGGCGTCATCGGCAACTTTACCGACGGCCGACGGTTTTTCCTTGGGCGCGGAGGATTTCACCTTGTCCGGAAGCGCCCCCGATGTGCGCCGGGGGGTTCCGGTTCGGATGTTGGAAATCTCTGCCGTTTCCACGATAAACTTCCGCCAAAAGAGGGGTTTCAGTTCTAATTTCAACCGCAGGGCGCCGACCTCGACCGCGTTCGTCATGGGCTCCTCCGGGTCCGTCACGGCCAGGCCCCTGACGGTGGCCGACAGGCGCCAGAAGCTGGTGCTGACCCCCGCCACGTCCACCTGGGCTCCCACGGCCGCCGAGCCGGCGGTTTGGATGGCCTGACGAATGCCGCGGTCCAGGAAAAAATGGGTCCCCGCCCAGACGAGGACGAGGGGGGTGAGAAGAAGCGCCAGCCGGCCCCAGCGGATCACGAGAGTTTCTCGTAGAGCATGTAGAGTTTGGAAACTTTCATGAGCTGGAACAATTTCCACTTGGACGCCACGGCGATCACGCGTTCCCGGTAGGTCTTCACCAGCCGGGTCGAGAGGATGAAGATCGGAGCGAAAAGGAGGAGGGCCGAGATCAAACTTCCCAGGACGAGGGTGTTGTTGAATCGCGTCCATGGGAGGACGGGCGTGTTGTAGCAGGCGGTCCAGAAACCCCGGAGGGACGGCAGCGTCAGGAGAAATTCGCCGATGCGGTTGAAAACGGGATCGAAGAGATAGGAGAAAAGAGAAAAAACGGCGACCGCGACCAAGGAGGCGCTTTTGTTGACGGGGAGGAGAAAGATCAGGAGAACGATCACGACATTGTGAAGGCTTCCCTTGGGAGTCAACCCGATGACCGCCCCCAAGGCAAACCCTCCCGCCAACGCCCGGGGGGACGCCTTCTCGTTCAGCGCTTTCAGGAATGAAACGAGGATTTTTAAGACAAGCACGTCCTCATTCTATGGTACGGGGGGGACATCGTCAATCGGCCGAATTCCGTTTGTCGAAAGGGCCTTCGAGGGGTTCTGGGGATGCGGGTGGAGTTTTGACGCCGAGGTTAAATCAGGGTGGCGTTGTTCCTTTGCTGTCCAAACATCGGACCACCTCGGCCTTCAGCTCCTGCATTCCTCGCCCCTCGCGGGCGCTGACCCAGGCCACGTCTTTTGGTGGAAGGCCGAACATTTGGGCGATGGTCTCGCGTTGTTTCGCGGCCAGGGTGGAGCGGACCTGGTCCGCCTTGGTAGCGACGATGCGCCAGGGGATCTTTTGGTCCACCATCCACTCGTGCATCTGCAGGTCCAGGGGGGTGGGGCCCACCTTGGCGTCAATGAGGCAAAAAACCATGCGCAGATTGGGTCGGCCCGTCAGGTACCCTTCGATCATGGGGCCCCAGTCCCGGCGTTCGTTCTTGGGGACCTCGGCGTATCCGTAGCCGGGAAGGTCCACCAACCATCGGTCCTGTCCCGCCGAAAAAACGTTGATCATCCGGGTTCTCCCGGGGGTGCGGGAAACGCGGGCAATCACCTGGCCGCAAAGGGCGTTGATCAGGGTGCTTTTTCCCACGTTGGAGCGGCCCACGAAGCTTACCTCCGAGCGGGAAGGGCCCAGGCGGGTGGGGTCGGTTTCACTGATTAAGTAACGGACGTTTTTCCACATGGCGACAGGCCATTATAACCTCAAACGAGGGGGAACGGGGATTTCCCCGAATTTTCGCTGGGCCCATTCTTGTAGGCCACGACCTTTAGTTTTAACGTGATTCCCTCGGGATGGGCGTAGGAGAGGTTCTGGGGTTGCCGGAGTTTAATGAAGACTTCTCCGTCGGGGCCCTTGACCGTGACCCCCTCTTCCATTGAGCCGGACCATAACCGCGCGGTGAGGTCCGTTCCGGGCAAGGAGGCCGTCATTTGGTAGCGGATTTTTACCCATGTGGCGGTGGCTGGAACCACCGGGGAGAGGTCGGCGACGCCCATGGACAGGGTTTTTACCATTTTCGGGTCCGGGGGGGGATGCCAATCCGCTCCGGTTTTCATATGATCGGTCCTCAGACTTCGCTTCTTCCGTTCGGTATCCCCGTTTTCCCCGCCCGTGGATCGTCACGGGCCGAACGAGATCCAAACCCCAGAGGTTTCCAAGCCATGTCCGATACACAATTTAAAACCATTGACGCCGGCGAAGCCGTCGCCTCCGTCGCGTTCCGCACCAACGAAGTCATCGCCATTTATCCCATCACCCCTTCCTCCACCATGGCCGAATGGTCCGACGCCTGGATGTATGAGATGAAAAAGAACATTTGGGGAGACGTGCCCTACATCTACCAGATGCAAAGCGAAGGCGGCGTGGCCGGCGCGGTTCACGGTGCGCTCCAAACGGGCTCGCTCGCCACCACCTTCACCGCCAGCCAAGGTCTCCTTTTGATGATTCCCAACATGTACAAGATCGCCGGGGAACTCACTCCCGCCGTCTTCCATGTGGCCGCCCGCTCCCTGGCGGCCCAGGGCCTTTCCATTTTCGGCGACCACCAAGACGTCATGGCCGCCCGGCAAACCGGGTGGGCCATGCTCTGTTCCGCTTCCGTCCAAGAAGCCATGGATTTCGCCGCCATTTCCCAGGCCGCGACGTTGAAGTCCCGCATCCCGTTCGTCCATTTCTTCGACGGGTTCCGCACCTCCCACGAAGTCCAAAAAGTCGCCTATTTGGAAGACGACACCCTCCGCGCCTTGATCGACGATGCCGATATCCACGCCCACCGGGCCCGGGGCCTGACCCCGGAGAAGCCCGTCATGCGGGGCTCGGCCCAAAATCCGGATGTCTATTTCCAAGGACGGGAAACCGTCAATCCCTTCTACGACGCCTGTCCCGGCATTACCCAGGAGCTGATGGATCGTTTCGCCAAATTGACGGGTCGGCATTACAAGCTATTCGACTACGTGGGCGCGCCGGACGCGGACCGGGTGATCATTATCATGGGTTCGGCCGCAGAAACCGCGGAAGAAACCGCGAAAGTGTTGAACGCCGCCGGGGGGAAAGTAGGCGTGCTGAAAGTCCGGCTCGTCAGCACCGTGTTCGAGGCCATCGCCGCGAATGCCGCCCCGTTCAAAACGGTGCCCATCATTGTCGGCGGTCGATATGGACTTTCGTCAAAGGATTTTACTCCGGGCATGGCCAAAGCGGTTTTCGACAATTTGTCGGCCGCGAAACCGAAGGGGCATTTCACCATCGGGATCAACGACGACGTGGGCCACACGAGCCTCCCCTGGGACCCCCATTTTTCCGCCGAGCCGAAAAACGGCGTGCGGGCGCTTTTCTATGGTTTGGGCTCGGACGGCACGGTCAGCGCCAACAAGAACTCCATCAAAATCATCGGGGAAAACACCGAGGGGTACGCCCAAGGCTATTTTGTCTACGACTCGAAGAAAGCCGGGTCCATCACCATTTCCCATTTGCGTTTCGGCCCCGAACCCATCCACGCGCCCTACCTGATTTCGGAGGCGGATTTCCTGGGCATTCATAACCCCGTCTTTTTGGAGCGGTTCGACCTCTTGGACCAAATGAAGGTGGGGGGGACGGTCCTCCTCAACACTTCTTTCGGCCCCAACGAGATTTGGGATCAACTTCCCCGCATCTTCCAGGAAAAACTCATTTCCAAGAAACTCCGCTTCTTCGTCATCGACGCCAACTTCGTCGCCAAAGAGGCGGGGCTCCGGGGGTTGATCAACACCGTCATGCAGTCCTGTTTTTTCGGGATCTCCAACGTCCTTCCCCGGGAACGGGCCATCGAACAAATCAAAAACTCCATTATCAAAGCCTACGGCAAAAAAGGCGACGAAGTGGTGCAAATGAATCTTCGTTCCGTGGACATGTCCCTGGAACATATGTTCGAAGTCAAAATCCCGGCGAAGGCGACCAGCCTGAAAGAACTTCCTCCCTCCGTGGCTGAGGGCGCCCCGGCCTATGTCCGAGACGTCATCGGCACCATGATCCGGAACCAGGGGGACAGCTTGCCCGTGAGCGCCATGTCCATTGACGGCACCTTCCCCGTGGGCACCGCCGCCTTCGAAAAACGCAATTTGGCCCAGGAAATTCCCGTGTGGGACACGGCCACCTGCATTCAGTGCAACAAGTGCGTCATGATTTGCCCCCACAGTGTCATCCGCTCCAAAGTGGTGGAACCGGCCCTGCTCGCCAACGCCCCCGCGACGTTCAAAAGCCGGGACGCCATCGAGCGGGACTGGAAAGGACAAAAGTTCCTTCTCCAAGTGGCCCCGGAAGATTGCACCGGCTGTAACCTATGCGTTGAAATTTGCCCCGCCCGCAACAAGTCCGAGGCGAAACTCAAGGCCATCAACATGCGGCCCCAGCCCCCGCTCCGTGCGGCGGAAAAAGAGAACTGGGACTTTTTCTTGAATCTACCGGAATACGATCACCGGAAACTGAAGATGGAGCGGATCAACCAGGTTCAGATCCAAACCCCCCTCTTCGAGTTCTCCGGAGCCTGCTCCGGTTGCGGTGAGACCCCCTATTTGAAACTTCTCTCCCAAATCTGGGGCGACCGGGCGCTGATCGCCAACGCCACGGGGTGTTCCTCCATCTACGGCGGCAATTTGCCGACGACTCCCTGGACGAAGAACAAAGACGGGCGGGGACCGGCCTGGTCCAACTCGCTTTTTGAAGACAACGCGGAGTTCGGCCTGGGGTTCCGCCTGTCGGTCAACCAACAGATGGAGATCGCCCGGGACCTGGTGAAAAAACTCGCTTCCCAGCTGGGGGACGACTTGGTCACCGGCCTTTTGGAGGCCAAACAACGGGACGAGGCGGGGATTTACGACCAACGGGAACGGGTCAAGATCCTGAAGGAAAAGCTGAAATCCATTCCCGGCCAAATTTCCGCGCGGCTCACGGACCTAGCGGACGTCTTGGTTCGCCGAAGCGTGTGGATCGTGGGCGGAGACGGCTGGGCCTACGACATCGGTTTCGGCGGATTGGACCATGTTTTCGCCAGCGGAATGGACGTGAACATCTTGGTGCTCGACACAGGGGTCTACTCCAACACCGGCGGCCAGTTGTCCAAAGCCACGCCCCGGGCCGCCGTGGCCAAGTTCGCCACGGGGGGGAAATCCTCCGTTAAGAAAGACCTGGGCCTCATGGCCATGAGTTACGGCAACATCTACGTGGCCGAGGTCGCCATGGGCGCCCGGGACGAACAGACCCTCCGCTCCTTCCTCGAGGCGGAATCCTTCGACGGGCCGTCCCTGATCATCGCCTACAGCCATTGCATCGCCCACGGCATCAACATGACCAAGGCGTTGGACAGCCAGAAGGCCGCCGTGGGAAGCGGCCAGTGGCTCCTCTACCGCCACGATCCCCGCCGCATCGCCCAGGGCCAGAACCCCCTCGTGATCGATTCCCGCCCGGCCGCCATGAAAATGGAGGACTTTTACCTGCGGGAAAACCGCTTCAAGATGTTGACGAAAACCGCGCCGGAACACGCCAAGGATCTGTGGGGACGGTCCCAGGTGGACACGGATTCCCGCTGGGCTTTGTACCAGCATATGGCCAGCCGACCAGTGGCCAACGGCCAGGCCGCCCCCGCGGCCGTCCCCGCTTCGGCCCCGGCGAACTAAAAGGAGAGCCTCCATGCCCGTTGATCTCTCGACCAATTATCTGGGGATGAAACTTCGGTCTCCGCTGGTCCCCTCGGCGTCCACCTTGGCGGACGATTTGGACACCTTGAAAAAAATGGAAGACGGCGGCGCGGCGGCGGTGGTGCTCCACTCGCTATTCGAGGAACAGCTCCGCCAGGACAAAGAAGAGATGTTCGAGCGCACCACCCAGGGCACGGAGAGTTTCGCCGAGGCGTTGACCTATTTCCCCGAATCCGAAACCGCGATCTTGGGGCCCGAGGAATACCTCGAGCACATCGGGAAAGCCAAGAAAGCCCTCCGCATCCCGGTCATCGCGAGCCTGAATGGGAGTTCCGCGGGAGGGTGGATCGAATACGCCAAAAAAATCCAGGAAGCCGGCGCGGACGCCCTGGAATTGAATATCTACGTTATCCCCACCGATCTGAACGCGTCGGGATCCCAGGTGGAGGACAACGCCGTCGACATCGTTCGGACCGTCCGGGCGGCGGTCAAAATTCCCGCTGGCCGTCAAATGCAGTCCGTTTTATTCGAACATGGCGAACATGGCCAAACGGTTCGTGGACGCCGGGGCCAACGGGCTTGTCCTGTTCAACCGGTTCTATCAGCCCGACGTGGATTTGGAGAACATCGACATCCGTCCGAAAGTCCTCTGGAGCACGCCCCAGGCCGCGCGACTGCCTTTGACCTGGATCGGAATCCTTCACGGCCGATTGAAGACCGATTTCGCCGCCACCAGCGGCGTCCATACCGGCCGCGACGCGTTAAAGATGCTCATGGTGGGCGCCAACGTGGCCATGATCGCCTCGGCTCTCTATCGCCACGGACTGAAACATCTCCCTCTCGTTGAAAAGGAAATTCGGGAGTGGATGGAAAAAAACGAATACGAATCCGTCAAACAACTTCGGGGAAGCCTCTCTCAGATCAATTGCCCCGACCCCTCCGCCTTCGAGCGAGCCCACTACATGCGCGCTCTCCAAACCCCGCCCGCGTCTTAACGCATGCCCCTCGAAGGCCCCCGTTGTGGCGGCGAATATTTCGGCGCCAAGATCGACGCGGCCCTTCGGGGAGGGTTGAAAGCCCGATGAGAGGAATCTTCGTCCTGACCCTGTCCCCCGCCCTATTTTTTTGTCTGGCGTCCACCTCTGGATGGGCGAAAGCCAAAACGGCCGCGGTCCCTTTCTTGACCTTGGACACGAGCGCCCGCGCTTCCAGTATGGGCGGAGCCCAGGCCGCCGCGGTGAACGACGCGAGCGCTCTGGTTGCTAATCCGGCGGCCCTTCGCGGCCTGCTCCGGCCCTCCGCCTCCCTGTTCCATGCGACCTATGAGGGAACACTTTTTTTCGATTTCGCCGGTTTCGGCCGCCGGGTGGGCCGGGACGGCGCCTTCGGCGCGGGCGCCCAATTCCTTTCCCAGGGGGATGTTGAACAAATTGATGTGAATGGAAACACCACCGGCCACCTGACCCCCAACGACCTGGCGCTTTCCCTGGGGTATGCCCGCGAGGTTTCGGGGGTTTGCCTGGGGGTGGGGGGAAAATACATCCAATCCAAATTGGTGAACACCGGATCGACCTTCGCTTTGGACGCGGGGGTTTTATCTCCGCTGTTCAGCCAGGGACGGCTTCGCTGGGCCGCCGTTCTTTCGAACGTGGGCCCCTCGATCACCTACGGATCCAAATCCCAGGCCCTTCCGACCCAAGTTCGGGGCGGCGCGGTCTTTGCCGCCTCCCCCCGCTGGGACCTGGCCGCGGACGCCGTGTTTCCGAATGCGGGAGACTCTTATTTCGCCCTGGGCGCCGAATACCATCTTCCGTTGGAGGGTCCGATGAAGGTTTCCCTCCGGGGCGGTTACAACAACCAAAGCGAGGGACAAGATACCCTGAGCGGGTTCAGCGGTGGGCTTGGTTTCGGCGGGAAATCTTTCGGCCTGGACTACGCCCTGGTCACCCTGGGCGATCTCGGTCTCAGCCACCGCTTTTCCCTTAATTTCCGCTTCGGTCCGGAAACCAAACCCCCCACGCCCAAAACCTTTCCTTCCCGCCCGCCGGAATAAACGGGAATTTTCCCTCCCGTCTGTTTTGTCGCCGAACCGCGACGCAACTGAGGATTTCGGGTTAGGGGAGGTGGACAGGGGATTCTGGCTCCGCGTCGACGGGAGAACCTCGGTTAGTGAATCGACCATTGAATCCCTTTGGCGTCGGCATGGGTACACCCTACCCATGATTTTCCTTGGGTTCCAGTCACCCCGTTAAAAGTGTTGCTAATCGTCCAGTTCCAGTAGACCCAGTTGCCATTGTCGGTTGTAAAGATTGCGTTTAGACCTCCTTGATCATTGGTGAAAACGGTTGTTGCCCTGTCGTGGATCCCGACTTTTGGGGTTGGGATCGATTCCAAATACCGCCCCCCGGTCGTCAAGCAGGTCAGGCGGTCGGAAGGAAACAATCCTTCCGTATCGGCGTAGTAAATGGATATCGCGGACCGCAGTCCGCCCAGATCTCCCTGTACGGAAGCGTCCCGGGACTTCTGTATTAAGTCCCCAAATTTCGGAATGGCTATGGCGGCCAAAATTCCGATGATGGCGACGACAATCATAAGCTCGATCAGCGTAAATCCGAAATCTCGAAAAAAACCTTTCGTTCCATCTTTCATATCTGAAGGATAAAGGGAATTTTTTTTCTTGTCAACCCCGAGCATGGCGTGCCCCCTAACGCCTGGTGGGGAACCAGCCTGGAAAAACTTGAGAAGGGTTCTGCTTTTGCAGCGTTTATTCTAAAATTCGGGTGAATTTTATCCACAGAAAGGAGTCTTCCATGGGCATGAATTCGGTTGTTCGAGGGTTGATTTCGCTGTCTATCGTTGGTTTCTTGGCGGGGGGTGCGGTGGCGGAGTGGGAAGAGTCCGCGGATTATCCCTATCCCGTTCCGACGGGTCTCAAAAAACCGCCGGTGCCGACGGACAACCCCCTGTCGGACGCCAAGGTCGCTTTGGGGAAGGCCCTCTACTTCGATACTCGGCTGTCCGCGGACAAAACGGTCAGTTGCGCCACCTGTCACAACCCCAAAAAAGGGTGGACCGACCAGGCTCCCGTTTCGACGGGAATCCGGGGGCAAAAGGGGGCCCGGAGCGCTCCGTCGGTGTTGAACAGCGCTTATTACGATAAACAGTTTTGGGACGGCCGCGCGCCGAGTTTAGAAGAACAGGCCAAGGGCCCCATCCAAAACCCCATCGAGATGGGCAACACCCATGAAGCCGCCGTGGCGACGCTGAGGGGTATCCCCGGCTACGGGCCCCTCTTCGAACAGGCTTTTGGATCGTCGGAGATCACCATCGACCGGGTGGCCCAGGCCATTGCCTCGTTCGAACGAACCGTGTTGACGGGGAACTCGCCCTACGACCTCTACGAGGCGGGGGATAAAAAAGCGCTTTCCGCCTCCGCGCAACGGGGATTGAAACTCTTTTTCGGCAAGGCCAATTGCAGTGTCTGTCACACGGGGTTCAACTTCTCCAACTCCGACTTTCACAACATCGGCGTCGGCATGACCGCGAAGGATCCCGACCTCGGCCGCGAGAAAGAGACGAAGGACATGGCCCACCGCGGCGCTTTCAAAACCCCCACCCTCCGCAACCTGGCCCACACCGCGCCCTACATGCACGACGGTTCCGAGAAGACCTTGGAATCCGTGGTGGAGTATTACAATAAAGGCGGTTTCCCCAACCCCTGGCGGGACAAGGAAATGAAACCCCTGGGCCTGACGAAAGCCGAGAAAAAAGATCTGGTGAATTTCTTGAAATCGCTGAACGGCGACAAGGTGGAAATAAAAGCACCACCTCTTCCCTGATCAACAATCACCGGCACTCTTGGAGACGCTGGACCGGGGAAGGTGGGTGTCGCTCGGGAAAAAACCATGGCGAAAGGACGTCGGGCAGAACCTCTCTCAGAATGATTTCCCGTTCCGCAATTAACCTGAAAATACGCCGATGGGTGTTTTCTCTGGGTGGGAAATCAATCTGTGCATTTGACATGAGGGGGCGGTCTTTGTTAGGATTCTTGTGATTGGCGGGGCCCCGAACCTGCGTAACGGAAGAAATTCTGGGGCCACGCCTCACGGCGAGGCTTTAATCACCAACTTGCCCCGGCCGGCTCGAGGTTGTGAGCGAACAGGGTGCTAAAGCGGTCCGAGTCCCTCAAGATTTTCTGAAGGCCCGCACCGCAACATCCGGTGGGGGCCTTTTTTTATTGCCCCGCCTAAAAACGGAGTACTCCCATGACACAGTTCGATAGCAAGCTCAAAGCGGAAACGTTGGCCCTGCACGGCGGGCAAGAGGCGGATCCCACCACGGGGTCCCGCGCGGTGCCCATTTACCAAACCACCAGTTACCAATTCAAAAATACCGAACACGCGGCCAACCTGTTCGGTCTTAAAGAGTTCGGCAACATCTACACCCGGCTCATGAACCCCACCACCGACGTTCTGGAAAAACGCATCGCGGCCCTGGACGGCGGCGTGGGCGCCCTGGCGGTGTCCAGCGGGCAGTCGGCCATCAGCTTGGCTCTGCTGAACATCGCCCAGGCCGGGGACGAGATTGTTTCGGCCGACAATCTCTATGGCGGCACCTACAACCTGTTCCACTACACGTTCCCGAAACTCGGTGTGACGGTGAAATTCGCCAAGTCCAACGATCTGGACGCCATCAAGAAGGCGATCACGCCCAAAACCAAGGCGATCTACGCCGAATCCATCGGTAACCCCAAACTGGACGTGGCCGACCTGGAAGGGATCTCCAAAATCGCCCACGCGGCGGGGATTCCGTTCGTCCTGGACAACACCGTGTCGCCCTACCTGCTTCGTCCTTTCGACCACGGCGTGGACATCACCGTTTATTCCGCCACCAAGTTCATCGGCGGTCACGGGACCTCCATCGGCGGTTTGATCGTGGATTCGGGGAAATTCGATTGGACCAACGGAAAGTTTCCGTTGATCGCCGATCCCGACCCTTCTTATCACGGGATCAGGTTCGTCGAAGCGTTGAAACCGATCGGCAACATCGCCTACATCATTAAAGCCCGGGTGACGCTCCTCCGCGACCTGGGAACGGCGATCTCGCCCTTCAACTCGTTCCTTCTGCTCCAGGGATTCGAGACGCTCCACCTTCGTATGCCGCGCCATTCGGAGAACGCCCTGGCCGTGGCGACCTTCCTCAAAAAGCATTCCAAAGTGGCCTGGGTCAACTATCCCGGGCTGGCGGACAGCCCCGAACAAACCCGCGCGAAGAAATATCTCCCGAAAGGCGCCGGCGCCATTTTGGGGTTCGGCATCCAGGGGGGACTGGAGGCGGGCCGGAAATTCATCGACGGCTTGAAACTGGTGAGCCATTTGGCGAATGTGGGCGATGCCAAAACGCTGGCGATCCATCCGGCCACGACCACGCACTCCCAGCTGTCGGCCGAAGAACAAAAGGCCACGGGCGTGACGCCGGACTTCATCCGCCTCTCCGTTGGGATCGAGCACATCGACGACATTCTGGCGGATATCGACCAGGCCTTGAAACAGGCATGATTCAACCCCCACCCTCTCCCCAGCCCTCTCCCGCATCAGCGCCTTTGGCGCCCCAGGGGCCCATCGCTCTACGATGGGCCGCAAGCGGGAGAGGGAGCTAAAGGCTCGCGTCATGATGTATCTTCTCCTTTGCTTTTCCGGCCTCTCTTTCCCTCTCCCGCTCGCGGGAGAGGGCAGGGAGAGGGTGGGGGGTTGATCCATGACCGATCTCCTTTCATCCATCGGCCCTGTCCAGACCCAATCCTTTACTTTTGACCGCCTGATGTTGGCCTCCGGTCAAGAGTTGGGGCCTGTGACGCTCGCCTACCAAACCTATGGCCGGCTGGACGATCGCGGGGGAAATGCCATCCTCCTTCTTCACGCCCTCACCGGGGACGCCCACGTGGCGGGCCTGGTGGCGGGGGAACCTAAACCCGGCTGGTGGGACCCCATGGTGGGTCCCGGGAAGGCCTTCGACACCGACAAATACTTTATTGTTTGCTCCAATGTCATCGGGGGCTGTCGCGGGTCCACGGGGCCGGGCTCCACGGATCTGAAAACAGGAAAACCCTATGGTATTCATTTTCCGGTCGTTACGATCGCCGACATGGTGGAAGCCCAACGCCACTTGATGGACCATCTGGGGGTCCCCGCCTGGTTGGCGGTGGCGGGGGGGTCCATGGGGGGAATGCAAGCGCTTCAGTGGGCGGCCCGTTACCCCGAGAGGGTGCGGAGCGTGATCCCCATCGCCGCCACGCTCAAACATTCTCCCCAACAGATCGCTTTCGACGAGGTGGGCCGCCAGGCCATCATGGCGGACCCGGATTGGCGGGGCGGGGATTATTACGGCCACGGCCAACCCGAGCGGGGTTTGGCGGTGGCGCGGATGATCGGGCACATTACCTACATGTCCGACCAGTCCATGGAGGAAAAATTTTCGCGCCGGATGAAAAATGAAGGGTTCAAATTCACCTTCGACGCCGAATTCGAAGTCGAAGGCTACCTGCGCAACCGCGGGGCGCATTTCGTCCGCCGGTTCGATGCGAACAGTTACCTCTACGTGACCCGCGCCATGGACTATTTTGATTTGTCCGGCGACAAACTTTTTAAACCCGGCACGCCGATCCCTCGATTTCTGGTTGTTTCCTTCAAGTCGGATTGGCTCTATCCCTCCTATCAGTCGAGGGACATCGTGACCGCCCTCCGCTCGAAGCACGGCGACGTCACCTACGTGGAAGTGAACTCCACCTACGGCCACGACGCCTTTTTGGTGGAGTATGACGAGCAAACCCGCCTCATTAAATCGTTCATCGCCAAAACCCATGCGCCCTGACCACGAAGCCATTCTCCGAATGGTGGAACCCGGCGCCAAGGTTTTGGATCTCGGGTGCGGAAAGGGCGATCTCCTGGCCCTCCTGGTCAAAGAGAAGGGGGTGAAGGCCCAGGGCATCGAACTGCGGGAAGAATCCATTTACGAATGCGTGGAAAAAGGGCTCACAGTGTTGCACGGAGACATCGAGGGCGGGTTGGGCGAGTTTCCCGACAAATCTTTCGATTACGTCATTCTCAATCAAAGCATGCAGGAAACCCGGAACGTGGAGTTCGTTCTGAAAGAGGCCCTGCGGGTCGGAAAAAAGGCCATCATCGGGTTTCCTAATATGTGCCACTGGCGCGCCCGGATCGACGTGTTCTTTCGGGGGAGAACCCCGTTGTCCCCCGCCCTGCCTTACCATTGGCACAACACGCCCAACATCCATTTCTTGAGCCTGAAAGATTTCGAAGAGTTCTGTCTTGAAAAGGGTCTCCGGGTACTGGCTCGAGAGGGGCTCACCCGAACCGGGCGGGCGCGGATTTGGCCCAACGTGTTCGGGGAAAGCGCGGTTTTTAAAATAACGGCTGGGGATTTATTCTCTTTATAACGGCGTGGTCCTTTTCCAGATAGGAGGCCACATAGAACGCCATGGCCTCGGTGGGGTTCAGTTTCCCATCCCTGCAGATTGTCAATTCAATTGACAATCTGCAGAATATGAAAGCGCTTGACAAATCGATTATGATTAGGTATAAAGTGAAAATTAACGGTGAGGCTTTAAGAACCAACTTGCCCCGACCGGCTTAAAAAGCGCACAGGGGGCTAAAGCGGCGAAGTACCAGGGCTCTGTCATGTCCCGTGCCGCTTTTTTAGCCGCACGGGTCTTTTTTTTGCAGGATCGGATTTGTTGAAGTGAACGGCGAGGTCCCAAACCCGTGTCGCCGCGGGAAAACTGGGGCCACGCCTAACGGCGAGGCTTTAAGAACCAACTTGCCCCGGCCGACTCATCAGAGTGAACAGGGTGCTAAAGCGGTCGAGTTCACGGAAAATTATTTTCCTGCGACCCGTGCCGCATAACGTGGCACGGGTCTTTTTATTTGGACCCGGCCCAAAAAATGAAAAGGAGAAAGACAATGAAGAAGCAATGGGCAGTGGCCGGGGCGATCGTGTTGAGCGCTTTCGGTTGGACGTCGGTCAAGGCCGAAGATGCTGTCAGCGCCGCCGATCGGTTGATTCAGTTGGAACAGCGTCAAAGCATCTTAGAGAGGAAATACGAAGTCGATCAAGAAAACGCCGCCGCCAAGGCCAAAGAGACGCCCGTGGTGACGGCGAATTCCAAAGATGGGTTCAGCGTGAAGGCGCCGGACGGGTCCTTTGTCTTTAAGATCACCGGCGATATTCAGGCGGACAGCCGGTTCTTCTTGAACGATGCCCAGGACACGGCCAAAGGGTTGACGGACACGTTCCTTCTTCGTCGCGCACGCCCCACGTTTGAAGTGTCCCTTAATAAGTGGATCACGGGGCGACTCCAAACCAACTTCGGCCAGGGGACCGCGACCATCGAAGACGCCTACATCAACCTGGCGTTTCATCCGTTGGTCCAATTCCGCACGGGCCGTTTCAAAGCGCCGCTGGGCCTCGAGAACCTGAAATCAAGCACGAAGCTCACTTTTATCGAGCGCGCGCTTCCCACCCAACTGGTGCCGATCTTTGACCAGGGCGTTCAACTGTGGGGAGAACCCTTGGACGGCCGTTTGAGTTACGCCTTCGCCGTGACCAACGGCGCCGTGGACGGAACCAACGTGGACAACACCGATACCAACGATCGGAAAGAGTTCACCGGACGCCTTTTCCTGAAACCGCTCAAGACGTCGGCTCAACCGCTCTTGGCCGGTTTAGGTGTTGGAATTGCCGGATCCACCGGTCGTCAGGTGGGAACGTCCGCCGCGCCCGGGTTGACGTCGGGCTATAAAACCAACGCGCAAACCAACTTCTTCACGTATACCTCCGGCCGCGCCGTGGCGGCGGGAAATCGGACCCGTTGGTCTCCCCAGTTGACGTGGTATCCGGGCCGATTCGGGGTTCTGGGGGAATACGTGGCCAGCCGTCAAGCCGTTCAGTCCACGACCACTCTGCAAACCACCGATTTGACCCATCGCTCCTGGCAGGTGGCGGCGAGCTATGTGTTGACCGGGGAAGACGTGACGGAAAAAGGGGTCACGCCGCGTCAGCCTTACCAGGTCGGGAAACCCGGTTGGGGCGCATTGGAAGTGGCGGGCCGTTATTCCCAATTCAATGCGGATAAGGCGACCTTTCCGACCTATGCGTCTTTGACGTCCTCCGCGCAAACGGCGCGGTCCTGGACCGGCGGGCTGAACTGGTATGCGACCAATACGGTCAAGATCCAATCCAACTACGAATACACCTCCTTTGATCGGGGGCGGCCGGGACCGGCCATCGGCCCGTGGAGCGGGCGATTCTGACCCGCGTTCAGCTCGCATTCTAATAGCTTAACAGGAGAAACCCCATGTTAAAGCATTCGATTCGGTTTTTGTCAGCGGTGGCCGTTTTGGGGGTGTGGATCGGTTCCCCCCTGGCCGCCAAAGAAATTAAACTGTTGAACGTCTCCTACGACCCAACGCGGGAGCTGTATCAAGAGTACAACAAGGCCTTCGCTTCCTACTGGAAGACGAAAACGGGGGACGACGTGACGGTGGAGCAGTCCCACGGTGGTTCCGGCAAACAGGCCCGGGCGGTCATCGACGGGTTAGACGCCGATGTCGTCACCTTGGCCCTGGCCTACGACGTGGACGCGATCTCGGAGAAAGCGGGGTTGTTCCCGAAGGATTGGCAGGAACGCCTTCCGTCGAACAGTTCGCCCTACACCTCCACCATCGTGTTCCTGGTGCGGAAAGGGAATCCCACGGGCGTCAAAGATTGGGACGATCTCATCCGCCCCGGCGTGACGGTCATCACCCCAAACCCTAAAACTTCCGGCGGCGCCCGCTGGAACTATTTGGCGGCGTGGGGGTATGCCCTGAAGAAGTTCGGGAGTGAGGCCAAAGCCATGGAGTTCGTGGGTAAGCTCTACAAAAATGTCCCGGTGCTGGATTCGGGCGCTCGGGGAGCGACGGTGACTTTCGTCGAACGGGGCATCGGGGACGTTCTGATCGCCTGGGAGAACGAGGCTTTTCTCGCGCTGGAAGATTTAGGGAAAGGCCGGTTTGAAATCGTCATTCCCTCGGTGAGCATTTTGGCCGAGCCGCCGGTCGCGGTGGTGGACAAAGTGGTGGATCGGCGTGGAACCCGCCGAGTGGCGGAAGAATATCTGAAATATCTCTACACGGTGGAAGGACAGACGATCGCGGCCAAGCACCACTACCGACCGCGACTGGAAAGCGTAGCGACCGAATACAGCCACCTTTTTCCAAAGGTGAACCTGTTCACCATCGATGGATTATTCGGCGGTTGGCAAAAGGCCCAGAAGACCCACTTCGCGGACGGCGGGGTGTTCGACCAAATCTACCAACCCGGGCGGTAAGGAAAGAAGGGCGCGCCCCGCCCGGGCAGACAGGCCCGGGCGGGGCAGTTCCCCCCTATCGGCCAAAGCGATACAATCTCTGTCTCCATGAAGGCGTTTAAGAAATCACCAGGCGTTCTCCCCGGGTTTGGCCTTTCGCTGGGCTTTACCCTGTTCTATCTTTGCCTCATTGTCCTCCTCCCGTTGTCCACCCTGTTTGCCAAGGCTTTCCATTTAACCGGGCCTGAGTTCTGGGGTATCCTTTCCTCTCCCCGGGTCCTGGCGGCTTTCCGACTCAGTTTTGGGGCCTCCGCCCTGGCGGCCCTGGTCAATACCGTCTTCGGGCTCTTGGTCGCTTGGGTGTTGGTGCGTTATTCTTTCCCGGGCCGAAAACTGGTGGACGCCATCGTTGATATGCCCTTCGCGTTGCCCACCGCCGTGGCCGGCATTTCCTTGACCGCCGTTTACGCGCCCACCGGCTGGCTGGGCGCGCCACTGGCCCGATGGGGAATCCAGGCGGCTTTCGCCCCCCTGGGGGTGGTGATCGCCTTGATCTTTATCGGATTGCCCTTCGTCGTGCGGACCCTTCAGCCGGTGCTGGAGGCCACGGAACCCGACATGGAGGAAGCCGCCCAGACCCTGGGAGCCTCTCGTTGGCAGACGCTTCGGAGCGTGGTGTTCCCGCCGCTCGTCCCGGCCCTGCTCACAGGGTTCGCCCTTTCCTTCGCTCGGGGAGTCGGGGAATATGGGTCCGTGGCTTTCATCTCGGGCAACATGCCCATGAAAACGGAGATCGCGCCGCTCCTCATCATGACGAAATTGGAACAATACGACTACGCCGGGGCCGCGGCCATCGCCGTGGTCATGCTGGGGATCTCCTTCTCCCTGTTGTTGACGATCAATCTGCTCCAGGCCTGGAGCAGACGGCGGAGCGGGGAAAAATAATGGCCGGCGGCGCTTCTTCCCTCACGCGGATCGGCGGGGCCTCCCCGGCCCGCACTCTCACGGAACCTCGCTGGGTTCAACGGATGGCCATCGGGGCCAGTCTTCTGTTTTTAGGACTTTTTCTCGTCGTCCCGCTCCTTTCCGTTTTTGTGAACGCTTTTTCCAAGGGCTTGGCCGTTTTCGGCCGCGCTGTGGTGGACCCCATGGCCCTGTCGGCGGTCCGCCTTACGCTCTTGACCGCGGCCATCGCCGTGCCGGCCAATCTGGTCTTTGGCCTGGCGGCTTCCTGGGCCATCGCGCGGTTTCGTTTTCCGGGAAAGAATTTTCTTATCACGCTGATCGATTTACCCTTTTCCGTCTCGCCGGTGATTTCCGGCATGGTGTTCGTCCTGATGTTTGGGGCCCAAGGCTGGTTCGGCCCCTGGTTGGCCGACCGCGGGATCCGGATTTTGTTCGCCGTCCCGGGGATCGTTCTGGCGACGATCTTCGTGACCTTCCCCTTCGTGGCGCGGGAAGTGATCCCGCTGATGCAGTCCCAGGGCACGGAGGAAGAAGAGGCGGCTTTCGTGATGGGCGCCAGCGGCTGGCAGATGTTTTGGCGCGTGACGCTTCCCAATATCAAATGGGGTTTGCTCTACGGAATCATTCTTTGCAACGCCCGCGCCATGGGCGAATTCGGGGCGGTCTCGGTCGTGAGCGGCCATATCCGCGGCCGGACCAACACCCTCCCCCTGCACGTGGAAATCCTTTACAACGAATACAATTTTGCCGCCGCCTTCGCCGTGGCTTCCCTCTTGGCGCTCCTGGCCCTCGTCACCCTCGCCGCCAAAACCTGGGTGGAGTGGCGCTTTCGATCAGAAACCGCGGCCCGGCATCCTGAACTTTAAATGAAAAGCCATACCGACTACCTCTGGTTGACGACGAAAAAGCGGCGGGAGATTTTGAACATTACTTCGGTCCTGGCCGGTCAGGTGGAAAAAAGCGGCGTGCGGGAAGGGTTCTGTTTGGTTTCCGCCATGCACATCACCGCCGCCATTTGGGTCAACGACGAGGAACCGGGGCTGAAAGAGGACGTGATGGCGTGGTTGGAGAAGCTGGCTCCCGCCGGGGACTACCTCCACCACCGCACCGGGGAAGACAACGCCGACGCGCACCTGAAACGCACGCTCATGGGCCACCAAGTGATTCTCCCCATCACGAAAGGCGCGTTGGACCTGGGCCCCTGGGAACAGATTTTCTACATGGAGTTCGACGGCCAACGGCGGAAGCGGGTGGTGGTCAAAATCCTGGGGGAGTGAAATCTTCCGTGGCAGGCCCGGCCCCGGATCGCCTGGGCGGGCGCGGGCAGGTCAACAGGAGGAGATGGTTCCGGGCCCTTGCAAAAAGGGCGGATTGGAGTCATACTCTGGTTATGCGACGGTCGGCGGTTGCGCTTTGCGGGCTTTTCCTATTCGGGGTCTATGCCCTGCCGGGGAAGGTTTGCCCCAATGGGCATGAAACGGCGGCCCGGCCGGCCGCAGAGCGGTCGGACCTTCCGCCTTGCCATCGAAAAATGGCGGCCCACAAAGCGGGGCCCGGCGTTCCTTGCGACACCATGGTGTGCTGTCTCGTTCCAGAAGCGACCCGGGGGGCGACGACGGCGGTGGCACTGCCTTCACCTCGTTTTTCCGGCACATTGGTCGCGTCTTCCGTCCTCACGGTTACGCCGGTTCCGGATTTTGTTTCCCGCATTTGTTTTGAAGCCCAGGCCCCTCCCGGGGTTTTGGGACGATTCCCCTCGCACACTTCTCCTCGCGGTCCTCCCCTGGCCTAAACGGGCGGGGGCACCGTTCTTTCCCCGCTCTGTCTGAACCGGCCCCGCTTTTGCGGGGACGGCATTCGTGCGTTTGCGTAGCATAGGGGGAAAAATGAAAATTTCAGGAATGATCATGATTTTAATGGTTTCGGTAGCGGCGGGAGCGGAACCTCCTTTAGCGGAGTTTTTGTCTCTAGAGGACTTGTTGAGCGCGGTGGACACGCGGAGCCCGGAACTGAAATCCGTTCGGGCCGCGGCCTCGGCGGCGGAGGGGCGGGTGGGCCCGGCCGGGACGTGGCCTAACCCGTCGGTGGGATTCTCCCGGGAGAAAATACCCGGTGGGGAGAAGATGAGCCACCTGAAGGGGGAACAAGAAATTCCCTTTCCCGGGAAACTCACCCAGGACGCGCGGATGACGGCCCACGAGGCCCAGGTTCTGCAAGAGCAATCTAGGCAGAAGGCGTTGGCGATTCGGAGCCGGGCGCGGGTTCTGTATTTCGATCTCCGTCGCGCGGAGGAAGTCACTCGGCGAATTTCGGATCAAATTGCGATCGTTGATTCGCTTATGGCGTCGCTCCGGGGTCGGGTGGCCGGCGGAGGTGGGGGGGGGATGGGGGGAGGCCCCCCTGGCGCGGACCTTTTCGCACTGGAAGCGGAGCGCGGGCGCATGTCCAACATGCTCCTCATGGAAAAACAGGCGCGTCTAACCGTCCGGTTTGAATTGAACGCTCTCCTCGATCAATCGCCGGAAGCGCCCCTTTCGGCCCGCGGGGTCCCTGTCTTAAAAGACCCGCCGGGAACGGTGGAATTCTTGATCGAACAGGCCCGCGCCCAGGGGCCGCTTTTTCGTCAGGCTCAACACGAAGAGTCCCATGCCCGGGCCCAGCTCCGCCGCTCGCGGCTGTCTTACGCTCCGGACCTGGCGGTCATGTACGACCGCTCGAAAGATGACGACGGGATGACCGGTTATGAGGCGGGCGTCTCGGCTTCGGTGCCGCTCTGGTGGTCCCGCCCCCAAGGGGAACGGCGCGAGGCCCGCGCCCATATGGAGTCCGCCCAATCGTCGGCCCGGGCTATGGAAAACGAGGTGCTCCGGGCGGTGACGACAGAGCGGGGCGAGGTGGCGACCCGTCTTGCCTTGGCGAGGAGTTTTGAAACCGTCCTTCTCCCCGCGGCCCGAAGTTCCCTCGAACTTTCCCGGCGGCGGTTTGAAAGCGGTTCCTTTCCGTTCGTCCAGTTCTTGGAAGCGCTCCGGACCCTTTCGGCGGCGGAGATCGACTATCAGGATTCCCTGGTGCAATACGCCGTCCACTGGGGAATGTTGGAAGAATGGGTGGGTGTCCCCTTGGACACTCTCCCTCACTAGGAGAACCCCATGAAAAACAAGATCCCATTATTCTTTTTGGCAACGGCGCTCCTGGCCGGGTACGCCTGTCGCCCGGCTTCCGCGCCCACGGAGATGAAACAGGCTCTCTATCATTGTCCCATGCATCCCAGTTATACCTCCGACCGCCCAGGGGAATGTCCGATCTGTCACATGGCGCTCGTGCCCGTGGAACCCGCTCTCCCCATGGATCGAAAGGCGGACGAAGGGGGCGATCGCGCCCCCGTTTATGTGGCGGGGGAAAAAGAGCAGTGGATCGGCGTGCGGACGGCGGTGGTGGAGAAAAAAGAACTGGAGGTCCTGGTCCGTGCCAGCGCGCGGGTTTCTTATGATCCGGACCTTTTCGCCCTCCTGGCCGAACACCGGGAATTTCTGGCGGCCCGGGACCGCGCCGCTTCCGGCGGGAACGCCGAGGCCGCCGCTCGCGCGGAAGGACTGCTCCGATCTTCCCGCATTCGACTGGCCCAGTCGGGCCTGTCGGACGCCCAAATGGACAAGATGGCCCGAGGGGGAGGGCAAGGTCTCCTGGCGGGGTCGGGACCCCGCGAGGTGTATGTTCAGGTCTATGAGGACGAAGCCGGCCTGGTCAAGCCGGGACAGTCGGTGGACTTCACCTCCCCCGCCCTGTCGAACCAAGAGGTTATGGGCCGGGTGGAGTCTTTGGATCGCGTGGTGGACCCCGCGACCCGGACGATCCGGGCCCGCGTGCGCGTCACGGCGGGGGCCGAGGAACTGCGGCCGGAAATGTATTTGGAGGCGGTCATCCACGTGGGACTTGGAAAACGTCTGGCGCTTCCCAAGGAAGCGCTGATCGATACCGGCACCCGGCGATTGGTGTATGTGAAAACGGAGCCGGGCCATTACGTCCCCAAAACCGTCACCGTGGGCAGAGAAGCTGAAGAGGATTTTGAGGTTTTGTCGGGCCTGAGCGAGGGAGACGAGGTGGTGGCCTCCGGCCAGTTCTTGATCGACTCGGAATCTCGTTTGAAAGCGGTGGTGAGCGGAGCTGACCATGTCCACTGAGGCGCCGGAGAAAGAGTCCCCTGGAGGGGCCAGCGGAAAAATCGGGCTCATTGCCCGGATCATCGCCTTCTCGGCGCACAACCGGTTTTTGGTTTTGTTGCTGACCCTTGTGGCCTGCGGCGGAGCGGTCTGGTGCCTCAAGCACATTCCTCTGGACGCCCTGCCGGACCTCTCCGACACCCAGGTCATCGTCTACTCGAAGTGGGACCGCAGTCCGGACATCGTGGAAGACCAGGTGACCTACCCCATCGTCTCGGCCCTCCTGGGCGCGCCGCGGGTCAAGGCGGTGCGGGGGTTTTCGGACTTCGGTTTTTCCTACGTCTACATCGTTTTCCAGGACGGCACCGACCTTTACTGGGCCCGAAGCCGGGTGTTGGAATATCTGTCCAAAATCCAAGCCCAACTTCCGTCGGGTGTTAAAACCGAGCTCGGGCCCGACGCCAGCGGCGTGGGCTGGGTGTTCCAATACGCGCTGGTGGACAAGACGGGTGGGCACGACCTGGCCCAGCTCCGGAGTTTTCAAGATTGGACGCTCCGCTATTGGCTTCAGTCTGTGCCGGGGGTGGCCGAGGTGGCCTCCATCGGCGGATTTCAGAAACAATACCAGGTGAACGTGAACCCCAACGCCCTGGCGGCGCACCGGGTTCCCTTAATGAAGGTCGTCCAAGCCGTGCGGGAAGGCAACAACGACGTGGGCGCGCGCCTGGTGGAATTCGCCGGGGCGGAATACATGGTTCGGGGGCGCGGTTATTTGAAGAATCTGCGCGACATCGAAAACATCGCCGTGGGTCAGGGCATGGACGGCACGCCGGTCCTGGTCAAAAACGTCGCCCGGGTGGTGCTGGGTCCGGACATCCGTCGGGGTGTGGCCGACTTGGACGGGCTGGGGGAGACCGTGGGCGGCATTGTGGTCATGCGCCAGGGCGAAAACGCCCTGAACGTCATCGATCGCCTCAAGGCCAAAATCGAGGACATTCGTCCCTCTTTGCCCAAGGGCATGGAGATTGTGGTGACCTACGACCGGTCGGACTTGATCCACCGGGCCATCGAAACCGTCACCCACGAATTGGCGGGGGCCATGGTGGTGGTGAGCCTCGTGATCCTATTTTTCCTGTGGCACATTCCTTCGGCCATCGTGCCCATCGTGACGATTCCGGTCAGCGTTCTGTTGGCGTTTATCCCGCTCTATTTCATGGGACTCACCACGAACCTCATGTCGCTTTCCGGCATCGCCATCTCCATCGGGGTGTTGGTGGACGGCGCCATCGTGGAGGTGGAGAACGCCTACAAGCGGTTGGAGGAATGGTCGTCGGGCGGCCGGAAGGGCGATTTCCATGAGGTGCGCTTAAAAGCCTTGCAGGAAGTCGGGCCGTCGGTCTTTTTCTCGCTCCTGGTGATCGCCGTGGCCTTCGTGCCGATTTTTACGCTGGTCGACCAGGAGGGGCGGCTCTTCAAGCCCTTGGCCTATGCGAAGAACCTCACCATGGCCCTGGCGGCGGTACTGGCCATCACCTTGGACCCCGCGCTCCGCATGCTGTTCTCACGGATGGACCCCTGGCGGTTTCGGCCCGCTGTCCTCTCGCGGGTGTGGAATGCGGTGACCGTCGGGACCTATTACCCCGAGGAAAAACACCCGGTCAGCCGACGGCTCTTCGCCCTTTATGAACCCGTCTGCCGCTGGACGCTCCGCCATCCCAAAAAAACTCTGGGCGGGGCCCTGCTTTTAATGGCGGCCACCGTTCCGATCTATTTCCGACTGGGTTCGGAATTCATGCCGCCCTTAAACGAGGGTGTTCTCCTCTACATGCCCACCACCATGCCCGGCATCTCCGTAACGGAGGCCCAGCGCCTCCTCCAAACCCAGGATAAAATCCTGAAGAGCTTTCCCGAGGTGGAGCGTGTGTTCGGAAAGGCGGGCCGGGCCGAAACGGCCACGGACCCCGCCCCCTTTTCCATGATGGAAACCACCATCGTGTTAAAACCCCGGGACCAATGGCGGGCCAAACCCCGCTGGTATTCCCGCTGGCCGGGGTTCCTACAGGAGCCCTTCCGGCGGGTGTGGCCGGACCGAATATCCCAGGAGGAGCTGATTCAAGAACTGGATCGAGCCGTGAAACTGCCGGGGGTCGTTAACGCCTGGACCCTGCCCATCAAGGCCCGGATCGATATGCTGACCACCGGGGTCCGCACGCCCGTGGGTATTAAAATTTTCGGCACGGACCTCGCGCAGATCGAAGCGGTGGGAGCCCGGTTGGAACGGCTCTTGCCGGAGGTGAAGGGCACCCGGAGCGTCTACGCGGAACGCACCGCGGGCGGTTATTTTCTGGACGTGGAACTGAGGCGGGACCGCCTGGCCCGGTTCGGTTTGACCGTTCAAGAGGCGGAGATGACGCTCATGGCCGCCGTGGGCGGCGAGCCCGTGACCACCACCGTGGAAGGGCGGGAACGCTACAGCGTGAACGTCCGTTACGCCCGGGAGTTCCGGGACGACCTCTCCGCCTTAAAACGGGTATTGGTTTCCACCATGGGCGGCGCCCAAGTTCCCCTGGGTCAGGTGGCGGAATTCCGGTTCGTTTCGGGGCCCGCCATGATCCGGGACGAGGACGGGCGGTTGGCGGGATACGTTTACGTGGACCTCGAAGGCCGGGACGTCGGTGGATACGTGCGGGACGCCAAGGAGCTGGTGGGGAATAAACTGTCTTTACCCGCCGGCACCACCCTGGTCTGGAGCGGCCAATATGAAAACATGATCCGCGTTCGGGACCGGTTGAAGATCGTTGTCCCTGTCACGCTCCTCTTGATTTTCGTTCTGCTCTACATGAACACGGGGTCGGCGGCCAAAACCTGGATCGTTCTTTTAGCGGTCCCCTTCTCCATGGTGGGCGCGGTCTGGCTTTTGTGGGCCTTGAACTACAACATCTCCATCGCGGTTTGGGTGGGCCTCATTGCCCTCCTGGGGTTGGACGCAGAAACCGGTGTTTTCATGTTGTTGTATTTGGACCTGTCCTATGAGGAAGCCAAACGGTCGGGGCGCCTTCGGGGTCCGGCGGACCTGGAGGAAGCGTTGGTCCACGGCGCCGTCAAGCGGATCCGGCCGAAACTCATGACGGTCCTCACCTCGATGATCGGGCTACTGCCCATCCTGTGGTCCACGGGCGCCGGCGCCGACCTGATGAAACGCGTGGCCGCCCCTCTGGTCGGAGGGCTCGTGACGAGCTTTCTCCTAGAACTGTTAATTTACCCGCCCCTGTACGGAATATGGAAGCGGCGGGAAACGGGAGGTATACGATGAGAAAGGAAATACGGTTGGCGGGGTTGTTGGTGTTGGGGGCCCTGTTGGGGGCGGCTCCGGTTCCCCCGAAAAAAGCGGCGGAGGAACCCTTGTCGCCCGGTCGTTACAGCGCCACGATCAAGGCCTTCGTCTGCGGCGGGTGCGCGGAATGGGTGGAAAGCCATCTTCAATCGCAAAAATCCCTGGAGAACGTGAAAGCCGTTCAGGAAACCAAAGCGTTGAGCTTCACGGTGAAAAAGGGGGCGAAGGTGAAACGTTCCGACGTCCAAAAGGTGTTGGACGCCGCCGCCAAGGAAATGGGGATGGGGGCGGATTATGAAATGACGGCGCTCAGGAAAATGTAAGGACCGAGCGACGGCCCGGCCATGAAGCGTGGGCGTTTTAACCCGAATTACCCAGGCGCCGGGGGCTTTGCGGCTGGCCGGTCTTCGCGTCCTACTGAATTGTCCGGGTTAAGACGGCGATTGAGTCAGGGGAGGAGGGGATGTCGATTTGACCCATGAAGCGTAGGCCAGGTCATCCTTGAGAACATGTTGAGAAAGCCAATCCGCCAGGAATTGACTGACCTCGACCGTGAGGACGGATTGGGTCAATTGATAAGTTTGCGCCATGGCCGTCACATGTTCCATCAATTCCGCGTGGCGCGCTTTATGGGCGCGCAGACCGGGATAGGCGGTCCGGGCCAACAGGATTTCTTCCTTGCTGAAATGGTTGGCGGTGTAATGGATGAGGAATTCGATGGTTTCCGCAACCTGTTCTCGGTTTAAACCCTGGCGCAACGCCTCGTCAAAGGCGTTGACGCATTGAAAAAGTTCCTGATGCTCCCGGTCGATTCCGGGGAGGCCGGTGCGGTATTGGTCGGACCAGAGCATAAGAGCCATAAGAACCCATTGTATCTCCCAAATCGTCCGAAATCAAGATAAATATAGTCATGTATCTTTTTTCCAAAATCCGGGGGATCATAAGATCCGAAAAATAACCCTTGAAAATTTATTATTCAGGGGCTAGACTATCGCCGTATGTGGACCCATCTCACGAGCCAGGATGTTTTCACTGAGGCGGGGCCCGTCGGTTTTCGGCGCGCCGACCGGTTCCAGAAGAGCCTTCCTAAGAGGATGAGACAAATCCGGCAAAAGGCGGGCGAAAATTGTCGCACCAAATGGCCGTTGTGTCGCATGCATGATACCTGATATGACACAAACGAAAGCGTTTTTTATGAACAAAACATTGAAACTCTGGTTTCTGGGTGGTTTAGCCATCCTGGCGGGTCGCGGGTGGGCTGTGGATCAATATGTCATCACAGGTCCCTCCGTGGTCATGGTGGCCGACTCGGACGTCTCCATTTCCTTGGAACCCCGGGAAAAGGGAGAACCCGACGCGACCCCCCATCGGGTCAAATTTGTCGGCCTCCCCGCGGGTTTAACCATCACCCCGGATAATCCCGCGGACGGATCCCCTGTCCAAGGCCCCACCCGGTTTTTCCTTTCTTTTAATGCCACCGTTACCCCTGGGCCCTTCGTTCTTAAGGTTCGGAAATCTGATAACGCGCGAGTGTTGGGCCAAAAAGCCGTTAACCTGGAGCGTTCCGTCGCTCGTTTTAGCCTGACGCCCCTGGCGCGGCCTTTTGTGGGCGTCGTCGGTCAACCCTTTGAGTTACAGATCATCGCCCGGGATGCCACGGGAGCCGTGGTGACTTCCTTTAAAGGCGACGTGGACCTGAA
The DNA here is from genome assembly GCA_016721625.1 of Elusimicrobiota bacterium. Classification (NCBI taxonomy): domain Bacteria; kingdom Pseudomonadati; phylum Elusimicrobiota; species Elusimicrobiota bacterium. Next base: position 2,348,233 of record JADKHR010000001.1, read on the forward strand.
AGCCGTCTCGGGCGACCTGGATGGCGGGAGCGTCACCGGTGACAAGTTCGAGAAAGGGATCGCCACCGTGACCGTCCGATTTTTGGGTGGAGATCCCACCGCTCAGTTCAATCGACTCTCCGCTCGGGCCCGGACGATCTACAGCGGCCAACAGGAGCCCGCCACCGGCCAGCTGGACCTGGCGGTACGGACGGCGGAGCCCGCCCCTTGAAAACCTTAAAACGTGGGATCAAAACGCTGGGATGGCTCTCCCTCCTTTGGGTTCTGGCGGCTTCCCGCGCCCAGGCGGTGGACTCCTACTTTATCTCCATTGCCACTAACGTGATGAGGGGCGATACCAACGTCACCCTGACTCTCAATCCCCTGTCGGGAGGTCTTCCGGACCTGACCGCGCACAACGCGGCCTTCGTCGGTTTACCGCCGGGCGTTAGTGTGACTCCGAACGACACTGTTTTTGGCGTCCCTGTGGCGGGCCCCACGGGTTTCACTCTTTTGGCGACCGGGGCGGCTCCCCTGGGACCGATGATTTTGACGGCGGAAAAAAAGCCGGTGGTGGGCGTGCAGGGAACCATCTCCATCAATATTCAACGGGTGGTGCACCATTTCGATGTGGTTCCCCCCTTCGGGCCCTTTACCGGAACGGCCGGCGTCCCCTTCGCGGTTCAAATCGTCGCTCGCGACAGCGTGGGCGGGGTGGTGAGCGGTTTCCACGATAACGTCGACATCACTGCTTCCACGGGCGACGTGATCGTCAACGGCGTCAGCACGTTCATCAACGGGACCTCGTTTGTCAACGGTATCGCCGTGGCCACTATCCAGATGAACGGCACGGATCCCGGTTCCCGCACCAACCGGCTTTGGGCGACGGCCCAATTGACCTACGTGGCGGCCGGGCAAGCGGCTCCCGCCACGGGCTATGTGGATATGACCATCAATCCCAACAGTTTCGACCACATTACGTTGCTGTTTCCAGGGGAACGTTTAACCCCGGGCACCGGGGCGGGAAAAATCGGCGCCGCCAACCCCGCCGTGGCCGGGATCGGCGTGCTCAATGTTTCCACCTTTCTGGTGGACCTTTACCACAACCCTGTGATCTCGGCCCCCGGATCGGTTTCCGTTGTCTACACCTCGCTTTCCCATCCGGGCCCTCCAAATCCGCCCGGCGATATTTTCCCCGGCCTCCGAACGATCAACAGCGGGAATCAGGATTTGATGAACGGCCTGTTCTCCTTTACCATCTCCGGTGTCAACCACACGATCCGGGCCCAGGTTTTTCCGGGCGGCCCCATTTCGGATAGTTCCATCTTCGTCAATAGCGCCGCGCCCAGCAGTGTGGAAATCTCCACCATCTCCACCCCCCAAACGGCCACCAGCTTTTTCGCCGTTTCGGCCCGGGTTCGGGACGTGGCGGGGAACACCGTGGTGTCCTACAATGGCCCGATGACGGTTTCGGCCAATAACTGTTTAGGCACGGGGCTCGGAAACAATACTTTAGACACGAACCCCGGCTTGGGCGGCGTGCAGAACACGGTCAATTTCGTCGCGGGTGTTTGGGTGGGAGCGGTCAAGGTGTTGCGGGAAAGTTTGACGGCCTGCATCCGCTTCGACGATGGCGCGGGTTTCACCGGGGATTCCAACCTCTTTTTGAACAATCACGGTCCCCTGGACCACCTGCACCTCGTTCTCCCCGGGCAGTCGTTTACGCCTGGGGCCTACCCCGGCAACGATCCAAGCCTCCCTCCCAGCCCCCAGTTGGCGGGGAACGTCGTCGCGGTTCAAGTGTGGGCCGTGGACGCCAGTTGGAATCCGGTGCCGAGTCCCGCCAACCCGGTCACCATCGCCGCCGACAACAGCGCGTTTCCCGCTTACGTGGACATCCCGGGGACTCCCAATATGGTGCCATCGGGGGGGCCCTTAAGCATCGCTGGGATTACTCTCCGAACCGCCTATCCATCGAGCCTTCAGCGGCTGACGGCTTCCATGTCGGGCACGGCCTTGGGGGTGAGCGACTATATGAACGTCGGGCCCCGGCCTTACAACCAGATCATTTTCGTCGCGCCGGGTGAAACCCTGGAGCCCGGGATCAACCCCATCGCCACGGGGGAAACCGATGGAAAAACTGGCACCATTTCAACGGCCGCCGTTAATGTTCCCGTGAGGTTCGACGTCTATCTGACGGATAGTTATTTTAACCCGATCACCAATCCGCCGTTGGCCGGGGGGCTCTGGCCGATCCTGAACTTCACCCTTCCCAGCGGCGGGGTCTGGACCCTGCCTTTCGTGAACCCCTTTCAAATGTCGAGCGGCCTGTTTCCCCAGCAATTGACGCTCGGGACACTGGGGCCCAATGTGGTCCGCGTGCGCGACAACAGCCCCATTCCCAAACAAGTGGACACGACGATTTCCGTTCAAGCCGGCCCGGTGGACCATTTCGTCGTGACGCCGAACGCTTTGTCCGTGACGGCGGATCCCATTCCCAATCAGACCGTGGGCGTGCCCTTTCTTCTGACGTTCAAGGCGTTTGATCAGTTCAATAACCTTTCGAAGAATTTTGGGGGGCTGGTCCAGTTGGAGTTGTGGGAGAATGGCGCACCCGTGCCCTACGCGGGGACGATTTCGCCCAGCACCATCACCTTCGTGGCCGACCCCGTCTTGGGGGGCGTGGTGACGCAACCCATCACGATCACCTACGCGGGGCCCTCTTTGCTGACAGGGGCCGACCAGCTTCAAGTCAGGGCTTTCTATAGCACCTCCACGGTCCGGGAGGGTTTCAGCGCCCTGTTCAATGTGAAGGAATTGATCGTCTGCTCGGGCATCGTCCTCACTCTTCCCGGCGAAACCCGCACGCCGGGGTTGGGGCTTGGGTCGCTGAAGTCCGGAAGTCCCAGCGGCGTCCTGGCCGGCAACTCTTTCCCCGTCACGGTGACGGCCGTGGATCTTTACGGAAACAAGATCGACCAGGCCGCGATCGCGAACCTCGGTCTGCCGACCCTGGGAGTCTTCGCCAATCTGGGGTCCCCGGCTCAGGTGGTCCTGGCCAACGGCACGGGCACGGGGTTCGTTCAGGTTTATACGGCGGGACCTTCGGTGATCGTGGCGTCGATCACCGCGCTCGGGTTTCAGAACAGTTCCACGGTGACCGTGAACGCGGGTTCCTACTCCGGGGGAACCGGCCGGTTGCTTCTTCTGGCGCCGGGGGAAGTCCACTTTCCGGGTTCGCCCTCGGACCCCGGGAAAAACAGCGTCTCTATCAGCTCCGTCCAGGCCAACACCTCCATGAGTTACACCCTTCTGGCCTGCGACCGTTTCTACAATAAGGACGTCACCTATTCAGGCAACACATTTTCTTTGAATTCGAACGACACCGCCATCTCGCTTTCAGGCGTGGCGGTCAACAGCGGTTCGACGACGGTGAGCGGCGTTTTCCTCCGGGGTATGTTGCCCACGAACCCCTGCACCGTCCGCGTCACCGCCACCGACCAGTCCGCCCCAGCCAAAACGTCCTATTCCGACGTGCCTGTCACTCCGGGCGCTTTTTACCAATTCACCGTTCTTCCGGCCACCGCGTTGGCGGGCCAGAATTTTAATATGACCGTCACCCTGGTGGATCCGGTCAGCGGTCTTCCCGTTCCCACTGCCAATAACGCCATTAACCTCCAGGCCCTGGACCCGGCTCTCTCACCGGCCACGGTCCCCCTGGGAACCGGCGTGGCGACCCTCAACGCGGGGAGCGTGATCATTCCGCAAAGCTACAGTTACGTGGAGACCATTCGGATCCGGGTCACCGACAGTTTTAACCGCGTGGCGGATTCCGGAAACATCACCATCACGCCGAACGGTTTGAAATACGTCGTCACCCTTCCCCCGGCGGCCAAAAGCACCGACGACATTTTCTCCGTCACCGTCGGACTTTACGACACGATCCAAGACGCACTCCCGATTCAGGACACCAGTTATCAACATACCTTCGGCGTGTCGGTGGAGGTGGGAACCAGCCCGGCCGTGGGGAGTTTTCCGGTGTCCGCCGCCACCCTCACGAACGGCCTAGCGACCTTTAATTTCAGCTACACCAAGGCGGAACACATCGTGGTCCGCGCCTCGGGCACTTTGGGCGTGTTTCCGACTATTGTCGGTTTTGACGATATGGACATCACCCCCGGGGCCTACGTCAAGGTTCAAATCCTCGCTCCGGGGGAGGTCGCCATTCCGGGCATCCCTTCGTTGACGGGAAAAGATTCCTCCGGCTTGGCGGCCCAGGCGGCGCAGGAATCCTTTTCGGTTCAGGTGAACGCGGTGGACCGCTATTGGAACGTCGTCACTTCGCTGAACACCGCGTTGGCGCCCAGCGTGAGGCTCACTTCGTCGGACGGTGCGCTGGCCGCCATGCCCGTCCAGTCGTTTTCCAACGGGCAAGCGCTCTTCGCGGGTGTCAAACTGAGCGCGCCTCCCCAGGTGACCGTCACGGCCCAAGACATCTCCAGCGTCAGCCTTTTCCCGCAATCGGTGGTGATTCCCATCACGGGCCGGACCTATGTGGCCGTCTTGACCCCCAATTTTCCGCCGAATTTTTACAGCGGCCCCCCTCGAGATTTCCATGTGGACCTGTCCCTGTACCGTTTCACCGGGGTGAGCACCGGCGCCCTCGTGACCGGTTTTACGGGCACTGTGGATATTGAGCCTGTCACGTTGTCCCTCCAGCCTCTGCCCGTTGGCAACCTGGTCATCGTGAACCCGCCGGTCCCGGACGTGAATCACCCTAACCGGGTCCGCATGGACCCTTCGGGTCTTTTGAACCTCACCTTGGGTTACCGGGTGGCCGAAGACGTCATTTTGAAATTCGTCGACGAGGGGGGCTGGCAGGGGTTCAGCGCTCCCATCCATTTCATTCCTCGCGATGTGGACTACGTGGCCACTATCCCGGCGGAAAATCGCGTGGGTCCGCCGGACTCGTTCACCATGACGGTCGCCCCCCGGGATCGGGACACCGGGACCACCGCCAAAAACTGGTCCCAGCCGGTCACCCTCTCCGCCGTGAGCCCGGCGGCGCTTCCAGTAACGGGAACCCTTCAGGTCACGAACCTTCTGATCAACGCGGGGGCCTACACGTTCCAGCAGGCCTTCTCCCAGGCCGGCCTCTTTTATTTCCAAATGACGGACGGCGTGCGGACGTCGACCAGCGCTTCCATGAATTTCATCCCGGGCCCCTTGGCCGGTTTGACCACCAACCTCCCCGCTACATTGGAAGCCGGGACCACCCAAGCCATTCAGGTGACGCTGGTGGACGCCTACTCCAACCCCATCCCCAATTTGCCGGTGACCTTCCAACTCCCGGACCCGACCTTCGGGACTCTTTCGACCCTGAGCGGGGTGTCGGACGTCGCCGGCCAGGCGTCCACCCTGTTCGTGACCAACGCCCAGAAGTCGGGCACCGGGGAATTCGTTGGGGCGTCTGGCGGCGCCAGCGTCCGTCAATTCTTCCGTCTGCTCGGGCCCCCGCTGACGACGCTCCGGGTCGGCGGCCGGGGAGTGGCGGAGGACAAGGGGTTCGCCATCAAACCAGGCGACCCCATCTTCCTCGACGTTCAGGTGGAGACCGGCACGGTCCTTCTCTCTCTCAGTTATTCCATCGACGGGGGGCCGACCCAGGTTTACGGCGGCCCCTTCGTGATTAACGACGTGGGTCGGCACACGGTTCAATATTTCGGGGTGACCCAGTCGGGGGTGATTCATACGGAAACCCTCAAAACCAGCAAGACCCTTTTCGTTTCGGCCCCGACGACTCCCGACCAGGGGTTGCTCAACTACCCGAACCCTTTCCGGGCGGGACGGGACCTCACGTATCTGGAGTATAACCTCCCGGGGGATTCCGGCGTTCGGTTGACCATCTACGACCTGATGGGTCAGAAGGTTCGGGAACAGAGTTTCTCCCAAGGGGAAGCGGGCGGTCAGACGGGATTGAACCGGATCTCCTGGGATGGACGCAACGATGACGGCGTGGCCGTTGGAAACGGCGGCTATGTGGCCGTCTTGGAATCGGCCATCGACGGAAGCACCTTCAAACGAAAGATAGCGGTGATCAAATAATATGACCCCACGAACTTCTGGTTCTCCCTTCTCGTCCCCTCGTTTTTCGCCTTGGTGGAGGGCGGGGGTGACTTCCTTCCTTCTGGTTTCTTTCTCCCTGGCTTCCCGGTCGGAAACGACCTTCGGGCAGGCGGGAGACTATTTGCTCTACGGCGCGGGGGCCCGGGCCTTGGCCATGGGCGGCGCCTTCACGGCGGTGGCCGATGACGTTTCGGCGGAATATTGGAACCCCGCGGCTTTGTCTTTTCTCGACGAATATCAACTGCACACGATGTATGCCCCCTTGAACCTCGGGACCAAACTCTACGACCTGGCCCTCGGCGTTCCGTTGGGACCCCTCGGCGGGTTGGCCGTTTCCGACATGTTGCTCCGTTCGGACGGGTTTCAAGGGAGGGACGATCTGAACCTCGCCTCCGGCGGGGATGGGGCGGTTTCCCAGAATGCGCTGTCCTTGTCGTACGGGAAATCTTTTAGGGACTTCTGGGCGGCGGGAGCGCGGGTGCGATTTCTTCAACAGAAAGTCCTTTCTCGATCCGGGAGCGCCTTCGCCGTCGATCTGTCCGGATACACCCGGCCCTGGCACGGGGTCAGCGCCGGACTGGCGCTCAACAATCTCAATAAACCGGAAATCACGCTGGGCGACGACGCCGACCCGATCCGTCCGGTGGCTCGGTTCGGGCTGGCCTTCCGGGCGCCGCGGGACCTCATCATCGTTTCCATGGACGCCAACAAAACCGAGCGGCAGAACCCCTACTACGTCGCCGGGCTTGAATACAATCCCACCCCCCTGCTCAGCTTGCGTACCGGGTGGGACCAGAACCAGGAGTGGACGGCCGGGCTCGGCGTGGCGCTTCGGCTCTTCCGTTTCGACTACGCGTTCGCCAACCAGCAGGACCTGGGTTCGACGAACAAGGTCTCCCTCACGCTCCGGTGGGGGAACATCTATCAGGCAAAAATTTCACCGGAAGGCCTTGCGCCGAACTCGGATTCGATATATATAGAAGGGCTGAAGAACGAGGTGAAGTTCAAGATCGATGTCCCGAATTTCAAGATCGCCCGCTGGACGCTGATCTTGACGGACGAAGAGGGGAAAATCGTTCGAACGCTGGCGGAGCAGTTCCATCCGGGTTCCACGATCCTGTGGGACATGACCGACGAGAACGGTCGGCCCGTCAAGCGGGGCCTCTACCGCTACCGCTTCGCGGTGGAATACAAGGCGGGCCGGTTGTGGGAGGAGCGGGGCAAGTTCCGGCTGGATTATAAGTCGAACATCGTGCCGGACGTGGAAATACGCATGCGGGCGCCGGAGGGGCTGGAGGGAGCGGACCCATCGGTTCCCGCGGCGCCGGTGGCCCCCCCGGTTCCGAAGGCCGAATCGGTTCCGGTCCTGGACGGCGGAGGGGCGGACGGCGGTGAACGAGTGACGAACTGACGAACCAACGCAAGCTATGAGGGACACCATGATGACACGCACACGAACCCCCTTTGGTCTTCGCAACGCTCTGGTCTTGGCGGCCGCGCTGGGAGGGATGGGCGCGGCCCAGGCCGCCTTCGTCAACCCGGACGCCGAGCGCCTTTTCGTCGTCATGTCGGGCGCTTTCCAGTCCGGCAAATATGAGACGTCGATCGCCGAAAGCCGTGAATTTCTTCGCCAGTTCGCCCGCCACCCCAAAGCCGCCGCGGCCCAATACGTGAAGGCTGAATCCTATTTCCTCCAAAACCGATGGCCCGAGGCCGCCGCCGAGTTCAAGGAATTCATCGATAACAACGGCGCCTCGGAGAACGCCAACCTCATCATTTCGGCCCGCCTCCGCATGGGCGAATGCCATTTCAATTTAAAGAAATACCTGACGGCCCTGGATCATTTCGCCTGGGTGGAAAAGTCGAAGAACGACAGTCTTCGCGCGGAAGCTCTCTTGGGGTCGGCTTACTGTCTCCTGGCCCGCGGTGAGCACGCCAAGGCGGAGGGGTATTTGGTTAAACTCCTGGAATCCCATGGCGGTTACGCCAACCTGCCGAACGTGGTCGTTCCTCTGGCCTTGATCTACATGGAACGCGGCGAATATCAAAATGCCCTGGAGCTCTTGGAACGGGCGCCGGGAGATCCTTCCTGCCTCTACTACCGCGGCGTTTGCCAGCGGCTCTTAAACCGCGTGATCGCCTCCGCCCAGCTTCTGAAGGAAGTGTTGGACAACGATGAAAAAAAACTCTGGACGGATCGGGCCCTGTATCAAATGGGAGAAGCCTATTTCCAATCCAAAGAATACCCCCTGGCCTACAATTCCTTTAAACGCATCTACACCACCGAACTCGCCAGCCCCTTCCGCCCCTTCGCCCTGTTCCGCATGGGTTGCGTGGACTTCCAGAACGGGAAATTTGATCAAGCCGGCCTGAACTGGACCCAACTGGTGAAGGAGTTCCCTCAAAACCTCTCGGGCCCGGCGAGCCAATACCTCCTGGCGGAGATCTCGCTCCGTCAAGGCGAGTTGGCGAAGGCCATTCCGGGTTTCTCCGGGTTGATCACCAACAACGACTACACCATGGACGCGCAATTCAAGATCATCTGGAGTCTCGCGGTCCAGGGACAGTATGACGTCGCCATCGCCAAGGCCGACCGCTTTCTAAAGGATTTTGAGTGGGGCGAACTGCACGCCAAAGTCAGCCTCATGAAGGGCCTCTGCCAAATGATGATGAAAAAGCCCGACGAGGCCATCGCCACTTTCCAGTTCATCCTGGACCGCTACCCCAACACCGGCTACTTCGATAAGGCGCTCTATCTCATGGCGGTGACCATGATCCAGGAACGCCGCTACGCGGAGGTCGTCACCCACGTCTTGTTGAACAACGCGGACATGAAGAAGACCGGAACCCTGGACTCCGCCGACGTGTTCTTCAACAAGCGCGAATACGAGCGCGCTGTCGGTTTCTATGAGGAGTTCATCGCCAAATATCCGGACGATTCCCGGACGGAGCGCGCTCTCTACCAAGCCGGTCTTGCGCTCTACCGGCAGGAGTATTTCACCGAGGCCATCGGCAAGTGGACCACGCTATCGGTTAAACACCCGGCCTCCAAGTTCGCCCCGGACGCCGTCTTCCAGACGGCGCGCACCTATTTCGGGCTCGGCCAATACAACCAGGCGTATCAGTCCTTCCGAAAGGTTGTGGAACTCTATCCCGCCTCGCCCCTGGCCAAAGAGTCCATGCTTCAAATCGGCCAGTGTTTCTACAACGCGGGCGACATTCCCCGCGCCATCGACCAGTACCGGGCCTACATGGAGAAATACCCGGACGACGAAAAGGCCAAAGAGGTTCAGGAACTCCTCCAGATGGCTTTCTACAAGCAAGGGAAAACCGGCGGCGACATGAAGGAACTCGTGGCCCAGTTCCCGAAAAGCAAATTCACCGCGGACATCTATTGGGAGCTCGGGGCCGAAGCCTACAACCGCAAGGATTACGACAAGGCCCTGGACTACTTCCAGCGGCTCATCCTGGATTTCCCGGATTCCACCCAAGCCATGCAGTCGTTCTATTACAAGGCGGATTCCTACTTCTTGAAAGGCGAATACGCCGCCGCCGTCAACACGTTCAAGAACTTCATCGTGAACTATCCCCAAGACGTCCTGACGAAAGACTCTCGCTTCAAACTCGCGGTGTCTTACTTCAGCTTGAAGGATTATGGGCAGGCGGCCTTGTCCTTTAATGACTTCCTGGAGGCCCACCCCTCCGACCCGAAGTCCCGGGACGCCGCCTTGAATATTCCGATCTGCTATACCAAATCCGGCCAACCGTTCCAGGCCATCGACGCTTACATGAACTTCCTCCGCCGCTACCCGGGAGACGAGAAAACCGCCTACGTGTATCTTCAAGTGGGGCAACTCTACGAGGAGGTGGAGGATTACATGAAGGCCGTCGAAACCTACCAGAAGCTTCCGGCGGACCGGGAGGAAATTTTCGAGGCGACCTTTAACATGGGGCGGTGTTACGAAAAGTTGAAGGCCCCGACCGAACAGAAGAAGGCCTACGAAACCCTGCGCCGTCTCTCGCCCAAAGACAACAAGTTCCGTCTGGCGGGGCTGGCGCTCCTGGGTGAACTTTACGAAAAAGAAGGGGCGACGGCCCAGGCCGTCGCGGTGTATGCGGATATCGCTTCGTTCAGCACCAATGCGGAATGGCGGGCCATCGCCCAGCAAAAAGTGAAAGACTTAAAGGGAGGAAAGTAAAATGATGCAGATGGGTTTCAAAGAGTGGTTCATGGTCAACCCCCCCATCATCAGCACCATCCTCATTTTTTCGGTGCTGGTCGTGGCTTTCACACTGGAGCGTTTTTGGGTTTTTCGAAGGGAAGCCAAGTTTCCCAAGGAGCTGTGGGAGCGGATCATGGGCCTGGTGAGGGAAAAACGCCTGCGGGACGCGATCGCTCTCTGCGAGGTCAGTTCCGGCGTTTTCTCGAAGGTGTTCAAGGCCGGGCTGGAAGGCTCGCTGGTCTCCCGCCTCGATGCCGAGGACGGGATGGTCATCGAAAAAGAGGAAGGTCAGGAGATTCTGCGCAAACGGGTCGGCCTTTTCGGCACCGTCAGTTTCATCTCTCCGTTGATTGGCCTTTTGGGCACGGTGATGGGCGTGTTGCACGCCTTCCACAGTTTGGCTCAGTCCGGGTCCGGCGGGCCTTCGGTGGTGGCGGCCGGTATTTCCGAGGCCTTGATCACGACCGTGGCCGGGCTGGTGGTCGCGGTGCCCGCGGCCATGATCTACAACTACTTCAACTTCCGCCTCCGGGCGGTTCTGGTGGAGATGAACACCTACGGCCAGCGGCTTCTGCTGGCGGTCTTCGGGGAAAAACGGTAGGAACCTTTCCGCCGGACCGGTGTCCCATACGGTGACGCTGGAACGGAGGTCGAACCCATGAAACGCGCGTCCATCGAGAAAGGCGAAGGCGAAGAGATCAGCGAGATCAACGTGGTGCCGTTGGCCGACATCTCGCTGGTTCTGTTGATCATCCTTATGCTGATCACGCCCATGGTGATGCAATCCATGATCAAGATTTCCGCTTCCCAGGCGGCCTCCGCGGTAAAGGTCAGGGACGCCGTTCCGGAGAAACCCCTCATCGTGGAGGTTCGTCCGGACGGTTACTGGTTGAACCAGAACAAAATGGCGTCCGCCGTGGATCTCCAGCATTACCTGGCGGGGGAGCTGTCCCGAAAAAACGACCGAACCGTGATCATCACGGCCGCCAAGGGGGTCCGGCACGGATTGGTGGTGACCGCGTTGGACATGTCCAAACAGGCTGGCGCGGCTAAATTGTCTTTGGTCAAACGGGCGAAAAAATGAAAAAAGTCCGGGAATACGGGAACGCCATTTCGGGCATCAACATCACGCCCATCATCGACGTGACGCTGGTTCTCCTCATCATCATGCTGGTGGCCGCGCCGGTGTTGAATATCCCGAACATGAACGTGGAACTTCCGGAGGCCTATACCTCCGAAACCAAAGAACAAAATATTTCCATCTCGCTCGGCACCGATTTACGCGTCGCCATCGACGAAAACATCGTGCCCCTGGGGGATTTGCCTCGCCTCCTGGAACGGCTTCTGAAAAAGAAAAAGGGATCGGTCGTCATCATCCGGGCGGACAAAGACGTCGACTACGAGAACGTGGAAAACCTGATCGAGACCATAAAAACGAAAACCCACGCTCGGAAAATTGCCGTGGCTACGAAGCAGAAAACGGTCACGTTGGGGAAGAAGTGATGCTGGAAGTCAACGATCATATTTTCGGCAGTCCCCGGGAAATGCTCTGCGTGGGCCTGGCCCTGGCGATCCACATCCCGCTGTACTTTTGGAAGGCCATGCCCGATGCGGGGCCCATGGGCGACCCCATCGCCGAAATCGAGTTCAAGATCGACCAGGCGGAAACGGAAACGCCCGCGCCCCCTCCGAAGGAAGAAAAGAAAGAGGAAGTGAGTTTTTTTCAAGAAGATGACCCAAGCGGTGGGCCTCAGCACTCCCAAACCGATGGACAAGCTGATCGTCCCCGACAAGCCCAAAACGGATCTTCTCGGCACGCAGACCCCCAGCGCGATTCAGGCGACTCGGCGGATTCCGGAAAATGTTCAACAGCAGGGTCGGTTGGTTGATAAGGATCGGAGTTTGGCCGGGACGTTTGATGTGGGGAAGATCCAGCCCAAGGCGGGGGGCGGATTATCCGGCGTGGGTTTAGGCGCTGGGGACAAGGTGGGCGGCGGGGGAACGATTAATCAAAAATCTCCGGGCGTTCGGTTCGCGAAAGGCGATCTGCCGTTCGCGCTGAATAAAGGTCCCGCAGGGGAATTGGCCAACGCGGACCCGGATGCCCCTCAGATCGTTTTGTCCAACCGAACCGATAAACGCGCGAAGTCCGTTTCAACCGCCTTCTTCGGCACCGGGGGCGGGACGGGGGGCGGCGATGGATCGGGAGAGGGGGGCGGTGGAACCCTGAAGAGCAAGGAGGGTGGCCGCCCGTTAATGGGGGTGTCGGGCGGGTTCTCGACGATCGGAGCGCCCGGAACCGATTCCGGCGCCGGCGGCGGGGACGCCCTCATGGGAACGCCCAGCGGTAAAGGCCGCGGCGCAGGGGCTGGGGGCGGGTCCCGGGTCCCCTATGAAATTTCCGGGCCTCTTTCCGGACGACGAATTCTGTTTCAGACCTTGCCGGTTTTCCCCGACTGGGCTCGGGAGAAAGGCCTGATCGCGACGGTCGGCATCCGGTTTTACGTCCTGCACACGGGCGAAGTGAACGCCAATAAAACCGTCGTGGACCGGTCTTCGGGGTACCAGAAGCTCGACGAATTGGCGAGGCAAGCGCTCCTCCAGTGGCGGTTCCAGGAATTGGACCCCGCGCAATACGGCAAGGAGCAATGGGGTATCATCACCTTCAAGTTTAAAGCCCTTTGATTCGGAGATGTTGACGGGAAGTGGATGGCGGCGGGTTGACAGAGTTTAGGAGGCAGGAATGAGACACCGTGTGCTTGCATCTTTGATCCTTTGCGTGGGGGTCGGCGCTTCCTTCGCCGCGACCCTCGGAAACCCGACGGCCCCGGCCCCGAAGAAAGTCGGTTCCCCCGCCTCAAAAAGCGCTCCGGCGAAACCCGCGGCGAAACCTGCGGCCAAACCCGCGGCTCCCCCGAAAAAGTCGTCCACGCCGCCGCCCCCGTCGTCCACCCCCACCTCTCCGGCCGCCGCTGTGGGGCAGGAGAACCTGGGGTCCATGGAGGTGACGGGTCAGGCCAAAGACAAAGTGATGATCGAGAAGGTCACGCCCGAAATTAAGATCGACATGAAGGATCTGGTGGATGCGGTCACGGACAAGACGGAAAAACTTTTAGAGCAGGGGCGGCCTATCCCCTCCGAAGACGATTTCCGCCGCTTTGATCGCCTTTCTTCCCACCAAACCGCGCGACCCTGGTTGCCGGATTTGGTGGAGCCTCCCCTCATCAGCTTTCAGCCCGCTCCCGCGAAAACCACGGTGATCGGCTGGCGACTGGAAGTCGCGGACGACAAAGGCGACATCGTCCACACCATCGCGGGCAAGGGCAATCCTGTCAACGAGATCGTGTGGGACGGTTTCAACAAAGAAGGGCAGATGATCCGGGTCGCGTCGGCCTATTCTTTCCGGTTCATCACCGTCGACGAATTTAACGACACCCACACAACGCTCGGAAAAGCCTTCACCCTTCGCCACCTGAAATATCGGGACAAGAAAAACCTGGTGGTGGAGTTTTCCTCCACCTATCTTTTCCGGGACGAAAAGATCAACCCCGATGCCCTCCCGATTTTCGAGCGGGGGTTGGACGTCCTGAGGGAATACTCCTCCTATCCCTTCGCCCTGGAGTTCCAAACCATGAATCCCCTGGGCGATATGGTGAAAGGGCGGCAAAAGACCGTGACGGACAAAATCGCCGCCGACCTTCAACTCCCCCCGGACAGCATCAAATACACCTATTCCGAGGTCAAGGATCGGGGCGACGTGCTTCGGTTCGTGATCAAACTGCGCTGACCCGCGCGGGCGGGGAGAGAAACATCAGGGCGGCCGCGGCCAGGAGAGCGAACCCCGCGCCCACCAGGAACGACAGCGGATCGCCTCCCCATTTCCACAGCAGGCCGAAAATAAGCGAAGCGAAAAGCGAGGCGACGCCGCTGATCAGGTGGTAAAGCCCGAAAACCGACCCCCTTAAAACGCCCGGCGCGAAGTCGGCCACCAACGCCCGCTCCACCCCTTCCGTCAACCCAAAAAACAATCCATAAATTCCAAAGAGCATCCACACCTGGAGGGGCGTTTTCGCGTAGGCGAACCCCGCATAAACAGCCGCATAGATCCCCCAGCCGGCCACCAGGAGACTCCGCCGACCCACCCGATCGGACAGACGACCCCCGAGGAAGGAGGTCCCGCTCTTGACCACGTGAAAGAAGCTCCACAGGACGAGAATCAGAGCGGTGGAGAGGCCGAGATTTTTCGCTTTCAAGATCAGAAACGCGTCGCTGGCGTTTCCGAGGGTGAAAATAAAAAGGACGGAGAGAAAGTGTTTGAGCGTCGGGGGCAGTTGCCGCCACGCTTCCCTCGGATGGAAGGGGGCAGGCTCCGCGGGCGAGGACGCGCCTCGTTTGAGCCCAAACAAAATGAGCAGGAGACACAGGGTCCCCGGGATCGCGGAGAGAAGGAACACGGTTCGGAGCGGCAGGTTCCACGCGATCAGGAAACAGGCGGCCACCAGCGGCCCCACCACCGCCCCGGCGTGGTCCATGGCCCGGTGATACCCATACGCGCGGCCGCGCTGGTCGGGTGAGACCGCGTCCGCCACCAAGGCGTCCCGGGGCGACGTCCGCAATCCTTTTCCGATCCGGTCGGCGAAGCGGAGAATCAGGACCTGGGGCCAGGTGGAGGCGATCGCCATCAACGGCCGGACGAGGTTGGAGACCCCGTAGCCCGCCACGATCCATGATTTTCGGTTGCGAAATCGGTCCGAAAGGACGCCGGAGAAAAGCTTGAAAAGGGAGACCGACGATTCCGCCACGCCTTCGATCAACCCAAGCGACGCCGGCCCGGCGCCCAACACCTGCGTTAAAAAAACCGGCAGGAGGGGATAAATCATGTCCGCGGCGGCGTCGTTTAAAAAGCTGACGAAGCCCAAAACGCGGACCGTTTTAGGGAGGGGCGGCTGTTTCAGGGAAGCGGGGGCAGATATGACGGGCGTCATAGACGGGGTCCTTGGCGAATCTTACGATAAACCCGCAGGTCTTCTTTATCAAAAGAGAGGGTATCCTATGAAATTCTTAAGGCTCTTGTTGGCCCTGGCTCTGTTGTTCCCAGCCACCGGCGTCCGGCTCTTCGCCGCGGGCGAGGGGGACGGTCTTTCCCTCGACGATCTGGGGTTCAAGGCCGATCAGTTGAAATCCGATCCGGCCGCCCAGGCCACCCTTCATAAGCGGTCCAAAATGCTTAAGACCCATCAAATCCTCGGTCTCGTGACGGCGGTCCCCATGTTGGCCAGCGTGATGACCGCGTCCGGGGCGGCGGAAGGAACCGATTCCAAGCGGGACCTCCATAAAAATTTGGGAATTACGACGGGCGTCCTCTACTTCACCACGGCGTCTTTCTCTCTTCTCGCGCCGGAAGGGGAAGCCAAGAAATCCGCCGGCGCCACCAAGATTCACAAGGGGTTGGCGTGGATCCATTTCCCGGCCATGGTGATCGCCCCCATCTTAGGGTACCAGGCGTATCAACAACGGGATAAAGGCGAGGATGTGCACGGCGCGGCGAAACATCACGCGACGGTGGCCGGCGTCGGCGCCGCCGCCTATTTTCTGTCCATGGCCGTGATGGTCTTCAACTTCTAGGGGCACCCATGAAAAAAATCCTCTTCGCTTTGACGTTG
This sequence comes from Elusimicrobiota bacterium, assembly GCA_016721625.1. NCBI lineage: Bacteria > Pseudomonadati > Elusimicrobiota > Elusimicrobiota bacterium. The sequence continues at coordinate 2,364,224 of JADKHR010000001.1, forward strand.
GCGGTCGCGTCTGTTTTGATTCACGCAGAATCCTGGGTGTTGGATTCCTCTGCGCTCACTTACCATGTCACGCACACCCTTCATAAGGTGGAGGGAACCAGCACGGCGTCCCGCGGCAAAGGAATCTGCGATGGCTCGGGCTGTAAATTCTTGGTGGCGGCGCCGGTCAACAGTTTTTTGTCCGGAGACACCAACCGGGATTCCCACATGTTGGAAACCACGCGAGGCGCCACGTTCCCCATGGTCCAGGTATCCGTGGCGATGCCGAACGCTCCCGCCGGTCAAAATTTCACGGCGGACTTGGACATTGCTTTCTCCGGCCAAAAAACGACCTACAAAGCCGTCCCCTTCACCGTCGTGGACCGCCCGGAAGGAAAACTTCATTTCAAGGGCGTCGTGCCCCTAAACATCGACGACTTCAAGATCCCGGCCCCTTCCCTCCTCGGCATGGCCATCAAACGCCAGGTTCCCGTCGATGTGGAAATGACCTGGAAAAAACAATAACTTCCCCGCGAAAAACGTAAAATAGAGGGGTGAGCGAGCCTTCCACCCCGCCCAGGGACGGTGTTCTTGGGCCGGGGTTTGTTTTATCCGCCGTTTTCTTTTTGGCCTTTCTTCTCTTAAGGCTGGTCTTGGCCCTTTGGGTTCACGGCATGTTGGAAACGGGGTTCGCGGTTTGGGCGAAAACCTGGTGGGTGGGACTTCGGTTGGACGCCGTGGCCGCCCTGGCGCTTTCTCTGCCCGCGGCGTTGGCGTTATGGGCGATTCCCTCCCGCCTATGGCGTCGGCGGGGTTTTCTGTTATTCCTTCGGGGCGCCTATTTCCTGGGGCTCTTCCTTTTCCTTTTCACCTCCACCATCGAAGTGGCTTTCTTTGACGAGTTCAACGCGCGATTCAACTACATCGCCGTGGATTATCTGCTTTTTCCCACTGAAGTGGCCGGAAACATATGGCAGTCTTATCCGGTGCTCTGGATTTTAGCGGGAGTGGCGACCGTGGCTCTGGGATTTTTTCTTCTCACCTATCGTCGATTGGAGCGGGGGCTCGATCAGCCCCGCCGTTTCGCGGCCAAGGGCTTGGCGGTTCACGCGGCGCTTTTGTTGGTTCTGGGGGCCATCACCCCCCTTTCTTCCATGGAGGTTTGCCAAAACCGGGTTCAAAATGAAGTGGCGGCCAACGGGGTTTTGACGTTTTTCCGGGCTCTTTGGACCAACGATCTCAACTACCACGCTTTTTACCACACCCTGGATACAGACGAAGCCCATCGACGGGTGAACGCGCTCCTCGCCGAGCCCGAAGGGGGCCCCACTTCCGGCGGGACTCCGAACCCCCTGGAACGGGTCCTCACGGAGGATGGGAGACTTTCCCGCCCCAATTTCGTGATCATGATCGAGGAAAGCCTGGGAGCGAACTTCACCGGCGTTCTGGGTCACCATCCCGAAAACCTCACGCCCGCTTTTGATCAATTGTCCCGTGGGGGTCTGCTTTTCACCCGTTTCTACGCCACAGGTTCCCGCACGGTTCGGGGCCTGGAGGCCATTCTCTGCGGGTTCCCGCCGATCCCCGGCGTGTCGATTCTCAAGCGGTCCAAGTCCGAAAATGTTTTCACGATCGCCGACATCGTGAAGACCCACGGGTATGAGACCCTTTTTCTCTACGGGGGCCGGGGGATCTTTGACGGCATGCGGCCTTTCATGAGGAACAACGGGTTTAACCGATTTGTGGAACAGAAGGATTTTAAAGCCCCCGTCTTCACCACGGCCTGGGGTGTTTCGGACGAAGATATTTTTCATCGAGGCCTGGAGGAATTCGACCAACTCCACGCCGCGGGACGGCCCTTTTTGGCGGTGGTGCTCAGCGTTTCCAACCATAAACCCTACGAGTACCCCCCGGGGCGGATCGACCTGGACCCGAAACGCCACCGACGGGAACATGCCGTCAAATATGCCGATTGGGCCCTGGGCGATTTTTTCGACGCGGCCCGGACCCGGCCGTTTTTTAAGAACACCGTATTTGTGATCATCGGCGACCACGGCGCCCGTGTCTACGGCGCGGACTTCATCCCCATCCGCTCCTATGAAGTCCCCTTTTTGATTTACGCGCCCGGGCTTTTGAAGCCGGGAACAGTGGGCACGCTGGCCTGTTCCATGGATGTGGCTCCCACTCTGTTGGGCCTGACGAACTGGACTTTCCCGAGCGTTTTTTTTGGCCGGGACCTGTTTGATGTGCCGCCCGACCGCGGTTACGCCATGATGCAACACGATCGGGACGTGGGATTCTTGCGGGGGGACCGGCTGGCCGTTTACCGCCCGGACAAGTCCGCGAACCTTTATCTCTTCGACCGCTCGAGCGCCCATTTCAACCCCGCCCCGCCCGCGCCCGGTGACGAGGACATCGTGAAGGACGGGGCCGCCTTGTTTCAAACGGCCTACGAACTCTACGACCAACGTCGGCTCCGTTTGAAAAACGGCCGCCGGTAGTTTCGCCGACCTTTCCCATGGACCCCGTTTCTGTTCCGCTCCCCGCCTCCCAAGAGCCCGGGCTGTGGTCCGGCCGGGCTTTGGAAGACCTGATGGCGGACCTGGCCACCTCCCTCGGTGGACTGACGGAAAAAGAGGCCCAGGTGCGTTTTGAAAAAGGGGGGCCCAACGAACCCGCGCGGCGTCGCAAACGGGGGCTCCTCTTTGGGTTTCTGGCCCGGTTCCTCGATCCCCTGGTTCTCGTCCTGCTGGTCATCGGCGGTTTCTCTCTGTTCTTCGGCGAAAAAGTGAGCGCCGCCCTCGTGGCCGGCATGGCCTTGATCAGCGTAGGGTTGAGCTTCGCCCAGGAATTCCGGGCGGACCGAGCCGCCGAAAAACTGACCGCCATGGTCCGCGTGCGCGCCACCGCCCTTCGGGACGGCGTTCCCCAGGAGGTGGATCTTCGGAACATCGTTCCGGGAGACGTGGTGGTTCTGGCCGCGGGGGATATGATCCCGGCGGACCTCCGCGTGCTGGAAGCCAAAGACCTCTTCGTCAACCAGTCCGCCCTCACGGGGGAATCCTTGCCTTTGGAAAAACAGGCCGCGCCTCCGGCGGCCGGGGGTCGGGGACTCTCGGACTTGACGAACGCGGCGTTCATGGGGACGAGTGTGGTGAGCGGCCGGGGGCTGGGGCTGGTCGTTAAAACGGGTCCCGCCACCCAGTTCGGCGCCATTTCCCAGCGCTTGGCCCGGCGGCGGGCGGAAACCTCTTTCGAGAAGGGCCTTCAAAGTTTCGTCTGGCTCATGCTTCGTTTGATGCTGGTGTTGGTCGTGGTGATCTTTGCCGCCAACCTATTAACCAAGACGGGGTGGATGGAATCCCTCCTCTTTGCCCTGGCCGTGGCCGTCGGGTTGACGCCCGAAATGTTGCCCATGATCGTGACCTTAAATCTTTCCCGTGGCGCCCTCCGCATGTCCCAGCGGGAGGTGATCGTCAAACGGCTGTCCTCCATCCAAAACCTGGGAGCCATGGACGTTTTTTGCACTGACAAGACCGGCACCCTCACCATGGACGAGGTTGTTTTGGAGCGGCATTGCGACGTGATCCTTCAAGAAGACGAGGCGGTCCTGTCCCTCGCCTATCTGAATAGCGTCCATCAAACGGGGTTGAAAAACCTGCTCGATCGGGCGATTTTGAAACATCATGACGAAATGAAGGTGGTCGGGGAAAAGGTCGACGAGATCCCCTTCGATTTTTCCCGGCGGATCCTTTCCGTCGTGGTCTCCCCAGGGGCGCCACCGCTTGATCGCCAAAGGGGCCCCCGAGGAGATCTTTAAGCGGTGTGTGCGATACGAGTTGGACGGCGAGATCTTTCCCATGGAAGATCTCATTCTCCAGGACCTCCGGGAAGAACACGACGCCTTGAGCCGGGACGGTTACCGGGTTCTGGCGGTGGCCTACCGGGACATGACGGAGCCTAAATCGGCCTACAGCAAGGCGGATGAAACGGATCTGGTTCTTCGGGGCTACCTCGCCTTTCTGGACCCCCCGAAACCCTCCGCGATGGAGGCGTTAGCGGCGCTTCGTCGCCGGGGTGTTTCGTGCAAGGTGTTGACCGGGGACAACGCCCTCGTGACCCAAAAGATCGCGCGGGAGGTGGGCCTTCCCGTGGACGGCCTGCTGACGGGGGAAGAGCTGGACCTCCTTTCCGATGAAGCGTTGGCGCCCCGTTTGTCGTCCTGCACGATTTTCGCGCGCCTCGCCCCGCTCCAAAAAGAGCGCGTGATCCGCCTGCTTCAAAAAGAAGGTCGAACGGTGGGGTTTCTGGGGGACGGGATCAACGACGCCCCCGCGCTCAAGGCCGCGGACGTCGGTCTTTCGGTGGAAAACGCCGTGGACGTGGCCCGGGAAGCGGCCGACATGATTCTGCTCCGAAAGAACCTGAACGTCCTGGCGGCCGGCATTGACGAAGGTCGCCGCACCTTCGCCAACATCGTCAAATACGTCCGCATGGGGGCCAGCTCCAATTTCGGGAACATGATCAGCATGACGGGCGCGAGCCTCGTATTGCCTTTTCTCCCGATGCTTCCCATCCAAATCCTCCTCAATAATTTTCTCTATGACATTTCTCAGGTGGCGCTCCCCACTGACACGGTGGATCCCGAAGCCCTGGAACGCCCGCGCCCCTGGGACATTTCTTCCATTCGGCGTTTCATGTTTCTTTTCGGTCCCTTAAGCTCCCTGTTCGATTTCGCTACCTTCGGCGTCCTGTGGCTTCTTTTCGGTCGACAGCCGCTGTTTTTTCAGACCGGGTGGTTTTTGGAATCGTTTTTGAGCCAATCCTTGGTCGTTTATGTTATTCGAACCCGAAAACGCCCCTGGGCCGGCGCCCGTCCCAGCCTACCGCTTCTCGCCTCCACGGTCCTGCTGGGAACTGTTGTCCTTTGGCTCCCGAAGTCATTTCTGGCGAAGCCTTTCCACTTCGCCGCGCTCCCTCCCCTCTACTTCACCGCCCTCGCCCTCATCCTTGGAACTTACCTCGCCCTCGCCCAAACCCTCAAAACCCATTTTATCCGCCGTTACGGCTACGATTGACCAACGCCCCCCGTTGAGCTATAATCCTCGACGGAAAGAATCAAAGGAAACCGCCCTCTGCGCAGTCCCCTCCCCAGAGTTCCGGGGACAGGCCGCGGGCCAGAGGCCCGAATACTCGGCCGAGCGTCGAGGACAGGCGGCGGCCCAGAGGGCCGAAGGCCCCGCCGGGGTGCCCTCGCACAAAACGCGAGGACTCCACGGACAATGTGGCCAGAATGACCGGCACCCACGCAGAGCTTATGGTGCCGGCGGCGGGTCCAGCGGACCCGAAACCCCGCCGGGGTGTAGCTCAGTTGGCTAGAGCGTCCGCTTTGGGAGCGGAAGGTCGCTGGTTCAAGTCCAGTCACCCCGAGATTTGAGCAGAGAAAAGGCGCCTGCGTTGGGGCGAAGAGTGCCCAAAGGCACTCTTCGCGGGCGCGCTAGCGCCCCGGCCCGAACCGAGCCGTTAGGCGAGGAGAGGGAGGAGGCCGCTGGTTCAAGTCCAGTCACCCCGGTCGTTCCCCTAAATTTTTTCTTGGAAGGGAAAATGGCACTTTCGTCTTTTTGACCCATGCTTACCGTCACCAACCTTCATAAAGCCTTCGGGCAACAAGTGGTTTTCGACGCCGCGTCGCTTCAACTGAACGCCGGGGATCGCTACGCCCTCATGGGGCCCAACGGGTCGGGAAAATCCACGCTTTTTAAAATCCTCCGGGGGTTGGAGCTTCCCGACGAGGGGGCCATCACCTTCCCGCGCGGGGTCCGGATCGGATACCTGCCGCAGGAAACGGCGGATCTGGGGGAGGGAACCGTTCTGGAGGAGACCCTCTCGGGGGAGGGGGAACGGGAAGACGGTCCCTCACCGGAAAGGCGGAGCGCCGAGGCCAAGAAAATCCTCATGGGGTTGGGCTTCCGCGTGACGGATTTCGATCGGCCGGCCTCGGCCATGTCCGGCGGATGGCGAATGCGGGTCGCCATCGCTCGGCTCCTTTTGCAAGCGCCGGATCTCCTGCTCTTGGACGAACCCACCAACCATTTGGACTTGGCGTCGCTCCTCTGGTTTCAGGAATACCTCCAGCGGTCCCGAAGTTCCATCCTGTTGATTTCCCACGACCGGGCCTTCGTCAACGCCATCGCCCAGGGGATTTTGGATTTGCGGGACCAAAAGATCTTTCGTTACGTGGGGGACTACGAGAAATTCCTGGCCGCCCGCGCCATGGAGCAAGAACAGGTTTTGGCCGCTTACAAAAAGCAACAGCGGGAGATCGCCGACGCCCAGGAGTTCATTAACCGTTTTCGGGCCCAGGCTTCCAAGGCCCCCCAGGTTCAAAGCCGGATCAAAATGTTGGAGAAAATGGAACGGATCGAAATCCCGCCCGAGATCAAAAAAATAAGCATCCATTTTCCTCAACCCACCAAGACCGGGGTGAAGGTGTTGTCGCTGAAAGGGGTCGGCAAGTCCTACGGCGATGTGGTGGTTTACGATGGGTTGGATTTTGAGCTGGAGCGAGGTCAAAAAGTGGCTTTCGTGGGCCCGAATGGGGCGGGGAAGTCCACCCTGCTTAAAATGTTGGCCGGGGTACTGCCTTTTGAGCGGGGGGAACGGGTCCTCGGGCTCAATGTTCAGTCCGGCTACTTTTCCCAGCATCGATGGGAAACGTTGAACGCCGGCCGCACCGTCCTCCAGGAGGCCATGGACACCAAACGCATGAACCCGGACCTGCTGGTTCGCACGGTGTTGGGGACCTTTCTCTTTCGGGACAACGCGGTGTTCAAAAAAGTGGAGGTTTTGAGCGGCGGGGAAAAGAGCCGTTTGGCCCTGGCCAAACTCCTTCTGGACCCCCCCAATCTGCTACTCTTAGACGAGCCCACCACGCACTTGGACATGGCCAGCGTGGATGCCCTGGTGGAGGCGCTTAAGGATTTCGAGGGCACGATCTGTTTCATCAGCCACGATCTTTACTTCGTGAACGCCCTCAGTAACCACGTGGCCCACGTGGACCAGGGAAGGGTGAAGCTCTACGCGGGGAACCACGACGATTTCCTTCGTTTGGCGGCCCGGACGGCCGGGCGGGCCGGCGTGGCTTCCCCCGCGGCCCCGGCGACGGAGCCGCTTCCGGGTGGCGCCCCGGCCTGGATGAAGTCATCGAACGACGATTTAAAACGCCTGCGCGAGGCCGAAAAGGCCCGCACCAAGAATCGGAAGAAGTTGAACGAACGCATCCGTGAACTGGAGGAAGAAATGTCCGACTTAAACCAACGCATGAGTTCGGTGTTCATCCAGAGCGACTACCAAAAGTTGATGGAATTGGACCTGTCCTTGAAGGCCCGGCAAAAAGACCTGAACGAGGCCCGCGCGGCCCTGGACCAAACCCGATGATTCGCCGCCTCGCTGACGAACGCTGTTTTCCGCCTCAGGAAGGGGATTCCTCCTTGTCCGGGGAAGAACTGGCCGAGCTTTGCGAAGCGCTCAACCGTTGGAAACTGGATCACCGGGAAGGCGTGGCGCGCATCGTGAAAGTTTTCTCTTTTCGGTCGGCGGCGGATGGGCAAACCTTCGCCCAGGGGGTTTCCACCCTGGCGGAACGGGAAGACCACCACCCGGAGATCGTGGTGGAGGAGTCCCGGGTCACCGTGGTTTGGTGGACCCGCCGCCTCCGAGGCCTCCATCGGAACGATTTTATCATGGCCGCGAAGACGGACCGGCTGGCCGGCTAGATTGACAAAGCGTCGGCATGTGATAAAATAGGGCTGATCCGGCAACCTGTTCCAACTCCGTTCCGATTCCCGGCGGCATCGACCACTCGCTTCCCTAACGACATGAGGCACAAATTGAAAATAAAGCTTTCCCTTTTCGCGGTCCTTCTTATGGCTGTCTCCAGCGCCCGCGCGGCGTCGCCAGTGATTGAACTGATCGACATCCCGACGGCCGAAGTGTTGGACCGCTACGGGTTTGACGCCTCTTTCCGTTTCTATACGGATGGAGGCATGTTGACCAAGACCCATTTCGGCGTTTTTCCCCGTTTGAATATCGGTTTCAACCTGGACGCCGAGGGATTCGTGGGCAACCAGTCGGTGGACGTCAACAAACCCACGCTGAACGTCCGGTTTCGGTTTTTTGACGGCCAGCGAAATCTTCCGGCCCTGGCGTTGGGATACGACGGGCAGGGACTTTTTTATAACAACGACACGGACAAATACACCCAGAGGGAAAAGGGGCTTTTCCTGGTGGGGAGCGGCGAAATCATCGTTCCGGATTTGAGCCTTCACGCCGGCCTCAATATGTATGATTTCAGCAACGATTACGTTTACGGGTTCATGGGCGTGCGTTACCTGTTTCGCGATGTCATTGGGTTGACCACCGAATGGGACAATATTCGCGTGGGCCGGGACAGCCGTCTGAACGCGGGTCTCAGTTGGTGGGTGACCCCCAGCTTCGCCGTGGAATTTGCCGGGCGGGACTTGGCCGCCACCGGCCGGCGCGCGGAACGGATCGTTCGTTTGGTTTACACCGGAGGGTTTTAAGCCAAGGGGGATGACGACAGCCATGGCCGAACACACGACGACGTTCAAAGGGTTTGATTTCGAAAAGCCGATCCTTGATTTGGAGGAACAGATCCAGGGTTTGGAAAAAACCGCCCAGGACAACGAAGGCGTGGGCATCACCGCCGAAATCAAGGCCCTCCGCCAACGCCTGGACGATCTCCGCCGGGACATTTACGGGAAACTGACCCCCTGGCAAAGGGTTCAAATCGCCCGGCACCCGCGCCGACCGTATTCGCTGGATTTTATCGAACGGGTGTTCACGGGGTTCATCGAAATGCACGGCGACCGTCATTTCGCCGACGATAAAGCCATCGTGGGGGGGCCCGCTTATCTGGACGGTAAGCCGGTGGTGGTGATCGGCCATCAGAAGGGTCGGACCCTTCAAGAATCCATGGCCAGGAACTTCGGCATGCCCCATCCCGAAGGCTACCGGAAAGCGCTCCGACTCATGCGGATGGCCGCCAAGTTCGGGGCGCCGATCATCGCCTTCATCGATACGGCGGGCGCTTACCCCGGCATCGGGGCCGAGGAGCGCGGGCAAGCCACCGCCATCGCGGAAAATTTGCGCGAGATGTCCCAGTTCGCCGTGCCCATCCTTTGTTGCGTGATCGGAGAGGGCGGTTCCGGTGGCGCGTTGGCGCTCGGCGTGGGCGACCGGATTTTGATGTTGGAGAACTCGTGGTATTCGGTGATCTCGCCGGAAGGGTGCGCCTCGATTCTCTACCACGACGCGGCCAAGGCCCCGGAAGCGGCGCGAGCCCTTAAGATCACGGCGGCCGACCTCAAAGAGATGGGGGTCATCGACGAGATCCTTCCGGAGCCCTTGGGAGGGGCCCACCGGGACGTGGACGCTTCCGCCGTCACCGTCAAAGAGGCGCTTCTCCGGAACCTGATGGAACTTCAAGCGATGCCTCCCGTCGAACTGGTGAAGAAGCGTTACGATAAATTTCGTTCCATTGGCCGTTTTGAAACGACCGAGAAAGCGCGCCTTTCCGCCCGCCGAAAAACAAAAGTCAAATCCAAAGAATAATCGTTTTTCATCCTTAGGAGGATCGAACCAATGACCACCGTTGCCGACACATCGAAGAAAAGTTCCATCGCTGAACTCCTTGGCAAAGACGCCGAGAATCTGTTGACCTACAAGGCCAAAGTCCCCGCCTCCCGCCTTCACCTTCCGGGCCAGGATCACGTGGACCGCGTTTGGGTTTATTCCGATCGGAAGGCTCCCGTTCTTCGCAATTTACAGAATTTGATCGAGAGCGGACGCATGAAAGGAACCGGGTACGTCTCCATCCTCCCCGTGGACCAGGGCATCGAGCATTCCGGTGGGGCGTCCTTCGCTCCGAACCCGGACTACTTCGACCCGGAAAACATCGTGAAGCTGGCCATCGAGGGCGGTTGCAACGCGGTGGCTTCCACTTATGGGGTGTTGGGGTCCGTGGCGCGGAAGTTCGCCCACAAGATTCCCTTCATGCTCAAAATCAACCACAACGAGCTGATGTCCCTCCCGCAGGTTCCGGACCAGACCATGTTCACCAAGGTCAAACAGGCCTTTGACATGGGGTGCACCTCCATCGGCGCCACCATTTATTGGGGTTCTTTGGAAAGCCGCCGCCAACTGCAAGAAGTGTCGGAAGCCTTCGCCCAAGCTCACGAGCTCGGTATGTTCACGGTGTTGTGGTGCTACGCCCGGAACAACGCCTTCAAGACGGCGGAGAAAGACTACCACGTTTCCGCTGATATCACCGGCCAAGCCAATCACCTCGGCGTCACGATCGAAGCCGACATCATCAAGCAGAAGCTCCCCGAAAACAACGGCGGCTACAATGCCGTGAAATTCGGTAAGACCAGCCCGAAGGTCTACACGGACCTCACCACGGACCACCCCATCGACCTCTGCCGCTATCAGGTTCTGAACTGCTATTCCGGCCGGGCCGGGTTGATCAACTCCGGTGGAGAATCCAAGGGGGCTTCCGACTTGGCCGACGCCGTTCGCACCGCCGTCATCAACAAGCGTGCCGGGGGCATGGGCTTGATTTCCGGCCGGAAAGCCTTCCAGCGTCCGATGAAAGAGGGCGTGGCGCTTTTGAACGCGATCCAAGACGTTTACTTGGACAAAACGGTCACGATCGCTTAATCTTCGATCCTCAACGGCACAGACCTCTCCCGCCCTCCTTGAGACGGAGGGGGAACACCGCCTACCTTTTTTGGCGTCGTTCCCTCCCCTTCTTAAGGGGAGGGCGGGGGAGGGGTCTCAGAAAATGATTCTTGACTAAAATGAGGTCAGTGTCCATGCCATCCAAACCATCCGAACTTCAAATCGAGCGAGCCAAATTCAAACCCGTTCTTCCGACCGTGTTTCGTTCCGGGCCGGCGGGGGTTTCTTTGCAAATGGGAAAGCCCACCCAAAGCGTGTCCGACCAGGGGCCCCTTCGGGCCATCTTTCCGAACATGTACGGGCTTCCTTTGGCGATTTTGAAGAAAGGACGGAACGCCTCTTTGGGGAAGAAGGTGTTTCGGTTGGGGGTCGTTCTTTCCGGCGGGCAAGCCCCGGGTGGGCACAACGTGTTGGCCGGACTTTTTGATGCATTGAAAAAAGCGAACCCCAAAAACAAACTCATTGGATTTTTGGGCGGTCCTTCCGGGATTTTGGAGAATAAGTGGGTGGAGATCACCGCCGGGATGGTGGGCCCCTACCGCAACACCGGCGGGTTCGACATGATTCAGTCCGGCCGAACGAAAATCGACACCCCGGAACAACTCGCCGCCGCCAAACAAACCATGGAGCAAACCGTCGGGAAAAACCGCCTGGACGGGCTGGTGGTCGTCGGGGGGGACGATTCCAACACCAACGCCGCGGTGTTGGCCGAATATTTCAAAACCCACGGGCTTCCGGTGGGCGTGATCGGCGTTCCCAAAACCATCGATGGGGACCTGAAAAACGACGACATCGAAGCGTCTTTCGGTTTCGACACCGCCACGAAAATCTACGCCGAACTGGTGGGAAACATCTGCCGAGATGTGTTGTCGGCGCGAAAATACTGGCATTTCATTCGTCTCATGGGGCGGAGCGCGTCCCACATCACCCTGGAAGTTTCCCTGAAGACGCGGCCGAACCTAACGTTGATCGGCGAGGAGGTTCTGGCCAAGAAAATGACGCTGGCCCAGGTGGTGGACCAAATCGCCCAGGCCGTGGCCCGTCGCGCGGAAGCGAAAAAGAATTACGGCGTGGTGTTGGTGCCGGAAGGGCTCATCGAGTTCATCCCGGAAATGAAGGAGTTGATTTCCGCTTTGAACGACACCTTGGCCGCCCAGGAACCCCGTTTGGCGTTGCTGTCGACTTTTGACGAGAAACGAGCGGTGGTGGCGGAAGCGCTCCCCGCGCCCTTGTCGTCTCTGCTTCATTCTCTTCCCCAGGGCATTCAGGCCCAGCTCATGCTGGATCGAGACCCCCACGGGAACGTCCAGGTTTCCCAAATTGAGACGGAAAAACTGTTGGTGGAAATGGTGAAGGCCCGTCTCGTTTCATTGAAGGTGGGGGGAGCCTACGCAGGTAAGTTTGCCGCCATCACCCACTTCTTCGGTTACGAGGGCCGGTGCGGCGCCCCGTCGAACTTCGACGCGACCTATTGCTACGCCCTGGGCTTTAACGCGGCGGTTTTGGCGTTGAACGGATTGACGGGCTACCTGTCATCCATCAAAAATCTGACCAAACCGGCGGCCCAGTGGGTGCCCGGGGGAGTTCCCTTGACGATGATGATGAACCTGGAACGGCGGAAAGGGAAGGAGAAACCCGTGATCCAAAAGGCGTTGGTCAAGCTGGACGGCGCCCCCTTCCGGGCCCTGGAGAAGATTCGCGAATCCCTGGTGTTGGAAGACGCCTACGTTTACCCAGGCCCCATCCAATATTTCGGCCCCGCCTCCGTCACGGACCTCACCACCCAAACTCTCCAGTTGGAATCTTAATGATTCACGAAATGGATTTTAGGGTTTCCTATGCGGACACGGACCGCATGGGCGTGGTCTATTACGCCAACTATCTCGTTCTCTTTGAACGGGGCCGGACCGAGCTCATGCGGGGGCTGGGCGTTCGATATCGGGACCTGGAGGAACAGGGGCTGTTTCTCCCGGCCATGGAAGCCCAAGTTAAATATCTGGCTCCCGCCCACTACGACGACCTGTTGAAGATTCGGACGTGGATCTCCGCTCTCGGCCGGGCGTCCATCACCTTCGAATATGAACTGCACAATGCCGATTCGGGCAAAGTGATGGCCCGGGGCTCCACCAAACACCCCTTCGTCGACAAGTCCTGGAAGCCCGTCGCCATTCCTTCCCCCATCAGAGAGACCCTTCTCACTTCTCTCCCTCATCCCTGAGGTCTATTTATATTTCCGGGAAGGAAAATGGATCCAAGGCCAAAAAGAAGCTAGAATGACCCCGGTGGGGGAAACGGACCTCGTGCCCGCCTTTGTTCAAACCATCCCCGCCGTGTGAGAATTTCACCAAAAAGGAAGACCATGGATTCTTTGGATTTTGATAAACCACCGGAAAAAAAGGCTCCTGAGTTGGAGAAAAAACCCCTTTCCTCCCCGGCGCCGGACCCCGCCCCTGCCGTTGTTTATGATCGTCGGACGGAAGCCAAACCAATGGTTTCGTTTTTAGTCCCGGTTTTTAATGAGCGCGCCTTTATTAGGAAATGCCTGGATAGATTGGCCGCGGTTCCCCTCTCCAAAGAAATCGTCATCGTGGACGACGGGTCCACCGACCGAACCCGGGATTTCCTGGCGGGGAACCCCGTGGATGGAGCGGTTCTTCTTTTTCACGCTAAAAACCAGGGGAAAGGCGGGGCCCTTCGCACGGCCTTGACCAAGGCCAACGGGGCTTACTCAGCGGTTCAAGACGCGGACCTCGAATACGATCCGGGCGAATACGTGGACTTGCTGAAATACGCCCGGCAAAACAATATCAAGGTCGTTTTTGGGTCACGGTTTCTAAAATCGAATCCGCATCCCTACCGGCGATTTCTCTGGGGCAACAAAGCTTTGACGGCTTGGATCAATTTCCTTTGCGCCTCCTCCTACACGGACTGCTACACCGGCTACAAGCTGATGCCCACGGCCGTCTGGCGGGAACTGGGTTTGGTTTCTCGGGGTTTTGAAGTGGAGGCGGAAATCTGTGTAAAGGTGGCCCACCGGCGGCATTCTTTCGCCGAACTCCCGATTTCTTATGCCCCGCGGCGGGTAGAAGAAGGAAAGAAAATCAGTTGGAAAGACGCCGTCCGTGGCCTTCGCGCCGCCCGTTTTTTCGCCTACGCCAAATAGCCGTTGACTTTCCCACCCGCCAACCCCAAAAAACCCTCATAGTATAATAGTGAAGGGCGTCCCGTTTCGCGTCCACCGCGAGCATGAGTTCAATTAAAGTGAATCCCCGGGCGCGCTTTTTAAAGGGCTCCTATCGCCTCCGCATCGTTCTTCCAATCCCAAGGTTCCCTCTCAAGCTTACCCCCCTCCCCCGATCTGTTAAGGGGGGAATTTAATCGCTGAAACGGTGGCGGCGGTGGAACCAGAGGGCGCCGGCGAGGCAGAAAGTGCCGCCGGCCAAAATGGTGTGGGGCGCGCCGAATTTTTGGGCCAGGGCGCCGGCCACCAGGCTTCCGAAGGGGGCGGTGCCTAGGAAGGCCATGATGAAGAGGCTCATGACCCGGCCGCGTTTGTCGTCTTCCACGATGGTTTGGATCATGGTGTTGCTGGCGGCCATTTGAACCATGAAACCGAACCCGGTCACCACCAGGAGTGCCATGGACAGCCAGGGGGTTCGGGAAAAGGAAAAACCCATGAGACCCACGGCGAAGAGGGCCGTTCCTGCGGGGATCCAGGCGGCGAGGCCTCGGGTGGATTTTCGCGCGGCCAAGGTGAGGGCCGCCATCAAGGCGCCGCTTCCGGCGGCCGTCATCAGGAATCCCAGGGTATGGGGGCCCCCGTGCAAAACCTTGCCGGCGAAAATCGGGATGAGCGTCATGTAGGGGACTCCGACCAAGCTGGACAGTGCGAGCAGGATCAGGATGGCTCGGATGGGTTTTGAACGGAACGCATAACTCCAGCCCTCCCACAGTTGGTTCAGGGTTCCCCGGGTCCGGGGGGGAAGGGGTGGACGTACGGGGACCCGGATCGCCAGGAGGGCGGCGATGACCGCCAGGTAACTGATGCCGTCCACCAGGAAACACCAGCCTTCCCCCGCCGCGGAGATCAGCATCCCGCCCAGGGAGGGGCCCACCAATCGGGCCAGGTTGAACATGGACGAATTGAGGGCGATGGCGTTGCCCAGATCCTCTTTGTTTTCGATCAGGTCCACCACGAAGGATTGGCGGCCGGGCATGTCGAAGGCGTTGACGATGCCTTGAAGGGCAGTCAGGGCCAAGAGGGCGGGGATGGTGGCTCGGTTCGAGAGGGCCAAAAAGGCCAGGGCGAGAGACTGAAACATCGACAGGGTTTGGGTGGCGATCAGCAGTCGTCGGCGGTCCCAGCGGTCCACCGTCAAGCCGGCGAAGGGGGTGACGAAAAAAGCCGGGAATTGGCCCACGAAGCCCACCACCCCCAGCATAAGCCCCGAACCCGTCAGGCGGTAGACCAGCCAGCTCGTGGCGATGGAACTCATCCAGGTTCCCACGAGCGAAATGATTTGCCCCCCGAAAAACAGGCGGTAATTGGGATAGCGCAGGGCGCGCAGGAGGAACGCCGCGCGGGAGGGCGAAGAGGGAGCCGGTGTTTGATCTATATTCATGAGTTTGTCCCGAAAACAGAGGCGAAATTCCGAGAACGATGGCGAAACCTATAAACCACCCCTCCCTGGCCCTCCCCTTGGCAAGGAGAGGGGAAAAAACGACGAACCGGGTTGCACGACCCGTTCGGGGAAATTTCGCCTTTTCTTGGTCTCCCCTCCTTCCCAAGGAGGGGAGAAAGGGGAGGTCTTAATTCGTTCCTCCGTGTTCATCGTCGGGGGACTCCATCCGGTCCGGGGCGGGAGCCCATGGGAAAGCCATTCTAGCTGACCTTGAGCCTTTTGGGTGGACCGGGCGACTCTGCGTGCGACAATGTTATCTGGCCGAGCGGGTTTTGAATTTCTATAATAAAAAGGTGAAAAAGTTTATCTGGTTTCTTTTAGCGGTGCTTCTCGTCGGCTGTGGGCGGGATGAAATGCAAACCTACCGCGTTCCGAAAGAGCCCGAGGCCACCCTCCCCCTGTCGGGCGAAATGCCTCCGTCGGATCTTCCGGGGGGGCATGTCCATACGCCACCGGGGAAAGCCGATCTGCCACCGGGACATCCGGAGATCGGCAACGATATGGGCCTGGCCAACGCGGCCGCCCAGGGGCTGGTTCCTCCGTCCGCGCCTTCGGGCGAGGTCACGTGGACGACGCCCAGGGGTTGGGTGGAAAAGCCGGGGTCCGGTTTCCGTTATGCCAGCTTCGTGGTTCCGGGTCCTGAGGGGTTGACGGGGGATCTCTCGGTGACGGTGTTGGAGGGCGGCGGCGGGGACCTTTTGGCCAACGTCAACCGATGGCGCGGCCAGATCGGCCTCGCGGACTTGTCCGCCGACCAGCTACCCACCCAGACCCAATCCATTCACCCGGCGGGGCGGGCCATGACGCTCGTCGATTTTTTAAGCGAAGGCAACCTGATCGACGGAAAATACAAAAAACGACTTTTGTCGGCTGTTTTTTCATCGGACGGGAAAACCTGGTTCTTTAAACTGGTGGGGGAAGACCGGCTGGTTGAATCCGCGAAAGGCGATTTCCTGAAATTCCTGGAAAGCCTGAAAGGGCTCTAGTGTCCTCCAAAAAGAAACCCATCGGTTCTTCGCCTCCGGCTCGACCCTCCCAGAAACCTCCATCGGGTCTTCAAATCGCTTGGGACCTGTTGGGGTCCATGGAACTGACGGTGGCGCTTATCGTCTTGATGATGGTCTTGGTTTTTTTCGGGACGATCCATCAGGTTCAGCTGGGCACCTGGCTCGCCCAAAAGAAATATTTTTCCAGTTGGCTCCTCTTCTTTGAAACGGAGAACGGATTTCGGTTCCCGATCTTTCCCGGCGGCTATGCCTTGGGGTCCCTTTGGCTCGTCAACCTCCTGGCGTCCCATTCGGCCCGGGCCCGGTGGGAATGGCGGCGCGCGGGGCTCCTCCTCACCCATGGGGGGCTTTTCGTTCTGCTCCTGGGGCAGGGGCTGACCCAAATGTTTTCCCGTGAAAGCCAGATGGCCATCGAAGAGGGCCAAACCGCGAACCATTCGGAAGATTCCCGCGACGCGGAGTTGGCGGTGATCGACGTTTCCGGTCCCACCGAGGACGTGGTCCATACCTTTCCGGTGTCCCTGCTCGAAAAAGAGGACGCCCTTCAACATCCGGATTTGCCTTTTGAGGTGGTGGTGAAAAAGTTTTTCCCCAACGCCGTGCTGGGGCGAGGGGGCAACACCCTGGCCACCATGGGGGTCGGATCGCGGGTCAGCGTGATGGAAGCCCCTCGCGTGACCGCGGACGACGAGTCGGACAATATCTCGTCCTTCATTGAAATTCGTGCGGGAGGCCAGAGCCACGGGGTGTGGCTGGTGTCCATGGCCCTGGGGGCCCCCCAGACCTTCGTCTTTAAAGACAAAACTTACCGCCTGGCCCTGCGCGCCACACGGCATTATATGCCCTTCAACCTAACCTTGAAAGATTTCACCCATGACGTTTATCCCGGCACGGACATTCCCAAAAACTTTTCCAGCCTCCTCCGTCTTCAGGACAAAGAAACGGGGGAGGACCGGGACGTCCTGATCTATATGAACCATCCCCTCCGCTACCGGGGGTTGACGTTCTTTCAGGCCAGTTTCGGCAAAGGGGATCGGCTCTCGATTCTTCAAGTGGTTCGGAACCCGGTTTGGGTCACGCCCTATCTGGCCTGCCTTTTAGTGTGCTTGGGCCTCGCCTGGCAATTTTTGGCCCACCTGGTCCGTTTCCGACGGGGGATCCCATGAATCGGCGGTTCTTCTCCCTCGTGGTTTCCTTGGTGGGGGTCTATTTGGTGTACGCCTTGGTGTCCTGCGGCGGGCCGGCGGGGGCGCCGGATCGGTTGTTCGGCGAACTCCCGGCGTTAAACGGGGGGCGCGTGAAACCCCTGGACTCCCTGGCCCGCCAATCGCTTCTCCTTCTTTCCGGCCGACAAACCGCTCGGCTGAACAAACATTCCGTCACCGCGACCCACTGGCTGATGGAGATGGTTTTCCGTCCATCGGCGGCCGACGCCTATCCTGTATTTGAAATCGACGATCCGGACGTCCTGGGCCTGATCGGAATCCAGCAGAGCGCCCAGCGGCGCTTCACCTTTCTGGACCTCCAACCGCACCTGGGCGAACTTCAGACCCAGGCCAACCGCGCCCAGGAAGTGCGGGCGGAACAGCGATCGCGGTTCCAGACCGCCGTTTTGCGGCTCGGGGAAAAGGTGTTTCTCTATTGGCGCCTGCAAAACACCCTCCAGCTCACGGACGCCGACGCCCAGCTCCCCGGGGTCACAAGTCAAGTTCAGGAAATGTCGGCCTACGAGACCGCCCTGAACGAGCGGGATGCTCCCTCAAAACCGGCGCGAAAAGATAAAGGGGCCGCCGCTACCCTGGCCGGCGCCGTGGCCGCTTTCCGAGACCGCTATCACACTCTGGCCGATCGCGCGGAATTCATGCCCCTTCCCATTCCCCCGGAGTCCGACACCCGTTGGGTCAGCGTCGGCCAGGCCCTGGCGAATCGAGCCGACGGGTCGGCCATGCTCCCCGGCCTGGGGTTTTTCGCCCGGATGGGAGACGCCTACCGTTCTGACGACGTGGCGGGGTTCCGGGAATCGCTCCGGGACTATCGGCGCTGGCTTTCCGACAATGCCCCCCGGGCCTTGGCCCACGCCCGGCGCGAGCGCCTGTTCAATCAATACGACCCTTTTTATAAGAGCTTGGTCCTCTATGTCCTCGTCTGCCTGATGATTTTTGTTTCGTTCCTCCGCTGGCCGGAGTCTCTCCGCCAAGCGGCCTTTGGGATTTTGGTGTTGGCGTTGATCGTTCACACCGGCGGGCTTTTCGCCCGGGTCATTCTCCAGGGCCGGCCTCCCGTGACGAACCTTTACTCCTCGGCCATCTTCGTCGGTTGGTGCGCGGTGCTCCTGGGGGTCATCCTGGAACGGATGTTCCGGAACGGGCTGGGGGCTCTGGGCGCCGCGGCCATCGGATTTCTGACCCAGATCATCGCGCTTCACCTGTCGGCCCAGGGCGACACCATGGAAATGATGCGCGCGGTCCTCGACTCCAACTTCTGGCTGGCGACCCACGTGGTGACGGTGACGGTGGGATACAGTTCCACCTTCCTGTCCGGCGCCCTCGCCATCGTATTCATCCTGCGGGGCCTCTTCAGCACAAAACTCTCCGAGGACTCCGCCCAAAACCTCACGCGCATGGTGTATGGAATCGTGTGTTTCAGCATGTTCTTCAGTTTCATCGGGACCGTCCTGGGCGGCATTTGGGCCGACCAGAGCTGGGGGCGATTCTGGGGTTGGGACCCTAAAGAAAACGGCGCCCTCATGATCGTGTTCTGGAACGCCCTCATCCTCCACGTCTGGTGGGGAAAAATGGTGACCCGTCGAGGCCTCATGGTGATGGCGGTTTTCGGCAACGTCATCACCGCCCTCTCTTGGTTCGGCGTCAACATGCTGGGCATCGGCCTTCACTCCTACGGTTTCATGGACAAGGCGTTCCCTTGGCTCCTCACCTTCTGCATCGCCCAACTGGTTCTGATGGCCCTGGGCGCTCTCCCCGCCCGGTTCTGGTCTTCTCCCTCCAACGACGCTGGCCGTTGATTCGCTTTCGCCGCCGGAAAAAAAAATAGATAATGGGGACGACGCCTATGTCCGCCAAACGACTTCACAACGAAACCGAGATCCGGTCCGCCCTGCGCGACATCGCGCTGAACATCGCCACCCGTGTGGCGGCCCCGAAAAGCCAATGGGCTCTGGTGGGTATTCACCGGCGCGGCGTTCCCCTGGCGCACCGCCTGGCGGCGGCACTGGAGGAACGGAGCGTTCCGGCGCTTCCCGTGGGGAGCCTGGACATCACTTTTTACCGGGATGACGCAGGCGAGACGCCCCTCAACCCCGTCGTACAGGAGACGGACCTCCCCTTTGACGTTTCGGGCAAAGTGGTCTTCTTGGTGGACGACGTGCTCTTTACGGGACGCACGATCCGGTGCGCCCTGGACGAACTGATGGATTTTGGTCGGCCGGCGCGGGTCTATTTGGTCGCCCTGTTGGACCGGGGCCACCGGGAACTTCCGATCCAGGCCGATTTCGTGGGCAAAACGATTCCCACGGAACGCGACGAGCGGGTGGACGTCCACCTGACGGAAATCGACGGAGAAGACGCCGTCTGGCTGTCTCCGCCGGGCGAACGGAGCGACCGGAAACGATGAAAGACCTCCTGGGTTTGGAATCGCTTTCCGCCGCGCAAATCGGCTACATTTTGGACGTGGCGCGGCCCATGAAAAGCCTGTTCACCCGGTCTATCAAAAAAGTCCCGGTGCTTCGAGGGAAAACGGTCGCTCTCCTCTTTTTCGAAGCCTCCACCCGCACGCGCAGTTCCTTTGAGCTCGCGGCCAAACGGCTCTCCGCGGACACGCTTTCCTTCACCGCTTCCACCAGTTCCGTCACCAAGGGGGAGTCGCTTCTGGACACCGCCAAGACCTACGAGGCCATGAAAGTGGATTTCCTCGTGATGCGCCATTCGGCTTCCGGCGCTCCGGCGCTGGTGGCCCCGGAAGTCAAGGCTCACGTGATCAATGCCGGGGACGGTTCCCACGAACATCCCACCCAGGGGCTCTTGGACCTCTTCACGATTTTGGAAAAGAAAAGAAAAATGGAGGGCCTGCGCGTGGTCATCCTGGGGGACATCCTCCATTCCCGCGTGGCGCGGTCCAACCTCTGGGGGTTGACGAAACTCGGGGCCCACGTGACGGTGTGCGGACCGGCCACCTTGATCCCGCCGGGGCTTCCGGAAATTTTCGGGCCCAGCGTGTCGGTGTCGACGGACCTGGACGAAGCCTTGGACGGAGCCGATGTCATCAACGTGCTCCGCCTCCAGCGCGAGCGCCAACAGGGCGACTACTTCCCCACCGTGCGGGAATACACGGAACTTTTCGGACTGACCACCGAACGGTTAAGGCGTGCCAAGCCCGACTGCCTGGTTCTCCACCCTGGGCCCATGAACCGGGGTCTGGAGATTTCGTCCGAAGTGGCCGACGGGCCGCGGTCACAGATCCTCGAACAGGTGACGAACGGCATCGCTGTGCGCATGGCCGTGCTTCACCTTTTTTCCGGTCCCGATGGATTGCCGTCGGTGATACCGGACAGCCAACGGACGGCCAAGGCCGTTCAGACCACCTTCAAGGCCCTCTCATGAACGCTCCCCTCGTTCCGCCGTCCGCGCCTTTCCTCATTAAAGGAGGCCGCCTCGTGGACCCGGCCCACCACCGCGACGAGGTTTTGGACCTTTTGGTGGAAAACGGCAAGGTGGCCCGGCTGGGAAAATCCCTCGCGCTTCCTCCCGGCGGCACGGTGTTGGACGCCAAGGGGATGATCGTCGCCCCGGGCCTCGTGGACATCCACGTCCATCTTCGGGAGCCCGGGAACGAAGGGGCCGAAACCATCGAGTCGGGAACCTTGGCGGCCGCGGCCGGCGGGGTGACGAGCGTGGTCGCGATGCCCAACACGAATCCGCCCATCGACAGCGGCACGGGAATCCGGTTCGTCCTCCGGCGCGCGGCCGAAACGGCCCACGTGCGGGTGTGGCCTTCGGGTTCCATCACCCTGGGCCGCGCCGGGGAAAAGTTGGCCGAGATCGGCGGGATGGTCCAGGCCGGCGCCGTGGCCGTGACGGACGACGGGAATTCCGTTCCCGACACGCAACTCCTCCGGCGGGCCTTGGACTACGCCAAGATGTTCGAGGTAACGGTGATCGAACACGCCGAAGACAAATCTCTGATGGGTGACGGGGTCATGAACGAAGGCGCTCTGGCCACGCGGCTGGGCTACAAGGGCATTCCCCGCCAATCCGAGTCCATCGCGGCGGCCAGGAACATCGCCTTGGCGGAACTGACCGGCGCCCATCTCCATTTGACGCACATCTCGACCCGGGAAACCGTGGACCTCGTCCGCCGGGCCAAAAAGAAGGGGCTCCGCGTGACGGCGGACTGCACGCCGCACCATTTCACTTTGACGGAAGAGGCCGTGGTTCGTTGCGGAACCAACGCCAAGATGAACCCTCCGCTTCGGGGCGACGACGACCGCCGGGCCTTGGTAGAAGGGTTGGCGGACGGGACCATCGACGCCATCGCCACCGACCACGCCCCGCACACCCGGGCCTCCAAAGAACAGGAATTTTCCGCCGCTCCCTTCGGGGTGATCGGGCTGGAAACGCTCTTGCCCCTGACCGTCACCCAACTGATCGAGCCCGGTCATCTCTCCTGGATGGAGGCGATCCGTCGCCTGGCCACCAACCCCGCCAAGATCCTCAGCCTTCCCGTGGGCCACCTGGGGGAGGGCGCGCCGGCGGACCTCGTGGTCATCGATCCCGCCGAGGAGCGGACCGTGACGGGGTTCAGTTCGCGGAGCCAAAATTCACCGTTTTTAGGATGGACCCTTCGCGGGTTTCCTCAACTGGTCCTGGTGGAGGGACGGGTGATCCTCCGCCGCGAAGCGGTTCGGGTCGCGGCCTCGTCCTAAGTGGGCCTGGGCGCGCTGTTTTACCGGAAACTCCTCCGGCCGGCGCTCTTTCTTCTCGCTCCTGAAACCGCCCACGGCGTGGCCGTGGCGATCCTCCAGGCGGCCGCGCCAGTGGCGGGGTGGGGACGGCCTTTTTTTAAAACCGACGATCCCCGGGGTGTCGTGGTGCTGGGGACCGGCGCCGACGCGCTCCGTTTTTCCAATCCCGTCGGGTTGGCCGCCGGGTTCGACAAGGACGGGGAAGCCCTGGCCGCGCTGGCGTCCCTGGGATTCGGGTTCATCGAGGTCGGAACCGTGACCCCTCGACCCCAGCCCGGAAACCCGAAACCCCGGCTGTTTCGTTTTCCGAATCAGCGGGCCCTGGTGAACCGGTTGGGGTTCAACAACGCCGGGGCCGAGGCGCTGGCCCGACGATTGGGGCGCGGTCCGCGTTTGGGCATCCCGCTGGGGATCAACATCGGGAAAAACAAGGACACGCCCAACGATCGGGCGGTGGACGATTATTTGTTTTGCTTGGACCGGCTTTTTGATTTCGCCGACTTTTTCATCGTGAATGTCAGTTCTCCCAATACTCCCGGCCTCCGATCGCTTCAGTCGGCCGACGTGTTGGAACCGCTCTTGACCGCTCTTCGCCGTCGGGCGGCGGCGTTGAGAGAGGAGCGACGAAAGCCCAAACGCCCCCTCCTTTTCGTCAAGCTGTCTCCCGACGAGACCGATTATGCGGATAGGGTGGAAACCGTGGTCCGGTCGGGTTTCGATGGAATCGTGGCCACGAACACGTCTCGAAACCGCGCCGGGCTCCCGGCCGAAGCTCCCCCCGAGGGGGGGATGAGCGGGGCCCCGCTCCTTGACCTTTCGACGGAAGCCCTCCGGAAAATCGCCCGGGCGTCCCGGGGCCGATTGGCCTTGATTGGCGTGGGGGGGATCTTTCAGGGGGAGGACGCATTGGAAAAGGTGATGGCCGGGGCCTCGCTCGTGGAACTCTACACCGGTTTCGTCTACGGCGGGCCGGGAACGGCCAAGGCGGTGGCGCGGCGGCTTCCTCGCTTGACCGCCCGGGCCGGGTTCCGCACGGTTCAGGAGGCGGTGGGGAAAGGATTATGAAATCAAGGGAACTGATCGTGGCGTTGGATCTGGAGGGGGAGGAGGCCCGGGGGCTGGTCCGCCGCCTGGGTCCCGCGGTGGATTTTTATAAGGTTCCCCCGGCGGCGACGCTGAACGATCCGCGGTTGATCGGCTGGCTTCTGGCCCGAAAAAAACGGGTGTTTCTCGACTGCAAGTGGTTCGATATCCCCACCCAGGTCCGCCGTTCCGTGGAGGCGGCGGGGCGGTTGGGCGTGACGGCGGTCACCCTTCACGCCGGGGCGGGAAGGGCCGTGATGTCGGCCGCCTTGTCCGCGCGGCCGCGGCCCCTGGTGTGGGGCGTCACGGTCTTGACGAGTTTCGGGTCGGAAGATTTGAGGGAGGTGGGCCTTCGGGTCCTTCCCTCCGTTCAGGTTCTTCGGTTGGCCCGTTTGGCCCAGCGCGCGGGGCTGGACGGGTTGGTCTGTTCTCCTCAAGAGGTGGCTTCGCTCCGAAGGGCGGGGATCCGCCTGCCGCTCGTCACTCCGGGCATTCAATTCGGGGGGCTCGTGGGCGCGGACCAAAAACGCACGGCCACTCCGGAGAAGGCCTGGGGGGCCGGGGCCAACCACCTGGTGGTGGGGCGAAGCATTTTGGAGGCGCCGGATCCCGCCCAGGTGGCTCGGGAAATCCTAGAATTAGGCCGCCGCGGTTCACGAAAAGCGAAAGGATGACCATGGACCCGAACCTTCCTGAAGTTCGAATTCAAGATGATTTTCACCTCTGGGCGCTTTTTTGCCACCTGAGCATCTTTCTGTCCATCGTCATCCCCTTGGCCAATTACATTGTTCCGTTGGTCCTCTGGCTTTTGAAACGGAAAGAGTCTCCCTTGGTGGACCACCACGGAAAGGAATCCATCAATTTCCAGATTTCCATGCTGATCTACGGCATGGGAATCCTGGTTTTTCTCGCTTTCAGCATTCTGCCGTGGATATTCCTGAAATCAAAAATGACTCTGGCCCTGGCGGGGCTTCTTTCTTTGCCGGTCCTGGCGAGCATCACGGCGGGACTGGTTTTGATTTTAGCGGGCATCATTCTTCCCATCGTCGCCGGAATCAAGGCGTTTCATCGGGAAGATTACCGTTACCCGGCTATTTTGCGGTTCGTTAAATGAGGAGCCTTCCCTCGCGCGTGTACTCGCTCTGCAATTTGAAGGGGTCTTTCAAACTCAGGAGCGGACAGGTTTCCAACGAATATTTCGACAAGTATCTTTTTGAATCCCAGCCGGAGGTCTTGCGGGAAATCGCCGAGGGGCTCCGGTCTCGGATCCCTCCGGGGACCGAGGTCTTGGCGGGCTTGGAGATGGGCGGGATTCCGGTGGCGACCGCGCTGTCCCTGGCGTCCGGTTTGCCGGTGGTGTTCGTGCGGAAAAAAGCCAAGGACTATGGGACCTGCAAGGTGGCCGAGGGGGCGGACGTGACGGGGCGGAAGGTTCTGGTCATTGAGGACGTGGTCACCATGGGCGGAGCGGTCATCGAGGGTGTTCGGGCCCTGCGGGAGCGTGGGGCCGCCATCGACACGGTGCTGTGCGTGATCGACCGGGAATCCGGCGGCGCGGAAACTTTGAAAAATTCGGGACTCACCTTAAAGCCCCTCTTCACGGCGACGGAACTGCGAAAGGCGGCGGGAGAATAATCATGGCGAAGAAAACCGCATGGACGTATAAAAAAGCCGGCGTGGACATCGAGGCGGGGGACGCTCTCGTGGATCGGATCAAGAAACGGCTTCCCGCCATCGGCGATTTCGCGGGGCTCTTTCCGTTCCCTTCCGGCCTGAAGAAACCCTATCTGGTGGGTTGCACGGACGGGGTGGGGACGAAACTAAAAATCGCCCAGGAATTGGACGGCCATGACACCATCGGCATCGACCTCGTGGCCATGAACGTCAACGACCTGATCTGCACCGGCGCGCGTCCGCTTTTCTTCCTGGACTATTTCGCCACGGGCCATTTGGACGTGGGAGTGGCCGAACGGGTGATCGACGGGATGATCGACGGTTGCAAACAAGCCGGTTGCGCATTGATCGGGGCGAAACGGCGGAAATGCCCGGGTTCCACAAACCGGGGGAATACGACCTGGCCGGTTTTTCCGTCGGCGTGGTCGACGAGCCGGACCGCGTCCGAAACGAGAAAATCAAGCCCGGCGACGTCCTCCTGGGCCTCCCCAGTTCGGGGGTCCACTCCAACGGCTATTCGCTGGTGCGGGTTCTCTTTCGCGGCGCCGACTTAAAAAAGTGGGGGCCCGCGCTTTTGGCGCCCACGAAAATTTACGTCAAGCCGGTTCTCGCCGCCTTAAAAAAGTTTCCGGGCGCCATCAAGGGCGTCGCCCATATCACCGGCGGCGGGCTTTTGGAGAACGTGCCCCGGTTCCTGCCGAGAAATTGCGACGCGGCTTTTCATCTCGCGACCTGGCCCATGCCCGAGGTCTTCAACGAAATCCGCCGACGGGGGAACGTGTCGGATACCGAGATGTACCGAACCTTCAACATGGGTCTCGGCCTGGTGCTGGCCGTGGACCGGTCGAAAGCCGACGCCGTTCAAAAGGCCCTGGCTCCTTGCTTTCACGTGGGCCGCGTCGAGAAAGGCGCGCGCGCGGTGCGCTTTCTCTAAGGCGATCGTGAAGCGCATCTTTCTCCTGCTGGGGCATCCGGACACCCGAAGTTTCTGCGGGGCCCTGGCCGATATGTACGAAGCCGGGGCCCGGTCGGCGGGGATGGAGGTCCGGCGGTTGAATTTGGGCGAGCTCGCTTTCGATCCCATCCTTCGGCGGGGGTTCAAGGGCGACCAGGCGCTGGAGCCCGATCTGGTCCGCGCCCAGGAGGCCATCGCCTGGTGCACCCATTGGGTTCTGGTCTATCCCACCTGGTGGGGTTCCTTTCCCGCCCTGTTGAAAGGTTTTTTTGATCGCGTCCTTTTACCGGGGTTCGCCTTTAACTACCGTCCCAACAGTTCCCGATGGGACCGTTTTTTGGGCGGGCGGAGCGGGCGGCTTTTCATCACCTCGGACGCTCCGGCGATTTGGACGAGCCTGGTGTACCGCGGCGCGCCGGCCCAAGTGGTGAAAAAGGCCGTCCTTGATTTCTGCGGGGTGCGGCCGGTGAAGACGACCTGGTTCCACGGTTTGCGCCGGTCCAGCGACCGGCGGCGGGCCGCCTGGCTGAAAGAGACCCGCCGGTTGGGCGAGGCCGGCGCGTGAGAACCGGCGCGGGGTTTTCCCGTGCCTGAGGCGGAGCTGGGGATCGGCGTTCTGGCTTCCGGCGGAGGATCGAATTTTGAGTCGTTGGCCCGCGCCTGCCGGGACGCCCGGATCCCCGGAGCCGCGGTCCGGCTCCTCATCGTCAACAAAGCGGGGGTCGGCGCCCTGGATCGCGCGGCGCGCCTGGGGATCGAGGCCATGGTTCTGAGTCCGAAGGATTTCGCGACCCGCGAAGTTTACTTTGAGCGGATCGCCCGGGAACTGGAGTCCCGGGGCGTTCGGTTGGTCTGCCTGGCGGGGTTTCTCCTGAAAGTCGAGCCTCTTCTGGTCCATCGTTTTCCGGGGCGGATGGTGAACATTCATCCGGCGCTTTTGCCAAAATATGGAGGCCGGGGGATGTTCGGGCACCATGTCCACGAGGCGGTGTTGAACGCGGGCGACGCCGAATCCGGTTGCACCGTGCATGGGGTGGACGAAGAGTTCGACCACGGCCCGGTCCTGGCCCAGGCGCGGGTGCCCGTCCTTCCCGGCGACACGGCGGAGACCCTGGCCGCCCGCGTGCTGAAAGAGGAACATCGAATTTATCCGGAGGCGGTCCGCGACCTGGTCCTTCGACTGAAAAAGGAGATCGCATGATTCCCCGTTACACTCGACCCGACATGGCGGCCTTGTGGACCGACGAGTTTCGCTGGAAAACGATCCTCGAGATCGAACTTTTGGCCGCCGCGGCCTACGCCCGGTCGCCGGAAGACCGGCGCGCGGTGCGCGTCTTGCGCCGGAAGGCGCGAGTGAACGTGCGCCGGATCCTGGCCATCGAAAAGACGACGAAACATGATGTGATCGCTTTTTTGACCCAGATCGAGGAACAAGCCGGGCCGGCCGCCCGGATCCTCCATCGGGGACTGACCTCCTCGGATGTCCTCGACACGGCCTTGGCCGTGCAAATGACGAAATCCCTGGACCTTCTGGCGACGGGTCTCCGGAAACTAATGGTCCCCGTCAAACGACTCGCCCTGGCCCACGCGAGAACGCCTCTCATGGGGCGGAGCCACGGCGTTCACGGAGAACCCATCACCTTCGGGTTCAAGGTCGCCGGTTGGTACGCGGAGCTGAAACGGAACCTGACCCGCCTTGGCGCGGCCCGGCACGAAGTGGCCTTCGGCCAACTTTCCGGAGCCATGGGAAACTTCGCCCATTTGGATCCATCCGTGGAGGCCGCGGTCTGCAGAAAATTAGGTCTTCGGCCGGAACCGGCCTCCACCCAAGTGATTCCCCGGGACCGCCACGCCGTCTTCATCCAAACCATCGCGTTGGCGGGGGCCGCCCTGGAGCGGATCGCCACCGAGATCCGCCATCTCCAGCGCACTGAAGTACTGGAAGTGGAGGAGCCGTTCACCAAGGGGCAAAAAGGGTCCAGCGCCATGCCCCACAAACGGAACCCCGTGGCGTCCGAAAATGTGCGGGTTGGCCCGTCTTCTTCGTTCCCACACGATCCCCGCGCTGGAAAATATCTCTCTTTGGCATGAGCGGGATATCTCCCATTCTTCCGTCGAACGCGTGATCCTTCCGGACGCGGCGGTGACCCTGGACTATATGTTTCATCGGATGACCGGCGTTTTGGAAGGGCTCCAGGTTTACCCCGATCGGATGAAGGCCAACATGGCCAAAACCGCCGACCTCGTTTGTTCCCAACGGGTGGTGGTCGCGCTGACCAAGAAGGGCCTCCCCAAGCAAGAGGCCTACGAGCTTGTGCAAGCCCACGCGCTCCGGGCGTGGACCGAAGGGGTTCCCTTTCGCCCCGCGGTGGAAGCCGACGGGCGCATTCGGTCCAGCCTCGCCCCCCGGGAGCTGGACGCCTGTTTCGACCTCGCCCCGTTTCATCGACACACGAGGGCCGTTCTTCGGCGTGCGCTTTCCTCATTCCGAATCCGCCGCGGTCGGGCCTCCTAATCCCATGGAACACGACTATTACCAATTCAGGCACCTGTCCGTGGACGACGCCGTTCTGTTCGGTTTCAACGCGTGGACAGCGCGCATGGCGGTGTGGCTTGCCTGCGGGATCGCGCTGGGTCCCGTCCACCATGTATTGCTGAACGCTTTGGGGGAAAAAGGCTACGTGTCGCTCTTCGTACGGATTCTCGAGGCCCTTCTCCTTTCCGCCCTCCCCCTCCAAGTCGCCTCTCGCGCCGCGACGGAGTATCAAGAGGAAAAGGATGGCGGGTTTTGGGGTTTAGTTCGGCCGGGAAACTTGGTGGTCTTGGCATTGTGCATTTACACCCTGTTTTTCTTGGCCCTGGTCGGCGCGCTATCGATCAACGGGCTGGTGGAGGCGGCTTTTTGGTATTTTTTCAACAACGACGTTAATTTGTTGTGGCGTGACCTTCTGGCCCCCATAAAGGTGTTGCCCTCGATGACCGCCTACCCTCTCTTGATCTTTGGCGGCATGCTCTTCGGGGCCCGTTATTCCTTCATTCCTTTCGTGGCGATCCATGAAGGAGGAGGTTTTTTCAATGCGGTCAAACGCGGGCGGGAATTGGCCCAAGAGTTGGTGTTCGCCATGATTTTTTTGCATGGGGCATTGTTTATCACGGTGAGCTTATCCTTCTTGGTGGCCGCGGTGCTGTCCAACGAAGCCACCCTCCTAAATCGGACCGCGGAGTCCTGCTTGATCACCCTCGCGGTTTCTTTCACGGCCTGCGTCTGGAATCATGCCTACCGACAAGCCTTGTTTTTTGATAAGAAACAGAGAAGGTTGGGTCCGACGGGAAAAACGCTCTTCGTGATCCAGTGAGGGGACATGCCTCGATCTAATTGTCGGTTCCGGACCCTGTCGGTGCAGGACGCCATCTTTTTTGGTTTCTCGATCCTTCTTCCGAATGTTCTCGTTTGGTCGGGGGCGGGAATTTTGGTGGGGGCTCTCCATCACTTCCTGCTGCGTTTTCTGGTGTCCGACGGAGGATCTTTCACGCTGGCGGAGCGGTTGGTGGAGGCCATCCTCATCACGATGTGGCCTCTTTCCATCGCGGTGGGGTCGGCTTCCCTCACCCAGGACGGGGAGAGGCCGTCTCTTCCCCAGGTGCTCAAATTCCACCATATGTTTTCCCTCGCTTTCAGCGTGTTCTCGCTCCTCTTCGTTTCCCTGGGGGGCGCTCTCGTCCTCCAGCAGATCCTGGTCTGGATTTTCCCGGGAGAGGTGAAATCTCTTCCCGCCCTTTTAATGGGGCCCGTTTCGACGTCAGCGGGGATGGCCCTCTATTCCCTGATGATGCTGGGGGGGGGGATCCTGGGGCTGGCCTACGCCTTTGCTCCCTTCGTGGCGTTTCACGAGGGGAAAGAGTTCCTGGAGGCTATGGAACGGAGCCGCCACCTCTCTCGCGAGCTCAAGCTCGAGATGTTTTTCCTTTATGGATTTCTTTTCATAGAGGTGACGCTGGGTTTTTTCACTGTCGCCTTCCTGCCCAAGGAGCCCACCCTCCTGAACCGGGTGGTGGAGTCTCTGGTTCTCTGTTGGACGGTGGGGCTGGGGGGGGCCGTTTGGAACCATGCCTACCGGCAGGCGATCGCGCTGGACGAGTTCATTCCGGACGACGGGGTCCTTCAGGCCCATCGTCGGCACATTGTTCCGGACTCTGCCCTGGATGCAAATATTTCGGAAGAGCCTTGAAAATTAAGCCCATCTCGACCATACTAAAGGGAGGAGACGCATGACCTTACAACTCTACATCGCGATCCTGTTGACTGTCCTCGTTCTGGCCCTGCTGGCCGTGACGGTGGCGCTTGTGTTGGCCTTGGTTCAGATACGCCGGGTCGCCCGCGCCGTTGAACGGCTGGCCCGTCGGGCGGAAGACGAGATGTCTCGGCTGGGCGTGATGGCCGGGACCCTGGGCCAGGTGGCCCTGGGGGTCGCGGGAGGGTTGGGAAAAAAGGCCGCCCTGGGAGTGAGCCTTCTTTACGGCGTCCTCCGTTTTTTTCGCCGCCGCCGGCGCGAAAAAAATGAGTCGGAGGCGGAGAACGAGGATTCAGGAGGCATCCATGACTGAAGAACGTTCGGGGGGGAATACGCTGGCCGTTTTGTTGATCGGGGCGGCGGTGGGGGCGGTGGCGGGCCTTTTTCTCGCGCCGCGAAGCGGCCGGGACACTCGCCGGCGCCTGTCTCATTTTTTGGATCGGTTGGAGGATGGGGGAAAAGACCTGTTGGACGGGGGCCGGGAAGTTCTGGCACGGGGAAAGGACACGGCCCGCAAACTTCGCCGGACGGTCGAGACCGCGGCCCGCGATCTCGAGGATAAGATTTCCTAGTGGACCTCCTGGCGGACCAAGTCCCTTCCCGCCCGGCGACCCTGGTCGGCCGCGTGGGGGCCCGGGTTCGGGCGTCAGCCGAAGCGTTCCTCGGCGACCCGGTCTATCGCCAAAAAATCCATTTTTTCCGAGCCATCATTCTCTTTAAGGATCTGGGTCGTTGGGATTTGGCCCGATTAGTCAAACGGATGATGGAGAAGACCTACGCTCCCGGCGACGTCGTTTTCCAGGAGGGGCATTTGGGGAGGGCGTTCTTCATCGTGGCGGAAGGGCGGGTGGAGGTTCTGCGCCACAACCCGGCCAAAGAAGGTATGGAGCCCGTGGCGGAGTTCGGTCCGGGTGATTTTTTTGGCGAGATGGTTCTCTTGGATGAGTTGCCCCGCTCGGCCACCTGCCGGGCGGTGGAGACCACGCGGCTTTACGTCCTTTATAAGGACCATTTCGACGCTCTGCGCGCGCAGGCTCCTCGGGCGGCGGGGATTATCCTGCACGCGCTGGCGCGCCTTTTGTCCGCACGCCTCCGCCGGGAGCGGCGGTCTTTCCGGTCGTTGGCGGCGGCGAACGACCCCGTCCAATGAACGACCGCCGACAAGAGGGCGGACGGTTTTCCGCCCCTGTGTCGGGCGGGGCGGCCCTGTTCCTGCTGGCGTTGGCCGGCTGGTTCCTCTATGGGGTTCGGGCGGTCCTGACGCCCTTTGTTTTCGCCGCCATCCTCGCCTACCTCCTGAACCCCTTGGTGTCATTCTTAGAAACCCGCGGCGTTCGCCGGGAGAAGGCGGTTTTGGTCCTCTTTATCGGGCTCTTGGCGGCGGCCACGGGTCTGGCCTATTGGGGTCTGGTGGCGTTGTGGCAGGACCTGCCCGACCTTCGAGCCAGTTGGCCGACGTACATGGGCCGGGCCGAGGAGGCCATGCGTAAAATCCAAGCGTCGCTGGAGTTCGAGTGGCCCTATTTTCAACGAACCAAAATTCTGGAACGGACGATCACCGATTCCATGGCGTGGGTCCAGCTCAACCTTTGGCATTCACCGACGGTGGTCACCTCGGTTCTGGTTTTTTTGGTGAACGTGTTTCTGGCGCCTTTCATCGCGTTCTTTTTCCTTCGCGGCGGATCCCGCGCGGCCCAGATGGCGTTGGACGCTTGCCCGGGTTCCTGGGTGGAACGCTTCTTGAGCCTGCTCAATAAGTTCGGGGAGGTTTTGGGAAACTACACGCGCGGCGTGATCTTTGAGTCCTTCCTGGTGGGCGTTCTTTCGGTGGCGGGTCTCCAGTGGCTGGGACTGAACTACGCGGCCCTGATCGGGATTTCCACGGGCGTGGCCAACATGATCCCTTTTTTCGGGCCCGTTCTCGGGGGGGCGTTGGGGGTGGCGGCGGCGGTTTTTCAGTTTTCCAACATGACCGTGGCTCTCCGGGTGGTGGTGCTGTTCATCGTCGTCCACTACATCGACAGTTGGATCCTCCAACCCCTGATCATGAAACGGGCCGTCAATTTGAACCCCGTCACCGTGGTTTTCGCTTTGATGTGCGGGGCCAAGTTGGGCGGCGTGTGGGGCTTGGTGTTCGCGGTCCCCGTGGCCGGTTTGGTCAAGGAAGCCAGCGCGGTGTTCTACGTGTGGTATCGGGCGGAACGCGGCCTGATCGTTCCCTCGAAAGACATTGCCCTGGCCGCCGCCAAACCCTGGATCGTTTAGTTTTTGAACTTGAAGGGTTCTCTGGCCCTTTCTGAGGGGGCGGCGAAATAAAAAGAGCTTCCTTTTCCCTGTTGAAAAAGGGGATCGTGGGTGGGAGGAATGGGTGTTTTCCGTCGACAAATTCCCTCTCCCGCCAGCGGGAGAGGGAAAGCGCTTTCGTGGGCCTCAAAAATATTTTCGCGCGGGTCTTGACAGAGCGCGTCTCGCTTGTATAATGACGTCCGTCCCGTTCCGGGACTCCCGCTGGTCAAGGCCTCCGCGAAAAATTAATCGGACAGAGAAGGGGGCGGCCCTCCTTCTGAAATAAGACCGGGTGAGGCGCGGGTTCGGAACGTCGACCCAAAACCGTTTTGAATCATCGAACCTCCAATCCAATCCGGAATCATTCGACCACCTGAAGGAGTCCTCCATGGACCATCACACCCATCCTCACCCGCATCCCCATTCAAATCCAACCCCGCCCGTCACTCCCGCCGGGAGCAACTCAACGGGGGCCTCCCAGAAAATCCTCAAGGCGGCCATGCTCTCCCGGGCGCCCATGGGGGAACTGATGAAATTGGCGGAGGATCTCAAAGTCTCGATTTCGGGCATGCGCCGCCAGGAAATCATCGCGCGGGTGCTGGAAGCCCAGGCCCGGGAATCCGGGGAATTGGTGCGCCAGGGGGTTTTGGAAATTTTGCAGGACGGTTTCGGCTTTTTGCGTAGTCCGGACTACAATTACCTTTCGGGACCGGACGACATTTATATCAGCCCATCCCAGATCAAGCGGTTCGCCTTGAGAAAAGGAGACACCGTGGCCGGCCAGGTCCGGCCGCCCAAGGACCAGGAACGCTTTTTCGCTCTCCTGCAGGTCCACACCATCAACGGGGATCCAGTGGAGAAGTCCATCCATCGGCCGCTTTTCGACAACCTGACGCCCCTCTATCCCCAAAACCGCATTAATTTGGAGACCAAAAAGGACGAAATCAACACCCGCGTCCTGAACTTGGTGGCCCCCATCGGAAAGGGCCAGCGCGGCCTGATCGTGGCGGCTCCCCGCACCGGCAAGACGATATTCTTACAGAAAATCGCCAACGCGGTTTCGGAAAACCATCCCGAGGTGGATTTGATCGTCCTTCTCATCGATGAGCGGCCGGAGGAAGTGACGGACATGCAGAGGTCCGTTAAAGGCGAGGTCATCAGTTCCACGTTCGATGAGCCGGCCGATCGCCACGTCCAGGTGGCCGAAATGGTGATCGAAAAGGCCAAACGCCAGACGGAGTGCGGCAAGGACGTCGTGATCCTTTTGGATTCCATCACCCGGCTCGCCCGGGCCTACAACACGGTGACGCCGTCCTCGGGACGCGTCCTCTCGGGCGGTTTGGATTCGAACGCGCTCCAGCGGCCCAAACGTTTTTTCGGCGCCGCGCGGAACATCGAGGAAGGCGGCAGTCTCACCATTGTGGCCACTGCCCTGGTGGAGACCGGAAGCCGGATGGACGACGTGATCTTCGAGGAATTTAAGGGCACGGGGAACATGGAAGTGTACCTCGATCGGAAACTCGCCGACCGCCGCGTTTTCCCGGCCATCGACATGCACCGTTCGGGCACCCGAAAAGAGGAACTGTTGTTGACGCCCGACGAACTCAACA
Source organism: Elusimicrobiota bacterium (assembly GCA_016721625.1). NCBI lineage: Bacteria > Pseudomonadati > Elusimicrobiota > Elusimicrobiota bacterium. The sequence continues at coordinate 2,398,530 of JADKHR010000001.1, forward strand.
AGGTATGGGTCCTCCGAAAAGTCCTCTCCACCATGACGCCCGTGGACGCCATGGAACTCCTGATCGAGAAAGTCTCCGCCACCAAGTCCAACAAAGACTTTCTCCGCGCCATGGAAGTTTCCAGCATCAACAAATAAAACCGTTGAAATTTCGCCGAATTCCGTCTATGCTTAGGGGCGTGAAGAGGCCGACGGATCTATTGCTTTTGGTGATCGTCCTGGCGGCGGTGCTGGTGGGTTCCCTGGCGCCGCTCGGGGGCGCGGCGTTTCAGTTCAGCGCCGGACCGTTGCCTGCCTTTTCCGAATCCCTCCTTTTGTCGGCAGGGCCGGCCGCCACGGGCCCCGCGCCGGAGATCTTTCGGAGCCTCGGGACCCTGGGCCGCGTGGTGGTGGGCCAATACGAAGTTCGCCGCAACGACACCCTGGCCTCCCTGTCCAAAACCTTCGGTTCCGCTCCGGATTTCATCCGAAGCACCAACCATCTGGGCTCGGTCAACCTCTCTCCCGGAAAAACCCTCCTGGTCCACAACGGGCTGGGCATGCTCTACCAGGTCCGGGAAAAGAGCGGCCGACCCGAGAGCATTCAGGAAATCGCGAAGAAATACAATCTTTCCGCCGTCGAAATCGCCCGGGCGAACCGTCTTCCCGGCGTCGCCCTCTTGAGCGATCGATGGCTGGATCCCGGGCGGGTGATATTCCTGCCCAGCGTCCGATTGCGGTTCACCGACTATCTTTTGCCCGTGGCTTGGGTTCCGGGCGAACGGATGATTTCCTCCGGTTTCGGCTATCGGCGCCATCCCATTCTGCACACCCGGCGTTTCCACCAAGGGCTCGATATGCCGCGTCCGGCCCGGTCTCCGGTTCGCGCAGCTCGGGAGGGGACGGTGATTTTCGCCGGTTGGCGGGGTGCTTTCGGGCGGCTGATCATCCTCAAGCACGAGGGGGGGCTCCGGACGTGGTACGGCCATTTGTCTTCGATCGATGTCCAGCCCGGCCAACGGGTGGCGAAAGGGCATTTCATCGGCCGTGTGGGAAGTTCGGGGCTGGCCACGGGACCCCATCTCCATTTCGAGGTGCGGGACCGCTACGGGAACTCGTTAAATCCCAAAAAGTTTCTGTTTTAAGGTATAATGCCGCTTTGAGGCCCCGGACGGGCGTCTCGCCCGATCCGGGTTTTTTTATTGTCCAAGAGAGGCCGACATGAAAGATGGGATCCACCCCTTGTATCAACAAGTCACCGTCGTTTGCGCCTGCGGGAACACCTGGGAAACCCGCTCCACGGCGAAGCAGATCCGTTTGGAAATTTGTTCCAACTGCCATCCGTTCTACACCGGGCGGCAAAAACTGATGGACACCGCGGGCCGCGTCGAGCGCTTTGAGAAGCGTTACGCCGAGACCGGCGGCAAGACCGTCGCCCGCAAGCCCGCGAAAAAGAAAGCGGCCCCCGCGGTCAAACCAGCCGCCAAAAAAGCCGCCAAGGTCCTCACCAGCACTCCGAAACCGGGGACCAAGGCCAAAACCGGAAAGCCCGAGAAACCGGCCAAGACCGAAAAAGTGTCCGCCAAGGCGTAAGGCCTTTTTTATCGGCGAATCTCCCCCTGGCGGGGAGGTTCGCTTGAGGTTCCCGTGAATCCCGCTTTCGATCCGATCGAAGTCCGTTACCACGCCCTGCAGGAACGGTTGGCGGACCCCGTTCTTCAGGGCACTCCGACGTACAACGAGTTGGCCCGGGAATACAAGGGTTTGGAACTGGCCGTGCAGAAAGTGCGCAAGGTCCGCCAGGCTGAAGCCGAAATTCAGCAGGCGGAGGGTTTGCTCTCCTCTTCGGAACCGGACCTGAGGGCCTTGGCCGAGGCGGAGTTAAAAGCGCTCAGGGAACGGGTGGACGGTCTGTCCCGGGAGCTGGAAGATTTCTTGGTGCCCCGGGATCCCCGGGATGGACGAGACGTCATTATTGAAATTCGCGCGGGAACCGGGGGGGACGAAGCGGCGATTTTCGCGGGAGACCTTTTTCGCATGTATTCTCGATACGGGGTCGAACATTCTTTCATCGTGGAGCCCTACGCTTCCTCTCCCTCGGGGCTCGGGGGTTTCAAGGAAATCGTTTTCGGAATCAAGGGACCGGACGCCTACGCCCGCTTCAAACATGAAAGCGGGGTCCATCGGGTTCAGCGGGTTCCCGACACCGAGGCGTCCGGCCGCATCCATACCTCGACGGCCACCGTTGCCGTTCTTCCGGAGGCCGACGAGGTGGAAGTGACCGTCAACCCGGCCGACCTTCGGATCGACACCTACCGCGCCTCCGGCGCCGGGGGCCAACACGTGAACAAGACCGAGTCGGCCATCCGCATCACGCACCTTCCCTCGGGCATTGTCGTCGCCTGCCAGGAAGAGCGTAGCCAGGTGAAAAACAGGGCGCGGGCGTTTTCCATGCTCCGGGCCAAGCTTTACCAATCGGAACGGGACCGGTTGGATGTGGAGCGGCGTGACCTTCGCCGTAGCCAGGTGGGGACGGGGGAACGCACGGAGAAAATCCGAACGTATAATTTTCCCCAAGACCGCGTGACCGACCACCGCATCAATCAAAACTGTCATAACCCCCCGGGCATTCGGGAGGGGCACATGGACGACACCCACGCCGCTCTGTGGGATGCCGAAAAAAAGGAGCGGCTCGCGCGGGTCGAGCCATGAACGTCGTGCTGGAATCGATCCCTTTAACCGTTTCAGAGGCCCTTTTGGAGACGACCCAAAGCCTGGTCGCCGCCGGGTTCTCCAATGGAGAGGGGGAGGCCAAGGAAATGGTGGCCCGGGCCCTGGGCGCGATCCCAAAAACCATGGACCTCCGACGGCCCGACCCCTGGTCGGCGCCTGCCCAAAAGATCCTGAATTCCCTCCTCCGGAGACGCCTCTCCCACGTTCCCTTGGCCCATCTTCTGGGCGAGTGGGACTTTCTGGACCTGACCCTGACCATCACGCCCGACGTGCTGATCCCGCGCCCGGAAACCGAAGAACTCTTTTTGTTGATGGTGCGAATAGTGACCTCCTCCGTCGGATGGGGGGAGGGCGCCTCGCAGGTTTTGTTGGACGTCGGGACGGGGGCCGGCGGTCTGGCCCTTTCCATGGCCCGACGTTGGCCGAAGGCCCAGGTGGTGGCGGTGGACCTTTCGCCGGCCGTCTTGGCCGTGGCCCGGTGGAACGCGCGGCGGCATGGCTTGGAGTCTCGAATCCAGTTTCGAAAAGCGGACCTTTTGTCGGGAGTGGAGGCCGGGACGCTCGATTTGGTGGTGGCCAATTTGCCCTACGTTTCTACGGGAGATTGGGCCGCCCTGTCGCCGGAAGTCCGCCGGGAACCGCGGCTCGCGTTGGACGGCGGCCCGGACGGCCTCGCCTTGATCCGCCGGTTGATTCCTGAGGCGGCGTTCGCGCTCAAGGTGGGAGGCCGGTTGTTCTTGGAGGTTGGGATCGGCCAGTCGGAGGAAGCGGCGGAGGGAATGCGGAACGCGGGTTTTTCTTTCGTTGGGGTGGAGAATGATTTTTCCGGGATCCATCGGTTTGTGTGGGGGGAGCGATGATCCGAATGGACAGTTTCGTCGTCAAGGGGGGGCGCCGGTTGAAGGGAACCGTCCGCGTGTCCGGCTCCAAAAATTCAGCGCTTCCTTGCCTTTTCGCGACGCTTCTGACCGACGAGGTCTGCGTGTTGGAGAATGTGCCCGACCTCCAGGACATCCGGACCGCGTTCCGCCTTCTGGAACGGCTGGGGAAAAAGGTCGACGTTTCCTCTTCAAGGGTCACGGTGAGGAAGCGCGGGGCTCTTCGCGCCCAGGCGCCCTACGATTTGGTCCGTCGGATGCGCGCCAGCGCGGTGGTCATGGGCCCTCTCCTGGCCCGGCTCGGGCGAGCCGAGGTTTCGCTTCCGGGCGGGTGCGCCATCGGCGCGCGGCCCATCAATTTCCACCTCAAAGCCTTCGAGAAAATGGGGGCGCGTATTTCCGTTCACGAAGGGTACATCACGGCCGTGGGCCGGCTCCGGGGAGGGCGGGTTAAACTTCCTTTCCCTAGCGTCGGCGCGACGGAGAATGTTTTGATGGCGGCCACGCTGGCCCGTGGCCGGACGACGATCGAGAACGCGGCCCGCGAACCGGAAATTTCGGACCTGGCGAACCTGTTGACCGGCATGGGGGCGTCGATCGTGGGCGCGGGAACGCCGCGCATCGTCGTTGACGGATCGCCCCGTCTTCACGGGGTTCACCACCGGGTGATCCCGGACCGGATCGAGGCGGGAACGTTTCTGGTGGCGGCGGCCATCACCCGCGGGCGGGTGCGGCTCACGGGGGTGGAACCCGCCCATCTGAAAGCGGTCCTGGACGCGCTCCGGCGGGCGGGCATGGGGCTCACCGTGGATCGGGACGGCGTGGAGGCGAAGTGGGTTCGGCCGCTCACCCCGGTGTCGGTCAAAACCCGGGTCTACCCCGGTTTCCCAACGGACATGCAGGCCCAATGGACGGCGCTCATGGCCGTGACCCCAGGCCGGAGCGTGATCGAGGAGGACATTTTCGAAAACCGATTTTTGCACGCCCAGGAACTTCTTCGCATGAGCGCGCGTCGATATTCGCGGGAGCCGGGCCCACGTGGAAGGCGTCAAACGGTTGTCGGGGTGCCCTCTCATGGTATCGGATTTGCGGGCGGGGGCGGCGTTGGTTCTGGCGGGGTTGGCCGCCCAAGGGACGACTAAGATCCTCCGCGTCTACCACCTGGACCGAGGCTATGAACAGCTTGAAAAAAAATTGCGCGCGTTGGGGGCGGACGTTCGGCGGGTGCCCCAGTGAGACGTCGTTCGTGGCTGGTTGTCTCGGCAGCGGCTCTCGTCCAGGGCCTCGGGGGGGCCCAGGAACCCGCGGGTTCTTCCTCTCCCGTCGCCGGGGCGGTCTTTTCATCCACCGCGCCTTCGTCGGACACGCTCGGGACCCCGCTTCCGGCGACGAACCTGGAGGAAAAACCTTCCTGGCTCCTGCGCGCCGAAAAAAACATGGCGGACGGCGTGGCGGCCGAAACCGCGGGCGACCTCCGCTCGGCCCACCGAAAATACGCCAAGGCGTTGAAACTGATCGCCGAAGGAGCCGATGACGTGACGCTCCTGAGCCTGAGGCCGCAAATTTCGGAGCTCATGGGCCTCGCGGGCCAGGGCGCGGGCCCCGAAATTCCGATCGCCGCCATTCCCCCGCCGGCCGTAAACGACCCGGTTCGAGTGCTGGACCTCTCGGCGTCCCTGCCTCGTACGTCCACCCATTCCTATTCCTTTCGGATCAACGCGGAGGATCCTCTCGTCAAACGGTATGTTGAACTTTATACCGGACCCCTGCGCGGTCGGACCCAGGAGGCTTTTGACCGAATGAGCCGGTATCTGGAAATGGTGAACCGGACGATTGAAGAAGAACAGATGCCGAAGGAACTCGCCTACCTCCCGGTGGTGGAAAGCGAATATCAGCCGTTCGCGGTGTCGCCGGCGGGGGCCGTGGGTCTGTGGCAGTTCATGAGTTCCACGGCGAAATTTGCCGGGCTCAAAATTAACTATTGGATCGACGAGCGGAGGGATCCCGATAAATCCACCCGGGCGGCCATGAAAACCTTAAAGAGCCTTTACGATTGGTTCGACGACTGGTCCCTGGCTTTGGCCGCCTACAACCGGGGTTTATACGGCATCCAACGGGATTTGGAGTTCACTCGGTCGACAAATTTTTCCCTCCTCTCCAGCCGGCAGGGCGTTCCCGTGGAGACGGAGCACTATGTGCCGAAGCTGATGGCCCTCGTCCTGATCGGCGAGAACCCGGCGGCCCATGGGTTTCGGGCTCCTTCCTCGGGGCGCTCTCCGAAACCCGACACGGTGATTCTTGAAAAACCTTTGGACCTAAAAGTGGCGGCGGCCTGCGCGCGGACCACCGAGGCGGTCATCCGGGAACTCAATCCTTCGTTGCGTTTGTGGGTGACGCCGAACAACGAACCGAATTTCGCTTTGAAGGTCCCCCCGGGATCCAAGACCCTGTTTTTGGAAGAACTGGCCAAGGTGAAGGATTGGACGCCTTCGCCGGGTTTCGTCCGCTACACCGTCCAGAAAGGCGACATTTTGGGCCGTATCGCGAAACGTTACCGGACCACGTCGGAGGCGATCCAGCGGGAAAACAAGATCGCTAACCCCAACCGTCTTCGACCCGGAGATAAACTGGTCATCCGACCCGGCCGCGGATTCAAAGGAGAATAAGCGTTATGGCTCAACCCATCGTTTTTGGAACGGACGGCTGGCGCGGGCTCATCGCCCGGGATTTCACTTTTCCGAACGTGCGGCGGGTGGCGGAGGCCCTGTCGGTGGTTTTGCGGCCCCGGTCCCGGGTGGCCGTGGGATACGATTTCCGTTTCTTGTCGGCGGAGTTCGCGGAGGAAGCGGCACGCATTTTGTCGGCCCGGGGACACCGGGTGTTCCTTGCCAAAGAGGCCACCACCAGTCCCGCTCTTTCTTTTTCCCTGAAAGGTTTGGGCGCCGCCGCCGGCGTGATGATCACGGCCAGCCACAACCCTTCCTCCTACAATGGATTCAAGATCAAGGTCCCGCCCGGACGGTCGGCGGACCCGACCTTCACCGCGCTCGTGGAATCAAAGATCGAGTCCGAGGCCCCTCGACCGGAGCCGGGACCGGCTCCGGATGCGTTTTCCCCGAGGGAGGGCTACCTCGCCCATCTCCTGTCCCGCCTGAACCCCGCGCTGTGGCGGGGGAAGAAGCCCCCGATCGCGGTGGACGCCATGCACGGGACAGGCGGCCCCGTTTGGACCGCCCTCTTCGATCGGCTGGGGATGAAAGGGGAGATCGTGCGGGGGAATCGAGACCCGCTCTTCGGCGGGACCGCGCCGGAACCCATTGAAAAAAATCTAGCACCGCTCGTGGACGCCGTTCGGCGGAGCAAAGCGGCGCTCGGGGTGGCGGTGGACGGCGACGCAGACCGTTTGGGCATCGTCGACGACACGGGCGCTTACCTGCCCCCCCACACGGTCTTCCCTCTTCTTTTGACGCACCTGGTTCAAAACCGGAAATTGAAGGGGAACGTGGTGCAGGCGGTCTCCCTCGGCTATTTGTCGGAACGGATGGCCAAAGCCTGGGGCCTGCCGCTGACTCACGTCCCCGTGGGGTTCAAATACGTGGCGGACGAGATGGCTCGCCGCAAGACGTTGTTGGGGGGCGAGGAATCGGGCGGTTTCGGTGTCGGATTGTGGGGGTTGGAGCGGGACGGGATTCTTTCCGGCCTTCTCTTGATAGAGATGGTTCTCGCCTCCGGCAAACCGCTGTCGGCGCTCCGTCGGGAAATGGCGGAAAAGTTTGGCGCTTCGGATTTTCAACGGGTGGACCTACCCCTGCGGACGCCCGTCCCCGATAAGGCCGCCTGGGCCGCCGCCGTGGCCCAGCGCGTGCCGGAGAAGCTCGCGGGGCGGCTCGTGAAGGAAAAACGAACGGCCGATGGTTTGAAGATTATTCTGGCGGACGGCGCCTGGCTTCTCCTGCGGCCCAGCGGAACGGAACCCCTGCTTCGGACCTACGCCGAAACGCCGGATCCCGCCGTCACGGCTCAGCTTCTCCGCAAGGCCCAGGAATGGGCGGGGACGAAAATCGGGCCGCCTGGATCATGAACCGGAGGGGGGATAGGGGGCGGTCCCTTTCGGAGGCGGAGTATTTTTCCCTTGTAAATTTCTGTTTTGGATCTATACTAATAGGGAGTGAAGTTGAGCTGTGGGCTCCTCTGGATCGGATGACGTTAAGGCCAATGCCGGTCCCTTAAGTCCCGGAGGGGCCTGGCCCCCTTCATGGGGCTCTGTTTAAGTGGGTAAAGTTTGGATGTCGATGTCAAAGGAGCCCGATCCATCGGGCAACGACGCTTGCCTGCAGGGAAGTGACGGGCCGGTGTTTCAGTTGTTTTAAGAAAATGATCCAAAGGGTCGGTCGGGGGTCCTGTTCCCGATGGCCCATCCTAACCGAAATTCCAGACGCCAGGGAGGGCGGCTGGAAATCGGACTTTCGTTACGGAGGACACACGGTTTGATGACAACCCGGGCACGACCACAAGGAATCACGCGGTGTCGTTAACGGAACCTCAACCGCTCCTGTTGTTCTCGACGGGCGCCCGTTCGCGGGGCACCCAGTTGGCTGCGCTGTTGATCGGCCCCGCGGGGCTTCCCCTTTTTACCGCCTTGATCCTTTGGGGAATGGTCCGCGCTCCCCTTCCCGCCACCCACCTTTTCCCCCTCTTCGTTTCCCTGGAGTTGTTTCTCTACCTTGGGGCGGGACTGAGCTGGGTGTTTGCCACGGCGATTTTGGCTTCGGCGGTCGCTTTGGGCGGATTCTTTTTTTCCATGGCGCCCTGGGCCCGGACTCTTTACGCCATCCACGGGATTTTGGTGTGGGTGGTGTTTTGGGTCCTCAGTTTGTTCGACCGCCGTCGGAACGCCACCTGGAACCATTTTCACGAGGAATGGGATGGTCTCGAGCTGGATCTCTCCCGCCTTCAGGCCGATGTCGAAACGGCCCGAACGGTGATCGAAGACAACCAAGCCCGCATCGGCGCCTTCGATCGCCTCCAACTGTTCACCGATGACCTCATTGGTCCCTACCACCGGGACGAACTGCTCCAGCGCGCTCAAGCGGGTTTGCGAACCATGTTTCCCAAAGCCCGGGTGACGCTTCACCTCTTTCCCAAACCCGACGCCCCGGACCCCGGCGACGAGTGGGGCATGAAGGTGTTGCAATGGGGCCAACCGAGGCTCCTGACGTCGCGGGCCTCCACGACCCCCACCTGGGAGCCCGGCCTTTTCATCTGCCTTCCGGTCAAGGGGCGGGAAACCTACCTAGGGTGGATCGCCCTGGAGGCTAAAAGCGCAGACCAGCCCTTCCACATCCACGACCTCCGCCTGGCTTCCATCGGCTCGGACCTGATTTCCCTGGCGCTCGGCAACACGGAACGTTTCAGCCAGACCGAGGCTTTGGCCATTTCAGACGAGCTGACGGGGGTTTACACCCGAGGCTACTTCAACGAGCGTCTTTTGGAGGAGTTTGGGAAGGCGCGCCACAACTCCCGCCCCTTCTCTTTGGTCCTTCTGGACATCGACCACTTTAAAAAGGTCAACGACGCCCACGGGCACCACATGGGCGACGAAGTTCTTCGCTGGCTGGCTCGCCTTGTCACGGCCCAGGCCCGGGAGACCGATTTCGTCGCCCGCTACGGCGGCGAAGAATTTGTGGTCATCATGCCCTCGACCCGCGGCGCCGACGCCTTCCGGTTCACCCAACGCCTCGTTAAAATCATCGCCGCCACGCCTTTCCGGTGGGGGCAAAAAAATATCAAGGTCACCGTATCCGCCGGGGTCGCCACCTTGACGGACGACGTGGCGAACGAGGAAGAAATGATCCGTCGTTCGGACGAGGCTCTTTACGCCGCCAAGAACGGCGGCCGCAATCGGGTGCGCGCCCATGCGGATTGATTTCGATCTCGCCCACGCCCTTTTGTTCTGGGGGACCGTGCCGGTCCTCTGGGGGTGCATCCTTTTCAGCGACGCCCGCTGTTTTTTCTTTGGCGGCATCTTCGGCGTCCTCGCGGTCCTTCATTCAGCCACGGGCCTGGGGGGCGCCGTGGACCTGGCGCTCCACTTGGGGACCTATGGTTTGGCGGTCATGGTTCCGCTCTATTTCCGTCGGTCGCAGAGCGCCCTCGAGCGGGATTTTACCCGGCGGCGTTCCGCCCTCCAGGAACAAAAAACCAAGGTCCTCCATAAACACGAATCGGTTCTGCGGGAAAAGGCCGACCGACAGGAAAACCTCGAAGCGCTTCAAAACCGCTTCGCCCTGGTGCAGGTCATGGCCACGAAACTTGAGGCCGGCGAGATTTTGCAAACCCTGGGCCACATGTGGAAGAAGCGCGCGGGGGTGAAAGGGGCCTTGATCCTTCGACGGCAATTGAACGGAAATTGGGGCACCGCTTTTACCGACGGACACTTCAACGCCCAAGACTGGGTGCGGGTTCTGGCCTCGCACCCTTCCCTCGGCCGGTCCCGGAACATCCGGCGCTATGCCGCCTCCGGCAAACAACTGACGCTTCCAGGCCAGCCTTTCGGTTCCACCTGTCTCCTCGTTCCCTTTACCTGGGACAAAGACATTTTGGCCATGGGCATTCTGGAGGTGGATCCCAACGGCCTGGAGGAAAGTAGCGAGGGGTTCAATATCGAGCGGAAACTTGTTTCCATCGGCCTGCGCCGCGCGGACCTCTACGATTTAATGACCGAGCGCAGCCGTTTCGACGCCCTGACCGGGGCCTTTCTTCGTCGGAGCATGACGGAACGGCTCGAGGACGGGCTGAGGAAATCGCACCGTTACACGACCCCCCTCTTTTTCGCCCTCATGGACATTGACAGTTTCAAGACGCTGAACGATCGCTGGGGCCATCTGGTGGGGGACAAAGTCCTCATCCATCTCGCCCAGGCGGTTCGCCGCCTGGCTCATCCGGGCATCACCTTGGGTCGTTTTGGGGGAGACGAGTTTGCTTTAATCTTGGAGATGGAAACCGTGACCGAAGTGTTCGCCTGGTTCGAGCGTCTCCGGCAGGGCGTGGCGGAAACGCCCCTCCGGGACCGTGAAGCCATTATCCGTTACACGGTCAGCGCCGGGATCAGCGCTTATCTGCCGGAACGGCCGCCGCTGTCCGAGCTGATGGCCCAGGCGGACCATGCCCTCTATCAGGCCAAACGCGCAGGGCGGGACCGGGTGATGCTGTGGCGCGCGCCGGGCACCACGGCGCCTGCGTCCAGGAAATAGCCCATGGCCCGACTCTCCCTGCAAAATGTTTCCAAGTGGTACGGCCTGGTGCCCGGGGTCCAGAACATTTCCTTCGATGTGGAAGACCGGGAGCTTTTCGTCATGGTAGGGCCCTCCGGGTGTGGAAAAACGACACTGCTTCGGCTGATCGCAGGGTTGGATGACGTCACCGAAGGTAAGATTTTTATCGACAAACGGGTCGTCAACCATGACCCGCCCAAGGCGCGGAACGTCTCCATGGTGTTCCAAAACTATGCCCTCTACCCCCACATGACGGTGATGGACAACATGTCCTTCGGTTTGAGGATGCGCGGCTATTCTGACGAGGAAATTCAGGCGCGGGTGCGCCAGGCGGCCGAGATGTTGGATTTGGTGGCTCTTTTGAACCGCAAACCGAGCGAGATTTCGGGCGGTCAACGCCAGCGGGTGGCGGTGGGGCGCGCCATCGTCCGGAAGCCGAAAGTGTTTTTGTTCGACGAGCCGTTTTCGAACCTCGACGCGAAGCTCCGGGGAGAAACGCGGGGGGAACTCATCCGGCTTCATCAGCGCCTGCAGACCACCATGATTTACGTGACCCACGACCAGGTGGAGGCCATGACGCTCGGGGATCGCATCGCCGTTTTAAAAGACGGCGCGGGCCAGCAGATTGGAAAACCCATCGATCTATACCGCCGCCCCAAAAACCGGTTTGTGGCCGAGTTCATCGGAAGCCCTCCCATGAACTTCTTTAACGTGACTGTTCTGGACCGCGGCGACAGCGTCTGGCTGGATCAAGGCCACTTCCAATTGAAACTGCCGCCTCGGTATCGGCGAACCGGTTTTTTAAAAGACGGCCTGGAAATCCTTTTGGGCGTTCGCCCCGAGGATATTCATGACCGGCTTTTTCAAACCGGCGCTGTAACCGAGGGGAACACGGTGATCGCCATGGTCCAATTGGTGGAACCCGTGGGCGCCGAAACCCACGTTCACCTGGACGCGGGGGGAACGCGTTTCATCGCCCGGGTTCATCCCGACAATCCTCTGGAGATGAACCAGCCCATGGAACTGGTCTTCGACTTGGACAAAATCCACTTGTTCTCCCGCAACGGAAAAGAACGTTTTTCCCTGGAAGCCTAACCCGACGTCCCGTCGCCCAATCGATCGTTGTGGGACCCACCTTGCGTTGAATTTAATTTAAGACGGTTCGTTGGCTGGGGGGAGAGGCGGAGGATTTACAAATCTGCCGGAGGGGGGACTTCCCTCTCCCCCGCGCCTTCGGCGCTCCGCCGAGGGCCGGCCACTCGCCCTTCATCCGCCATTCATGGCGGCGGGCGGTGGCTTCAGCCCCCTCCTTTATCAGGAAGGATCTACAAATCTGCCGGAGGACTTCCCTCTCCCCGCGCCTTCGGCGCTCCGCCGAGGGCCGGCCACTCGCCCTTCATCCGCCATTCATGGCGGCGGGCGAGTTGGCTTCAAGCCCCCCCTCCTTTATCAGGAAGGATCTACAAATCTGCCGGAGGGGGGACTTCCCTCTCCCCCGCGCCTTCGGCGCTCCGCCGAGGGCCGGCCACTCGCCCTTCATCCGCCATTCATGGCGGCGGGCGAGTTGGCTTCAAGCCCCCCCTCCTTTATCAGGAAGGATCTACAAATCTGCCGGAGGGGGGACTTGAACCCCCACGCCGCATAAGCGGCTTGAGATTTTGAGTCTCACGCGTCTGCCGATTTCGCCACCCCGGCCTGAGGGTGTATTATCTTTTTTCCGTCGATGAATGTCAACATGGGTGGCCGGGCGTTTTTCGGGCTTGGAGCGGGGCTCTGGGTCGGGTACAATTAATCACCGTGGACGACACTCCCGACTATGCCGAACATCGGAAACGCCTTCGCCACCGGTGGGACACCGCGGGGGGGAAGGGGTTCGCGGATTACGACCTCTTGGAACTCTTGTTGACCTACGCCATCCCCCGCCGGGACACCAAGCCCCTGGCCAAACGGTTCATGGAAAAGTTCGGGTCCTTTAAAGCGGTGCTGGACGCGTCGCCGGAACAGTTGTCGGCGGTGGAAGGCGCGGGGGCGGCGACGGGTTCCTTTGTCGGGCTCCTGCGGGGGGCCATGGAACGCTATTTTGAGACGCAAGCCCGGCAATCGGACCTGCTTAATTCCCCGGAGGCGGTGCTGGCCTATTGCCGTGCGTCCTTGGAGGGGCTCCGGAACGAGGTTTTTGACGTGGTTTATCTCTCGACAAAAAACCGCGTGATCGGCAAAGATCGTTTGACGGAAGGGACCATCGACCAGGCGGCGGTTTATCCACGCCGGGTGGTGGCGGGAGCCCTGGCGGCCAACGCGGCGGGTTTGATTTTTGTTCACAACCATCCCTCGGGCGATCCGACCCCTTCCCCGGAGGACAAGCGGTTGACGACGCTCCTTTCCCAGGCGGCCCAAACGGTGGGCATCCCCGTTCTCGATCACATCATTGTCGGCAACGGACGACATTACAGTTTTCGCGATCGAGGGCTCCTATGAAGATATGGCGGTGGGCCTCCCGGTGGGGCCCAGTGGCGGCGTGGGCCGGGCTCATCTTTTTCCTCTCGTCGATCCCCGATACCCGGACGGGAGGCGGATCGGAACTTCCGGAACTCATGTTTCGAAAGGCGGCCCATCTGACCGAATACGGGATTTTGGCGTTCCTTCTGGCGCGGGCCCTGTCCGGGCGCGGGTGGAGCCCCCGGAGGATTTTCGCGACGGGTCTTTTATTCTGCGTTCTTTTTGCGGCGTCTGATGAGATCCATCAATCCTTCGTGCCGGGTCGGTTCGGAAAAGTCCGGGACGTGGCGCTGGATAGCTTGGGCGCGGCCCTGGTTTTGAGTTTGGACGCCCGTCGGAAAGAATCGGCTCTTTTCCGACGGGAGACTGTGGTATAATACTCCCGCTATGGCGTCCGAACCAGATTATTTTGATGGGATCCGCTTCGATCGAGAGTGGGAGGAGGAGGACTGGGAGCGGTTCTTCGACGCCCAGGACCGCCTTTCTTCCGATCTCCGGCGCAAGGTCGGGTCTCCCCCGGAACGGCCCTCCGCCGATCCAGCGCTCACCTTCCGCGGCGTTCTGCGCCAGTTCGGCATGGACCCGGACAACCCCGAGGCGTCTCCCCGTCCCTTCGCCCTGGACCAGGTGGTGGGTCCCGACGGAGCCGTGGGCCTGCCCTTTTGGCATCCGGGGGCTGACCACGAACGTTTGCCTCTCTACCTGCAAGCCGCCGAATTTCACCGCCAGTCAGCGGAATTCGTTGAAATCCGTTTCGCCAAAATGCTCGCCAAAACCTACAAGAGCGCCTCCTACCGGCAATTCCAAAAGGTCCTGCCGGAAATCGAAGATCGGGCCCGGGCCATCCCCCGCCTGATCGCCCTCGGGCACCGCGTGGGCTACGACCCGTTCGGAGCCAAGGGCAACATCGTCCGTTGCCGTCGGGCGCTGGAACATGCGGAATCCTGTGTCAGTCTCCTCTCCCGCCTTCCCCGCCGCCACATGGACCGCGACCTTTACCAACGGTTCTTCGCCGATGGCATCCGTCTCCGGAATGGGCTTTTGGATTGGATCCTTTTGCTTCGGACCCGGTTCGCGGCCCGTTCGAACCGGCGCCCATGAGTTCCGGGATGGTGGTGGCCGTGGGGGTTTTGGCCATCGTGGCCGTCCTGGCGTTGGTCCTGGCTCTGCGCGCCCGCCCCGGGAGCGATCTGGTCCTTCTCCAACAGCAGATCGAAGCCCTGCGGCGCCAGTCGGCCGATTCCGCCCAAAGCCAAACCCAGCTCGTGACGGACCGCCTCCTACGGTTGAGCGCGGACGTCAACCGTCAGTTGGAAACGGTGGGCCAGCGGGTCCAGGAAAGCCAAAAATCGGTGGGGATCGGCTGGAGAGCGCTACCCGCGTGGTGGGCGAGGTCCAAAAAAGTTTGGGCGCCTTGGGCCAGGCGTCCGAGAGAATATTTGAGATCGGCAAGGACATTTCGAGCCTTCAGGACATTTTAAAGGCGCCCAAACTGCGGGGCGGGCTAGGGGAGTTCTTTCTGGCCGATCTCTTGGCCCAAATCCTGCCGGCGCAAAACGTGGAGCTTCAACACACCTTCAAAACGCGGGACACCGTGGACGCGGTGATCCGCTTGGGCGGACGGCTGGTTCCGGTGGACGCCAAATTTCCGCTGGAGAACTTCCGGAAGATGTTAGCGACGGTTTCTGAAGAAGAGCGGCGCTCCCTGCGGAAAAAGTTCGCCGTGGACATGAGGAAGCATGTGGACGCCGTGGCCTCCAAATACATCCTGCCGGACGAAGGCACCTTCGATTTCGCCCTGCTCTACATTCCGGCGGAGAACGTCTACTACGAATGCATCGTCAAAGACGATCCGGAGGAAAGCGCCCTCGTGGAATACGCCCTGCGCCGACGGGTAGTGCCCGTGTCCCCGGGAAGTTTTTATGCCTATTTGCAGGTGATCGCGCTGGGCTTGCGGGGATTTCAAATCGAAGAAAACGCCCGGCGCATCATGGAGGATCTGGGCCGACTGCGGGAGGATTTCGGGCGTTTCGCCGAAGAGTTCGATCTGGTGGGCCGCCACCTCTCGAACGCGAAAACCAAACACGACGACGCCGGCCGCCGACTGGAACGCTTCGAAGATAAACTCTCCACCATCGCCAACACCGCGCCCCCGCTCCTGCCTCCCGCCGAAACGCCCGCTCTCACCTCCCGTCCCTGATCAGGAGCGGGACGCCGCCCCCCTTCCTTTCTAGGGGACGTTTAGACCTTGAAGGAGTCGCCGCAGGAACAGGTGGCGGAAGCGTTGGGGTTTTTGAACGTGAATCGGCGGGAAAAGACGGAATCTTCGTAGTCGAGGGTGGTTCCAGCCAGGAAAAGCAGACTTTTTTTGTCGACGTAGACGGACAGGCCGTCCAGGTCGACCCGGTGGTCATCGGCGGGGGCGGGACCCGCCCAGGGTTCCAGATGGTAACTGAATCCGGAACAGCCTCCCGGGGTAACCTTGACCCGGAGGGCGCGGGCCCCCGAGGGGACCCCGGCCAACAGAACGTTGGCGCGGGCCACGGCCCGTTCGGTCACGTCGAAAAGACCGCGGGATTTAGGCGTTGAAAGATTTTCCGCAACCACAGGAACTCTTGGCGTTGGGATTCGAAATGGCGAACCCGCCGCCGGCGAAATCCTCTTTGTAGTCAATCACGGAACCCGCCAGTAGAGAGGCGGTTTGGGGATCCACCAAAACCTTCAAACCGGCTTGATCCAGCTCCGCGTCCCCGTCTTTTCTCTGGTCAAAGGAGAACCCGTATTGGTAGCTGGAACAGCCGCCTTTCTCCACCAGCACCCGGAGGGATTTTCCCGCCAGGGACGGGTCTCCCGCAACGATTTCCTTCACTTTTTGAGCGGCGCCTTCGGTGAGAGTCACCATATCAACCTCCTAAGGATATAACAATAGATTACAAAAAGTGTCATATATTGTCAATCCCGTCGGTGACATGTATAATGGAGGGGCCATGAACGAGCCCATTCCGAAAAGTCTCCCCGCTCTTCTGCCGATCCGCAAATACGGCGATCCCGTTTTGGTGCGGAAAGCCAAACCCATCCAGCGGATCGACGAGTCGGTCCTTCGTTTGATCCCGGTGATGTTCAACACCATGTACGCCGAGCCCGGCATCGGGCTGGCGGCGCCCCAGGTGGGGGTGTCTTTACGCCTCATGGTGGTGGACGTGGCGCCGGAGGGGAAAAGCCAGCCCCTGGCTCTGATCAATCCCAAGATCGACGAGCGGAAAGGCCGCATCCAATCGGAGGAAGGGTGTCTTTCGTTTCCCGGTATTCAGGTGACGGTTCCCCGGGCGGCCTGGGTGAAAGTTTCGGCGGTGAACGAAAAGGGCCTCCCGGTCACCATCGAGGCCGATGGACTTCTGTCGCGATGCCTTCAGCACGAGCTGGATCATTTGAACGGGGTCGTGATGATCGATCTCCTCTCCCTCCCCCGCCGTGTCACCGCCCTCTGGGAAATCCGCAAACGGAAGAAAGCCGGCCTCTGGTAGGGCCCCTGTGCTGACCACCGTTTTTTTCGGGACGCCTCTCGTGGCCGTGCCTTTTTTAGAGCGGCTGGCCAAAACATCCACCGTTCTGGGCGTTGTCACCTCTCCGGACCGGCCGGCGGGGCGGGGGTACGGGCTCGCTCCAACCGAGGTCAAGCGCGCGGCCCAGTCGCTGGGTATTCCTGTTCAACAACC
Source organism: Elusimicrobiota bacterium (assembly GCA_016721625.1). NCBI lineage: Bacteria > Pseudomonadati > Elusimicrobiota > Elusimicrobiota bacterium. Next base: position 2,415,608 of record JADKHR010000001.1, read on the forward strand.
CGAACGGTTGGCGGGCTTCTCGATCGAAGGGGCTTTCGGAAAGAAACCGGACGTGGGGATCGTGGTCGCCTACGGCCACCTGATCCCGCCCTCTGTTTTCAACGAACCTCGCCAGGGCCTGGTGAACATTCACTTCTCGCTCGTTCCCCAATACAGGGGCGCCGGGCCCATGCAGTGGGTGTTGATCCGGGGAGAAACCGAAACGGGGGTCTCCCTCTTTCGAATTGAGAAGGGTTTGGACACGGGGCCGGTCTTCCTGCAGGGTCGCCAGACGATCGATCCCGCCGACGATGCCGTGACCCTGAGAGAAAAATTGGTGGCCCTGGGGCTTGAACTTATGGACAACTTCCTTCGTCAGTTGGAGGAGGGTCCCTGGGCCCCGACGCCCCAGAGCGGAGCGGTCTCCACGGCGCCGCTTTTGACCAAGGAGGACGGCCGGATCCGCTGGAGCCTCCGATCCGCCGGGGAAATCGTGAACCTGATTCGCGGAACCTGCGAATGGCCCGGCGCCTACGGCGTGTTGAAGGGGCAACGGATGAAAATACGGCGGGCGGAGTCCTGTCCCGGGGGGGCGGGCGCCCCGGGAGAGATCATCGCCGTCGAGAAAGACCGCGGTTTTTTGGTAAAATGTGCGTCGGACAGCCTTCTCGTTCGGAGCCTTCAGCCGGAGGGGAAAAAAGAGATGGACGCGCCCCGTTTTTGGAACGGAGCCCGCCTTTCGGTGGGCGACCGGTTTGAAGAATAATAAAAGGAGTCAACCATGGCATTCATGAAACGAATGGTGCTTTTTATGGCCGTCAACCTATTGGTGGTCGCGACGATTTCCATTGTTTTGAACGTTCTCCAGGTGCGCCCTTACCTGACGAACCACGGCATCGACATGCGGTCCTTGGCCGTGTTCTGTCTGGTGTGGGGCATGGGGGGCTCGCTTATTTCCCTCGGCCTTTCGCGGATCATGGCCAAGATGGCCATGGGCGTGAAAGTGATCGACCCGGTGTCCTCCTCCGGCGAGGCGGCCTGGTTGGTCCAAACCGTGCACCAGTTGGCCCGTTCCGCCGATCTTCCGGCCATGCCGGAAGTGGGCATCTACCAAAGCCCTGAATTGAACGCTTTCGCCACGGGGCCCACCAAAAGTCGTTCTTTGGTGGCCGTTTCCTCGGGACTTCTGGAACGAATGGACCGGAACCAGGTGGAAGGCGTTTTGGGCCATGAGATTACCCACATCGCCAACGGCGACATGGTGACCATGACCCTCCTGCAGGGTGTCGTGAACGCTTTCGTCATGTTCGCGGCTCGCGTGATCGCCTTCGCCATCAGCCAAAACGTGAAAGAGGAAAGCCGGCGGGGGGTCCAAATGATGGTGACCATCGTCCTTGAGATTTTGCTCAGCGTTCTCGGAATGCTCGTGGTGGCCGGTTTCTCCCGACTGCGGGAGTTCCGCGCCGACGCGGGCGGGGCGCGCCTGTCCGGGCGGGAGAAGATGATCGCCGCTTTGGAAGCCCTGGGCCGGGGCGCGGGCCTCGTGGATAAAAGGGCTCCGTCCCTGGCCGCGTTCAAAATTTCCGGTCGGCCCGGGGGATTTCTGGCTCTCCTGGCCACGCACCCTCCCCTGGAAGTCCGCATCGAACGCCTGCGTCGGGCGTATTAAAACGATTCCTTTGTGACTTCTTCCGCCGTCGCCGCGCGGCCTCTGCTGGATATTCCCTTCAACGACTGGTTCAAGGTTTTAGGCCTTGAACCCAAGGAGGCCTATCGCGTTCGGCAGGTCCAAACCTGGGTCTTTGAACGGCGCGTGAAAACCTTCGGCGAGATGAGCGATCTGCCCCAGGCGCTCCGTGAAAGATGGGAAGGCGCCTTTCGTTTGAGAACGTTGCGTCTGACCCGCCGGGAAGTCTCCGCCGAGGATGGGACCGCGCGGCTTTTTTTTGAGGCTTCGGACGGGCGATCTTTTTCAGCGGTCTATCTGCCGGCCAAGGGCGGCGAGGGGGACCGGTCGGCCCTTTGCCTATCAACCCAAGTTGGGTGCGCTTGGGGTTGCGTGTTTTGCGCGTCCGGGCGGGTGCCGTTGGAGCGCAACCTCACTCCGTCCGAAATGGTGGAGCAGGTCCTTTGGGCCGAAGAGGCCTTCGGCCATAAGATCAACAGCCTGGTGTTCATGGGGATGGGTGAGCCCCTGGCCAACTACGCCAACCTGATTTCCGCTCTCCAAATCCTCCGCTCGCCTTTGGGATTGAATTTCGGCGCGCGTCACGTGACGGTGTCCACGTCGGGCTTGGTTCCTCAAATCGAGGCGCTGGCCCGGGAGGCGCCCAAGGTGAACCTGGCCATCAGTCTCCACGCGGCGGACGATGAAACGCGAAAGAAGCTCCTGCCGAAGGCGTCCGCCTGGACCATTAAAACATTGCTCAAAGCGGCCTGGGATTATCAGCGCGCCACCGGCCGGGGCCGCGTGACGTTTGAATACATTTTGATCAAGGGCGTGAACGATTCGGTCCGAGAGGCTCAACGGTTGGCCAACCTGCTCCGAAGCAAGAAGGCCTGGGTCAATTTGATCGCCTACAACCCCGTGGCGGGGGTGCCTTACGAGGCGCCGGACGAGGCGTCCGTGCGCGCTTTCGCGAAGGTGTTGGGGGAGCGGGCCCTGTTCGTTCGGGTTCGCAAGCCCCAAGGCACCGATATCGCCGCGGGTTGCGGCCAGTTAGGCGAGGCGCGTTCTCTGTGACAAACTCGAAAAAAGTTTCTTTCCGTTCCTCGCCTCGCGGCGGCATTTTTTACTCTTAAGAGAGGGTATTTCCATGTCTCCTGACTATCCCAATATTCCAGACGATACACCCCCTGGTTCCCTGAAAGACGATCGCTTGGCCGCCCTCGCCCATCGATTAGGGACGAAGGGAGCCCGCTTCCGGCTCAGTTCCTTGGCGTTGTTCGTTTTTCTCTTTATCGTGGCCGCCCTGGCCTCGGTTTTGGCTCTTCATTGGGCTGTTTCCGGTTTTCTTCATTCGCGGAAAAACGTTACCGTGCCGGACCTCACGGGGAAAAATCTGGAGCAGGCCCTGGACCTTCTTTCTCCCCAAGGGCTCGGGCTCACCAAAGAGGCCGTCCAGTTCGATGAAAGTTCGCCGCCGGGAGCCATTCTCCGTCAAGCCCCGCCGCCTGGGCTCCAAGTGCGGGAGGGAAAAATCGTCCGCGTGACCCTTTCTTCGGGCGGGCAGGTCCTTTTCATTCCCGACCTCACGGCGGTGACCATCACCGAAGCCCAAAACCGCCTTCGGGCGGCGGGGCTCGCGTTGGGAGCCGTCACCCAGGTCTATTCCATCGAGAAAGCGGCGGGCATCGTCATCGAGCAGAACCCGGCTTCCAACGGCGTCGCTCACCGCAACGCCATGGTGGACCTCCGGGTCTCCAAAGGTCCGCCGCCCGAGGGAACCGTGTTGATGCCGGACTTCGTTAACCGCCCCTACGCCCAGGCCCGCCAGTGGGCCGAGGACCAACACATTTCCCCCGACGTGAAAGAGGAGCTGACCGCCGCTTTTCTCCCCGGGCTGGTGATTCGACAGACGCCGGCCCCCGATTCGACCGTTGCGGAAAAAACCGCCATCCATTTCGTCGTGGCCCGTTCTTCCAGCGCGCAATCCCAAGACGTCGTCATGGTCCGTTATCAAGTGCCGGAAGGGTCGGATCGGGTCACGGTCCGCGTCGTGCTTCGCGACGACGGAGGGGAACGCGAGGTCTTTTCCTCGGCTCAGGGAGGAGGTTCCGTTGTGGAGGTCCCCGTCTCGCCTCAAGGCGCCGCCCGGGCCCGGATTTTCGTGAACGGAGTTTTGGTGGAGGAAAAACCCCTCCCGTGAATCGTCCCCCTCTCATCGCGCCGTCCATCCTGTCCGCCGATTTCGCGCGCCTGGCCGAGGAGGTCCGTCGGGTGGAAAAGGCCGGCGCGGACTGGCTTCATGTGGACGTCATGGACGGCCATTTCGTGCCCAACCTGACCATCGGGCCGGTGGTGGTCCATTGGTTGAAGAAATGCACCCGTCTTCCGTTGGATGTCCACCTCATGATCGAACATCCCGAAAAATACATTCCCGATTTCGCCAAGGCCGGGGCCTGGAACATCACGGTCCATTGGGAAGCCTGCCGCCGACCGGCGGATGTGTTACGGTTGATCAAAAAACAGGGGTGTCGGGCGGGGATGTCAGTGCGGCCCCGCACGCCCATCGAAAAGGTGGCGCCCTATTTAAAAGAGTTGGATGTGGTTTTGGTCATGACGGTGGAGCCCGGATTCGGCGGCCAATCGTTCATGCCGGACATGCTTTCCAAGATCCGTTGGCTCCGGGAACGGAACACCAAGCTCAAAAGCTCCCACCAACCATGGATCGAAGTGGACGGCGGCATTAACAACGAAACAGCCCCCCTCGCCGTCCACGCCGGGGCCGAGGTTCTGGTAGCCGGAAACGCCATTTTCGCCGCCAAAGACCCCGCCGCCGCCCTCCAAACCCTCCGCCACCGCGCTCAAACCCCTATCCTGTAATCCCCATTTTGGGTGATCGGGGCCTTGTGGTAAAATAGTTTAATAGTATAGGGCGTCCCTTAATGCTCTTAATGCCTCTAATGCCCTTGAGTGAACGTGGGATTATTTCTTTTTGAAGAGACGCTCGAGGGCTTGGCCGGCGGCCTCTCCGAGGGGGTCTTTGGCGGGGGCGTCGTTCGAGGAGGGGGCCTTCTTCGGGTCGGGGGAACGGTCGGGTTTTCCTTTCCAGCCGCCGATGGCTTTTTTCAGGATGTCTTGGGCGGCCCGGCGGACCGTGTCCCGGTAATCCACTTTGACTTTGGGGTCGCCCAAGGGGCCCTTGAGCGAGGCTTCGATGGTGGGGCGGCCGTCCTCGGCGGTGATCCAGTCGCCGACGCTTCCCCGGACCGAGCCGGGGGGGAGCTTCAATTGCAGGGTGAGGTCCGAATCCAGGTCTCCCAGGCGGACCCGGCCTTTCGCGAGAAAGTCCGTTTGGTCGCTGTCCAGCGTGAAAGTCTTGATGTCGGCCAGTCCCCGGGTGACGACGAACTGGCCGGCCAATTTTTGGTAGGTGATCTCCGCCCCTTCGCGGCCCATGAGTTTGTTGATCTTCTTCGCCACCGGGACGTCGGTGATCTCCCCCGAGGCGGCGGTGACGGAGGCCGTGCCGGATAGAACCGAGAGGTCGGGGCCCACGTCCCGGAGGTTCCAGTTGAATTGAAAGTTCCGCCCGAGATAGTGGGGGTGGGTGATTTCGCCGATGCGGAACACCCCGGCGGCGCGGGCGATGGGCGCCGGGCTGGGGCGCGGCGGGGTTTTAGCCGCCGTGGGGGAAGTCTTCGAGGGCGTGGTCGTGGGAGAGAAGGCCTTCAGCACCTTGTCCACTTCCAGGCGCGCCCAATCGCCGTCCAGAAAGATCGCGGGTCGTTCCCCGTTATCGACCCGGGCGTTCAGGGTGAAAGGCGAGCCGAAGGCTTTCCCGCTCAATCCGTGCACCGACGCCTGTTGGCGATTGAAATCCACTCGTCCCGCCAGTTCGGAGAGTTCCACCCCGGGGACGGGGGTCACGGCGGTTTTCCGCAACCGTACCTGGCCTAGGACGCGGGGGTCGGTGGCCGGGCCGCTGATGTCGGCGTGGAGGGCCGCCTCGCCCCGAAGTTTGAACTCGGCCAAGGACGGCAGGATGGTTCCCAAACGGGACAGGTCCAGGGGGTCTCCGTCGATGCGAAGGGACATGGTTTGCGTGCCCCGGGGCTCTTCCACTTCGCCGCTGAGTTTCAAAACCCCGGCGGCGGTCCGGCAGGTGGCCGATGAAATTTGGATGTCCTGTTGGTCGATCCAACGGCCGGCGGCCGTGATCTGGAGGGGGCTCCCTTCCGTTTTACGGAAAGATTCCCCGTAGCTCCCCTGAAGGGATTGGCCCTCCGCCGTCAAGTCGAAGGCCAGGTTCGAAGGGACCCCCTGCAGTTCCGCCGTGAGCCCCAATGCGCCCTCCAGGCGGAGCGGCGCGGGCCAGGGGCCGCCGGGACGAAGCTGGAGCGCAGGAGCGCGAAGATCTAAAAAGAGCTCCGGCGCTCCCGTTTCGCTGTGGGCGGATCCGGTAAGCGTGAGCGGGACCGCGGCGGGTTTTTCCAACCAGCCCTCGTAAGCGACGACGGCCTCGTCAGCGGCCACCTCGCCGGAGATTTTCCATTGGGCTCCGAAGGCTTCCGCCTCCCATCGGCCCGTGAGGGGGCCCGCCATGGACAGGCCGGGCGCCAGGGGGCTGTTTTGCACGCGGATGGTTTTGGGGTCCAGGCGGATCCCATGGCGGTCGCCCCCGGGGGCTAGTGTGGAATGACTGGAGAGGGCGCCGGAAACGGCGATGCCTTTGTTTTGAGCGTCGAAGGTTCCCTCGGCGGTCAGACTGGCGGAGGAGGCGCGGATCTTCCATCGGCCGGAAAGCGTGGCTTGTTTCAGCGGGTCGGGAAGGAGGACCATCGGTTCAATGTCTTCGGCGGCCAAGGGTGAAAACGCGAGCGTGACCTCCGCCTGGGGCGACGGGAGGGGCGTCAACGTTCCGGAAAGCTCCAGGGATGAGGACCCGAGCCGGAGGGTGAACCGTTCCAGGGAGATTTCGTGGTTTCCCGTGGGGGACATCCGAGCGTTCATCGCCAGCGGGCCGGCCCATCGGGTCTTGGCCCGCACCACCTCGATGTTTCCTTTGACCCGAAGGCCGAAGGGGTCCGTGAGAGAAAAACCGGCCAGCCGCGCGTCCAGGGCATGGACCCCGACGGTGAGGTCCAACACGTCGTCTTCGAGGGTGAACTCTCCCTCCGTCAGGGCGGCCCGGGCGATGAGGAGTTCCATGGCGCGGGCGGTTCCGCCTCCCGAGCCCGGCGGGCCCGCTGGGGCTTGGGCGAGATCGGAGAAATTGAAGGTTCCGTCGGCGGCGCGGTGAACCCGCACGCGGGGACGTTCGAGGTCGATGGATCGCACAAGGATCCGGTGAGAGAGGAGCGGCAGGAGCCTCGGCAAGATGCGGGCGCGCCCCACCTCAACAAAGGTTCCCGCGGAAAAGTCCGGCGATTCGGAAATCCGCACGCCTTCCAACTCCAAGCCCCGCACCAGGCTGACGTTGGCGCCGGCGATTTCCACCTGGCGGCCCAGCCTCGCGCCCAATTTTTCCGCCGCCAATCGGCGGATCCGTTCCGGCGGGTAGCTGTGCCGCAACCAAACTCCCATGCCCGTGAGCGCCGCGAGACCGATCAAGGCCAGGACGGCCATCCATTTGAGGAACCGTTTCATCGGGGGGCCTTCAAATAGCGGGCCTTTATCTCCCGCTGAAACCCGGTCAAATCAGCCAGGGCGGCGTTGAAGGTTTTTCGGGTTTCCGCCTGGTTCGCGCTATCGGCGGCCCGCACGGCTTCCAAGGCGAGCTCCGCGGCCGTTACTCGTTCTTGCAAGCCTTCCAGGTCCGCCTCGATCTTGAACCGGCTGTGGGCGCTGTCGGCTTCGAGCTGTGTTTTGACCCGGCGGGCTTCCGCTTCGCGGGCCTGAAGCCGAAGGGAAAGTTCATTCACGGGCTCCAGGGGTTCGGTTTCCGTCGGCGCGGGGGCGCCTCGCCCGCAGGCGAAGAGAAGACAGAGAACCAGGAGGAAAGCTCGCGGGAAGGACACGGCCGCACCATTTTACCATTTGATCCGACGGGACGAGCGAACTATACATATGTATGGTAATATAGCGGCGACCCCGAGAGGGGCGGCATTTTTGGATGGTTCGCAGGGAGGCAACCATGAATTGGCTTTCGGATCAGGTGGTGGCGGCGGCCCAGGCCGTGGAGGCGGCGGGGGGAACGGTTCGGAATTTTAAGCAGGCGGTGGCGGAACGGTTTTCGGATACGCCAGTCACCGATTGGGAAATTCTTTTTTGGACGCGAGGGGTTAAGCGGGGCCTCATCACCCTCAACAGCCACTGGTTCCGGCTCGGGTCGGGGCGTCAAACCTCGGTGGGCCTTTTCGTGCGGAACGAAGCGGGGCTCATCGTCGGTCTCCGTCGGGAAGCCATCACCCAGGCGGCGGTCTACGCCGCCCTCGTCACCCATTACGGATACCACCGGCGGCACGTGCGGTTTGAATTGGATTTTCTGGACGTGGCCCTTCAAGACGCCGCCGGCCAGGTGACCCTCTACGCCGAAACCAAAGCGTCGGATCGGGTGCTGGAACGCCTGGTGGGGGACCTGACCGCTGGTTTCAAGGACGGTCTCCCGTTCCTGGAACTGGCGGAAGGCCAAAAGCCGCCCGACGCGTTCCAAAAAGCCGCCCATATATTACGGAATCGTCCGGCCCACTTTTGGGCCGTCTCCCCGGGCCTACGCCTGGCTTTCACCGTGGACTATCTCGGGGTTGGGTTCCGGTTGGTCCCCGCCGCCGACATTCCGTTCCACCGGGACGCGGATCTTTTTTCGCTCGTGGAAACCTTTTCCCGATGACCTCGGTGGCCGCCATCCCTCAAACCCCTTTCGAGGTTCTTCGCCAGACGTTTGGCTATGAAAGTTTCCGGCCCGGGCAGGAGAAGATCATCCAAACCGTGTTGGGCGGGCGGGACTGCATCGGGGTGATGCCGACGGGGGCGGGCAAGTCCATCACCTTCCAAATTCCGGCCAAGATTCTGCCGGGCACGGTGCTCGTGATTTCGCCGCTCCTTTCTTTGATGAAGGACCAGGTGGACGGGCTACTGCAGGACGGGTTTCGGGCCACGGCCATCAACTCCTCTTTGGATTTCGAGGAACGGCGGCGGAGGGTGGAGGGGTTTCGGCGGGGGGAATACGAGCTGGTGTATCTCGCGCCGGAAGCCTTGGACGGAAGCTTGCGCGGCCTTTTGCGGGACTGCCCCATCCGACTGCTGGTGGTGGACGAGGCCCATTGCATCAGCCAATGGGGGCATGAGTTCCGCCCGGCGTACCGAAGGCTCCAGGGATTGAAAAGCGAGCTGGGCGGCGTCCCGGTGTTGGCCTTGACCGCCACGGCCACCCGGGCGGTGGCCGCCGACATCATTCAACAACTGGGCATGGTCAAACCCGACGGATACAAGGGGTCGTTTTACCGCCCCAACCTCCACCTGACCTGCCGGAAAAAAGGGGAAGGCCGGAACACGCGGAAGGACATTTTATCCTTCGTTCAACATCGTCGGGGCCAATGCGGGATTGTTTACTGCCTCAGCCGGAAGTCGGTGGAGGCCACGGCGGATTACCTTCGGGCGCACGGCGTCCCCGCGCGGCCCTACCACGCGGGTCTCTCCGACCAGGAACGGCAGAGGAACCAGGAGGCCTTCGCCCGGGACGAGGCCGAGGTCATCGTGGCCACGGTGGCTTTCGGCATGGGGATCGATAAATCCAACGTGCGTTACGTCATTCATCGGGACATGCCCAAGAGCCTGGAAAACTATTACCAGGAAATCGGCCGTGCCGGCCGGGACGGACTGCCCGCCGACTGCGTGCTCCTTTACTCTTGGGCGGACGTGATCAGCCACGAGCGGTTCCTCCAGGACGCCCAGGACCCCGCTCTCGCCGCCGCGTCCAAACGGAGGACCGTCCAAATGTTCGAATGGGCCGACCGGGCCGCCTGCCGGCACCAAGGCCTCACCGCCCATTTCGAGGAGAGGATGGAGGACTGCGGGACCTCCTGCGACGTCTGCCGGAAAACCACCCTGGACGATCTCCTGGGCCCGCCGATGAAATCGTTCCCGTCGTTAAAACCATCCCGCCGGCAGGAGCCGGCGGAGCGGGATTCCTTGTCGGAAGACGGGGACGCTCTTTTCCAGCGGCTCAAAACCCTGCGCCGTTCCCTGGCCGACGCCCAGCGCGTGCCCGCCTACATCGTGTTCAGCGACGCCGTCCTCCTCCGCATGGCGGACCGCCGCCCGCAGACGCCCGAAGACCTCTTGGCCATCTCCGGCGTGGGCCCCGCCAAACTCGCCCGCTACGGCCAAGCCTTCTTGGAAGTTTTAAACGCCGAAACGGCGTGAGAGAGGACCGGAGAATAAATGATCATTTCTTTTTAGCCTTGGGAAGCGTTTTCCCTCTCCCGCTGGCGGGAGAGGGGGGGTATTCGTCGGTAAATTTAAAAAGTGAAGAGTTATTTCCGTCGCAACAGCGCCGCGGTTTCCGTGTGGGGGGTGTGGGGAAATAGGTCCACGGGCTGGACCCGTTCCAGGGTGTAGGTGGGGGAAAGAAACGCCAAATCCTGGGCCAGGGCGTCGGGGTTGCAGGAGACGTAAATCCACCGTTCCACGGGGTGTTCCACCAAAAGCTTCCGGACGTCGGCGGAGAGTCCCGGGCGGGGCGGGTCCATCACCGCCAGGGCTCCAGGCGCGTTCCAGGCGGGGGCGAAATCGGGCGAGCGGGCGAAGGCGGCGGCGTCCAGGGTGTGGAACTCGGCATGGGCGATCCCGAAGGACCGGGCGTTGGCGCGGGCATCTTCCACGGCTTGGGGGTTCAGTTCCACGCCCACCACCCGGTCCGCCGCGTCCGCGCAAAAAAGGCCGATGGACCCCGACCCGCAATAGATGTCGAAAAAAGTCGAGGCGCGGCTCCCCTCGCCCACCCAGTTTCGAATCACCCCATAAAGCACTTCCGCGGCCCGGGTGTTGGTTTGAAAGAAAGTCCGGGGGGAAATTTGGAAGGTCAACTCTCCCAGCCGTTCCTCAATGTATCCCGGCCCGGATAGGACGGCCCGTTCCTCACCCCAGGCCACGTCGGAGAGCCCCGCGTTCACGGTCCAAAGCAAGGTGTCCACCCGAACCCCGCTGGCCCGCAGGGCCTCCATAAAACTTTCCCGGGGAAGGGTCCCTTCGGCGGTCACCAAACACACCATGCGCTGGCCCGTGTTTTTTCCTTCCCGCACCACCAGGTAACGCAAAAATCCCCGGTGGGACTTCAAATGGTAGGTCGGCACGTTTTCCCTGAACGCCCAATCCCGCACAGCGGCCATGAGCGGCCCCGCCTCGGGGGAAAGCAGGCGGCATTCCGCGAGGTCCACGATGCGGTCAAACTTCCCCTTTTGGCGTAGCCCCAAGAGGGGCGGGGTGTCTTTCAATCCGCCGAAAGCGAACTCCATTTTGTTCCGGTAATGGAACACGTCCGGCGATGGGAGGATGGGAAGGATTTCACGCGGAGCAAACGGCAAGACCACGTGGCGGATGGCCGCTTCTTTCGCGGCCAACTGCTCGGCGTAGGGTTTGTCCTGGGTGGCGCACCCGCCGCACGCCCCGAAATGCGGGCAGAGCGGGGTCAAGACGCCGATGGGGTCATCTCCGGATCGGCTACGAAGTAGCCCGCAAAGCCCCGCACCAACGCCTCGGTCTGCTTTACCGGCCACCCTTGAATTTTTTCCTGAACGGAGGTATGCTTCATAAAGCGTTCCAAACCGATTTCAAAAGGCAGGGCATGGCCCCCCGCCTGGTTGATAAAGGAGAGATAAAGGTGAGCCCAATGGGCGATAAAGGGAATACGTTTTTCCAAAGCAAGCCCGCGCTCGCGAAGGTAAATTTGAAATTCCGGCAGAAAATCAGACTTATAAAAAGTTTTCATAGTCTGCGATTACGAGCCTATTGTAAAGATTTTGGTCACGATTAAAATGGTAATTCATCTGACCAAGGGCGTCAACGGGCCCATCCCGAAGATTGGCAATAGAACATAATAATTGTTGGGCCTGATAATGAATAGACAATCGTCGTCGCGAATCTTTTTAATTTTACTTCCGTTCCTGCATTTTTGTTCGGCATTATCGTGGGCCGCAGAAAGAGCGGATTGGCAGCAATATGTCGACAGTGCCAATGGTTTCTCTTTTGCGTTCCCAAGTGACTACATTCTTTCCAAGGGGCATCTAGCGGTTACAGAAGACTGGTGGGGTGATCCCAATTTGGGGAATCCCCCTGGAGAAAAACTTATAAAGATCTCTTCAAAACCGTTAAAAAAATCTTCCGACTATGTGGAATTAAGTATTTGGAAATCCTCTGATACGGATTGTTCAGGTCGCACCTCCAAGAGCGAAAGTCAATTTTTAAAATTTCCTCCTACAAAAATAATCGGAGGTTCATTGTTCGAAAGATACGATGATGCGGAAGCCGGCATGAACCATGGAATGAGCCTCTTGGGTTACACAGGGAATCGGAATAAGGCTTGCTGGCGAATTCAGTTGTTTCAAAGCTGGCTGGGCGGAGATCCGCACCCGTTGGCCGATGGAAAAGGCCCTGAAAAGATGTTTGTGCGATTCTTGGATTCTTTTAACTTTCGCTCTTGAAGACACACGGCCCAACCCATCGTTCCAGCGGACGCCAACAGCGGGCGCCGCTGACCTTTACGTTGGGGCCTAAACCATGAATATAGTTTTGCCGCTTCGGCTTCCAGCGGTTGTCCTCTTTCTATGTTTGGGCTGTCAATCTGCCAGACCGAATATTGACCGCTCTCAACTCGTGATCGATTGTCGTTATGTGATGGAGCATCTCGATAAGTATAAACCCACCTCAAATATTTCGAGCGACGGGCTGAGGTTCCTGACCCCCAAAGATTTACCTCCCTCGATCAGAATCTTGTCCCCCATATCAGTTCTCTCGGACGGTTCATGTGTGGATATTTTGCTTCCACGTTTCGGTCAAGGTCATGGATATTTGGCCTGCATAAGCGATGCTGAGCCAACCGGAATCGTCGGTAACAATCTCAAAGGATTTCTCGTTCGAAAGGAAGTTGATGGGCTATGGTATTACCAGTTACCGCCGAAATAGTTGGCCCCAACCCGGCGCTCCAATGGACGCCAACATGGGGCGCCGGTGATCTTCACGTTGGGCCCATCACAGCAATATGGTAAACAAACCATATTCGTGATACAATAGGCCAATGAGCGGCGGCGGTCGGTATGGGTCCTTCGTTTGGAATGCCTTGAAAGAAAAGGCCAATGTTCAGAGGCATGGGCTTGGCTTTCACGATGCCACTGAGGTCTTCGCAGATCCCCGGCGTATCATTGCCAGGGATGACCGACATTCCAAGGACGAGGAACGACTTTTCTGTGTTGGTTCCATCCATGGGCGTGTTATCACGGTTCGATTTACTTTTCGGGGAAAATGCGTTCGAATCTTCGGCGCTGGTTATTGGAGAAAGGGGAGGAAAGCATATGAAAAAGCCAATTTACACCGATGAACCCATGGGGAGACTTCATGTCATTCCCGACTTTTTGCCTCCTCCGGAAGAGCTTTTCCCGAAGAGGGAAGGCATTAAGGTGACTTTGATTGTGGATAGGGACAGCGTGAACTTCTTCCGCCAAAGGGCTCATAGTGCCGGCCTGAAATATCAACGAATGATGCGGGAAGTTCTCAGAGAGTATTCGCACCGCTACCAACTGGCCCCAACAAAGCGCTCCAGCGGACGGCCACACACCGGCCGCCGCTGAGCTTAGCCGTTGGGCACCCTTGACTAAAGTATATTACCAATATATACTTATCCAATGGCTGACGTCTACGATCACTTAGCGAAGTGCACAGGTTTTAATTGGGATAAATGGAACACGAGCAAAATATGGGACAAGCACAAAGTCACCCCATCCGAATGCGAACAGCCTTTCTTTAATCGGCCATTTATTGTCGACAACGATGAGAGACATTCAAAAGACGAGATTAGGTTCTATGCGCTCGGACAAACGGATGCCGGCAGACTCCTTTTCATCGTTTTTACCATCCGCGGGCACTTAATCCGCGCAATATCGGTGCGGGACATGAGCAACAGAGAGCGGGAGGACTACAAATACCATGAAAAACAAAATCCCTAAGTTTAAGAACGAATCAGAGGAACTGACTTTTTGGGCTTCTCATGACTCTTCTAATTACATCGACTGGAAGAAGGCTCGTAGAGTTACTCTGCCTAATTTGAAACCGTCTGTTAGGTCAATATCTATTCGTCTTCCTGAATCAATGTTTGAAGAGCTTAGGCTTCTAGCCAACAAGAAAGACGTTCCATATCAGTCTCTCTTGAAAATGTATCTGGCAGAGAGACTTCAAACTGAACTTAAACATGCACACGCATAGGCGCCCAACAAATCGCTCGAGCGGACGGCCACACCCCGGCCGCCGCTGAGCTTAGCCGTTAGGCCGGCAAATGGAATGATTGAATGGAGATACAATGAAGGGAAATCTATTTCGTGCGGCCAAAGAATATATTGATCTGGTTGAACGGATTGAAAAAACGAGGGATCCCCTAAAACTTCAAGTTCTTGACTTGAAGAAAAGAGAGCTGAGGCTCATTGGAATTTCATTGAATTGCTTAAAGCTCAGGGAATTAAATACAAAGACCGAGAACATGCAACCAGGATCGCTTTTCGAATTGCCAATGAGGAATTATGAGTCTGCTTGAAATCGCTCAAATCTACACCGACTTGGTCCGAACAGAAGAAAATATTCCCGGGACCGAACATGTTTCAAAAGAGGAAATAAATGTACTTCGATCCAAGCACCACGAAATCCTCATGCATAAACTCCGTGAGGAAGGAATTGAATTTACGGATCGTTTTGAGGCCATGAACATTGCTTTTGAAATAATCACCTCGCCCAACCATTCGCTCAGCCGGACGTTACCCTGCCGGCCTTCGGCCGCCAAACCTAGTAATTTTCGTTAAAGCTGTAGAAAAGCTCCTATGCTCGGAAAATGGGCGAAAACAGAGAAAAACCGGATCACATAGACGATCCGGGACGAACGATTTGAAGTGTCGTAAGGTGTTTCAACCCTGAATTCGGAATTTGAAATTACCGGTTGGGGGTTTTTCTACAGACTCGTTATGCCGGAGCCTAATGCCAAGCTTCAGGCCCCAAATCTCACGGGGGCTCCTTGATCCCCCACCCACCGCCACCATGGAATGGCCTCGCGGCGGCCGCCCGCTAGACTTTCATGTTGGCCTAGGAGAAATGATGCGAGTGTCCCTCTGGTTGCTTCTGTTTTGCTTTAGCGTTGTGGCTCCTGCTCAAGGAGCCGAGTATGTGCTTCGAATTGACAGGGACGAGGCTTGTCCCATTGGACCCCCAACCCCGAAAATCGAAAAAGGCCTACGCGCTTTGCTTGGCTATAAACATTCCGACGCCATCGTCGGTTTTGTCCTGGATTTGAATGGGGATAGAATTAATGATTATATTATTCAGGCAAATAAACCCTTGTGCGGCGCCGAAACTTGTCCTTACGAAATCATGGATGGGTCATCCAATAAATCAATCGGGACAGTCATCGGTGATCCGTTGGTTGTCAGCTCAATGAAGATTCAGGGGCACCTGGTCATTCAAGCCTATGGCCACGGTGGCGCCAAACCTGGAATGTATGGGACTTATGTCTTCGATGAGGGCCAATATGTCGAAGTGTCCGGCATCGATTTGATTTCGGAATAATTGGTTTTGCTCTTCAACATTTCAGACAGGGCTTCCCGGCCCCTTCTTTTTGGAGCCTGCCCTGGTTTAGCTGTTTTTGGCCTTCATTGAAACTTCTTCCCGATTTCCCCGCGTTTAAGAAAGTATACGTTGAGATTGGGAACGTTTGTCAGTTGAAATGTCCCTTTTGTCCTGAGGTGGTCAGGGATAAAACATTTATGGGGCGGGAATTATTTGAAAAGGTTGTTAGAGCGGTGGCCCCGCTCACAGAAGAGGTGTGCTTTCATTTGATGGGGGAACCCCTCCTCCACCCGGAATTCGATTCTTATGTGGCTTTCTGCCGCACTGTCGGCGTTCGCCTCAATATAACGACCAACGGTCTTTTGCTTGATCGCCAACGAACGGAGGCCCTTTTAAATTCCGCTGTGAAACAAATCAATTTCTCGCTTCAGAGTTTTGAGGCCAATTTTCCGCATCGGGACCATTCGGAATATCTTCAAAACATTTTTGATTTTACCGAGAGAGCCCTGCGGGAACGTTCGGACCTCTACATCAACTATCGGCTTTGGAATGAGGGCGCGGAGGGGGCCCAGGGGTCCAATGACCTCTTGCTCCAGAAAATAAAACAGGGCCTTCATGTTGAAATCCAAAAGAAGGCCGATGTTCGATGGAAGAAGAGCGTCCATTTAAAGGGCCGGGTGTTTTTGCATTTTGACAGCCGGTTCCAATGGCCCCACCTCGACCAGCCCGTCAGAAGCGCCCGGGGGTTTTGCTACGGCTTGTCTTCCCATATCGGGATTCTGGCCGACGGGACGGTGGTGCCGTGTTGTTTGGATAAAGACGGTGTCATCGGTTTAGGGAATGCGGATACGCAAAATATCGATGAAATCATTGATAGCCCCCGGGCCAGGGCTCTCCGTCAAGGATTCCAAAGGGGAAATTTGGTCGAAGACCTTTGCCGTAAATGCACGTTTATTTCAAGGTTTGATAAGAAGGTGGGACGAGGGAGGACTCCTGTTCTGGGGTGACCAGGGACGAGAGCGGGTTAAACGCCATGGGGGGCCCTTGGCGGGACTCTTTTTGGCGGCAGGGTTGGCTCTCTTTCCATTTTTCCGGCAAGCCCTATTCGTGGACGACCACGCCCACTTTGAGCAGGCCGAGAGAATCGCCTGGACGGGGGGTGGGCCCTATTCTAAGACGGCGGGTGGATTGGGGTGGGTGAAAGGTCAAATTCCGGGGGAGGCCAACGGGCCCGTGTACCTCATGGCCGTCGGGGGGCTGATTCGTTTGTTGGGGGATGAGGTTTCCGTTGTTCGGTTGGCGTTGTTTCCCCTGCACTTGGCGGGCGTGTTTTCGGTTTATTTTTTGGCCCGGCGGTTTGTTCGACGCCCCTTCTTGGCCTCGCTCGTTTGGTTGGTTTCTCCTCATGTCTGGCTGACCACCAATTCCCTTTTGGTGGACGCCATGTTGGCGTCCCTGGTGTCCATCGGAATTTGCCTGTGGGTGGAAGGGTGGGAAAGGGATTCGGATCTTTTGCTCGCGGGCGGCGCTTTCTTCCAAGGGTTAAGCTTTTTGGTGAAATACACGGGATTGATTTCCATCGCTGTTTCGCTGATCTGGATCCTCCTTTGGTCCAAACGGCGGTTCCACGGGAAATCCCTTTGGTTGTCCATTCCCGTGGGAATGGGCGTGGGTTGGTTTTTGTGGTCGCGGTCCTTTTACGGGGAGTCCCACTTTCTGGCCGTGGCGCGGGGAAGCCTCTCTTTTCACGGTGGGGATCGGTGGGTGACGCTCGCCGCGTTTGCGACGGCGACGACACCCATTCTCGCTCTGGCCGGCATCAAAAATCTTTTGACGAATAAACCGGCGCGCGTGGGAGCCCTCGGGGCCTTCCTGGCGGCGGGGATTTTGGCGCCGTTCACCGACATGATTACCACCTTCGGGCTCTGTGCCCTCGCCTCCCTTTTCGTCGTCGCCCTTTGGCCGGCGGCTCCCGACGCCGACAGGGCGCCCGGAGAGGGGTGGTTGCGTTCATGGATTCTCCTCGGTGTCGTCGGTTTGTGGGCCGCCAGGGGATGGGTTTGCGCCCGTTACCTTGTGGTCATTGGAATACCGTTGGTCCTGCTTTCACTTCAAGTTCTTGAATCCTGGCGGTTTTGGGGGAAAATTGGCCGTTCCGCCCTTTGGGGGTTGATCGTCTATGGCGGATGTTTGGCGGCGGCTAATTTTCAGCAGGCCGCGGTGGATCCCTGGGCGATAAAAGAGGTTCAGAAGAAATTTGGACGTGACACTTCTGTCCAGTGGTTTTTCCCAGCGGCCACTCTGTCCGGCCTTCCTTATTACGGAGCCAAGGCCGGGTGGAGGCCGTTGAAGCCGGGGGAAGATATCCCGCCAGGGGGGCGCCTCCTTCTTCCCGCGCGACGGTTACCAAAGGTTTTTTGGCCGAACACACAGGGGGCCGCCGTCCTGGGAACTTTCTCGGCCCCTCGCGGACTTCCCTTTCGCTTGCTTGGATCCAAGGCGGGGTTTTATGGGTCGATTTGGGGGCCGCGACCCTTTGGTTTTTCTTTAGAACCCGTTGAAAAGTTTTATATCTTTGAGACCTCAAATGAGTAGCTTGGGGGAACTGTCGGGTGGCGCCTGGGGGGGAAATGGCATCGGACCAGGAATTCGTTGATTTTGTCTGCGATCAGATGCGGGGAGCCGGGCCTATCTCCTTTCGGAAGATGTTTGGAGAATACGCGATTTACTGCCGCGGGAAAGTGGTGGCGCTTGTTTGCGATAACCAATTGTTCGTTAAGCCCACGGCGGGCGGCCGATCCTTCGGCGGGAATGTGGAAGAGGCTCCTCCTTACCCTGGGGCGAAAAATTATTTTCTGGTGGGCGATCGAATCGACGATCGGGAGTGGGTTTCCGGCTTGGTCCGAGCCACGGAAAAAAACCTCCCCGCGCCGAAGCCGAAGAAACGCAAGTCGAAAAGGCGCCTCTAGGAGCTTGATCCATTCTCCCGATTCGGCTGCAAATTTATCTGTCGGCCTGGGTCTTTGCCCCGAATATATTTTTTAGCATCCCACTCGGTCTTTGTTATAGGATCGTTAGGGGGAATATTGTCCAAAGGGAGTGATTATGCGAATTGTTTTGGCGGTGTCAGCCTGGGTCCTTTTAGCGGGGTGTGCGCCAACGTTGGTTCAGCTCAATTCACGGGCTGAACGGGTGACCGTCAGCAAGGAAAACCCCGGCCCTGGGTTCAAAGAAATTGGACCCATCTCGGCGTCCCATGGGGAAGGGAACGGGGTGATTGGCCGGAAGGGAACCTACGAAGGGGCTTACACCCTTCTCAAAAACAAGGCCGCCGACATGGGGGCGGACCATGTGATGATCTTGAATATCGTGGAGGCGGACTCTAACCCCAATGATCCGGGCGATAACCATTTTGTGATCCGCGGGGTGGCGTATCGAAAGGGTCCGTAAATCTTTCGAGCGTCAAAAGTTAGACAAATTGGTATTGAAACGGGCCCATGGGGGTTCCGATCTTCGTTAAGGAGGCTTTTATGAGTGCTCATGCGTTTCGTGTTGCAGTGGCTGTGGTTCTTGGTGTTCAACTCGTTGGTTTTTCAGCGGCGGACCTTCGGGCCGAGGCGGAAAAACCTGTTGTGGAGTCGGCCGGGCCCGCGGCGGGCGTTTCTCCCGTGGACCTGGCGGGCCAGGAGGCTTGGCGAAAAGAGTTCAACGGGGTCCGGACCCAACGCAACGTGTTGTTGGGGGGGAGCGTGGCGGCTGTGGTGGCGGGCGGCGTGGTCTATGTGGCGGCCATGGGGGATATGACTGACGCGAAGAACACGCCCGGGTGCGATTATTCGGGGGGAACCATTTATTGCGCGGACGAGGCCAGCCGGGCCGCCGCCCAGGACCAACTCGATTCGTCCCAACAAAAAATGCTCATCGGCGCGGCCGTCTCCCTGGGAGGTTTGGGGTTGGCTTTGTGGGGGGCTTTCAAATCGGGGGAAATGAGCCGTTTGGAGAGGGCAGGGGAGAAAAAGGGATATTCGCTTTCGTTGGAGCCCCGTGGAATGACGGGCATGGAGCTGTTGGTTCGCCGTACGTTTTAGTGTGGACCGGGGAGGAGAACACGCGGGAAAAAAAGTCCTTGACAATTTCGGAAGATATGGCATAATGAAGGCCGTAAGATTGAAGTTTGGCTTCCGGTTCGTCGGTGGAACATCATCGTAACAGGCCGTGTGGACAAACGTCCCCGCGGCTTTTTTTGCGTGTGGTTCGCTGTGGAATGCGCTTCAGAAACTATCTTACATGGACGGTGATGTTTCGATGAAAGGTACAGTGAAATGGTTCAACGCATCCAAGGGGTTTGGTTTTATCACCCCCGAAGGTGGTGCGGAGGACGTGTTTGTTCACTTCTCGGCCATTCAAGGGGAAGGTTACAAATCCCTCAATGACGGCCAAGCGGTGGAGCTCGAGGTGACCAAAGGCCCCAAAGGCCTGCAGGCCGCCAACGTTCGCCCGTTGTAACCAACGGCTTCGTTAGAAAGGACCCTCGCCGGTTTAGCCGGCGAGGGTCCTTTTCTTTTTAAGCTATAATACTCCCATGCCGAACCCCTGCCGCACCGTTTCCATCGGTCCCATCCGCCTCGCCAACGACCGGCCCCTCGCCTTGATCGCCGGGACCTGCGTGGTGGAAAGCGAAGCGATGACTCGGCGTGTAGCGGCCCGCTTGCAGGACATGGCCCACCGCCTCCGGATCCCCTTCCTCTTTAAAGCGTCCTACGACAAAGCCAACCGATCCTCCAGCGCTTCCTACCGCGGGCCGGGCCCCGCCGAGGGCCTCGCGATCCTGGCCAAGGTGAAACGGGAACTAGGCCTGGCAGTGGTGACGGACGTCCATTCCGTTGAGGAAATCCCGGCCGCGGCCGCGGTGGCCGACGTGCTTCAGATCCCCGCGTTCCTTTGCCGGCAGACCGACCTGGTGGTATCCGCCGCCAAATCGGGGCGGGTGGTGAACGTCAAAAAGGGGCAATTCCTTTCCCCCTGGGACGCGGAGAACATCGTTCGGAAAGTGGAGGCGGCCGGGTCGGACCGCCTTCTCTTGACGGAACGGGGCGCGTCTTTCGGTTACAATAATTTGGTGGTGGACATGCGGAGCTTGGAGGTTCTGCGAGGGTTCGGCGCGCCAGTGGTTTTTGACGCGACGCATTCGGTTCAATTGCCGGGAGGAAAAGGGACCTCGTCAGGCGGCCAGCGGGAGTTTATTTATCCCCTCGCCCGCGCGGCGGTGGCCGTGGGCGTGGCGGCGGTGTTCATGGAAGTCCATCCCGACCCGGAAAAAGCCCTTTCCGACGGACCCAACGCCGTCCGGCTGGCCCATGTGCCGGAACTGATGAAGCGCCTTCTCGCCATCGACCGCGTGGTGAAGCGCCGAGGATTTGTTCGAAACATTTTCGTCTGACAGCGAGGCGGGTATGAAAAAAGAGAAAAACAAGAGCGAGCCGTCCATCCCCTCTCCGGCGATTCCAGCGTCGGAGCCCTGGCGGCCCACGTGGCGGTGGCACTTGAAGGCCTTGGGGGGGATTTATCTTTTTTTGGTCCTCTTCTATTTCGCCGTGGACCGTTGGTTGTCCCGTCTTCCGGAGCCCTACCGGTTGCGGGACGTGCCCGTCGAAATGACCCCCTGGCTGAAAAAGTAGGGTTCCCATGAAGAAACCCGCCCTTGTTTCCGCCGCCCGTTGGGCGGACCGCGCCCGCCGCACCCTGCGGATCGAAGCGCGCGCCGTGGCCGACCAGGTGGCCCATGTGGACCGACATTTCGTTCTGGCCGCCGAGCGGTTGATCCGGACCCGGGGACGGGTGGTGGTGATGGGGATCGGCAAATCGGGTTTGATCGGGCGGAAGCTGGCCGCCACGCTCTCCTCCACGGGGACGGCGGCTTATTTCGTCCATCCGACGGACGGTCTCCACGGCGACGTGGGGATGGTGTTGGCGGGAGACACGGTGCTGGCGCTCTCCCACTCGGGGGAGACGGAGGAACTGAAAAAAATTCTCGGCACGCTCCGGAATTTGAAAGTGTTTTTGATCGCCTTGACGGGTCGGCCCCGGTCGCCCTTGGGGCGCGCGGCGGACCTGGTCGTCAACACGTCGGTGCGGGGCGAGGCCTGTCCGTTCAATATCACGCCCACGGCCTCCACCACGGCCATGCTCGCCATGGGCGACGCCTTGGCGCTCTTGGCCATGGAGATGCGGGGGTTCGGCCGGGAAGATTTCGCCCGCCTCCATCCCGCGGGGACCTTGGGCAAGCGGCTGACGCTTCGGGTGGGGGAACTGATGCATCAAGGGACGGACAACCCGCTGGTGCCGGAGTCCAAACGGGTCGAAGACGCTTTAGCGGTGATGACCCGGACCCGGCTCGGGGCCGCTTCCCTGGTGGACGGTCGGGGCCGCCTGACGGGGGTGTTCACCGACGGCGATTTGCGGCGGCGTTTGCAAAAAGATCCGGCGCTGTTGTCTAAAACCCTTTCGGCGGTCATGACGCGGTCGCCCCGGACCGTGGGGGTGGACGACCTGGCCGCCGATGTGGCCCCTCTGTTCCGAAAATACGGGTTGGATAACTTCCCCGTGGTGGACCGACGGGGGCGGCCGGTGGGCGTGCTGGACGAAAAGGATCTCCTCGATGAAGGCCTTGTTTAAAAAACTGCCGAGAGGGTCGGCTCTCTCCCAAAAGGAGCTCCTCCGCCGCGCCAAAAAAATCCGATTGTTCGCCATGGACGTGGACGGCGTTTTGACCGACGGAAAGATCGTCGTGCTCGACTCCGGCGAAGAAGTTAAAAGCTGGGATGTGAAGGACCGCATCGCGTTCTTCATTTTACGGAAGTTCGGCGACCGGTTTCGGGTGGCATGGATCACGGGTCGGAAGTCCCTCCAGGTGGAGACCCGCGCGAAAGAAATCGGGGTCGCCTCCCTTTTTCAAAACTGCGACCACAAAGGGCGGGCGTTGGAGGAGGCCGCGGCGGGGCTCTCACTGACGATGGAGCAGACCGTGTTCATGGGGGACGACTTGGTGGACCTTCCGGCGCTTCGGCGGGCGGGGCTCGCCGTTTGTCCGTCGGACGCCCACCCGTCGGTTCGGGCGGTGTGCCACTGGGTGACGAAGTCTCCCGGCGGGAACGGGGCGGTGCGGGAAATGGCGGATTTTGTGTTGGAAGCGCAGGGCTTGATGGGACCGTTGCTTGAAATGTTCGAGAACCCGGACCGCCGTCCGAATCCGTAACCTGGCCGCGGGGGCGCTGGCCGCCTTGGCGGCCTGTCGACCCGTGCGGGGGCCCGCGTACCCGGACACGGTCGAGGCTCCCGACCAAACCATGGACGACTTCACGATGGATTCCTACGCCGCCCTGGCCCGCGTGTGGTCTTTAAGGGCGCCCCACGCCGATATTTTTGAAAAGGACCACCGCGTGGAGCTCACCCAACCGCGCATCCGTTTTTTTTCCGCGGGGCGGCCGGGTTCCACCGTGGCGGCGGCCCAGGGCCGGCTGGACACGGAAACCAAAGACATGTGGGCCGGGGGCGGCGTGGTGATGGTGTCCACGGAAGGGGCGCGCCTCGAAAGCGATTGGGTGCGCTACGAGAAGAGCACCGAACGGTTTATTTCCACGGCGGCCGTGACCATTACCCGCGGTCGTTCGGTGGTCACGGGAATCGGCTGGCAGGCGCGGTCGGACCTCTCGGATTTATTGATCACTCATCAGCGGGGAGAGATCGCCCCAGAAGACGAGCGCGGGTTTAAGAAGAAATGAGGCGTGCCGAAGAGAGAAACGGTTTTACGGGACGCCTTTTGTTTTTTGCGGTCTTGGCGGTGGCGGGAGAAGCGGCGGCGGGGGGGCCGGACGTGGGGGTTTCCACGGCGGCGCCCAAGGCCGTGATCACGAGCCGGTCCGTGCGGGTGTTGGACAAGGGAGGGCGGGTGGAGTTCACGGGGGACGTGAAGCTCACCCGGGGAGACGATTTTTTGTCGACGGATCGCCTGGTGACCGAGGAGGCCACCAACGTGTCGCGGGCGACCGGGCACGTTTACTTTCGGCAGGAGAACGCCGGCGAAGGGGTTCGCTGGGAAGCTTGGGGAGAGCGGGGCGTTTACGACTCCGAGGTCGCGTCGGGAACCCTGTGGGGGAACAGCCCGCCGGCCCGTGCTCGGCGGACGCCTTTGGGGCCTGGCGCGACGCCCGGCGGAAAAGTGGACTTGGAAGCGCCGGAGATTTCCTTTGCCCGGGTGGCCGTTTCCACGGCGCCCGGCTCCCGCGCCCTGGGAAGGGCCCGTGCGGCCGGGGGTGTGTACGTGAAAAGCGCGGAGGACGTTCCGATTCCGCGGGTGACGGAAATGTGGTCGGACCGGGCGGACTACGATGGACCGGCGGACCGGTTTCGGTTGGAAGGGGCCTTTCGTCCATGGCCCGGCCTCCCTCCGCCCGGGGATCCCCCCGCTCGTTTGGACCGGCCTTACGCCCGCCAGGTCCAGGGTTCGGAGCGGCGGCAACTCCGGGGAGAAATCATCAATTTTCACCCCGCCGCGCGGCGACTGGTGGTGGAACGGGCCGTGCGGGCTCAAATTTTGTTCGATTCCAGCAAGTCCGCGAACGGCGCGGGATCGGAAATCAAGGGAAAAGAGAGGAAAACGGGTGTCCCTGCTCGCTGAGAATTTAAAAAAGTCCTACGGATCCCGCCTGGTGGTGGACGGGGTGACCGTGGAGGTCAACCCGGGAGAGATCGTCGGGCTTCTGGGCCCCAACGGCGCGGGGAAGACCACCAGTTTCTACATGACCGTGGGCCTCGTTCGTCCGGACGGGGGTCGCATCACCATCGAAGGGAGCGACGTTTCCGGATTGCCGATGTACATGCGGGCCCGGGCGGGGCTCGGCTATCTGGCCCAGGAACCGTCCATTTTCCGCCATATGTCCGTGGAAGATAACCTGAACGCCATCCTCGAACACCTGCCGCTCCTGCCCGAGGAACGGAAAGCCAAAGGCCAGGGGCTTTTGGAAGATTTGGGGCTGACGCGGTTGGCCAAACAGATGGCGTTCACTCTTTCCGGCGGGGAGAAACGCCGGACGGAAATCGCCCGCGCCCTCGTGACGGACCCCCGCTATCTCCTTTTGGACGAACCGTTCGTGGGGATCGACCCGCTGGCGGTGAACGACATTCAGGACGTGTTGGGGCAGTTGAAGAAAAAAGGGCTCGGACTTTTGATCACCGACCACAACGTTCGGGCGACCCTCGAGATCGTCGATCGCGCCTACATCATCCACGCCGGCCGCATTCTGGTCCACGGCGGGGCCCACGATTTGATGAACTCGGCGGAAGCGCGCCGTCTCTACCTGGGAGAAAAATTTCGGATGTGAGGGGGAGAGGAACCATTTCCGTTGGAAATAGGCCCTCTCCCGCTAGCGGGAGAGGGAAACCGCTTTTAAGAGCGAAAGGGACTTGGCGAACGGGGTGGTGGCTTTGGGTTTTTGAAAAATTGACAGGGTCTCGAAGGAAATGATAAATTGCTCTTAAAATAAATCTGAATCACGGGATGGCCTATGCAAATACACATCACCGCCCGCCACATCGAACTGACCCCGGCCCTGGCCGATCACGCCCGAAAGAAGCTCGAGCGGATTGCGCGGCATTTCGAGATCGTTCTCCGAGCCCAGGTGATCCTGGGGGTGGAGAAGCACCGACACATCGCCGAGGTCGTGGTCCACGCCCAAGGCCATCATGATTTTCGCGCCCGAGAAGTGGCGGGCGATCTCTACGCCGCCATCGATTTGGCCGTCGAGAAATTGCAGTTGCATTTTTCCCGCGAGAAGGATCGCCGGGTGACCGGCCGGCGGGGCGGGAAATCTCGGCCGGGGCCGCTTCCGCTTCCTTCCGCCCCCAAGGAACCCGTCATTACCCGGATCAGCCGGGTGACCCCGCGGATTCTTTCGGTTACCGAGGCGGCCCGCGCCCTGGGCGACACCGATATGGATTTCCTGCTGTTCTTGGGCGAGGATGACGCGGTGAGGGTTCTCTATCGCCGGCAAGACGGAACCTACGGGCTCCTGGAACCCAACCTCTGATCCCCCTCAAGGATGCGCCCATGAAACTCGTCGAACTTCTTCCGTTGTCCGCTATTTGCGTCGATCTAGCGGCCCAATCCAAAAAAGAGGCGTTGGAGGAGCTGTGCGCGCTCCTGGCCAAGGCCAAGAAAATTCCCGACGCTCCCGCCTTGGTTCGCACGCTTTTGGAACGCGAGGCCCTGGGGTCCACGGGCATCGGGCAGGGGGTGGCCATCCCGCACGGCAAGGCGCCGGCGATCAAGGAACAGGCGGCGGCGCTGGGAATTTCAAAGCGCGGCGTGGAGTTCGAATCCTTGGATGGGGAACCGGTCCACATCATTTTCCTTTTGGTGGCGCCGCCCGACGCGGCGGGGAACCATCTGAAGGCCTTGGCCAAAGTCTCCCGCCTCCTGAAAGACAAGTTCTTCCGCCAAGCCCTGAAAGACGGCAAGAGCGCCGAGGAAATCCTCACCATCATCCGCGAGGAAGACGAATACTGATGACCACCGACGCGGCCGCGGGAAAACCCGCGCCCCTCCACGTCGAGGAGCTTTGGAAAAGCCAGGCCGAGGCCCTGCGTTTATCTCTCCTGGCCGGCCAGGGCGGGTTCCGCCGGCAGATTCGCGCGGCAGACATCAACCGCCCCGGTCTGACCTTAGCCGGGTTCTTCGAGTATTATCGGAGCGAACGGATCCAGGTGTTCGGCATGGGCGAATCGGCTTTTTCCTCCACCCTCTCCAACGCCCAGCGAATGGAAATCTTCGACCGGCTCCTCTCCAACGGCGAGCTCCCCTGCCTCATCCTGACCCACGGCCGTGAGCCCGTTCCGGAAATGGTGGAACAGTGCGACCGCTACCAGGTGCCCCTCTTTCAGTCCCAGTGGGAAACCGCCCGTTTCATCGGGGAACTGACGGCCTACCTGGAGGAGCGGCTGGCTCCCTGCACCTCGGTGCACGGCACGCTCGTCAACGTCTACGGCATGGGGGTTTTGATCCTGGGGTCCTCCGGCATCGGTAAATCGGAGTGCGCGCTGGAGCTCTTGAAGCGGAGCCACATGCTGGTGGCCGACGATCGCGTGGAGATCCGCCACAAGCCGGGTGGAATTTTGGTGGGGTCCGGGCACCAACTCGTGCAACACCACATGGAAGTTCGGGGGCTTGGGATCATCGACGTCTGGAAAATTTTCGGCGTGGGCGCCGTGTTGAAACGCTCCCTCATTGAACTGGTGGTCTATCTCGAGATGTGGGACCAAAAAAAAGAGTACGACCGCATGGGCCTGGAAGAAAAGAGCACGACCCTGCTGGGCGTCGCCGTTCCGGAAATCCGCGTGCCTGTCCATCCCGGACGGAACCTGGGTTCCCTAATCGAAGTGGCCGCGCTCAATCAACGGTTGAAGCAACAGGGCGTTCATTCCGCCCGCGAACTGAACGAGCGGCTCATCCAGCGAATGTCCGGCCACACCGGCCGGGCGTAACACCGAATTTCACGTGGCGATTCGCGGGTCCTCCCCCTCTCGAAAGTCGGCCCGGCCCATGGACTGCGTGGTCGTCACCGGTCTTTCCGGCGCGGGCAAAACCTCGGCCCTGCGGGCCTTGGAGGACATGGGCTACTTTTGCGTTGATAACCTTCCGCTTCCCCTGCTTCCCCGTTTGATCCGGCTCTATCGCGATTGGGGTCAGCGCCTGACCAAAATCGCCGTGGGAGTGGACGTGCGCACGGGGCTTCCGGCCCGGGTTTTTAAAAAATCCATCGGAGATCTGACGCGCCAAAATATCGCGCCGCGGGTCCTCTTCATGGACGCCGACAACACCACCCTCTTCCGCCGCTATTCGGAAACACGCCGCCGCCATCCCCTGGCCGGGTCGGTGGCCAGCGGCATCCGCCGGGAGCGGCGGATCCTCCACGATGTGGCGGTTCTGGCGGACAAAACCATCGACACCTCTCATCTGGCTCCGCCCGAGGTGAAGGAAATGGTGTTGAAGACGTTGGGCCTGCAACATCCCCGGGGGATGGCGGTGATGGTTCAATCCTTCGGCTACAAGCACGGGGTTCCCATGGACGCGGACGTGGTCTGGGACGTGCGGTTTTTGCCGAACCCGAACTACGTGGCCCACCTGCGGCCTTTGACGGGATTGAGCCCGCTGGTGGCCCGCTACGTGATGGAGAACCCCCTCACCAAACAGTTTTTGAAGCACTTGGCTCCGCTGATGGAGTTCCTCCTGGAACGGTTCGCCCAGGAGGGGAAGAGTTACCTGACCTTGGCCGTCGGATGCACGGGGGGCCGGCATCGGAGCGTGGCGGTGGCGGAAGCTCTGGGCGAGGTCATTCGAAAAAACGGCCGGTTCGACGTTCGCGTGCATCATCGGGACGCGGCGCGGTGAGGCGATTTCAATGATGGGCATCGTGGTGGTGACGCACGGCGGTTTGGGACGGGAACTCTTGAACTGCGCGGAAAACGTCGTGGGAGCCCAAGCGGATGTCCGGGTGCTGGGTTTGACCGGGTCCGAGGCTCCCGACGGGTTCGAGAAACGCCTGCGGGAAACGCTTTTGGAACTGGAAACCCAGGCGGGCACCTTGATCCTATCCGATATGTTGGGGGCACGCCCTGCAACGTCTGCCTGCGTTTGGCGCGGGACCCCCAATTCCATTTCGAACTCGTGACCGGCGTTAGCCTTCCCATGCTCATCACGGCGCTCGCCAACCGGCACTACATGCCCCTGGCCCAGCTCACGCAGAAGCTCGTGGACGACGCTCCCCGGAGCGCCCAACGGCCGCTCCAAAAATTGCGGGAACACCTTCCACCCGCGTGACATGAACCTCGTCCTCGTTCGCGTCGATGACCGGCTGATTCACGGCCAGGTGGTGGGCGGCTGGTTGCCTGTGATTCAAGCCGAGCGGATCGTGGTGGCCTCCGACCGCGCCGCCGGCGACTCCCTTCAGACCGGACTCATGCGGTTGGCCGTGCCGGACCACGTGGCCGTGGACGTGCTAACGGTGGCCCGCGCCGCGGCCGTGCTGAAAGACAACCTTTGGGAAAAAGAGCGGGTTTTGCTTCTTCTTCCCGGCGTCGAGGAACTGGCCCGCTTGGTCGAGGCCGGGGCCCCCGTCACCCAGGTGAACCTGGGCGGCCTTCACGACGCGCCGGGGCGCGAGATGGTGGCGCCCCATCTGGCGTTCACGGCCGCCGAGCGCGCCCTCTTGGCGGGCCTTTTAAAGCGCGGCCTCTCCTTCGATACCCGCCCGCTTCCCGGGGATTCCTCGGTTCCGCTCGGCGAGCTGGTTCCGAACCTCGGGAAAAGCTGACATGGCTACGCTCCTCGCCGCGCTCGCCTACGGGATCCTCTCCTTGGACCATTTTACCGTGGGCCCGTTCCTCCTCTCTCGGCCGCTCATCCTTTCGAGCCTCGTGGGGTTCCTTTGCGGCCACGTCCCGGAAGGGATCGCCCTGGGCTTGCTCACGGAAAGCCTTTGGGTGGTGGTCCCTCCCGCGGGGCCGGCCCAGTGGGACGTGGGTCTGGCGGCGGCCCTGGCCGGCGTGTGGGCCTTTTTGAGTCCCTCGGGAGGGCCCTCCTCGTCGGTGTCTGGGGCGGCGACGGCCCTCGCCTTGATCCTCTCCATCCCCTTCGCCGTGTTGTGCCGGAGCGTGGATATTTGGTTGCGGCGGCAGATGCGGATTCTTTCGGTGCGAGCCCTGGAAGGGGTGGAGCGGGGGTTGGCCGGGCCCTTGCGCTACGGCCTGGTTTTCGCGGGGGTTCTTTGGGGGTTCAAGAGTTTGGTGGTCTTCTTTGTGGCAGAGGCCTTGGGCGGGGCCCTCTATGGTGTTCTTCTTCCCTTGGTCCGGGGGCCCTGGCTGGAGGGGCTGGACCGGGCCTGGCGGCTGTGGCCGGCGCTCGGGTTGGCCGCCCTTTTGCACCAGCTGTCTTTGCGGCTTGGGAAGGGCCGTCGGTTTTGGCTTCCGGGAGGCGGCGGGTGAAACTGAACCGGCGGGACCTGGTCCGGATCTTCGCCCGCTCCTTCATCATTCAGGGGCTTTGGACCATTCAGCGGGGTCAAAATTTGGGATACGTCTACAGCCTTTGGCCGGCGCTTCGGCGGTTTCATTCCCGCCGGGACGAGCGCGCTCGGGCGGCCCGCTCCCATGCCAGTTATTTCAGCACGCATCCCTATACCGCGGGAGTTCTCCTGGGCGTGGTGGCCGGGATGGAGGAGGACCGCTCGGAGGGAGACGGCACCGCGGTGGAGAGCGTTCTCGCCGCGCGGTCCGCCATGTCGGGCCCTCTCGCGGCCCTGGGTGAAGCTTTTTTCTGGGGAACGTGGCTCCCGTTCTGTTTGGCGGCGACCCTGGCCATGGGCGCTCTTTGTCCCCCATCGGCGATCTGGTCGCCGGTTCTTTTTCTGATTTTTTTTAACAGCCTCCACCTGGGGGTGCGGGCCGCCGGCCTGTGGCTCGGATACCGTTGGAAGAAAGACGTCGTCGGCCATCTGGCCCCGTTCCGCATTCAGGGACTTTTGCCCCTGCTCGCCTTGGGGGCCATGGCCCTCGTGGTTTTGCGGGGAGCGCTGGCCCCCCCTCCCGGATTTTCGGCCGTCCAGGGACTGCTCTGGACGGGGGTTTTCTGGGGCACGCTTCGGTTGGGCATTCGTCCGTCTTTCCTGGCTTTGGGTGTGGCGGCCGCTTCGGTGGCCTATGCCGGTATCGGGGCTTTCTTGTGATCGAGCGCACGTTCACCGTCCTCAACAAAATGGGTCTCCACGCCCGGCCCGCGGCCGCGCTCGTGACGGCGCTCCAGAAATTCGAGAGCCACGTCCTCCTCCGGAAAGACGATCAGGAAGTGGACGGCAAAAGCATCATGGGCATCCTGACCTTGACCGCCGAGTTCGGTTCCAAGCTGACCGTCACGGCGGAAGGCGCCGACGAGCAGGCCGTGATCGACAGCATGAACCAATTCTTCACCGACCAGGCTCACGAGGAATAAACATGGCTACCGCCGCCACACCGCCGGAAACGCGCTTTTTTAAGGGAGTCTCGGCCTCGCCCGGGATCGCCATCGGGAAGGCTTTCGTGCTGGAAGACATGGACCTGGCGGTGGGGCGTTGGCACGTACCGCCGGAAGCCGTGAAGGCCGAGGTCTCCCGGTTCCGCGCGGCCGTGGCCGACACGCGGAAGGAAATGATCGGCACCCAACAAAAGATCTTGAAGCTCCTCGGTAAAACCCACGCCCGACTGATCGAAGCCTACCTGTTGATCTTGGAAGATCCTCTTATTTCCAAGGACGTGGTGAAGAACATCACGGCCAACCGCGTGAACGCGGAATACGCGCTTTCCGAGGCGGTCTCCGGTGCGGTCAAAACCTTGGAGGCGGCCACGGATGAATATTTCCGCGAGCGGCGCCACGACGTTTTGGACGTTGGACGGAAAATCCTCCTCCACCTATTGGGCCACGAGCCCCAGGACTTGGAAGATTTGGACGAGCCTTCCGTCATTGTGGCGCGGAACCTGACCGCCTCCGACACCGTCCACATGAAGGCTCAATTCGCCGAGGGGTTCGCCACCGATATTGGCGGCCGCACGAGCCACACCGCGATCCTCGCCAATTCGCTCGAAATCCCGGCCGTGGTGGGCCTGCACGAAATCACCCGCCACGTCCGCCCCGGCGACATGATGATCGTCGACGGCCACACCGGGACGGTGATCCTGAACCCCTTGCCGGACGTGGTCGACAACTACCGCCGCGAACGGGACATTCGGGACGCCGAACGCCGGGATTTGGAGCGGTTGAGGGACCAACCTGCCCAGACTTTGGACGGCCGTCGGATCACCTTGGCCGGCAACATCGATTCCCCCGGCGAGATCAAAAATCTTCTGGCCAACGGCGCCGAAGGGGTGGGTCTCTACCGGACGGAATTCCTTTACATGAACCGGGAGACCCTGCCGGACGAGGAAGACCATTACCGGTTTTACTCCAAGGTGGCCCAATCCGTCCTGCCGCACCCGGTGATCCTGCGAACCTTGGACATCGGCGGCGACAAGTTGGTGGATCTCGGTTTCCCGGAACTGAACAAAAGCGAACCGAACCCGTTTTTGGGTTTGCGCGGCATTCGCCTGGCCCTGAGGCACCCGGATATTTTCAGGACCCAAATTCGGGCCATCCTGCGGGCGTCGGCCCATGGGAAAGTGCGGGTGATGTTTCCTATGGTGTCGGGCCTGGAAGAGTTCCGCGCGGCCCGGAAAATCGTCGACGAATGCATGGAAGAACTTCGCAAGAAGAACATCGCCTTCGACGAAAAAATCGAGGTCGGTTTAATGATCGAGGTCCCCTCCGCGGCGTTGGTGGTGGACTATTTGGCCAAGGAAGCGGATTTTATGTCCATCGGGACTAACGACCTCATTCAATACACTCTCGCCGTGGACCGGGTGAACGACGAGGTGGCCCACCTCTACGAGCCGCTCCATCCGGCGATCCTTCGGCTCATCCACCAAACCGTGAAAGCCGCCCATGCGGCCGGCAAATGGGTGGGCATGTGCGGAGAAATGGCCGGGGACGCGGAGATGACCGTCATCCTGCTGGGGTTGGAGCTGGACGAGTTGTCTGTCTCCCCGGGCATGGTGCCTAAAATCAAGAAGGCCATCCGGGACATCAAATTTTCCGATTGCCAGGCTTTGGTGGCGGACGTGATGAAAGACCCTTCCCGGGACAACGTTCAAAACCTCATCCGCCGGTTTCGGAACCGGTAGGTCTTCTTCCCCTCCATGGACATTTCGCGCATCCGCAATTTTTCCATTATCGCCCACATCGACCACGGCAAGAGCACCTTGGCCGACCGATTGCTGGAGGCCACCGGCACCGTTCAGCGGCGGGAAATGCGCGCCCAGATCCTGGACGGGATGGAGCTGGAGCGGGAGCGCGGCATCACGATCAAGGCCAAAGCCGTGCGCATGACGTGGACCTTTCAGGGACAAGAGTATCTCTTGAATTTGATCGACACGCCAGGCCACGTGGACTTTTCCTCCGAGGTGAGCCGCGCCATGGCCGCCTGCGAAGGGGCCCTTCTCCTGGTGGACGCGAGCCAGGGGGTCGAGGCCCAGACCCTCGCCAACGCTCAAATGGCCTTGGACGCCGGGCTCACGCTGATCCCCGTCATCAATAAAATCGACCTTCCCTCGGCGGATCCGGAAGGCGTCAAAAAACAGCTTCGGGAATCTCTGGGGTTGGACGGCCCCTATTTCCCGGCCAGCGCCAAGGAAGGGAAAGGCGTGCCTGAAATTTTGCAGGCCATCATCGAACGCGTCCCGCCGCCCGTGGGCGACCCGGACAAGCCGCTCTCGGCGTTGGTTTTCGATTCGGTTTACGATTCTTATCGCGGCGTCATTGTGTACGTCCGGCTCCTGGACGGCGTGCTGAAGCCCGGGCTTAAAGTGCGGTTCATGGCTGGGGGAATTGTGAACGAAGTGGAAGAGGTGGGGCACCTGCAACTCAAATACGTCAAGGCGGGGTCGCTTTCGGCCGGCGAAGCCGGTTATGTGGTCTGCGGGATCAAGGACATTCATCAGGTGCAGGTGGGCGACACCATCACGGAACACGCGAGGCCGACCAGCACGCCCCATGTGGGCTATCGGGAGATGAAACCGTTCGTCTTCGCCGGGTTCTACCCCATCGCCCAGGCCGACTACGAGAATTTGAAAAAGGCCATCGACAAACTGAATTTGGAGGACGCCGCGTTTTTCCATCAGCCGGAAACGTCCGTGGCGTTGGGGTTTGGGTTTCGTTGCGGGTTTTTGGGGCTCCTCCACATGGACATCATTCAGGAGCGGATCCGGCGGGAGTTTGACGTGGATCTCCTGGTGACGGCTCCGACGGTGGTTTACCGGGTCACCTCGCAAAACGGGAAAACGGCCGAGTATGACAGCCCCGCCAAGTTTCCTCCCTACGGCGACATCCGCGTGATCGAGGAACCCTACGTTCTGGCGACCGTGGTGGTCCCCTCTGAATTCGTCGGGCCGGTCATGCAATTGTGCCAAGACCGGCGCGGCCAGTTCGTCGACATGCGTTACTTGACTCCCACCCGCGTGGTTTTGAAATACGAAACGCCATTGGCGGAGGTCGTCGTGGATTTCTACGACGCTTTGAAATCTATTTCGAAAGGCTACGCCTCCTTCGATTACGAGCACGTGGGCTACCGGGTAGGCGACCTCCTCCGGATGGACATTTTGATCAACGAGGAGGAGGTGGACGCCTTCTCCTTCGTCGTGCCCGCCGTCGCGGCTCCCTACCGGGGCGTGAGATTTGCGAACGGTTGCGGGAACTGATCCCCGCCAGATGTTCGAGATCCCCATTCAAGCGAAACTCGGCGGACGGATCATCGCCCGGGAATCCGTTCGCGCCATGCGCAAAGACGTCTTGGCGAAATGTTACGGCGGCGACATTTCCCGCAAACGGAAACTGTTGGAAAAACAAAAAGAAGGAAAAAAACGCATGCGCCAGTTCGGCGCCGTGGAAATTCCGCAGGAAGCCTTCCTCGCCGTTCTCCGGCGCGACGACGGCGGAGCCAAAAAGGATTAAAGGAAAAGGCACCCATGGAAGAAAAACTGTTTTGGATTTCGCTCGTCAGCGGGATTTATGCCTACGCGTTCAAGCGGTTTTTTCAAAGCAAGGAACGGTTGGCGGATCCTCGCGGCGTTATCTTGTTGAACGGGCTGTTTTGGGCTTTTGTCGGGGTGGCGGCGGGGTTTCTGCTGGCCTCCTACAAAGAATTAGACACGCTGACCTGGCCCATCGGCGTCGCTTGCGCCGCCGCGGGGGGGCTGTTGGGCGCCCTCTGGGTTCTGCCCACGCGGCTTAAACCGGAGGGGATTCAGAGTCTTTGGGCCCTCCAGGGCATGGTGTTCTCGGCGGCCGTGGGCGGGGTGATGGGGGTCGGGCGCGGCGGCCTGGCCCTGGGAATCGGCGGGTTGGGGGTTCTCGGGTTGGCCGCGGGGCAGTTGGTTCGGACGGCTTCGGCGCCGGTGGCGAAAGCTTCGGTGTCCGGGTTCCTGGCGGGGTTGGGGGGGCTGGCCGGGTTTTGGTTGAGCGGGGCGGGGGGGGCGGAACCGTCGCTCTTGATGATCCTGGGGCTGGGGGCGTGCGGCTACGTGCTGGGGAACGGGTGGCGGCCGCGGCTTCAATGGAAGGCGGAGGAAAACGGTGTTCTCCTGCGGGAAAGCCAGGAGTGGGCGGACACCGGATTTTCCGCCATCCTGCTCGCCGCCGTGATCATGTTTTTCCTGGTTCAGGCTTTCAAGATCCCGTCTGGGTCCATGCGAAGCACCCTTTTGGAAGGGGACCACCTCTTCGTCAACAAGTTCATTTACGGCGTGCGAATTCCCTACACCAACCGACGGGTCTTGCGATGGAAAAAGGTTCAGCGGGGCGACGTGGTGGTTTTCCGTTTTCCGGCGGTGGATCGCACCAGCCCCCATTACGGGAAAGATTTCATTAAACGCGCCATCGCCCTTCCCGGCGATACCGTGGAGATCAAAGACAAGCGGGTGTTTGTGAACGGTGTCCAGCAGGTGGAACCTTACGCCCAATGGGAAGACAATTTCCTCATCCCCGGGCCCGATGAATTCAAGAAAGATCCGGCTGTATTTCAAGAAATATGGGTCGCCCGCAAGGCTTCCCTGAGCCCCGCGGGGGAAAATGTGCGGGACAATTTCGGACCCATTGTTGTGCCGCCGGGCAACTATTTCGTGATGGGGGACAACCGGGACCGGTCCTACGACGCCCGGTTCTGGGGGCCCATGCCCGACGCCAACCTGAAGGGCCGCGCCTGGCTCCTTTACCTTCCCTTTCGCCGCTGGAAAATCATCCGCTGACGTTTCCTTTTTTTTGTAGAGAGGGGTGGCTCGAAATTAAGCCTCTCTCCTGCACGGCGGAGGGGTTCCATGAAAACCGATCCTGAAAAATCCACGGGGCTCTACCTTCATATTCCCTTTTGTTCGGTCAAATGCCGGTTTTGTGATTTCGCGGCTTACCCCGGACGCTTAAAGGATATTCCTCGCTATCTCGCCGCGTTGGCGCGGGAGATCGAGCGACGGGCGCGGGAATTTCCTGGGCGCATGTTGGACACGTTTTACGTGGGGGGAGGGACGCCGTCCCTTCTGGAGCCCAGCGACTGGCGGGGTCTTATGGCCGGGGTGCGGGCGGGTTTTTCGACGGACCCGCCATGGGAAGCTTCCCTGGAATGCAACCCCGACGGTGTCACGGCGGAAAAACTCGCCGTTTGGAGGGAGTTGGGGATCAACCGCCTCAGTTTCGGGCTTCAATCGGACGAACCCTCCTTGCTCGCCGCCTTGGGCCGCACCCATTCCTGGGAAGATTTCCAACACGTGTTTCGCGCGGCCCGCGCGGCGGGGTTCTCCAACTTAAACGCCGATTTAATGTTCGGGCTTCCGGGACAAACCCGGGCGGGGTGGGCGCGCACCCTCGGGCGGGTGTTGGAGTTGGAGCCGGACCATGTGTCGACCTACGGGCTCCAGGTGGAAGAATCCACCTATTTCCACCGGTCAGGTGTTCAGGCGGACGACGATCTTCAAGCGGATATGTATGAGGATGCCGCGAACGCGCTCGAAACCGCCGGGTTCATCCACTACGAAATTTCCAATTTCGCCCGACCGGGTTTTGAATGCCGGCACAACCTTCGCTATTGGCGCAACCAGCCTTGTTTGGGCGCCGGTGTTTCCGCCGCGTGGTACGACGGGACCACGCGCCGCACCAACACGGAGGATCTCACGGCGTATATGGAATCGGTGGAAAAAAACGGTGTCTACGACGCCGAAGCCGTCCAACTGGGCCCCGACCAACGGGAGGGGGAAAACCTGATGCTCGCCCTTCGCTTGAAGGAGGGCGTGGTCCCCTCCGCGGAGGCCCTGTCCCTTTATGGCCACGTTCTCTATCGGTCCGTCCGGGAAGGGTTGCTCTTAAAAGAGGGCGACCGGTATGGTCCCACGCGGCTCGGCTGGCGCCTTTCCAACCGCATATTCGTCGATCTCCTGGGCAAGTGAATCATTCGGGTTAAGAAGGATGAGGACGAAGCTGCGGGGGGAACATTCCAGCATAGTATAATAGTGAAGGGCGTCCCCCTGTGGGATAGAATTTGTTTGACAGGGGGGCGGGGGTGTGTTATACTGTTAGCACTCGGAAGGTTTGAGTGCTAATTAATGAGATCCCTTTCCACCATTGAGCAGGAAGAGCGGAAGCGGCGGTTGCTTCAGGCCGTTATCCACCAATACATCAAGACGGGGAAGCCCGTGGGGTCGGCTTTTATCGCGGGGCGGAAGGAACTGGAACTTTCCCCGGCGACCATCCGGAACATTATGGGAGAGCTGGAGCGGGAGGGGTTTTTGACCCATCCCCACACCTCGGCGGGGCGCGTGCCCACGGACAAGGCCTATCGATTTTATGTGGACAGTTTGGTGGAGCTCCAACAGTTGGCCATCAAAGAGGAAGAGCGGATCCGCCGGGAACACGAAGCGCGGGTTCGGGAGGTGGAAGAGCTCATGCTTTCGACCTCCAAAACCCTTTCGGTTCTCTCAAACTTCACGGGGTTCGTGACGTCGCCGGGGATCGACCAGTCTCGGCTTCAGCACATGGAGCTGATTCCCTTGGACGAGCGGCGGTTGTTGGCGGTTCTGGTCAGCGACGCGGGGGTGGTGAAGCACCGGCAGGTGACCTTCGACGGACCTTATCCCCGGGAACTTTTGAAACCCTTGGAGCGGATGCTGAACGATCGGCTTCGGGGCCAGCCTTTCGGGCGGGTGCGGGAGACGTTGTTGGACCACATCGATGCTCTTCACCAGCGGCAAATCGATTTGATGGAGTTCGCCCGGCACGTCACCGAGGAGGCCTTCGCTTCCGGCGACGTGGGGGACATCTATTTGGAAGGTGCGGGGAATATTCTTTCCCTGCCGGATTTCAGCGGGCAGGAAGACCTTCGCCAGCTGGTTCATTTGCTGGACGAAAAGCGCGCCTTGGGAGATTTGATACGCGAAGACATGGCGGAGCCGGCGGTGTCGGCCCGATTCCCGGGGGTTCGGGTGAAGATCGGGTCGGAAAACCGTTCGCCGGATTTAAAGAATTTGAGCTTGATTTCGTCCAGCTACACCATCGGCACGCGCCAGGTGGGTGTGTTGGGCATCATCGGGCCTCGCCGTATGGAGTATTCCCGCATGATCAGTTTGGTGAACCAAATGGCCCAGGCGGTGACGGGGGCTTTGAACCGAATGGTGGGAGGATCGGATGAGTGAATCGAAGGACACCGCGATGTCCGAGGCGGCCCGAGCGGCGGCTGAGGAGAAAGTTTCGGAATTGGATATTTTGAAGCAGTCCTTAGACGAGGCCAAGCTGAAATCGGCGGATTATTACGATCAGCTCCTCCGTTTAAAGGCGGAGTTCGATAATTTTCGCAAACGCATGGAGCGGGAAAAAGCCGACGCCCGCCGCTGGGGGAAAGAGGAGATTGTTCTCCGGTTGGTGTCCCTCATGGACGTGATGGAACAGGCCGAATCGGCGGCCCACGGAACGGCGGACATCAAGTCCATCGTGTTGGGGCTGGACATGCTTTACGGGGAGTTTAAACGGCTTTTGAAAGAAGAAGGTTTGGAGGATGTCCCCGCTACCGTCGGGGAACCTTACGACCATAATGCGCAGGAAGCCGTGGAGACGGTGGAGGAGGATGGGGCGGCGGGGCGGATCCTTTCGGTGCTTCAGAAAGGGTATCGGTTTCAGGGGGTTCTCTTCCGGCCGGCGCGGGTGAAGGTTTCCAAGAATAAGGGTGCGGGGAATTTGGCTCCTCGGGAGAAATCCCAGGACGACGCCCCGGCGGTTTAATTTCAAGGAGGATCCAACATGTCTAAAATCATCGGTATCGACTTGGGAACATCGAATTCGGCGGCGGCGGTGATGGAAGGCGGCAAGCCCGTCATCATTCCGTCGGCGGAAGGCACCACCTTGGGGGGCAAGGCGTTTCCCAGCTACGTGGCGTTCACGAAAGACGATCAACTGCTGGTGGGCGAGCCCGCGCGGCGCCAGGCGGTTTCGAACACGGAAGGAACCGTCTACGCTTTCAAGCGGAAAATGGGGCAGGAGTTCAACTATTCCATTCATGGGAAAGACTACACCCCCCAACAGTTGTCGGCGTTTATTCTGCAAAAGATCAAGCGGGACGCCGAAGCCTATCTGGGCGACAAGGTGGAAAAAGCCGTGATCACTGTGCCCGCTTATTTCAACGACAACCAGCGCCAGGCCACCAAAGACGCCGGAAAGATCGCCGGCTTGGAAGTGGTGCGGTTGGTCAACGAACCCACGGCGGCCTCCTTGGCCTATGGATTGGACAAGTCCGGACAGGCCCAGAAAATTCTGGTGTTCGACCTGGGCGGCGGAACCTTGGACGTGACCATCATGGACATGGGGTCCATCGAGAAAGAGGCCACGTTTCAGGTGCTCTCCACCTCCGGCGACACCCAGCTGGGCGGAACGGACATGGACAACGTCTTGATCGATTTCATCGCCGAGGAGTTCCGGAAGGAAAACGGCATCGATCTGCGGAAGGACAAGATGGCCATGCAGAGGTTTAAAGAAGCGGCCGAAAAATCCAAGATCGAACTCTCCACGGTGTTGGAGACCGACATCAACCTGCCCTTCATCACGGCGGACGCCTCCGGGCCCAAGCACTTGCAGATGAAGCTCACGCGTTCCAAGCTCGAGTCTTTGGTTCAGCCGATCATTGACCGATGCAAGCATCCGATGGAGCAGGCGTTGAAAGACGCCGGGCTCTCGGCCGGCCAGATCACGAAAGTGATCATGGTGGGCGGGCCCACGCGCATGCCCATTGTTTTGAAATTCGTCGAAAGCTACATCGGGCGGAAAATCGAGGGCGGGGTGAACCCCATGGAGTGCGTGGCCTTGGGCGCCGCCATTCAGGCCGGCGTGTTGGGCGGCGAAGTCAAAGACGTCCTGCTTTTGGACGTGACGCCCCTTTCCTTGGGCCTCGAAACCCTGGGCGGCGTCATGACCAAGTTGATCGAGCGGAACACCACGATCCCCATGAAGAAGTCTCAAACCTTCTCGACCGCGTCCGACCAACAGCCGGCCGTGACGATCCATGTTTTGCAGGGTGAGCGGCCCCTGGCCAAGGACAACACGTCCCTGGGCCATTTCGACTTGGACGGCATTCCGCCGGCCCCGCGCGGCATGCCGCAAATCGAGGTGACCTTCGACATCGACGCCAACGGCATCTTGAACGTGAAAGCCTTGGACATGGGCACGAAGAAGGAACAGCACATCACCATCCACGCCAAGAGCAAGCTCTCCAAAGACGAGGTGGAGAAATTCGTCAAGGAAGCCGAGAAGTTTGCCGACGAGGACAAAAAGAAGGCCCAGGAAATCGAAACCAAAAACGAGGCCGACGCCGTTGTTTACTCTACGGAAAAGGCCCTAAAAGAGCACGGCGACAAGGTGAGCCAGGACGACCGCATGGCCATCGAGCGCGCGGTGACCGACGCCAAAGAGGCGCTGAAGGGCACGGACTTGGACAAGATCAAGAAAACCAAGGAAGACCTGCTTCAGGCTTCCCATAAGTTGGCCGAGGAGGTCTACAAGGCGGCTTCCGCCAAGGCCCAGGCCGGGGGAGAAGCGCCGGGCGGGGGGGCCACCGCCGGTGACGCCTCCGCGGGGGGCAACGGGAAAGAAAAGGTGGTGGACGCGGAGGTGGTGGACGAGGATAAGAAACCCTAGTTCCGCAGGGGTCCTTCGTCATGGCCAAGCGCGATTATTATGAGGTCCTGGGCGTTTCTAAAACCGCCTCGGCCGATGAGCTGAAGCAGGCTTATCGAAAACTCGCGCTTCAACACCATCCGGATCGGAACCCCGGGAACAAAACCTCCGAGGACAAATCGGAAAGGGGCCGACTTGCAAGCCGAGCATGTGGTCACGTTGGTGGAGGCGTTCACCGGCACCCAGGCCGCCCTGCGGGTGACCCGCCACGCCGCCTGCGCCGTTTGCAAGGGGTCCGGGGCCAAGCCCGGCACGTCGGCCAAAACCTGCAGTGATTGCCGCGGCGCCGGCCAGGTCCGCGCCACTCGGGGATTTTTTACCATGGCCCAAACCTGTCCCCGATGCCAAGGGTCCGGACAGATGGTGGAAAGCCCCTGCGCCGACTGTCGCGGACAGGGGCACGTCCGCAAAACCGAAAATGTCACCGTCCGTATTCCCCCGGGGGTGGAGGACGGCACCGCGCTCCGCGTTCCGGGCGGAGGAGAGGCGGGAGGGCGGGGAGCCCCGTCGGGAGATCTCTACGTGATCATTCGCGTTCGGGAGGACGAGCGCTTTGAGCGGGAGGCGGAAAACCTTTTAACGGAGCGACACGTGACGGTTCCTTTGGCCGCGTTGGGGGGTGACGTGGACGTTCCCACCGTGCAGAAATCCGTCCGCATCCACATCCCGGCCGGCACCCCGTCGGGAGCACTTTTACGCGTGCGCGGCGAAGGCATGCCCGCGTTGCGCGGCGGCGGACGGGGCGATCTTCTGGTCCGCGTTATCGTCGATACGCCTTCGAAACTTTCCAAAGACCAGCGCCGCCTTCTGGCCGAACTCGCCAAAACCATGGGCGAAACCGGTATTTCTTCCGAAGAGGGTTTCTTCAAGAACGCTTTCGGCAAGTAGATCCACCTTCCTGTGCCCCACTTTTTTGTTTCTCCCAAAAGTATTCGCGCCGGCCGGTTCGTCCTTTCGGTTGAAGAGTCCGGTCATTTGGCGCGGGTGTTGAGGAAAAAGGCCGGCGATGAAATTGGGCTTTTTGACGGAGTGAACCATTCCTATCGCGGGGTGTTGGAGGTCGTGACGCCGGAGCGGGTGGAGGGAAGGATTTTGGCGGAGGCTTCGACGGCGGAGGAGCCTTACACCCTTCGCTTGTTTCAGGCGGTTCCGAAGGGGGACGCTTTCGAGTGGATTTTGGAGAAGGCCACCGAGCTCGGCGTGGCCGAAATCGTTCCCCTGCAGACCCGGCGAAGCGTGGCCGTGGTCCCGGCGGACCGCTGGGCCGCGAAAAAAGCGCGCTGGGAAAAAATTGTCCGCGCGGCGTCGGCTCAATGCGGGCGCGTGGAAGTGCCTCCCATTTCAGTGCCGGTGGACGTGGCGGGGGCCCTCGCCCGGTTGGGGCCGGGGGAGACGTCTCTCATCCCCTGGGAGGGGGAAATGGAGCGGACGTTGAAAGCCGCGCTCGCTTCCGTCGATCGGGTCGGGCGGCGGCCGGTGGTAAATGTTATGATCGGGCCGGAAGGCGGCTTTGACCCCGGCG
This sequence comes from Elusimicrobiota bacterium, assembly GCA_016721625.1. NCBI lineage: Bacteria > Pseudomonadati > Elusimicrobiota > Elusimicrobiota bacterium. The sequence continues at coordinate 2,457,407 of JADKHR010000001.1, forward strand.
AAGTGGCCCAGGTTCGGGTCGCGGGCGTGGTGCCCGTGACGCTCGGCCCCCGGATTTTACGGACGGAAACCGCCGGGATCTTCGCCGCCTCCGCCATCTTTTATGAACTCGGACTCTAAACCCATTTCCTCCGTTTCCCCGCCCCAGCGAAGTTGGGGTTGGATCGTCGGCGTTTCCGCTGGGGTGAGCGTCGGCTCATTAATTGCGGGGACGTTCGTCTTGGTGGACCCCCTCGGTTTGTTGGCCGTTTTTTTCTGCGTGGGCGCTTTGGCCGGAATGTTGGCCACCCGCCAGGCGTGGCTGGCCGGGATCATCGTCGGCCTTCCTCTCGGTTTGCAACAGCTCACCCGTTACTCCCTCCAGGAATTTAAAACTCTATCGGAAGCCCTGGGCCGGGCCGATTATTGGCGCATCGTTCCCCCGGTTTCCATCGTGGCCACGGGGGTCGCTGTTTTGGGCGCCATGTCCGGGGCGTGGCTTTTGGGCGCGCGGTTCCGGCCCCGGTGAAAGTTTCTTTTCAAACCTTCGGGTGTAAAGCGAACCAGTACGATACGGAGCTTCTCCGGGCGAGGCTGGAGTCCGGCGGGGGCGTTTCCGTCGACGATCACCGGGAGGCGGACCTTTGCCTGGTCAACTCCTGCTCGGTGACGGCCAAGGCCGACCAGGAATGCCGACAGTTTGTTCGGCGGTTACTGCGGGAAAACCCCAAGGCCCGCGTGGTGGTGACCGGCTGTTACGCCAGCCATGCCCCGGAATCGCTTCGTTCCCTTTCCCCCCGCGTCGAGGTTTATTCCAATAAGGAAAAAGAAGGTCTTCCCGCCTGCCTAGGGTTTGAAGTGGCCCCCGAGGTGTGGGGCCTCTCCCGGTTTGCCCACCGCGCCCGGGCCTTCGTCAAAATTCAAGACGGATGCAAGGCGCCCTGCCGTTATTGCATCATCCCCCAAACGAGGCCGGACTACTGGAGCAAGCCCGTCGACCACGTGCTGAAAGAAGTCCGGACGCTGGTCGACGCCGGCCATGGAGAAATCGTTTTCACCGGCATTCGGCTGGGTCTTTACCGCGGGCGGTCGCCCGAGGGAAAATCCGAGGGGTTGGCGGCTCTTTTGGCCCGCGTCGTCGCGCTGTCCGGGCGGTTTCGGGTGCGGCTATCGTCTTTGGAAGTCACCGAAATTCCCGATGAGTTGATCCATCTCGCGGCCGGGACGGACAAGGTCTGCGCCCATTTCCACATCCCTCTTCAGTCGGCCGACGACGGCGTTCTCAAAGACATGGGCCGTTGGTATCGGTTTGCCGACTACGAAGACCGGGTTCGGACGGTGCGCCGGTTTCTGCCCGACGCCGCGGTGACCGCCGACGTGTTGACCGGGTTTCCGACAGAATCGGAAGCGGCGTTTGAAACCACCCTGGGCCGTATCGAAGGCTTGAACCTGACCGGCCTGCACGCGTTCCCCTATTCTCCTCGGCCAGGCACCCCCGCGGCCGAACTTGAACCCCTGGACCGGGCCATTCTTCAGAAACGCACGCGGCGGCTCATCTCTCTGTCCGAGTCTTTGACCGCCCGCTTCCGGGACCGTTTTCGCGGCACCACCCGGACGGCCCTCGCCGAAGGCACGGGCGAGGGTTGGACCGACAACTACCTCCGCGTCTCCCTCCCCGCCGAGGTCCCCGCAGGCACCCTCGTTCCCTCTACCCTTTAGGTTTAACCCTTTTAAAGGGTTTTCTATTGCAAAAAGCGTCTTTTTTCCCTATAATCCCGCGGTGATCGAATGCCTCTTTTGCCGGATCGTCCAAAAAGAGATTCCGGCCAGCGTGGTTTTCGAAAACGATGCGGTTTTGGCGTTCAAGGATCTTCATCCCCAAGCGCCGGTGCACGCGCTGATTATCCCGAAGAAACATGTGGCGCGGGCCCTGGATTTGTCGCCGGAAGACGCGCCGCTTTTGGGGGAAATTTACCAGGCCGCCAAAAAGCTCGCCGATCAGTTTTCCGTGCGGGAAACCGGGTTTAGGCTCGTCGTGAACAACGGACCCGACGCGGGTCAGGCCGTGAGCCACTTGCACGTTCATTTTTTGGCGGGCCGCCGCCTCGGCTGGCCCCCCGGGTAGGGGACCACAAACCTCGTTCGATTTAGTTTTTTTTCGCCGGCTCGGTTGGCCGGACGAGGACTTTTGCTTTTGCGGGTAAAAATTCAACCGGAAGGTGGTGTTTTCAATAATGGTTTTCGTCAAAGTTCGTGATGGGGAATCCATCGAAGAAGCTCTTCGCCGGTTCAAGCGCGAATGCGAGCGCAACGGCATTATGCAGGAAATCAAACGGCGGGAATACTACGAGCCGCCTTCCGTCAAGCGGAAGCGCAAACAGGCCGAGTCCCGCCGTAAATTGCGCCGACGCATGGCGCGGGCGAACCGCGGGTAAGCCCGGGGTCTCCGTTTTAGGGGACGCGAGGGCATACTGGAGTGGGCGTTTCGCGCGAAACGTTGGAGCGCATCAAGACCGCGCTCGACCCCCTGGCCGTTATCCAGGAGGCCGTGCCGAGCTTGAAGCAATCCGGGTCCCGCTGGAAGGGTAATTGTCCGTTTCACAATGAGCGGACGCCTTCCTTCTATTTCCAACCGGACAAGGGGCTCTGGCATTGTTTCGGCGCGTGCCAGGAGGGCGGGGACATCCTCACCTTCGTGATGAAGCTGGAAGGGCTTTCCTTTCCGGAAGCTCTGCGGGAACTTGCCCGGCGTACTGGCGTTGTGTTGGATTGGGACAAGAACGACGACGCCGCGAGCCGCCGGGCCAAGGATCGGGACCTGCTCTTGGTCCTACTGGAAGAGGCGGCGGGGTTTTATCGGGACAGCCTGCGCACGTCTGCCGAGGCGGAGCCGGCGCGGCGGCATTTGAGCCAGCGCGCGATTCGGCCCGAGACGGTGAACCAGTTCCGGCTTGGGTATGCGCCGCGGCGGGAAGGGTTTTTGGACGTGGCCCTCAAGAAGGGCGTTCCCATCGAGCGGCTGCTGTCGGCCGGTTTGGCCGCGCGGTCGGACCGCACCGGGCGGTATCAGGATCCCCTGTCCGGTCGATTGATCTTTCCGATTCATGATCCGTATGGTCAAGTGGTGGCTTTCGGCGGCCGTGTGTTGGAAGAGGAGGCGGGGCCGAAATACATCAATTCGCCGGAGACCCCCGTCTACACCAAGGGCCGGCACCTTTACGGTCTCTATGAGGGGCGGGCGGTGTTGCGGGAACGGGCCCGGGCGGTGGTGGTGGAAGGCTACATGGACGTGATCGGTTTGCATCAGGCCGGGATGGGCGCGGCGGTGGCGCCCCTCGGGACGGCGCTGACGCCGGACCAGGCGCGGTTGATTCGTCGGTACGCCCAGGAAGCGGTTTTGCTTTTCGACCCCGATCCGGCGGGGCAAAACGCCAGTTGGCGGAGTGCGGCGGTTTTTTTGAAAGAGGACGTGTTCGTCCGCGTGGCCCAGGTGCCGGAAGGGTTGGACCCGGACGAGTTTGTTCAATCCCGCGGGTTGGGCGCCCTGGAAGAACTTTTGACGAAGGCCCAGGACGTGGTGGATTTTTGGCTGGACCGGTTGGCCCCGGACCTCGCCGGGTTCAGCGATTTGCATGGGCGCCTTCGGAAGGCCGAAGAGTTGTTGCGGTTTTTGGCCGGCGTGCCGAACGAATTGCTTCGGGAAGAATGGATCAAGCGAACCGCGACCCGGCTTTCTTTGGACACGGCCGCGCTTCACCGGGAGATGGCTCGCCAAGGAGCCAAGTCGGGAACCGGGGCGCGGCCTCCGGCGGAGAATGCGGCGGCGCCCGCCCGGCCGAAAGGGCCCGACATTCGGACGGCAGAAGAAGAAGTCCTTCAGATTTTGGGCGGCGTGAGTTCGGTTTGGGAAGGCGTGGACATCTCCGACGCTCTTTTCGCCGACACCCGGTGCCGGGCGGTGTTTCGGCACTGGCGAGACCAATGGAAGGCCCACCGGTCCATCGATCCGGCCGCGGCCGTGGAGGCCTTGGGAGCGGCGGACGGGCCCTGGCTGACGGCGCTCTTGTTGGAAGGGAAGAAATTCGACGACCCGCGGGAGGATTTGGCCCGGAGCGTGAAAAGTTTGGAGTTGTCGGTTCAGCGGCGCGAACGCGCCGCGCTGGAACGCGAGGTTCTGGATATGTTGGAAGGACGTCGGACCCGCGACGAAGTTAAAATTTTGCGGTATCAAACCCTCACCCGGCTCCTGCGGGCGGCAACGCCCGGGGGCGCGGGTTCATCGGACCGGTGACCTGACCTTGGAACGACGCGAGCCATTGAACCATCAAGACCTGGTACGTGGACTGATCGAACACGGCAAAGAAGCCGGTTTCCTGACCTATGAGGAAATCAGCCAGAAACTTCCCGAAACCAACTTCACCACCGAAGAGTTGGACACGCTCTTCGGAAAACTTGAAGAAATGGGGATCGACGTCGTTGAGCGCGGCGAAGACCACGGCCGCGCGAAACACGAAACCCACGAGGAAATGGGCGTTCCCGATGTGGAGTTGGACACCCAGAACTCCATCCGCATGTATCTTTCCGAGATGGGCAAGGTGCCTCTTCTGACGCGGGAACAGGAAGTCTCGCTGGCGCGGAGCATCAAAGACAACGAGAAGATCCTGAAGCTCGTCGTTTTGGAATCCCCCATCACGCACCGCGAGGTCCAGAACTGGGAGCAACTCTTGGAAGCCGACGAGATGACCCCCAAGGAGCTCATGCCCCGGGGCCGCCGTACGGCCTCCGAGCTTTCGGGCATGCGGCGGCGGGTGAAAACCGTGGTTCAATTCATCATCCAGGCCGAGCTTCGCATCGACAAGATCAAGCTGAAATTGGAAAGCAAGCTCCCCGCCCAGACGGTGGAGGAACTTAAGGCCAAGATCAACGCCGAGCGGCAGGTCATCGTTGAACGCATCATCAGCCTGAACCTGAATCAGGAAAAGATTCGCCGGCTGGTCAACAAGATCAAGAGCCTCGGGCTGAAAGTTCGTGAGTTCGAGGACGAGACCCAGCGTTACGAAAAAAGGTTCAAGCTCCCCTATCAGGAACTTAAAAAGCTTTACCAAAAAGTCCTGGCCAAGAAGATGCCCGGCGCCCAATTCCACAAGTTGACCGGCTACACCACGAGCGGCATCGAAAGTTCCATGCAGAATGTCGAGACCATCCAACTCCGACTCCAACGCATGGTGCGAATGCTTCCCGTGAGCGCCAACGAGCTGTTGGCTCTCGACACTCGAATTCGGCAGTTGGAAGAGGCCATCCTTAAAGACAAGCTTCAGTTGATCAAGGCCAACTTGCGGCTGGTGGTTTCCATCGCTAAAAAACACGTGGGGTCGAACTTGGAGCTGTCGGATTTGATCCAGGAAGGCGGCCTCGGTCTCATTAAAGCCGTCGAGAAATTCGAATGGAGGCGCGGGTTCAAGTTTTCCACCTACGCCACCTGGTGGATCCGGCAGAGCATCAACCGGGCCATCGCCGACCAGGCCCGCACCATCCGGATTCCGGTGCACATGAAAGAAGTGATTTCTAAACTCACCAAAGTCAGCCGCAAGTTCCGTCAGGAAAATGGCCGGGATCCGACCGTGGAGGAATACGGGAAGGCCCTCCGCCTATCGACGGACAAGGTTCGCCAGATCCTGAAGATCATGCAGGAGCCGATCTCCCTGACCACCCCCGTGGGAGAGGAAGAGGATTCGGTGTTGGAGGATTTTCTCGAGGACAAAGGGGATATTTCGCCCGCGCATTCGGCCAACGATTCCCTCCGCCAGCAGGAGGTGGAGAAAGCTTTGGCCACCTTGAGCGATCGGGAGGCTGAAATCATCAAGCTCCGGTTCGGCATCGGCACCGGCTACCCGCGCACCTTAGAAGAGCTGGGCCGCATCTTCAGCGTGACCCGCGAGCGCGTCCGCCAGATCGAAGCCAAAGCCATCCGCAAGCTTCGGCACCCCAGCCGAAGCCGATTCCTGCGGGAATACGTGGAATAGAAGGACGGCCGGCCCGTTATACCAACCATCAGGCCCTGATTCGTTTTGTCGGGGTGCGACGGAGGGGCCCTTAGCTCAGCGGTTAGAGCGTCCCGCTCATAACGGGTTGGTCGGTGGTTCAACTCCACCAGGGCCCAGGTTTTTCTTGGAGCTTCGCTCAAGGCCAGGAGACGTTTCCCGCCATGATTCTTCCGAAATTCTTCGTCTCCTCCCTTCATAGCGTCGTCCGTATCGTGGGCGCGCTGTCGTGCGTCTTGGGGTTCCTGTATCTGACCCTCTGCGCCTTTCTCTATTTCGGTCAAGAGCGCCTTCTGTTTTTCCCTCAAAAAGTCCTCCAGCGATTGGTCTATCCGTTCCGGGGTTTCTTCGAAGAGATTTTTATTGAAGTTCCCGGGGCTCGCCTGAACGCCGTCCTTTTTCGAGCCGAGCGCTCCCGCGGAGTCGTTCTTTATTTTCATGGGAACGCAGGGTCCCTCTTGACGTGGGAGCCCGTGCGTTGGCCTTTCTTGACCGCCGGCTACGACGTCCTTCTGATGGACTACCGGGGATATGGGAAAAGCACCGGAAAGATACAAAGCGAAACCCAGTTTTTGGGGGATGCCGATGCGGTTTACGCCTGGGCCAAGGCCCGGTATTCGGAGGACCGGATCCTCCTCTGCGGCCGTTCTCTGGGGTCCGGCGTGGCGGCCCACTTGGCCCGGAAAAACAGTCCCCGGCTCCTGCTTCTGGAATCCGCCTATTTCAGCCTGCTCGATATGAAGCGCCGGCTTTATCCTTTCGTCCCCGATTTCCTGGTGCGTTACCAACTCCGGTCGGACCTTTGGCTCCGGGAGGTCCGCTGTCCCGTGTCCCTCATCCATGGCCGAGCGGACGCGCTGGTGCCTCACGATTCCAGCGTCCAACTTTGGCCGTTGATTCCCCGCCAGGGTTTGTTCTTCCTCATCGACGGGGCCGGCCACGACGATTTGTCCGAGTTTAAGGAACACGACGATGCCGTGGCGGAGATCCTTCGCCAGCCATGAATTCCCGGCTGAGCCGGAAATGTTATAATCCCTATTCGCCCGTCCCGTGGGCGGTTAGCTCAGCGGCAGAGCGTTCGCCTCACACGCGAAAGGTCATAGGTTCAATCCCTATACCGCCCACGGGACGGGCGGGAGAATAAAGGTTCAAAGGATCTTTGTGAACGAAATGATCGTCGCTTTGATTCGCTTGCAAGAAATGGACAAGGAACGCGAGGCCGCGCGCTTGGGAATTTCCCAGGTGGCCGCTTGTCGGGAGGACTTGGCGGTCCGTCGGGCGGAGGTGGCCGCGGCTCAGGAAAACTCCAAGAAGTTCTTGGTCGAGGCCCAGGTCCAGCGCAAAAATTTGGAGATCGAGATCGAAGCGAAGGACCAGGCGGTTCGCAAGCACGGAAGCGAGTTGAACAACGTCAAATCTAACGACGCTTACAAGGCTCTCATCAGCGAGATCGAAGCCGCCAAGAAAGAGAAAGTGATTTTAGAGGATCAGGTCCTGGTGCTTATGGAATCCATCGAGGCGTTGCAGAAGGAAGCCAAGGCCTCCGAAGGCGAGGCTCAGAAAGCCCGCCTGGAAATGGAGGGGCGGGAACGGGCGTTGGACGCGGAAGAGGCCGAGATCAACGCCAAGGCCGCGGCCCAGAAGATCGCTCGGGATTCTTTCGCGGCGGGCTTGCCGGCGGACGTCCGGTCCCGGTACGAGGCCATTCAGCGGGGTCGGCCTGGCTACGCGGCCGTGGTCCCGGTGAACGCCATGGTGTGCGGGGGGTGCCGCACCGGCCTGACGCCCAATCTGGTGAACCAGGTGATGAAGGGAAAAGAAATTGTCACCTGTGAAAGCTGTTCGCGGATCCTTTATATTGTTCCCAAACCGGTGGAGCCGGCGGTTTCCTCTCCGGCCCCCCTGCCGGATGGCACGGCTCCCGCCGCTTCGGTCGGGATCGATTCTCCCTCTCATTAACCCGGATAATTCAGTTGCACGCGAGGACCGAGACGGAAAAGATGGCTCTTTACGAAACAAAAAAGTGAGAGCGTAGCTGGGACTACGGTCGAACTTTTTTGTGAAGTAAAAAGGGTCAGATTTTACGTCGAATCCCGTGGGCAACTGAATTATTCGGGTTAAATCCATGGGGGCGCCCCTGTGGACCGCCTATTGCGACGGGGCCTCCCGGGGCAATCCCGGTCCGGCGTCTTATGGCGTGGTTCTTTGCGATCCCGAGGGCGGCGTGGCGGCCGAGATCGGCGAGCGGATCGGCACGAACACCAACCAAGTGGCGGAATACGAAGGGCTGATCCGAGCCCTGACGGAATTGTTGAAACGCGGGGCGACGCGCGCCCAGGTTCGGACCGACTCCCAATTTGTGGTGCGGCAGGTTTCCGGTGAATATCGGGCGAAAGACGCCCGCATGATCGCTCTCTTGTCCCGAGTCAAAGAACTGGAACGCCGCTTTGAAAAAGTGGACGTGGTCCACATCGCCCGGTCCAGCCATCCCCACAACCAGCGGGCCGACGGTTTGGCCAACGAAGCGCTGGACCGGAAATAGATCTTTTTCTTTCCTTTTTTCGATGGTCGGCGGATCGCCGCGGCGAAGAGGGCCGCGGAGGAAAGTCCGAGCTCCAGTGGGCAGGGCGCTTCCTAACGGGAAGGCGGGGGTCGGCGTTTCCCTCGACGGAAAGTGCCACAGAGAACAGACCGCCGAACGGCGCCGCGAGGCGCGCGTGGCAAGGGTGAAAACGAGAGGTAAGAGCTCCCGTTCCTCCGTCGAGAGACGGGGGAAGGCAAACCCCGCCTGGAGAAAGGCAAGAGTGAGAGGCCCTGGACGTAGGGGGACTGGCCCGGTCCCGTCGCCTTCGGGCGCGTCTCTCAGGTCGCCGCTTGAGCCCGTTCGCGAGAACGGGCCCAGAGGAATGATCCGTCAGCCGGACCGGGGTTTTCCCCCGGCTCCCGGTGGACAAAACTCGGTGTACAGGCCATCGCAAACGCCGCATGGGGCCGCTGGTCGCCAAACGACCAGCGGCCTCTTCTTGTTTTCTATAATGAATCCGTGAAACTCAAAGTCCCGCCCCTGGTTTGGATTTTCCTCCTCCCCATCGTTCTGGGCGCGCCTTTCGTGGGGCGGGCCTATTTCGTCGACGACCACTATCACATGCTGATGGCCATCGGAACCTTGGATCATCCTCTCCGGCCCTACGATTTCAAAGCGGACGACGACGGGGTCGATCATGCGGGATGGGAACGCGGCCAGCCGCCCCGCATGGTCAACCCCCCCTTGCACCATTACCTTCTGGGCCTGTTCTGGAAGCTGGGCGGGGGGCGGCTGTGGGTGGTGCGGCTTCTCTGTCTTTTACTATCGGGGGGGGCCGCGGTCTTCATTTACCGGCTGGCGGCCCGGCTTAATTTCCCCCCCGTTCCGGTGACCGTTCTGTCTGTCCTCACCCCCGCCTTTTGGCTCACGTCCTATGCGCTCATGATCGATGCCACCCTCCTCTTCTTTTTCCTGGGGGCGCTTTGGGCCTGGGTGGAGGGTCTCCGTCGGCGTTCGACCGGATGGCTGATCGTGTCGGGGCTTGCCATGGGGCTCACTCTCCTCACCAAATACACGGGCGCGATGCTTCTTCCGGTCGCCGCTCTTTATTGGTGGACCGATCGCGAGAGCGGCCGCCGTTGGACCCCTTGGCTGACGTTCCTTTTGCCCCTGGCGATATTCGCCCTCTGGAGCGGGTGGAACGTGGCCACCTACGGCGCCGTCCATCTCACCGAATCGTCTAAAAGGGTGATGCAAACCTTCACTTGGGGACACGTCTTGATTTTTCTCACGTTTTTGAGCGGGGTCTTTCTTCTCCCGCTGGTGGGTTGGGTGGAAGTGGGGAATAGGCGGAAAACGCTTTTGGCTATTTTGGCCGCGCTCCTCCTGGCCTTTTTTCTGGAGGGGCCCCGCGGCGGGTTCAGTCGATTTGAGTCCTTGACCCTGGCCGCCCTGTCGGTGGGGGGAGCGCTCTTTCTTTGGGCCGTAATCAAGGTTTTGCGCGGGGTGCGGCATCCCTCCGATTTCTTCCTTTTCGGTTGGCTGGCGATCGGAACCGTTCAGATGGTCTACGTCATGCAATGGGTCGCCGCCCGCTATTACCTGACCCTTCTGGTCCCGGTCGTTTTCCTCAGCTATCGTCTCTGGCAGGAGCGGTTTTCCTTTTCCCCCGTTCGGTTGACCCGTCGGTGGGGCGGGGCCGCCGTGACGCTCTTTTTGTTCAGCCTGGGCCTCGGCGCGGGAGATTATTTTCAAGCGGAGACGAGCCGCCTCATCGCCCGGGACGCGACGCGGGACGGGTTGTTGTCGACGGGCCGGCGGGGATTTTTTCTTGGGGATTCCTTCACCTCCAGCTATTTGAAAACGGTGGGGTGGCGACCGGCTTTCAAGGACACGCACATGGTTCCGGGAGACCTGGTCCTCCAACAAGAAGTGATTATGCCTCCTTGGTGGTACCGCGCCGAAACCCATCGCCGCCGGCCTTTGGCGGTCTATGAATATACGTCCCGCTGGCCGCTCCGGGTCATGGACAACAAAGGCTCCGCCGGGTTTTACGCGTCGGCCTGGGGCGCTCTGCCCTTCACGTTCACGCGGGGGCCGCTGGAACGGTATACCCTTTACGAGATCCTCCCGGAGACTCCCCGTTGAGCCCCTCCGTCGAATCTTGTATCATGGGTTCTATGCCCGTCCTTTCGGCTGGTGATTTGACCATCCTGATCGCTGACGATGACCGTTACGCCCAGAAGGCTCTGGAAACGTTGTTGAGCGTCGAGGGGTTTCGGGTGATCACCGCTCAGGACGGTCAGGAAGCGCTCGAGCGGATTCAGGAATCCGCCCCCGATCTTTGCATCATCGATTTCGACATGCCCCGCTTGAACGGTCTTGAAACTTGCCGACGAATTAAGAACCAGCACGAAACCCGCCTCCTGCCCGTCATCATGGTGACCGGTCTTCTCCCCGAGAACGAGAAGGTTCGCGCCCTCGAAGCCGGGTGCGACGATTTTCTTCCCAAACCCTACGAGCAGGACGCGCTTTTGACACGGGTCCGGTCCTTGTTGAGAATCAAAACCTTGACCGATGAACTGGAGGACGCCGAAGCGATCCTGATGACTCTCGTCCGCACCATCGAGGCCAAGGACCGCTATACCCTGGGCCACGCCGACCGGGTGGGCCGCTACGCCGTCATGCTGGGCCGGGCTTTGGGGTGCAACGCCTTTGAGTTGGAAACGCTCCGGAAGGGCGGCATGCTTCACGACATCGGCAAGCTCGGAATCCCGGACGCGATTCTCCAAAAGGCCGGACCGCTGGACGACGCGGAATGGGAAATCATGCGCAAACACGCGGTGGTCGGCGGTGAGATCTGCCAGCGGTTGAAAAGTTTGGAAGGGATCCTTCCCATCATCCGCCACCACCACGAGTGTTTGGACGGGACCGGGTATCCCAGCGGGTTCAAGGCCGCTCAAATTCCCAAGTTGGTTCGCATCGTGAACGTGGTGGACATCTACGACGCCCTCACCTCGCGCCGGAGCTACAAAGAGGCCTATTCCATCGACAAAACCTTCCAGACCTTGTGGGAAGAAGTGGAGCGTGGCTGGTGGGACGGAGACATCGTACAGGTTTGGGAAGAGATCGTGAGACGGGAGGGCGCGGGATAGCCAATCTCCCGCCTCTGTGAACGCTCGACGCCGTACGGCGCTTCCCTTCGCGGTCGCGCTCTTCCACAACCCGCAAATTCCCGCCGCACGGAAAGCGAAGCAAATGCTTCGACGCTGGCTGTCCTCCCTGGGCGTTCGGGTTCTTGGATCGGGCCAGGTCTCGCGGGCGGGGGCGGTGGTTTCGTTGGGGGGGGACGGCACGCTGTTGGCGGCCGCTCGGCGCGCCGCTCCGCTGGGCGTTCCGGTGTTGGGGGTCAACCTCGGTCGGCTCGGTTTTCTCACCGCGACGGATGTGCATCGGGTGCGCCCCGTTCTGAAAAAACTTTTGGCCGGGCGTTTGACGATCACGAACCGGATGATGTTGGAGGTCGTTCCTCCCCGGGGCCCGGGCCGGGCCGTGGTCAACGATTGCGTGATTCAAGGGGCCGCTCCCGGCCGGGTGGTACGCCTTTCCGTGAGCGTGAACGAGGAGCCCCTCGGGACCTACGTCGGGGACGGGTTGATCGTGGCCACGCCCACGGGGTCCACCGCTTATTCCTTGGCGGCCGGGGGACCGATCGCTTGCCCGGAAATGGATTTGATTTTGCTCACGCCGATTTGCCCGCACAGCCTGAGCCAGCGGCCTGTCTTGATTCCTCCGGAAAGCGTGGTGGAGGTGCGGCTGGAACCGCGCCATCCCGGGGAAAAAATAGTCGTTTCGCTGGACGGAAGGGAGCCCTTCACGCTGGGGCGCGGGGAACGGGTTCTGGTCCGCCGCCATCGGGAGAGGCTTCAGATTCTTTCCGAGCGGGACCACGCCTTTTTCGGGGTCTTGCGGGAAAAATTTTTGTGGGGAGAGCGCTGATGCTCGTGGAAGTGGCCGTAAAAAATTTCGCACTGTTGGAAGATCTCCGGCTCGAGCTCGGACCAGGGCTGGTGGCTCTCACGGGCGAGACGGGCGCGGGCAAAAGCCTTCTCTTGGACGCCCTGGGCCTGGCTCTGGGGCGGCGGGCGGAGACGGCCCAAATTCGCCGGGGGGCGGAGCGGCTGTCGGTTTCCGCGCGCTTTCAGGGTCTCGGGCGGCGGCTAAAAACGCTTTTAAAAGAAATCGGTCTGGGCGAAGAGAAGGACGAGGAATTGGTTCTTCGCCGCGAAGTCGACGCCGCGGGGAAGTCCCGGGCCTTCGCCAACGACCATCCGGTCAATTTGGCGACCTTGGGTCGGCTTGGCGAACTTCTGGTTTCGGCCCACGGCCAAAGCGATCAGCAATTGCTTTTGAAACCCGCGGAACAGCGGGATCTCCTGGACTCTTTTGGGGGCCTGGAAGAGGTTCGCCGGTCGGTGGAACGGTCCCACGCCGGTTGGCGGGAGTGCGCGGCCGAACGGGACGCCCTGACGCTTTCCGAGCAGGAGCGGGCCCAACGATTGGACCTATATCGCTTTCAGAAGCGAGAGTTGGAGGCCGCCAACGTTCGCCCGGAAGAGGAGGCGGAGTTGGAAACGCTCCTCCCCCAGCTGAAGAACGCCGACCGGCTCAAATCTTTGGCCCAGGAGGCCCACGGCTTTCTTCACGCGCAAGAGTCCTCGGCCACGGACCTTGCGCGGCGCGTGCAACGGGAGGTGGAATCTTTGAAAGCCCTCGGGGCGCCTCTCGCCGAGGTATCGGACCTGCTGGACACCGCCGTGGTTAACATGGAGGAGGCGGCCCAACAGTTGGAAGGTTTTTTCGTCGGGATCGACGCGGATCCCGCCCGGTTGGAAGAGGTCCTTTCGAGGTTAGATTTGTTGGGGAAACTGAAACGAAAATACGGGCCGACACTGGCGGACGTCGCCGCCTACCGGGCCCGGGTGTCCGAGGAGTTGGATCGGTTGGACCATCTGGAAGGAAAAAGCGCGGACATCGCCCGTCGATTGGCGGAGGCGGAGGCGGAACTGGCGCGGCAGTCGGCCGTCCTGTCGGAAGGTCGTCGGAAAGCGGCGAAAAGATTGACGACGGCCGTGCAGAAGGATTTCAAGGAGGTCGGGCTTCCCCACGCGGCGTTCGTCGTGGACGTTCAGAGCGAGGAGGGCCGGTTCACCTCCACCGGGGCGGACCAGGTTCAGTTTTTTTTCGCCGCCAACCCGGGGGAAGGGCAAGCGCCGCTGGCCGAGACGGCGAGCGGCGGAGAACTGTCCCGGGTTATGCTCGCCATTGAAAGCGTGTTCGCCCGGGCGGACAACGTTCCCGTGCTCATTTTTGATGAGATCGACGCGGGCGTCGGGGGAAGTTTGGGGGGCGTGCTGGGGAAGAAATTAGCCGCTTTGGGCCGGGGGCGCCAGGTGCTTTGCGTCACCCATTTGGCCACGATCGCCGCCTGCGCGGACGCCCATTGGACCGTGGAAAAAGAAATCAAGGGCGACCGAACCCGCGCAAATCTGCGCCGGCTTACCGAAGCGGAACGGCCGGCCGAGATCGCCCGGCTCTTCGGCTCCGCTCCCGGGGCGGACACGAGCCTCGGTCTTCGGCACGCCAAAGACCTCCTGGCCACGTCCAGGTACGAATCGATTTGACGGAGGATGTATGGATAAACGATTTCTGAAAGAAGATGGCATGGCGCCCTTCACGGGCAACGAATTGATTTTGAAAGGCGCCCTGGAGGGCGGGGCCGCGCTCATCACCGGTTACCCGGGGTCTCCCGTATCCGAGGTTTTTGACGCGGTCACGCGGGTCTCGGACCTTCTGGTGGAGAAGGGCATCGTGGCCCAGATGGCCAACAACGAGGGGCTGGCGGCCGCTCGGTTGAACGGGGCCCGCCTGGCCGATTTGCGCGGGGTGGCCATCATGAAATCCGTCGGCATGCACGTGGCCGCCGACGCGCTGGCCATCGGCAATCTCTCCGAGCCGCAAAAACCGGGCGGCGGAGCGGTCGTCATCGTGGGCGACGATCCCTGGAACGAAACCACCCAGATCAATTCCGATTCGCGGTTTTTGAGCCTGCACCTTCACATGCCGGTGATGGAACCCGCCACTTTCCAAGAATTGAAGGACTGGATCAAGGACGCTTTTGAATTGTCGGGCGCGGCGGACCTCTACTTGACCTACGTGGTTACCACCAACCAGGCGGACGGCGGCGGATCGGTTCGGTGCCGTCCCAACCTGTACCCCGCGCTGAACCACCATCAACGGACGACCCTCTCCTCCGCGCAAATGCCGGTGGAGCGGATGGTCATGATTCCGCCCCACACGTCGCTCCGGGAAGCGACCCTGCCCGCGCGTTTCGACCGTTTTTTGAAGGGCGTGAGGGACCGGGGGCTGAACCGAGTCGAGGGGCCCGCCGGCCGCGCCCCGTTGGGGTTCACGGCCTCGGGACTGTCTTACTGTTATCTGGTCCAAGCCCTTCGGGACCTGGGGTTGGAAGGTCGGTTCCCGGTTCTGAAATGGGGTGTCACCTATCCGTTGGACGAACCCCTCCTCACCGCGTTCGCCGCGCGGGTCGATCATCTCCTCGTCGTGGAGGAAAAGCGCGAATTTTTGGAGACGCAGATCATTCGCGCCCTCCAACGCGCCCACCAGGAGGGCCGCCTCGCTCGCTCCCCGGCCATCTGGGGCAAGAAATTTCCAGACGACAAGGACGGTCTGCCTTCTTTCCGAGGTCTGAACTCCTCCATGCTCGTGGAAAGGTTGGCTCCCGTCATCGAGACCCTGGCGCCGGAGGTTTATGGACCTTCCCGGAAAATCAGCGCGGGGGCCGTGGACCGGGTGCGGGCCGCCGGGGAGCGAAAGATCTCCATCCCCGTCCGCACGCCCACCTTTTGCCCCGGTTGTCCCCACCGGGATTCCTCCACCGTCACCAAGGCCTTGAAGAAGGATTTTCTGGACCCCGCCTTTATGCGGTCCCGTCACAAAAGCGAACCCATGGACGTTATTTTCCACGGGGAGTCGGGTTGCCATTCCATGCTTCAGTTCGAGCCCAACATCGGGCTCATGCAAGATTATTCCGGCATGGGATTGGGCGGCGGGACGGGCTCCGGCATCGCGCCGTTCATCAAAAACAAGCAGGTGGTGTTCCTGGGCGACTCCACTTTTTTCCATTCGGGCATGGTCGCGGTGTCGGACTCGATCAAGAACCATCAAGACATCACCTACATCATCCTCGAGAATAAAACCACGGCCATGACGGGCCATCAGCCCACCCCCGGAACGGGCGAGGACGTCATGGACCAAAAGACCTTCGCCCAGGACATCGAACAGCTGGTCCGAGGCATGGCGCGGGACGCCGTTCCCCTCTATCGCGTCAATCCGGCCTACCGGGAATCCTACCGGGCTCTGCTGGAAGAGGTGATCTTAAAAGACGGCGTCAAGGTGGTCATCGCCGATAAGGAATGCGGCATCACCTACCAACGTCGCGTCCGTCGCGAGAAAAAACGGGTGCTCCGCGAGCAGGGGTATCTCCCGGAGGAACGTTTCATCAACATCACGCCGGAGGTTTGCGAATTTTGCTTGGAATGCACCAACGCCACCGGTTGTCCCGGGCTGGCGATCGAAGAGACCTTGCATGGGCCTAAAATCATCACGGACAAATCCCTCTGCGTGGCCGACGGCGCTTGCGTGAAAGGCAAAGTGTGTCCGTCCTTTGAGGAAGTGATCGTGCGGCGGGAGCGCCCCGCCGGGGCCCTCCCGGGCGAATCGGCGACTCCGCTTCCGTCCCGACCGTCTCACCGGGTGGAAGACACGTGGTTCTGCTATACCGCCGGCGTGGGCGGCATGGGGTCCGGGGTGACCACGGGAATTTTGGTTCAGGCCGGGCTGATGGAGGGCTACCACGTCCTTTTCGCCGACAAAAAGGGGCTCGCCATCCGGAACGGCGGCGTTTACGGCCACGTGATCTATTCGAAGACCGAAAAAACATTCGCCCCGCTTGTTCCTTACGGGCGGGCCGACCTCTTGATCGGGATCGATATGTTGGAGGCGGTGCGGGGGCTGGACCCCAAGGTCAATCTGCGGGTCGCTTCGCCGGATCGGACCGCCGCCGTGGTCAACACCCACAAGATGCCCACGGTTAAAACGCTTCTCGGGAAAGACGATTTCTCCGTTCTGGGTCTGGAGACGTTCCTGAAGGCCGCGACCCGGGACTATCTGGGTCTGGATTTTTCCGCCATTTCGGAAACGTATTTCGGGAACCGTCTCTACGCCAACGTGCTTCTCTTGGGGGCCGCCCATGAACGGGGCCACCTCCCCGTGTCGGTGGAAAATCTGCGGAAGGCGATCGGTGTGATGGTCCCCTCCCAAGACCGGGACGAGAACCTGCGCGCTTTTGAGCTGGGCCGCCAAGCCGCCGCCCGGCCCGAGATGTTCGAGAGCTTTGCGCCCCATCTGCCAGGGTTCGCGGAGGTCCTGGAGGACCGCGCCGGTCTTCTCCAAAGGGCCCATCCCATCGTGGGTTCCCGTTGGTCCCGCGACTACCGTCGCCTGATGGAGGAGGCCCTGCGTTGGATGGATCTGCCGGAGGCCGCACGGGCGCGGCTGGCGCAATATGTGTACGACCTCATTCAGTGGGGGGGGCCGGCCTACGCGAGCCGTTACGTGACCCGCCTGTGGGGCGTCTACCGCAAAGATCAAAAGGAACGCGGGTGGCAGGCCACTCTTGCGGTGTTGGACAACCTCCATCGGGTCATGGCCATCAAAGACGAAGTGTATGTCGCCCATTTGTTGACCGGCGAGGAAAAACACCGGCGGGACCGGGCCCGCTACAACGTGAATGAAGAACGCGGCGACCGACTGGAATACGTTCACTTGAACCGGCCCAACTTCACGGTGATGGGCCGGAACATCCAGTTCGATTGGCGCTCTCGTCAATGGCAACTTCGCCTCATGAAACACCTGCGTTTCCTCCGACGGTTGATGCCGGGGTGGCACGCGGCGGAACGTTCGTTTCTCACCTGGTACGAGTTCCTGGTGGATGAATTCAATCTTTTTGCCGACGATGAAACGTACCGTCTCTACACGGAACTGTTGTGTTTGCCCGCGGAGGTCCGTGGTTACCGGGAAATCCGCGCTCCCAAAATGGACGCCGCCCGCCAGCGCGCCCAGGCCCTTCTCGCGCGAATCCGAGAAAGGAACGCCTCCCTCTCCCCGCTGGCGGTTCCCCGGCCGTAGTCCTTCGCCGGTTCCTCTTTGGCCTTTTAAACAATACCGCCTCCACCTGCCGAGGTCCCATGCACATTCCAGACGGTTTTATTGACGCGAAAACCATCGTTCTCACTTCGGTTCTGGCGGTGGCTGGAGTGGAGGGGCCCTGGTTCGCCTCCAACGGAACCTTCCCCAACGAAAATGCCCCTCCTGGGTCTTTCGGCGGCGTTCCTCTTCGCCGCCCAGATGCTTAATTCTTCGTGGCGGGAGGGACGTCGGGCCATTTGATCGGGGGGGCCTTGGCGGCGGTGTTGCTGGGGCCGAGCGCGGCCGTGATCGTCTTGTGTTCGGTGTTGGTCCTCCAATGTTTCCTTTTTGCGGACGGGGGAATCACGGCCCTGGGGGCCAACCTATTTAACATGGCGATTGTTTCCGTCGTCATGGCCGGGGTCGTTTACCGTCTCGTGGGGCGGGCGTTCCGAGGGACTTTTCGGGGGCGACTGGCCGCCACGGCCTTTGCGGCCTGGGTGTCCACCGTGGCCGCTTCCGTGGCGTGCGCGGGTGAACTGGCTTTTTCAAAAACGGTTCCCTGGCGGGTTGTTTTTCCGGCCATGGTCGGCGTCCACACGCTCATCGGCCTAGGGGAAGCCTTGATCACGACGTTGATCGTGGCGGCGGTGGTGCGGCTCCGGCCGGAACTGTGGACGGATGTCCCGGAATCGTCCTCGTGGGCCGCCGCCACGGACCTGGTCGTCGGTGGCCTGTTGACAGCCCTGGGGCTGGCGATTTTCGTGGCCCCCTTTGCCTGTGGTTGGCCGGACGGGCTTGAGAAAGTCGCTGATGCCTTTGGTTTTGACCGGGCCGCCGTCTCGGGGTGGATCCCGGCGCCCTGGCCGGACTACACGGTTCCGGGTGTTCCATCGGTTGTTTTATCCACCGCCTTCGCCGGTGTTCTGGGAACCCTGGCGGCTTTCGGGTTGGCCTATGGACTGGCGCGTTTCTTGACGCCGTTGGAGAAAAAATAAAATGCCGCTCCGCCCCTGTGATTCTCGTGGAGGGGCGGAGACTTTTCTCCATCGCTCTCCGGCCGCCGTCCCGTTGTCAGGCACGGTGGTTTTCGTGATTTTGACGGCGCTTCTGCCGAACCAGGCTTGGCCTTTCTTCCTGGGGGCGGGGGGGTTTTTGGTCGCTGTGGCGGCCTTGGCCCGGCTTCCTTTTGTTCCGCTCCTCAAACGGGTTCTCTGGTTGGAACCCTTCGCATTGAGCATCGCCTTCCTCTTGCTCTTTCAGCCGGGCGGCCTGGGCCTTTTTTTCGGCCGAATGGCCAAAAGCACGCTCTGTTTGGGCGCGGTGGTCCTGTTCTCCCAGATCACCTCCTTTACGGAAGTGTTAAAGGTCTTTCGCCGTTTTAGGGCGATGGGCCTGCTCGTCACCACCATCGCGCTCGCGCACCGGTATACGTTTGTGTTGACCGAAGAGATGACCCGTCTCCGGCGGGCTCGGCGCTGTCGAACGTTCGCCCGCTCCCGCCGGTCGGCCTGGGCGGGACTTTCGGGCGTGGCGGCCCACCTGTTTATTCGGTCGTCGGAACGGGCCGAGCGCGTTTATGGAGCCATGCGGGCCCGGGGGTGGAAAACGTGAAGGCGGTGGAGGTCGTCCACCTGTCCTACCGCTACGCGGACGGGCATGAGGCGCTCCGGGACCTCCATTTTTCCGTGGAAGCGGGCGCCCGCGTGGCTCTCATCGGACCCAACGGCGCCGGAAAATCCACCCTTCTCCAGCATTTAAACGGTCTCTTGCCCGAGGACCCTCCCTCTTCCCCCGCCGTTTCCATTTTCGGTCAGCCGATCTCCAAAGACCATGGGGCCAGGGTTCGTTCCCAGGTGGGACTCCTGTTTCAGGATCCCGACGACCAGTTGTTCTGCCCCACGGTTTTCGAGGACGTCGCCTTCGGTCCCGCCCAAGGGGATTTGTTGGAGGAGGACATCGCTTCCTTGGTGTCGCGGTCTTTGTCCCAAATGGGACTGGAAGGGTTTGAGAACCGCCTTCCCCATCATCTGAGCCACGGAGAAAAACGGCGGGTTTGTTTGGCGGGACTGTTGGCCTGCGATCCGAAAATCCTCGCCTTGGACGAACCGACCCGGGACCTGGACCCCCGGGGCCGCCGGGAACTCAAATCTCTGTTGGCCCGCCTGCCCATCACCCAAATCATCGCCACCCATGACCTGGAACTGGTGGTGGAACTCTGCTCCCAGGCGATCCTGATCGATCAAGGCCGGCTCATCGCCCAGGGCCCTCCGACGGACCTTCTTTCGGACGAAAAACTCATGCTCGCCCACGGACTGGAAAAACCCCACATCCTTCATCATCTCCATCCTAAGACTCTCGCCCAATAATGCTAGAATTCATTTTCCATGGTTAAAATTCGGCGGGCCAAAATCGGCGATGTGCGGGCCATGCACAGGCTTCTCGGGGTTTTTTCCGAGAGGCGGGAACTCTTGCCCCGGGCGATTTCGGAACTCTTTGAAAATCTCCAACAGTTCCATGTGGCCGAAGACAAAGGCCGCTTGATGGGGTGTTGCTCCCTGGCGGTCCAGTGGGACAATTTGGCGGAGGTCAAAGCCTTGGCGGTGGACCCGGATTATCAGGGCAAAGGCATCGGGCGGAAGCTCGTGAATTCCTGTCTGGCGGACGCCCAGGCCCTCGGCGTCACGAGGGTTTTCGCGCTCACCATGAAAGACGGTTTTTTCACGAAGATCGGATTTAAGCGCGTCGAGAAAAACTTCCTGCCCCATAAGGTCTGGACCGAGTGCGTCCGGTGCCCCTATTTTCCCGACACTTGCGTGGAAATCGCCATGGTCAAAGACCTCGGGGGGGTCCCGCCGCCTCCCGCCTTCAAGGCCGCCGATCTCCCCTCCGATGGGACCGTTCCCATCGAACCGGAGGGGTTTGCCCCGTTCCGCCTAAGCGCAAGTCCCGCTAAATTCAGCCTCACGGTCAGGGCGCTTCGCGCTTCTTGACAGGATGCTTTTCTTATCTAAAAATAAGGGCAAATAAGACGGCCGGGATAAAATTCGGATGGGGAGGCGCCATGAAAAAAACAGAACTTATTCAGAGGATTGCCCGGGACGCGAACATCACGCGCGCCCAGGCGGTCAAGGCCGTGAAATCGGCGGTGACCGTCATTCGGGAGACCGTTCAATCCGGCGACAAGATTTCGTTGACAGGGCTGGGTACTTTCAAGGTGAAAGCCCGAAAGGCCCGCCCGGGACGCAATCCGAAGACCGGGGAAACCATCGCCATTCCGGCGGGGCGTAAAATTTCTTTCAAACCCAGCCTTTCGCTGAAAAAGCTCGTCAAAGGGTAACCCTTGGCGGGCGGAAAGGAGCGGGTGGCCGTGGCCGGGCTGGCGAGGTTGGCGGCCTGGATTTTTTTTGTTTGGGGCGCTCTGGCGGTGGGCAAAGGGCTGTGGGACTGTTTCGGCGGCCAGCCCGAGACCAACTTTTTTTCACCGACTCCCTGGACCTTCATTTCCCGGGCTCAGTGGTTGCGCTACGCCGGGTTCGAATTGGCCTACGGCTTGGCCTGCGTCGGCGTGGGCCTTTCGGTGTGGACGGTCTCCCGGCGGCTCCCCGTTTGGATCGAACGGGCGACCAGCGACTTCTGATCCACTTTTTGTAATCCGACCCGCGAAGCGGGCGGCGACTCTGATGTCACCGAGGTCTTCCCATGGTTGAATGTTCCCAGAAACTTGAGCAATTGCCTCCCTATATTTTCACACGGATCAAGGCCCTGGCCGCGGAAGCCCACGGGCGGCGTTTGGACGTGATCGACCTCGGCATGGGAAATCCCGACCTGCCCACCCCCGCCCACGTGGTGGATCGGTTGGTGGATACGGTCAAGAACCATCCCCGCACGCACCGTTACCCCCAGGCCAAGGGCATGCCGAAGTTCCGGAAAGCGGTGACGAATTACATGGACCGCCGGTTCGGCGTCACGCTCAACCCCGACGAAAACGTGCTGGCTTTGATCGGATCCAAGGAAGGCATCGCCCACCTCTGCCAGGCTTACATGGACCCGGGTGATTTCGCGCTGGTGCCCGTGCCCAGCTATCCGGTGCATTCGAACGGTGTGATCTTGGCGGGCGGGAGAATCCATTATATGCCGCTCCGGCCCGAGAACGGCTATTTGCCCGATTATTCAAAAATCCCGGCCTCAGTGCTGAAACGCACCAAAATCATGTTTCTGAGCTATCCGAACAATCCCACGGCCGCCATCGTCGACGACCCGGAATTCTTTAAACAAACCGTGAAGTTCGCCGAAAAGCACGACATTCTGGTGGCCTACGACAATCCCTATTGCGAGATCACCTTCGACGGATACGTGGCCCCGAGTTTCTTGGAGACGCCGGGGGCCTCGGAAGTGGCCTTGGAATTCCACAGTTTCTCCAAGACCTACAACATGGCGGGCTGGCGGATCGGCTGGGCCTGCGGCAAAAAATCGCTTTTGGCGCCGCTGGAAAAATACAAGGCGTTCGTGGACTATGGGGTGCCCACGTTTCTCCAACTGGCGGCCGTGGCCGCCCTGGAAGGGCCCCAGGACTGTGTCAAACAGATGGTGGCGACCTACCAACGCCGGAGAAACTATTTCGTTGGGGAGCTGAACAAAATGGGCTGGCCCGTCACCTCCCCGCGGGCCACCATGTACGTGTGGGCGCCGCTTCCGGACGGGTGGAAAGCCAAGGGGTCCCTGGCCTTTGCCGAGGAGTTGGTGAAAGAAACCGGGATCGTGGTCACCCCGGGCATCGGGTTCGGCCCCGAAGCCGAAGGCTATGTCCGGATGTCGCTCGTCACCCACGACGACCGGTTTTACGACGCGGTTCTTCGCCTGCGGAAATTCCTTCGCAAAGGCAAATCGGTTAAATCCGCCCGGTCCGTTCCGGCATGAAAAACGGCGCCGTCCAAATCGGACTGGTGGGCTACGGGGTGGTGGGGAGCGGCGTGGTCCGCCTCTTCCAAAAAAACCTCGAGATTTTGGAGGCCAAGGCGGGCACCCGGCTCCAACTCGCCTGGGTGGCCAGCCGTCGCAAGAAACCGCTGTCCCCCATCGGAGGCGAGCGGCCCCGGTTCACCAAAGACTGGCGCGAAGTGGTGGGGGATCCCGCTGTCGACATCGTCGTGGAATTGATCGGCGGGGACGAACCGGCCCGCACGGTGATTCTTTCGGCCTTGAAGGCCGGCAAGCAGGTGGCCACGGCCAACAAAGCCGTGTTGGCCCGCCATTGGGGTGAAATTTTCAATACGGCCCAGGCCACGCGGGGTCTGGTTTATTTCGAGGCCGCTGTGGGCGGGGGAATCCCGGTGGTTCAGGGATTGAACGAGGGCCTGGCGGCCAATCGGATCCAACGGCTTTACGGGATTGTGAACGGGACGACGAATTACATCCTGACCCGGATGACGGAAGAAGGGCTTCGTTTTTCCGCCGCGTTGAAAGCGGCCCAGGCCGCCGGGTTTGCCGAGGCGGACCCCTCCTTCGACATCGATGGGGTGGATGCCGCCCACAAGTTGGCGATTCTCGCCTCTCTGGCCACCGGCGGCTGGGTGCGGGTGGAAGATGTTCACCGGGAAGGGTTGACGGGTTTGGATTTGTGGGACATCAAATTTGCCCGTCGCCGGCTGGGGCTCGTGGCCAAATTTCTCGCCTCGGCGGACATCGACGGGAATTCGGTGTTCGCCCGGGTTCAGACGACCTTGATTCCGGAAAACCACCCCTTCGCTAACGTCCGGAACGAATACAACGCTGTCGTCATCCACGGCGACGCCGTGGGGGACGTCATGTTCTACGGCAAAGGCGCGGGCGCCATGCCCTCGGCCAGCGCGGTGGTTTCCGACGTTTTATACCTGGCCCGCCAGGTGGCGGGCGGTATGGCCGGGCGGCTCCCCTACGTGATGTTCGACGGGAAAAAGAAGTTGGACATTTTGGAGTCCCGGGATCGTCGGCTTCGCCACTATCTTCGTTTCAGCGCCGTGGACCGAGCCGGGATCTTAGCGGCCGTGACCCGGCTCCTGAGCCAGCATGAAATCTCCATCGCCTCCGTGCATCAAGAGGACAACTCGGTGTCCGAAACCGATGTCGTCAAGAAATCCGTCCCGATCGTCATCGTGACCCACGATGCCCCGGAGGGAGCGATCCAGGCCGCCATGAAGGAGTCCCGCCGCATTCGAGGGCTCTCCCGCCAACCCGTCCATCTTCGCATCGATTCGCTCGGATAAGCGCCCCTCGTTATGCCGGCGGAAGGAGAATCCTTTATGAGTGAATCCGTCGGAACAGAGTGGGCCGCGGGGTTGGACGTCCTTCGGGAAATCGTGGGGAAGGCCCATGTGGTCGTCGACGCGCAGGAAGTGGAGCGGCGCGCTCGATGCCTGATCCCTTCCGTGCGGCGCCCCTCCGCCTTTGTTTACCCCTCCGACGTCGACCAATTAAAAAAGATCGTGAAGGCGGCCCTGGACCACCATCTCGCGCTTTGGCCTTGCGGGAAGGGCAAGAACTGGGGCTACGGCTCCGCCTCCCCGGCGCGGGACGGCGCGGTGGTCCTCGTTCTGGAACGAATGAACCGCATTGTGGAGGTGAACGAAACCATGGCCTACGCCGTGGTGGAACCGGGGGTCACCTACCGGCAACTGCACGCTCACTTGAAGGAACGCGGGGTCCGGCTGTGGCTGGATTGCACCGACGGTCCTGCCGACGGCAGCGTCATGGGGAACGCCCTGGAACGCGGGATCGGGGAAACCCCCTACGGGGACCATTTCGAAAAAATTTGCGGGATGGAAGTCCTTTTGGCGGACGGGAGCCTGGTTCGCACCGGCGGGGGCCCTCTTCAGGGCTACAAAACCTGGAACACGTTTAAATGGGGGGTGGGCCCCTACCTCGAGGGGCTCTTCAGTCAATCCAACTTCGGCATCGTGACTCAAATCGGCATCTGGCTCATGCCGGAACCGGAATGTTTTCAGTCCTGCCTTTTCGAGTTGAAACGGGAAGAGGATTTTCCCGCCCTCATCAATGAAATACGCCATTTGTCCTTCGCGGGGGCCCTGCAAAGCAAAATCCACCTGATCAACGACGTGACCACCTTTGGCATCGTGGCGGACGATCCCCGCGACCTGTTGGATGGGGCCCCTTGCTTGTCGGAAGAACGCCGGGCGACGTTGCGCCGTCGGTTCAATATCGCTCCCTGGACCTTTGGGGCGGGCCTCTACGGCACCACCGCCCAGGTGCGGGCCGCCCGTTCGTTGATCAAAAAACGACTGGGACCCTACGGCCGCCTCTGGTTTTTGGGGGAGGCGAGCTGTCGCTGGATCCAGCGGTTTTCGGGTCTGTTGAGAAAATGGCGGGACCTTCCCCGTGGACGGGCCTGGGCCGACAAGTTGTCCATGCTGATATTTCGGAAACCCCTGCCCTGCGTGGAAGCTTTGCCGCACATGCACGCCATCGAGAAAGGCTACCCCAGCGACTATTTCGTGAAACATGCCTACATGAAACGGCGCGGCGCAAAACCGTCCGATGACGACATCGATCCCGCCCGGGACCATTGCGGCGGGATTTGGGCGGGATCGTGGTGTCCTTGGAAGGGGAGGAAGTCCGCCGGGTGGTGGAACACTGCCGAACCCTGGCCTTGAAAAAGA
Organism: Elusimicrobiota bacterium; assembly: GCA_016721625.1. Classification (NCBI taxonomy): domain Bacteria; kingdom Pseudomonadati; phylum Elusimicrobiota; species Elusimicrobiota bacterium. The sequence goes on from JADKHR010000001.1 coordinate 2,482,875, forward strand.
AACTGGACATCAATTTCGCCCTCATGGTGGCGACGGCCAGGTCCGTCATCATTTTGACCTCTCTTTTTTACGACAAAACCGACGCCGACGAAACGGAACGCGTTCACGCCCTCTACAATGAAATCTCCGAAACCACCCAGTCCCAGGGCTATCAACAGTACCGCACCAGCACGGGGTTCATGGACCGAATATTTTCGAACGCGCCCGAGTTTCTCCGTCTGGCCAACCGGATCAAGGGCGTTCTGGACCCGGACAATATTTTCGCTCCCGGAAAATACGGCATCGACCCGGCCGTTTCACCCACCCGGAGGCCCAATGCCCCATAAACCTTTCTTTGGTTGGAGGGAAGGGTTCTCGGTGGAAGAGCCCGTTTGGTGAAGACTGTCCTTCTCACAGGCGGGGCGGGGGCCGTGGGGAGCGCGGTGGTTCCCGAGTTGCTGGGCGATCCCGACCTGCGCTTGATCCTATTGCTTCGTCCCGCCCCCGGCCGTTCCGTGCCCGAGCGGCTGGAGGAGCTGAAAACCTTTTGGAGGACGTACGGGCTTGGGGAACCCGTCTGGGGAAGGGTGGAGATCCTTTCGGGAGATGTCTCTCAGGAACGGTTGGGCATCGCGCCGGGGCCCTACGCCCAGTTGGCGGACCGCGTGACGCACATCGTTCACGGGGCGGCCCAGGTGAAGGTCAATATGTCGGCGGAGGAGGCGCGCCGAAGTTCGGTGGCCACCACGGTGCACATCCTCACTTTGGCCCGGGAGGCCCGGGCGCTGGAGAAACTCGAATATCTGAGCACGGTGGGCGTGGCGGGGACCCTCCAGGGGCGGATCGAGGAACGACGCCTCCGGGAACCGCGCGAGTTTCACAACACCTACGAATCCTCCAAGGCGGAAGCCGAGGAATTAGTGTGGGAGGCCATGGAGCAAGGGCTTCCCGTGACGATCCATCGCCCCAGCATGGTCGTGGGCGATTCCCGGACGGGGAGGACGCTCCACTTTCAGGTGTTTTATCATCTGGCGGAATTCTTGAGCGGTCGGGTCACGCTCGGATGGGTTCCCCGCCTGCCGAGTTTTCGGCTGGACGTGGTGCCCAACGATTATTTGGCTCGCGCCATCTCGGCGTCGGTTCGGAACCCGGCGTGGGCGGGCCAGGTTCTCCATCTGGCCGCCGGACGGGAGGGGTCCTGGCCCCTGGAGCGGTATGTGGCGGTTCTCCCGGGTTTGCTGACCGCGGCGGGTCTCCCGACGCCCCGGCCCCATCGATTGCCCTGGGGACTCTTTCGCGCCCTGGTCCCTCCGCTCGCTTGGATCGGACCAGCCCGTCGAAGAAAAGCCTTTCGCCACCTGCCCCGGTTTTTAAGTTATCTGAACGAAGACATCTATTTCGACAACCGAAACGCCCGCCGGTTGCTGGAACCCGCCGGCGTCCTCCTGCCGGATCTGTCCGATGATCTTCCCCGCGTCATGGCCTTTTACGCCGCCCACCGGCCCGTTCGCGGGAAAAAATGAGATAATCTCCCTCTGTCCGTTCCACGCCCATGCCCCGACACGGATTGATCCATCGCTATCGCGCCCTTTTGCCTGTCACGGATAGGACGCCCGTGATCTCTCTCCACGAGGGGGACACGCCTCTCCTCCCTTCCTGCCGCCTGGCCGAATGGGCGGGAGCGCCCAACGTCCGGCTCTTTTTGAAATACGAAGGGCTGAACCCCACGGGATCCTTTAAGGACCGCGGCATGACGCTGGCCATTTCCAAAGCGGTGGAGGCCGGGTCCAAGGCGGTGATCACGGCGTCGACGGGCAACACCTCGGCGTCGGCGGCCGCCTACGCGGCGCGGGCGGGCCTGCGGTGCGTGGTCTTGATCCCGGACGGCCAAATCGCTCTCGGGAAATTGTCCCAGGCCTTGATCCACGGCGCGGACGTTTTCGCCGTTCAAGGAAATTTCGACGACGCCCTGGCCATGGTTCGCCGGGTGGGGGAGGCGACCCCCATCACGATCGTCAACTCCATCAACCCCCACCGCATCGAGTGCCAGAAAACCGGCGCCTTCGAGATCGTCGACGAGTTGGGCGAGGCCCCGGACTACCACTTCATTCCCGTCGGCAACGCCGGAAACATCACGGCCTATTGGAAAGGCTACGTGGAATACCGGGCGCTGGGCAAGAGCCGGGGACTTCCCAAAATGATGGGGTGGCAAGCCGATGGGGCCGCGCCGATTGTCCGGGGGGAACCGGTGAAAGATCCCAAGACCATCGCCACCGCCATCAAGATCGGGAACCCGGCCTCTTGGAAGGGCGCCCTGGCGGCCCGGGACGAATCGGGGGGCGTGATCGGGGCGGTCTCAGACGATGAAATTTTGGCCGCTTACCGGGCCCTGGCGAGGGAAGGGGTGTTTTGCGAACCGGCCAGCGCGGCTTCCTTGGCCGGGTTGAAAAAGTTCGCCGGGCAGAACCCCGATTTCGCCCGCTCGTCGGCCACGGCGGTCTGCGTTTTGACGGGGCACGGGTTGAAAGATCCGGAACGGGCCATCGCCCTGGCTCCCAAGCCAAAATCCGTCGCCGCCACCGTCGAGGCGATCCGCGGGGAACTGGGAATTTGAAAGCCCGTCGGCTCGAACGGTTGATGTTGGCCGCGGTGTTTGTTCTTTTCGGGCTCACGCTCTGGCGCTGGGGGGGACAGGGCCCTATCCCCTGGACCCGGTCCGCGATTTTTTTTCCGGGGGGATTGTTGATCCTGGCGGCGCTCAATGTTCATCTTCGGGCCAAGGGGCTGGCGTGGGGCGTTTTTTCCTTGGCTTTGGTGTCGTGTTTTATTGTCGTCGGGACCTGGGTGGTCGCGGATCGCGCCTGGGCGGGGTTGCCGACCATGGATTTTTTTCGGGCGAGCGCGCTTTATGGGTTCTTGGCCGCCGCCGCGCTGTTCCAACTTCGCGTGGGATCCAGTGAAAGGGGTTAAATCACTATGAAAAAAGCCGGACTCATTTTGGCCGGAGTGTGGGGGGTTCTGGCCGCCTGCCAGCGGGGACCGCGAGAAGTCAAGATCGCCATCGCGGAGCCGCTCACGGGGGACATCGCGGCCCTGGGCCAGGGTTTAAAACGCGCGGCGGTTTTGGCCATCGAGGAGGCCAATGCTTCCGGCCGGTTCCCAAACTTCACTTTGCGCGCCGTGGAATTCGACGACCGCTCCGACCCGAAGGAAGCGGTGAACGTGGCCAATCGCATTGTTTCGGACCCGGACGTGCTGGCCGTGATCGGCCATTTTAATTCGGGGTGTTCCATCCCGGCTTCCGCCGTCTACGCGCGGGCGGGGGTTCCCATGATGAACGCCGGGTCCTCCAATCCCCAGCTGACCCTGCAACAGCTTTCTCCCAACTGGACCGGGCCCCGCAACATTTTCCGCGTCAACACCACCGACGATGCCCAGGGCGCCTTCGCGGCGGAGTTCGCGGCCCGCTCCCTCAAAAGCAAGGCCGTGGCCATCGTGCACGACAAGACCGCCTACGGCCAAGGCATCGCTGAAGTCTTTCAGGCGCGGTTTTCGGAACGGGGGGGGAAAGTCCTTTGCTTCGATGGGGTTCAAGCGGGCGACAAAGATTTTAAGGCTCTCGTCACCCGGATCAAGCCGCTTCAGCCGGACCTGTTGTATTTCGGCGGGACTTACACCGAGGGAGGGTTGGTTCTGCGCCAGGCGCGCGAGGCGGGGATCCGGGCGCCGTTTTTGACCGGCGAGATCAGTTACGACCCCGATTTCCTTCGCATCGCCGGCGGGGCGGCCGAGGGCGCGTTTGTCACCTACCTGGGTCGGCCGCCCGAGCTCATGGCCTCGGCGAAGACCTTCATGGAGAAATATCATTTGCGGTATCCGGGGTCCGAGGTCAAAGCCTACGACCACTACGCCTACGAAGTCACCAACATCCTTCTGGCCGCCATGGAAAAGGCGGGTCCCGACAAAGCGAAAATGATGGAACACCTGCGCGGCATGAGCTACACGGGTGTTTTGGGGACGACGACCTTTGACGAGAAGGGCGACACCTTGAACAAAACCATTACGCTTTTCGTCGTCAAGGACGGAAAGTTTGTTCCCCACGAGTAGCTCGCGTCTTTTCCTGTGGGGGGCATTGCTCGCGGGTCTTACCGCCTGTCTGGGCCCCATGCCCCGGGGCCCGCACCCGCCGAAGGCCGCTGAGCCGCCACCTTCCCGCGCGTCGTCGGCCTCGCCCACGGCGGCTTTTCCAGCGGGTTCCATTCCCAACACAATCCCCTCCGCACCCCTGGTTCGTTCCACGGGGGCCGTTCACGTCGTCCCGCGCTTCGCCCTTCCCCTGGGGAAGGTTCGGGTCCTGTCGCCCTATGGGCCCCGGGGCCGGAAGTTTCATACGGGGATCGACCTCCTCCAAACGCGCGGGGGCGGGGATCCTGTTCTGGCATCGGCGGACGGCGTGGTGGCCACCGTGTCCCATCGGGGAGGGTACGGCCGCATGGTTCTTCTCCGGCACGGCGATGGATGGATCACCCGCTACGCGCATCTTCGAAAGGTGACGGTTCGGGAGGGGCAAACCTTGAAACAAGGCGAGGCCCTGGGGATGGTCGGCGGAAGCGGGCACGCCACCGCGCCGCACCTGCATTTTGAGATCTTGACCCCCACAATGAAAACCATGAATCCCGCCGAGTTTCTGTTCCCTCCGGCACCGGAAACCCGCCAGGCCGCCTCGCCCCCAAAAAACCCATCCGCTCTTCCTTCGGCTTCCTTTTCCCCCGCCCTGGCTCCCGCGGCGGGCGCCCCCAAAAGGTAAAATCGTCCATGGCCTTGGGGGGGAGCATCCTATTTGAGCAGGCATTGAACGGTCTGACCCTGGGAGGGATCTACGCCTTGATCGCTCTCGGCTACACCATGGTGTACGGCGTGCTCCGCATGATCAATTTCGCCCATTCGGAGTTGTTCATGCTCGGGGCCGTAGGGGGGTGGGGGATCCTGGCGGTCTGGCCAGGCGGGGTGAGCGCCGGAACCATCGTCGTGGTCTTTCTGGCGGCCATGGTCGGCGCGGGGCTTCTCGGCGTTCTTCTGGACCGTATCGCCTATGCGCCGCTCCGACGCTCGCCGCGTTTGACTCCGCTCATCTCGGCCATCGGCGCTTCGCTTTTCCTTCAGAATCTCGTGTTCCTGTGGCGGGACAGCCAGCTGGCTTTCCCGTCGGTATTCCCCGTGAAGCCTTTCCGATGGGGAGGCTTCTCCGTTCTCCCTCTGCAAGCGTTCATCGTTCTGGTCTCCCTGGGTCTGATGGCGGGGCTCACGTTTTTTATCCGCAAAACCCGCCTCGGCAAGGCCATGCGGGCCGTCTCCCAGGATCCGGAGGCGGCGGAGTTGATGGGCATCCCCGTCCATCGCGTGATCGCCCTGACCTTTTTTATCGGCGGGGCCCTGGGCGGCGCGGCGGGGGTGTTGAACGGGCTCTATTACGGATCGGTCAAATACAACATGGGGTTCAACCCCGGCGTCAAGGCTTTCACGGCCGCGGTGTTGGGGGGCATCGGGAGCGTGCCGGGGGCCATGCTGGGCGGGTTCTTGCTGGGCCTTCTGGAGTCCCTGGGCGCGGGTTTTCTTCCCGAATCGGAATGGAAAGATGTCTTCGCTTTCGTCGTGTTGATCCTTGTTCTGCTTTGCCGTCCTTCGGGCATACTGGGCCGCCATGTTTCCGAAAAAATTTAGAAACCGACTCCTCGCTGTTTTTTCGGCGGCCGCGTTCCTGGCCCTGCCTCTCCTCCTGCAGGGGACGCCTGGCGGGTTTCTCGTCCGCATCCTGGGGGTCATGGGTCTCTACGCGCTCTTGGCCCTTGGGGTCAACCTGGTTCTGGGATATGTGGGCCTCTTGGACTTGGGATTCATGTCATTTTACGCCATCGGCGCCTACACGACGGCGCTCCTTTCTCTCCGGGGTTGGAGCTTTTGGTGGTGTTTGCCGGCCAGCGCCGGGACGGCCATGGCGTTTCGCGCCCTCTTGGGCGCCCCCGTGCTCCGACTGCGGGGGGACTATCTGGCCGTCGTCACCTTGGGATTCGGCGAGATCACCCGGATCACTTTGAACAATTGGGACTCTCTCACCAACGGACCCAAGGGCCTTTCCCTCCTCTCCATGAAAACGCCTCCCATCCATTTCTTCGGCCTGACCCTTTGGACCAACACGCACTTTTTCTATTTGATTTTTGCGTTCGTGGCCCTGGGTTGGATCGTTTGCCGACGGTTGGACCAATCGCGGATCGGGCGGGCTTGGATCGCCATCCGCGAGGATGAGACGGCCGCCCGGTCCATGGGGATCGACGTGCCGCGCCTGAAGAATGTGGCCTTCGCCTTTTCGGCGGCTTTCGCGGGAATCGCCGGGGCGCTTTTCGCCCGCTGGGAAAATTTCGTCACGCCGGAATCCTTCACCTTTTGGGAGTCCGCGTTGTTGGTGGCCATGGTGGTTTTGGGCGGGATGGGGTCTCTGCCGGGGGTCCTGCTGGGCGTGGCCCTGATCGTGGGCCTGCCGGAACTCCTTCGCTCGGAGCTCCTCGTTTGGGTCGGGGGCGCCCAAATGGTGAACGCGCGCTACCTGATCTTCGGCGCTCTCCTGGTGGCGGTGGCGATTTTTCGGCCGGAAGGGCTCTGGCCCCGATCCCGGCCTCGCGCTAAAGGATGAAACTTCTCTCCGCCAAAGGCGTCACCAAGCGGTTCGGGGGGCTGGTGGCCCTGGAGGCCGTGGATCTTTCCATCGCCGCCGGAGAGATCGTGAGCGTCATCGGGCCCAACGGCGCGGGGAAGACCACGCTTTTTAATGTTCTCACGGGCTTCCATTCCCTGGACGAGGGCGCCATCGAATTCTCCGGGGAAAGAATCGACGACCTCCCCGCGTACCGCATCACCAAGCGCGGCATCGCCCGAACGTTCCAAAACATCCGTCTCTTCGGTCCCATGACGGCCCTTGAAAACGTTATGGTGGGCCGCCACTGCCGGACGCGATCGGAACTCGCGGCCGCGCTCTTTCGCACCCGCGCCTTCTATCGAGAAGAAGCGGAAATCCGACACGCTTCCTGGGAGCGTTTGAAAGCGGTGGGACTGGACGGCCAGGCGCACACGCCGGCCCGCCATCTCTCTTATGGCGATCAGCGGCGCTTGGAGATCGCCCGGGCGCTGGCCAGCGAACCTCGGCTCCTCCTCCTGGACGAACCCAACGCCGGGATGAACCCCCAGGAAAGCCGCGATCTGATGGACACGATCCAGAAAATCCGGCGGGAGGGGGTCACGATCCTCTTGATCGAGCACGCCATGCGGGTGGTGATGGGGGTCTCCGATCGCGTGGTGGTCCTGGATTATGGACGGAAGATCGCCGAAGGCACGCCGTCCGAGGTCCAAACGGATCCCCGGGTCATCGAAGCCTACCTCGGATCTCCAACGGAGGAAACGCCCCGTGCTTGAGGTTCGGAACCTCCACGCTTCCTACGGCCGGAAAATCAAGGCGCTCCAAGACGTCAGCCTCACCCTTCGGGCGGGGGAAATCGTTTGCCTGATCGGGGCGAACGGCGCTGGGAAGAGCACCCTCTTAAAGACGATCTCGGGCCTGCTGTGGCCCGACGCGGGGGAGGTCCTTTTCGACGGGCACCGCGTGGACTCTCTCTCCGCCCACCGCACGGCGGCGTTGGGCTTGATCCACGTGCCCGAAGGTCGGCGGATTTTTCCCCAACTCACCGTTCTGGAGAACCTGGAAATGGGGGCGTTCACCTGCGCGAACGCCGGCGATCGGCGGAAAGACCTTCGCCGGGTTTGGGACCTTTTTCCTGTGTTGGGCGAACGGGGACGCCAGGAAGGGGGGACCCTTTCGGGAGGGGAACAGCAGATGTTGGCGATCGGCCGGGCCTTGATGGCGCGGCCCCGGCTCCTGATGTTGGATGAGCCGTCCATGGGGCTCGCCCCCCTTATGGTGCGGAAGATCTTTTCCGTGATCCGGGACATCCACCGCGCGGGAACTCCCATCTTGCTCGTGGAACAAAACGCCCAGGAAGCCCTCCGCATTGCCGACCGGGGCTACGTGATCGAGACGGGGCGCATCGTCCGGGAAGGCGCCTCCGCCGACCTGTTGAAGGATCCCGCCGTGCGGGCGGCGTACCTGGGGGTGGCTTAGGTGAACGTAATTCGACGACGGGGTCGGGGGCCCCGGGTGGAACTGATCTGCGTGGGGACCGAGCTGTTGATGGGAAAACTCAACACCCACGGGGCCTATTTCTCCGCCCGGTTGGAGGACCTGGGTCTTCCCCTGGCGAGGGAAACGACGGTGAGCGACGACCCGGCGGAGATGGAGCTTGTTTTTCGGGAGGCGTGGCGCCGCGCCGATGTTGTCCTGGTGACCGGGGGGCTCGGCCCGACCTTCGACGATCTGACCCGCGAGGCGTGGGCCCGGGTCATCGGGCGGCGGCTGGTGCTTCGGGCGGACCTGTTGGCGGGGATCCGTGATCGGTTCCGACGGCGGGGGCTTCCGATGCCTCCCGCCAACCGTCGTCAGGCCTTTGTCATGGACGGGGCCCGTGTTTTGGCGAACCCCTACGGCACGGCCCCCGGACAGAGGGTGGAGTGGGGGCGGAAGGTTCTGATTCTCCTTCCCGGGCCCGGGCGGGAGATGAAACCCATGGCGGAAGGGGAAATCTTTCCTTATCTGCGCGCGCGATTTTCAAAAGGGGTGAGGAAAACCCGGGTCTGGCGTTTGTTCGGCCTGGGGGAAAGCCGGGTGGATCAGGGGTTGCGGCCCCTCCTCTCCTCCCGTGATCGGTGGAACCGCGGAACGACGTGGGGAATTTTGGCCCAGGGGGGAATCGTCGATGTGAAAGCCACGGTGGCCGGGCCGGACGGGGGTGTGGTGGAAGCGGCGTTGGGCCGATGGGACCGTTGGCTTCGCCGCCGGTTTGGCGACGCGATTTTCGGCGAAGGGACCGACACGCTGGAAGCCGTGGTAGGGGCCGGGCTTCGAGCCCGGAATCGAACGTTGGCCACCGCGGAGTCCTGCACGGGCGGGTTGTTGGCCGAACGGTTAACCTCGGTTTCGGGCAGTTCGGATTATTTTTGGGGAGGGTTTGTCGGTTACGCGAACGAGGCCAAGGTGCGGGGGCTGGGCGTGAAAAAGGAAACGCTCCGGCGTTTCGGCGCGGTCTCGGAAAAGACCGCCCAAGAAATGGCGGCCGGCCTCCGACGTCGGGCCAAAACCGACTATGCCCTTTCGGTGACGGGGATTGCCGGCCCGGGCGGAGGATCAGCGGAGAAGCCCGTCGGTTTGGTTTTTATCGGAATGGCGGGGCCGGAAGGAATTTTCGTGGCGAAGAAAACCTTTATTGGAGACCGGGCCTTCGTTCGGCAACAATCCGTTCTTTGGGCGCTGGAATACTTGCGCCGCGCCCTAATAACAAAGGGCCTTGATTGACGAAGCGAAGGTTAGTCTTTTCGGCTCGTGTAACGGTCGCGCCAACGGACCACTTCTCTCACGACCTTGGTGGCCAGGTCCATGCTGTCGGGACCTTTCTTTCGGAGCAAACGGAGCAGGCGGGCTTCCTTGGATTCTTCGGCATCTTCCGGGCGGGGGAACCCGCGCGGGGTGATCATCTGGTTCAGTCCGACTCCCAGTCCGCCGGCCACTCGGTGCATGGTGGTGAGCGTGGGGTTCCGTTCCCCGCGTTCCAGCCCGCCGATGTAGGTCCAATGCAGGTCGCACTTTTCCGCCATTTCCTCCTGGGTGAGGCCCTGGCGCTTGCGAAGTTCGCGGATCCGGGCCCCGAGTTGCTTTTTCACGTTGATAGGTGGATTTGTCATAGTGGCTATAGTGTAACTTTTGGGCGGCAGGATCGCCCATAGAATCTTTGTTAATCGGGGATCCGATGTTAAGACTATACGTATTAATAAAAAAATCCGGGCATCGTTAAAAATGCGCGCCCCTTGGGGTCAAAATTTTTTGGTGAGTTCGCCGGCGGCTCTCCACATCGTCGATTCCCTGCGCCTGGAGTCCGACGACCGCGTCATCGAGATTGGTCCCGGTCGGGGGGCCTTGACGTTGCATCTTTTATCCCGGTGCGCTTCCTTGACCGCGGTGGAGCTGGACCATTCTTTGGCCGACACCTTGATCGCGCGTTGGGGCCACGAACCTCATTTTAAAGTGGCCCAGGGCGATTTTTTGGATTGGGCCGTGCCGCCGGTGGAAGGACGTTCGTATAAAGTCATCGGAAACCTGCCCTATTCGGCGGCGGCCGCTATTATTCAGAAGGTCCTGTCCTGGGCCGGGTGGGACCGCGCGGTGTTCATGGTTCAAAAAGAAGTGGCGGCGCGGATCACGGCGGTGCCCGGTGGAAAAAATTGGGGCCTGCTGGCGCTGTCTGTCCAATCCAGGGCCAAGGCCCGCCGGCTCTTTGATCTTCGTCCGGGGGCCTTCCGGCCGGTTCCGAAGGTGACCTCCACCGTCATTGAACTCGAGCGTTTGGTTGAACCCTCCGTGGCCCACCTCGACGCCTTTTTTAAAGTGGCCCATGCGGCCTTCGGTCAACGCCGGAAGACCCTGGTCAACAGCCTCTCGCACGGTCTCGCCCTGGAGCGGACGGCGGTGGAAGCCGTTTTGGCCGGGTTGGACATCGATCCCGGCCGACGGGCGGAAACGTTGACGTTAGAGGAGTTCAACCGGTTGGCCCAGCGCCTGGGAGGCGCGCCACTCTCCGTGCTAGGTTGACCGAATTCCCCATTTGAACCTGGGTTCTGCACAGAGAGCCAAAGACCGAAGGAGTCACAGCCGCTGATGCGCCAGGCGCTCCGCCCTGGACCCGGCCCCCTTCTTTTGGACACGCAAAAGAAAGGGGGAAAGAAAACGTGCCCCGTCGACACCGTCCGACAGTTCATTACCAATGTAGGTGTCGTCCCGACGTTGGATATCCAAGTCGAACGGGACAGCTTCCGCGCGCCGTTTTGACGGGCGGCCCTCATATGTCCCTTCGGGACCGGTCTCTGTCGGCTTCGCCGCCAAAACGAGACCGGCTCGGCTCAACGGCCAATCGCCGGCACAACGGGCCGCACCGCAACCGTCAAAACGTCGCGCTCATAACGCCTCAAGGGGGAGGCGAGTCAAAAAAACCACATTTACTTTGACACAAATCAGAGAATATCCGAAAAATTAATTCCAGGGGACGTCCAGGCAGAGCAGGTGGTTCTTTTCCGAGGCGTCGCGGAAAATGCCGGAGAGCGTGACGCAGAGGTTGCCCGAGGCCTGGGAGACGTAAGGTTCCGTCCGGTAGCGGTTCACGAAGGCGTCCGTTAATAGATAGACGTATTCTTTCATGGAGTGGTCCGCCCCCGGGCGGGCCGGGTGGAAGAGGGCGTTCCGTTTGAAGGCCACGCCGGGACGCGTGTGGGTCTCGGATTCCTGGATTCCCGCCTCGTTTAAAATGAACAGGCACTCCACGGATGGGTTCTCTTGGACGAGGCGCGCCAAGGTCGGGTCGAAGGCCGAGGTCGGAAGTGCCGTCAGGGCACGGATCAGGGTGGAGAGCAAGCTCTCCGTTTCCCGGACCCGCTTTTGAGAGGCTTTTGATTTTTCAACGGAAATGGCGCGGTGGCGGGCCGAAAGGGCATCGATTTTTCCGCCGAGATTTTCCGGCGAGGACCCCACATAAGGCCCTTCCAACATGTCGACGCCATGGTCCAGGGCCGCCAGGGCCTGCTGTTCCGTGGCCACCCCCTCGGCCACCAGAAGGGCGCCTATTTTCTTCGAGAGATTGGCCAGGGATTTCATGATTTCCTGCGAAAAAAACTCGTTTTCCAAACCCGCCACGAGGGACTCGCCCACATGCAACATGTCGGGCCGCACCAGCGCCACCCGTTCCAAATTGGAATGGCCGACTCCCAAATCTTTCAGCGCGATTAAAAAGCCGCTGGTTCGGTGGCGGGCCACGAAATCTTTGAGGGCTGGGAGGTCGTCCACCTTGGATTCGCGTATGGCGATCACGATGTCGGAGGGATCCAGCGCCATTTCACGGACCATGTTGGCCAGGTGGCCGGACCCCGCGACGCCCAGGTCCAACACCGCCGTGTCAAACCCCAGAAAGAGAAGGCCCGGCCGTCCGGAGGCCTGAAAAGCCGCCAAGGCTTCCTTGCGGAACCATCGATCGAATTCGACGGCGAGCCCGTGCGTCGCGGCCTGGGCGCGCGCCTCTTCCGCGCCCGTCCCGCCCCGAAGCCGCGCGACGTGTCCCACGGCGCCCTTCCGTTTTATGGAGATGACGGGTTCCAGGGCGACCCGAAGAGCGCGTTCCTTAATGAGATGGTCCAAGGTCATGTCATTCTCCTGAAAGAGGCTAAATGCCGCTGATCCCCAAAAAAAGGCTCCCCGGGGTTGGGGACGAAAGGGACACCCGGGGAGCCAATCCGCACGGGACGGGGGTCGCCCGTCCGCGAAAGCGGTCGATGGGGGAAGCGACTTACGGTCGCTTAGAACGCGTAGATGGCGTTAATCCCGACGGTGTTCTGGGTGTCGTCCGCAAGTCCGTCGCTGTCCACATAGACCTTCTGGGTGGATTTGTCCATGCGGTATTCGGCCCGAAGAATGACGCCGTTGTATTTTTGTTGCAGGGTGGCCGTGATGGAGTTCAAGACCTGCTCCGTTCCCGTGCGCGCGCCCTCGTCGTCAAACGTTTCCCAACGCAGTGCGGCGGAGGTGGCATCGGTGAAGGCGAGGTTTCCATAAAGCGCCAGACCCGACCAATTGGCCGCGGTGTTGTCAATGGAAGGACCGACCCCTTCTTCCACTCCCCAGTCGTAGTTGGCCAACAAGGTCAACTTATTCGTGGGAGTGAATTTGACGATGGCGTCCACAAGGGAGCGACCATTCTTCTCGATGCTAGGCGTGGTCGTGGCTTGATCGGGCCCGTAGGATCCGCCCACGGTGACGGAGAGCTTTTCCGTGGGGACCAGCGAGGCCTGGGCGATGACGGTCTTGCCCTTGTTGTTGTCCTGCATCAGGTCCCAGCTGTTCACGATACCGGCCATGAGGTTCAATTTACCGTCCTTCAATCCCTTGTCCAGCTTGACGCCCGTGTGGGTGGCGGGAATGGCGAAGTTGAACAGGTGTCCGCGGGAGGTGTTGTAATTGTCCTTGGACTCGATCACTTCCGCGCCGAAAGGAGTGACGAATTTTCCAACGGTAATGGTTCCGTGGGTCAGGGGGCACGGCAGGCTCAGGAAGGCCTGTTGGAGGTTGACGTACGTGGTGGTCGCAGCGAACCCGTCCAGCCCGTTTTGCACGCCGGCATCGTTGCCGAAGTCCACGTCGACCCGATAGGCCACTCCCTTGTCATTGCTCCCGTTCACCACCACTTCGGCGTTTTGGAGGATGAAGGAGTTGGCGTTGGCGTCGAAGCTTCTCAACACGTTGGTGTTGGCCCCGTTCAGGTTGTAGTTGTATCCCATATCCACGAACCCGCTGACGGTGGGGCCTTCGGCCCGGACGCCCGCGGCGATCGTCGCCAACAGCGCGGCGGACAGGATGGTTTTGCTAATGGTGGATCGTTTCATCGGTGATGCCTCCTCATTTTTTTGTTCTCACGGACGACCCTTGACGGGTCCTCCTGGTAAAGTGGGTAAAAAAAACTCTCGTTGCGACCTTACGCAACGAACGCCAATGTTCGCGGATATAAAAAAAGTCCCCCCGACGTTTCGCCAGGAGGACGCCAATGTCCGTTCACGATTACCCCAACTTCCTTGGCCCCCATCTTACCAAGCCCGGAGCCATCTGTCAAGTCTCGAAAAGAATCTGTCCATCGAATCAACGGGCGTGGCTGTCAAAGTTTTTCTCGCAAGAAATATCCTGCACCATCGGGCCCTTGCCCTTTTTTATCCCCGGATCGACAGACCCCGGCACACACGCCCCCCTCTTTTCCAGCCCCCGTCACCCCTCAGAGTTACGAATTTTCGCCTATTTGTTTTAAGGCTTCCTTCAGGTCGGCGTCGTGGCGGTGGTTTTCGAGGCGGGCGGCGAGGCTGTAGGCGCAGGGGACCACGTAAAGCGTTAAAAGGGCGGAGATGGAGACGCCGCCGATGATGACGAGGGCCATGGGGACGCGGGTTTCGGCCCCGGGGCCCAGGGCCAGGGCGGGAGGCACGGCGGCGGCGATGGTGGAAACCGTCGTCATCAATATGGGGCGGAGCCGGACCGGGCAGGCGTCCATCAGGGCCTCCCGCACGTTCAGTCCTTTCTTGGTGCGCCGCTCGTTGGTGAAATCCACCAGCATGATGGAATTCTTTTTCACGATGCCCATCAAAAGGACGATCCCGATCATGCTGAACATGTTCAGGGATTGATGCCCCACCCAGAGGGCCACCACGGCACCGGTGACGCTGAAGGGAAGCGCGAGCAAGACCAGCGCGGGGTGGATGAAACTGTTGAACTGGGACCCCAGCACCATGTAGGCCACGAGAACTCCGAGGACGAGCGCCACCGCCAGGCCCAGGAACGCCTCCTGAAAGGTCTCCGAAGCGCCGGAGAATGCGAGTTTCACGCCCGGGGGTAAAACTTCTTTTCCGATCTTCTGAACCGCGGCGAGGGCGTCGGATTGGGACTTTCCGGAGGCCACGTTGGCGTAGAGCCGGATGGCCCGGGACCGGTTTTCCCGGGTGATGGTCAGAAGGGTTTTCCGTTCTTGAACGGTGATCACGTCCCGGAGCGGCACCACCTGGCCGCGGTTGTTCCGCACGTTGATCTTATCCACGTCGGAGGGTTTGTCTCGGTCCTGATCCGGAAAGCGCACGCGGATGTCGTAGCGGCGGCCGCCTCGGGAGAACTTGCCCACCCGGAGGCCTCCCAGGGTGGCGTTCACGGCCTCGCCGATGGAGGCCACGCTCACGCCGCGTTCCGCGGCCGCGGGCCGGTTGGGGGAGATCTGGACTTCGGGCATGCCCAGCTGATAGTTCGAATCGACGTCCACCATGAGGCCCGTCTCTTTCATTTTGGTTTTGAGGATTTCGCTGGCTTTCGCCAGTTCGTCCCAGTCCCGACCCCGGAGGGAGAGGTCGATGGGGAACCCCGGTTCCGCTCCCCCGCCCGCCACCGAGAGATCCTGCAGGATCGCTTTTTCCACGCCGGGAATCTTGTTCAATTCGTCCCGGAAGATGTCCATCAGTTCCTGTTGCGTGTAGGCCTTCCGCCGTCCGGCGGAGATGGGGCGCGCCTTGGGTTGTTTCAAGGTGATAAACATGAAGGCGGAATTGATTTCGCCTCCCTCAAAACCGCCCACCGCGGCGTAATAGCGTTCCACCTCGCCCCGGGAAAGCGCAAAGGCCTCCGCTTTCTTTAAGGTGTCGTCGGTGAAGGCCAGGGAGGATCCCACCTTGGTCTGCACCCGGATGAACAGCATGCTCTGGTCCTGGGGAGGCATCAATTCTTTTTTAATGGGTTTGAAGAGGAAAAGGGAAGCCGTGAAAAGGATCAAGGAAGCCCCCACCACTTTCCAACGGTGGCGAAGACAAAGGTCCAAGGACGCTTTATATCCCCGGGTCAGGGCGCCCATCAGCCGGTCCATCCCCCGCGAGACGACCCCGCCGTGCCCCACCTCCAGAAATTGAGAACACCGCATGGGCGCCAGGGTCAGGGCTTCCAAAAGCGAGAGCATAACGGCGGCCGAGATCGTCATGCCGAACTGAAAGAAATATTTTCCGATGACGCCTTTGATGAACACCACCGGAAGGAAAATGGCGAGGATGGCCACCGAGGCGGCCATGGCGGCGAAATAGATTTCCCGCGCGCCCACGATGGCCGCCTGCACGCGGGGTTCGCCCATTTCCCGGTGGCGGACGATGTTTTCCAGCACCATGATGGCGTCGTCCACCACGATGCCCAGCGCCAGCGACAGTCCCAACAGCGTGAAGGTGTTTTGGGTGAAACCGAGGATTTGGAGAATGATGAAGGTTCCCAAAATCGACGTGGGGATCGCCAATATGATGTTAATGGCGGAACTCCAAGACCCTAAAAAGAGCCAGCAGATGAACGAGGTCAATCCGGCCGCCAGGATCAGGTTGAAGTTTAGTTCGTGGGTGGATTGCTCGACGAAGGAGGAGCCGTCGAAGTTGACTTCCAGGTGAACGCCGGCGGGAAGGCCTTTTTGAAGCGCGAGCACCTTTAGTTTCACCCGTTTCGCCACATCCACCATGTTGGCGTTCCGCTGTTTTAAGATGCCGAGGCCCACGGCGGGTTTCAGGTCCACGCGGGACACGGCGCGGGCGTCGTCCAGCCCGTCCTCCACCGTCGCCACGTCTTTGATGCGGAAGAGACGGGTGAGCGGCGCTCCGTTCCGCGAAGGGATGACCAGGTTTTCAAAATCCTCTGGCTTCCCCACCTCGCCCATGACTCGGAGGTTCCACTCTTGGGTGGGAGACGTCAAATAACCGGCGGGCCGCTCGGCGTGTTCCGTTTGAACGGCGGCCACCACGTCTTGGACGGTGATCTCCGTGGCCTGGAGTTTCTTGGGATCCAACCACACCCGGAGGGACGGGGCCGAGTATCCGCCCAAAAACACGTTGCCGACGCCGGGGATGGTGGTGAACTCCTGTTTCAAATCGTCCCGCACGTATTCCATGAGGTATCGGAGGGGCCGGTCGCCGGACAGGGACAGCCACATGAAGGGCTGGTCTTCGGGGTTGAACTTGGCGATGACGGGAGGATCCAAATCCTTGGGCAGGTTGAACTGGGCCTGGGAAATGGCGCTCTGGACCTCCTGAAGAGCCACATCCACGTCTGTTTTCAAATCAAACTCGATGATGATGGATGCCTGGCCGAGGCGGGAGGTGGAGTTGATTTTCTTGACGCCTTTGACCGAGGTGATGGCGTCTTCCATCACGTCCACCACGTCCGTTTCAATGACTTCGGGGGAGGCGCCCTCCCAATGGGTGGAGACGCTGATGATGGGGAAATCCACGTCCGGGAGCTGGCTTTTTCCGATGGAAAGAAAACCGATCACGCCGAAGAGAATCATGCCCAGCATGAGCATCCAGGCGAAGACGGGATTTTTGATGGCGAGGTCGGAGAGTCTCATGGGAGGGCTCCCGTGCTGATGATCAGGGCGACATAGCGCCGCTTCACTTCCACCCGCGCGTCGATCCAAGCGCGTTTGGCCGCCTGCATCAGGTTCATGGCGTTCAAGACGTCCAGGTTCGTCACGAGGCCCAAGCGGTATTCTCGCCGTTGGGCTTCGTAACTTTTTTGAGAGGCCCCGTAGGCTTCTTCCAACGCCTGGGCCTCTTCCCGGGAAGCGGTCCAGCTTTCAAAGGATTTTTTGACATCGGTGCGGACTTGCCGCTCCATATGGCCCAGGGTTTGTTGGGCCTGCTCGAGCCCGGACTTGGCTTCCTTGACTCGGGCGCTCACGGTGCCGCCCTGGTAGAGGGGCACGCTTAAAGACAACAGGAGATCCCAGTCGATGGGTTCGAAAAAAGCGGGGCGTTGGGTGTAGTAGTTGCCTCGGAGGCCGGCCGTGGGCCAAAAGGAGCCTTTTTCATAGCGAACCCGGAGGTGTTGGGCCAAAACCTCCTGGCGCTGGGCTTCCAGGTCCGGCCGTTTTTCGGCCTGGGATAAAAAGGCGGGAAGGGTTTCGGAGGTGGTTCCGTCCAACGAGTCCTCCAGGGGGATTGATCCGATTTCTTGACCCACCAGGAAGGACAGGTTTTCCCGGGCCACCCGGATTTGTCCCCGGAGCCGGACCCGGATGGCGTTCAGGGCCGCCAACTGGGATTCCGCGCTAAAAACCTCGCCTTCCCGGGACTTCCCGAGCCGCAAAAAAGACTTGAGTTCCTTGGTCCGGTCCCCGGCGAGGGCGACGGAAGTTTCGGAGTTTTCCAACGCGGCCTCCAGTCCCACGACGTCATAGAAGGCCCCGGCCACCCGATCGAAAAGTTGCAATTCCGCGTAACGGAGGGTCCAGCGGTCCCGGGCCTCCTGTTTTTGGAAACCGGACCAGGCGGAAAATTCTTTGAGTCCGGAAAACAGGGTTTGTTCCAGGGTGAATTTGGATTCCACCTGGTTTTTCTCCAAAAATCCGCCGAAGTTGTTTCCTCCTGTTCCGCTCCCGTCCTGCCAGGTGTCCCCCCAATTCCAACGGACCTGGGGAAAAGCCCCGCCCAAGGAGGCCCGGGCCCGGGCCTGGGATCGAGTGATGTCCTCCCGCAGGTTTCGGATGGTTTCGCTTTGGTCCAGGGCCAGGGCGTAACTTTTATTCAAGGTGATGGGTCCGCCCGACGGTTCGGCGGAACAAAGGCCCGCCCGGAGGGATAAGGCCATGGCGAAAGAGAAGGAGAAGATGGGGGGAAAGCGTTTCATAGGTCAGAACCCATGTCATTTTATTAAATAAGGAGGGGTTCCATCTGGTATAATGGGTCCTTCCGACGACCAAAAAACGATCCATTATCCCCATGGCCCTTTCCTCCCAACTGCTGGATACCTTGAACCCTCCCCAACGGGAGGCCGTGACCCATGGCGAGGGCCCCCTTCTGATCCTGGCCGGGGCGGGATCGGGGAAAACCCGCGTCATCACCTACCGCATCGCCCACCTCCTCTCCGAAGGGGTTCCGGCCTGGAACATTCTGGCCGTGACCTTCACCAACAAAGCCGCGGCCGAAATGCGCCATCGGGTCGACGAACTGGTGGGGGGAACCGGGCGCGGCGTGTGGATATCCACCTTCCATTCGTTTTGCGCGCAATTCCTTCGGGTGGAATCCAAGGTCGTGGGGTTGGATCCCCACTACGTCATTTATGACAACAGCGACCAGGTTCAGGTTTTAAAAGAGGTCCTCCGCGAACTGAAACTGGATGAGAAGAAATATAAACCGAACCAAGTGTTGAACGTGATCTCGCGGGCCAAAGACGATCTTTTGGACGCTGAATCCTACGCCATTCACGCCATGGCCCAAAATGACCCCTTCCGTCAAATGGTGGGGACGCTTTATAACCACTATCAAAAAAAGATGAACAAGGCGAATGCCTTGGATTTCGGGGACCTCATCCTCCGCACCACGGTGGCCCTTCGGGATTCGGAACCCCTACGGGCCAAATACCAAGCCCGCTTCCGCCACGTGATGGTGGACGAATACCAGGACACCAACCACGCCCAGTACCTGTTGGCCAAACACCTGGTGGCGCCGCCCAAAAACCTTTGTGTGGTGGGCGATGACGACCAGTCGATTTACGCCTTTCGCGGCGCGGATGTCCGAAACATCCTGGAATACGAACGGGACTATTCCGGGGCGAAGGTTGTTAAACTGGAGCAAAACTATCGCTCCCAACCCATCCTGACGGCCGCCCACAATGTGATCTCCCGCAACAAGTTCCGGAAAGACAAAAAGCTCTGGACGGAAAAGGCGGAGGGGGACCCCGTTCGGTTTCAAGAGTTCGCTGACGAGCTGGAAGAGGCGGGGTTCATCGCGCGGGAATCCGCCGGTTACCTGGCCGCCGGCCGGCGGCGGTCGGACATCGCCGTTTTTTACCGCACCAACGCCCAGTCCCGGGTTTTGGAAGACGCCTTCCGCCGAGAAAACATTACTTATACCTTGGTGGGAAGCGTGCGTTTCTACGAGCGCATGGAAGTCAAAGACGTCCTCTCCTACCTGCGCGTCGCGGTGAATCCCGCCGATTCGGTGGCGGTCAAGCGGATCATCAATGTTCCCACCCGGGGAATCGGGAAAACCACGGTGCTGGCCTTGGAAATGAACGCCGCCACGAAAGGCGTGAGTTTTTATGAAGCGGCCATGGATATGGCCCAACATCCGGAAACCCCCGCCGGAGCCCGGGGAAATTTAAACAAGTTTTTGGATGTCATGAAGGCGCTCCGCGCCGCCGTGCCCACGGCCACCGCCTCCCAAATGGTCCAAACGGTTCTGGAGTCGGCGGGCTACTGGGCCCATTGGGAGGAACAAACCAGTTCCGATCCCGAAGCCGCCCATCGCTTGGACAACCTACAGGAACTGGTGAACGCCGCCAAGGAGTTCGAGGAGACCAACGAAGACAAGACCGTGGCGTCCTTTCTGGAAAAGGTCTCCCTGGCCTCGGGGTTGGACGCCTTAAAAGAGGACGGGGGCGCCGTGACGCTCATGACCGTCCACCTGGCCAAGGGACTGGAATTTCCCGTGGTCTACGTCACCGGTTTGGAGGAGGGCCTCTTCCCCATCGGAGAATCCGCTTTTGACGAGAAAGAGCTGGAGGAAGAACGGCGCCTGGCCTACGTGGCCATCACCCGCGCCCGCGACATATTGACCCTCACCGCCGCCGCCTCGCGGAAAATCTACGGCCGCTCCCATTGGAACGTTCCGTCCCGTTTTGTGACGGAGGCCGGTTTGATCGAGGCCCCGTCGCCCCGGTCCGCCCCACCGGCCAGGGCCCCTTGGGGTCAAACGCCGGGCGTGTTTTCCGCGCCGTCCCGGGGAGGAACGAACGCGCCGATCCCTGTCGGTTCGTTCGATCCGGACGAGGAAACCGGCGTGCCAACCCCCGCCATGTCCAGCGGTCCCCATCCCCTTCGGGTGGGCCAACGGGTCCGCCACCCCATGTTCGGCGACGGAAAAATTTTGGACAAGGCCGGCACCGGCGAGAACGTGAAAGTCACCGTCCTTTTCGATTCCGGCGCCCGCAAACAAATCCTCGCCCGCTACGCCAACTTCGAACCGGCGTAAAGCCGAAAAGCCTTACAATGGGTGGAAGTTTTTTTCTTAAATGACATTCGTTTAAACTTCATCGGAGGGTGTGATGATTCCACTGGAATTCACGGAAACCGAGTTTAGGGAGTTGCTGGAGGTCATGTATTTGGCGGATTGGGCGACGAACGCCCACCGGGTCCCCGATGGGAAGCCGGATCCTTATCACGCCCTTCAACAAAAAATCCTGGGGCACGCCAAAGCGGCGGGCTGTGGGGACTTGGTGGTTTATAGCGAAAAAGAAAAAGCGTTTGCCCCGTCCGACAAGTTGGAGAAAACCTGCCACGGGACCCTGGACGTATACGACGAGGAAACCTTTTGGGAAGAATTGGTCCGCCGGTTGGCCCTTCGGGATATCGAGCAAGAGCGGGGGCCCGACGCCTTGGAAAAGATGTCCGCGGAAATACGATCGAGCGTGATCAGCGAAATAGAAGAGCGCTACCAAACGGAGTGCGAAAGGCACGGACTGGATCGTCTGGAGGTCGTGGAGGAATAAGCGGGACCCTCCCGGAAACGAGATCCAGAGCGGGCTCCCCGTTTTTTATTCCTGGCCCCGTACGTTTATCGGGATAAAAGGACGTCATGGGTTCGATTTGAAAAGGAATCCGACGGTGCCATTCCCAATCCCCAACTTTTTGGGCCAATGATCTGATAAAATCCCCTTTATGTCCCTAACCGAAAAAGATGTGAACTACGTGGCGCGTCTGGCGCGGTTGGCTTTGACGGATGAAGAGCGGGTCAAATATCTGGGCCAACTGGGCCGGATTTTGGACCACATCCAAACCCTTTCCAAATACGACACGCAGGACGTTCCGGCCACCACCCACGTGATCCCTCTGGCCAACGTATGGCGGGAGGATGAAGCCATTCCTTTCGGCGACACCGAGTCCATCCTGGCCAACGCGCCCGACCGGGAAGAAGTGTATTTCCGGGTCAAGAAGGTCATCGAATGAGCGACCTCATTTCCCTTGGCGCCGTGGAGATTGCCCGCCGGGTTCGCGGGCGGGAAGTGTCGGCCCGGGACGTGGCCCGGGCGTTTCTAGATCGCGCGGCCGCCTGGGACAAATCCCTGAAGGCCTTCCTGAGTCTTAATGAGGCGTCGGCTCTCGCCCAAGCCGACGCGGTGGACAAAAAAATCGCCCAGGGAGGCGACCCGGGGGCTCTGGCGGGCGTCCCCGTCGCGGTAAAAGACAATATGTGCGTGGCGGGAACCCGCACCACCTGCGCCTCGAAAATTTTGGAGAACTTCACCGCCAACTACGACGCCACGGCCGTCGCCAAGCTTCGCGCGGCGGGGGCGGTCTTCATCGGGAAAACCAATTTGGATGAGTTCGCCATGGGCTCGTCCACGGAGAACTCGGCCTTCTTCACCACCAAAAACCCCTGGGATCTTTCCCGCATCCCCGGGGGCTCCTCCGGGGGGTCCGCCAGCGCCGTGGCCGCCCGGCTGGCTCCCCTGGCTTTGGGCTCCGACACGGGCGGGTCCATTCGCCAACCGGCCGCCCTCTGCGGCGTGGTGGGCCTGAAGCCCACCTACGGCAGGGTGTCCCGTTTCGGCCTCGTGGCCTTCGCTTCTTCCCTGGACCAGATCGGGCCCTTCGCCGCCAACGTGCCCGATACCGCCTTGCTCCTCCAGGCCCTGTCCGGACACGACCCGAAAGATTCCACCTCGGCCCGGATGCCCGTGCCCGACTTCGCCCGGGCCCTCTCCCGGGGGGTGAAGGGGCTGAGGGTGGGCCTGCCCAAGGAATATTTCATCGACGGCATGGACCCGGAGGTGGAGGCGGCCGTTCGCGCGGCGGTCAAAACCCTGGAATCCTTGGGAGCGAAAATAACCGAAGTCACGTTGCCCCACACCGACGTGGGCCTCTCCGTTTATTACGTGATCGCGCCGTCGGAAGCCAGCGCCAACCTGGCCCGTTTCGACGGCGTCCGCTACGGCCACCGCTCCGCCCGGGCGGAAAACCTCCTTCAGCAATACGAGTTTTCCCGGGACGAAGGGTTCGGCCCCGAGGTCAAGCGCCGGATCATGTTGGGGACCTACGCCTTGTCGTCCGGCTACTACGACGCTTTCTATTTGAAGGCGCAAAAAGTCCGGACCCTGATTAAACGGGATTTCGACCGGGCCTTCGAATCCGTGGACCTGATCGCGACGCCCACGACCCCCACGGCGGCCTTCAAAGCGGGGGAAAAGTCGGACGACCCCCTTCAAATGTATTTATCGGACGTGTTCACCATTTCCTGCAACCTGGCCGGCCTGCCGGGGTTGTCCCTGCCCTGCGGGTTCACGTCCAACAAATTGCCCATCGGGCTTCAGTTGTTGGGCAAGCCCTTCGACGAAGAAACCGTGCTGGCGGCGGCCGCGGCCTACGAGGGGGCCACGTCGTGGTCTCGGGTTCCGCCGACGCCGGCGGGCGTCGTCCGTTGAGGGAGGGGCCGGCCCTGTCGGTAGTGGTGCCGGCGTTCAACGAAGAGGGTTACCTGGGACCGCTCCTGGATTCCCTGGAACGGGCCCGGGAACGGTTGGCGCGGGAGCGGGGGAAGACGGCGGAGGTGATCGTGGTGGACAATGCTTCCACCGACGGGACCGCCGCCTTGGCCCGGGCGCGGGGCGCGCGGGTCGTTTTTGAGCCTCACCGCCAGATCGCGGCGGCGCGGAACGCCGGCGTTCGCGCGGCCGTCGGGGAGATCGTGGCCACTTGCGACGCGGACAACGTGGTGTCGGACAACCTTTTGGTTCGGATCGACGAGGAAATGGCCGACCCCCGCGCGGTGGGGGGCGGGGTGAGGATTCTACCCGAACGTCAGCGCTGGGACACGGACCTTCTGTTTTGGTTTTTTGACCGCGCGGCTCTTATCCTCGGGACGAGTTTCGGCGTTCTGTTCGCCCGGCGGGAAACTTTTGAGCGGATCGGTGGGTTTCCCACGGAGATCTATGTGGGGGAGGACGCTTTTTTTGTCCTGGGGCTGAAACGCGAGGCGCGCCGGCGCCGGGGAAAATTCGTGTCGATCCGGGACGCTTTTATCCGAACGTCCCTTCGGAAGATCGACCAGTTTGGTTTCGGGAACATTCTTTGGCAACACGTTAAATTTCTTTTCGCGCCGTGGCGGCTCCGCCGCCGGGAGGCCGCCCGCACATGGTACGACGTTCGAAAGTGACCACCCCCTCTCACGTCCGGGAAGTTTCCGCCGGGGGCATCGTGTTGGGCGAGAAAGGGGTCCTGCTGATCAAGGTGCAGGACCTGGCGGGTCAGGTGGTGTGGACCTTCCCCAAGGGGCATTTGGAAAAGGGGGAAACGTCGGAAGAGGCCGCTCTTCGGGAAGTGCGGGAGGAGACCGGTTGGGCCTGTCGGATCTTGGCCCCTTTCTGCCAGGTTCGTTACGGATTTCTTCGGGACTTGACGCCGGTGGCCAAGGTGGTCCATTGGTTTCGCATGGCGCCGGTGAAACGGACCGGCCTTTCCGATCCGGAGGAAGTTCAAGACTGCCGTTGGATGGAGCTTAAAGAGGCCGCGGACCTCGTTGTTTATCCGTCGGACAAAAAAATCATGAAACGACTTTTGAAAGGATCGCATACGTGACGACCTACGAAACCGTGATCGGGCTGGAAGTCCACGTTCAGCTCAAAACCAACAACAAAATTTTCTATTCCTGCTCCACCGCTTTCGGGGCCGAACCCAACAGCCAGATTTGCCCGGTGTGTTGCGGTTATCCCGGGGTTCTCCCCGTTCTGAACAAAGAAGCGGTGGTGGGACTTGTGCGGGCCGCCCTGGCGCTGGGGTGCCGGATCAACGAGCGGTCGGTTTTCGCCCGCAAACAGTATTTCTATCCCGACCTCCCCAAAAACTACCAAATTTCCCAGAGCAACCTCCCCCTGGCGTTGAGCGGGACGTTGGATATTTCTCCCGCGCCACGGGAAACCAAGCGGATCCGCATCCAACGCATCCATTTGGAGGAGGACGCGGGAAAACTATTGCACGCCGTGGGCAACCGCGCCTTGGACTACTCCCTGGTGGACTTAAACCGCACGGGGGTTCCTCTCATGGAGATCGTTTCGGAGCCGGACCTTCGGACCGCCGAAGAGGCCAGCGCCTATTTGGAAACCCTGCGCACCATCCTTCGTTACGTCGAGCGTCTCCGATTGCGATATGGAGAAGGGGTCCATGCGGTGCGACGCCAACGTTTCGATTCGGCCCGTCGGGCAGGAAACCCTCGGCACCCGGGCCGAGGTCAAAAACATGAATTCCTTTCGGAGCGTCCGGGACGCCATTACCCACGAAGTCGCGCGCCAAATCGCCGTGGTGGAGGGCGGCGGCCGGGTGGTTCAAGAAACCCGGCTCTGGAGCCAGGACCAGGGCGCCACCCAGTCCATGCGGTCCAAGGAAGAGGCCCACGACTACCGTTATTTCCCGGACCCGGACCTGGTGCCCTTGGAATTGACGGCCGAATTTGTGGAATCCCTACGGAAATCCCTGCCCGACCTTCCCGAGGCGCGGCGTGCCCGGTATGAGGGGGAGTTGGGCCTCTCGCCCTACGACGCGGGGGTCCTCACGGGGGAGCGGACGCTCTCGGACTATTTCGACCGAGCCCTGGCGCGGTTCGAGGCCGCCCAGCAACGGGACGCGGCTAAACCGCTCACCAACTGGTTGACCACCGAACTTTTAGGTCGGCTGAACGCGCAAAAGAAATCCCTGGAGGAGTCCCCCATCTCGCCCGAGCACCTGGCCGACCTGGTGAATCTCATCTTAAAAAACACCGTGAACAGCAAAGCCGCCAAGGCGGTCTTCGAATTCATGTTCACCGAAGGCGGCGACCCCGAAAGCATCGTGAAGGCCAAGGGGCTCCTTCAAGTGGAAGACGCCGGGGAAATCTCTCGTTGGGTGGAGGACGTCTTAGCCGCCAACCCGAAAATTGTGGCCGATATCCAAGGGGGAAAAGTCAGCGCCGCGGGCTCCCTGGTGGGCCAAATCATGAAAAAGTCCGGCGGCCGCGCCAATCCCCAAACCGTCCAACAACTGCTTCGGGAGAAGCTAAAGATCTAAAGACCTCGGCGGTTTTTTCCAATCGCCCCGGGAGGCGCTCCCGGACCCTCCCCCCGTGGCTTCGTTGTTCCCCTGGACATTTCTCCGAATCCGATATATACATGGAGGGCCACTGAGGGTCCGCCCTTTCTTCGAGATGAAGCGGGCCTCCGCGCCTGGGTAAACGGCATTCATCCATCCTTACTTCCGCGGCAGGCGACTTCTCGTGCGACACCATTCACCGGTTCTTCTCGGAGGTGCTTTCCCATGGAAATCGATCGTCGTAAAACCTATCGGGTTCCCTTTGGCCCGGAGCAAAGCCATCGCGTGGTATTTCTCCCCATCGGGATCACGGGGCGCATCAAACCTCCCCAAACGGGACAGGTGGTCAACCTGTCCGAAGACGGCATGAGCGCGCTGATCCACATGAAGGTGCGCAAACGCAAAAAATTCTGGGTGGAGATCGACCTGCCGGGCCCGCTCCGGAACCTTCGCGTACGCGCGAAGGCGGTCTGGGTGGAGAAGGATTCCTACGGGACCCGGGTGGGCTTGAGCTTCATCCAAACCCCACCCTCGGTTCAAGCCGCGATCCGGAAGGTGGCCTACGATTTCCGCGTCTGCGAGGCGGGCATCGCCTTCGCCCTGGCGAACGTGTGCAAGCGGGTCTGCACCTACTGGGAGTGTTGCCGGAAACCCATCAAATTGAAGGCGTGACCTCCGCCATTGATTTGACTTCCGTCGCCTGATTTATTACTTTTTCGTCATCTCTTATAAAGAGTGGGGGAGGGACAGAGCCCGATGAACCCACGGCAACCGTCCGCCGTCATCCGGCGGGGGCAGGTGCCAACGCTCGATCCCACCAACCCAGGGGTCCGATAAGAGGAGACCGAAACGGCACCCCCGTGGAGCGTGCTCCTCGGGGATTTTTCTTTTTTAGGCGCGCCCAGGAGACATTCGATGTCCCAAAAGATAAAAGGTTTGAAGTGCAAAGAGTGCGGGCGGCTTTATCCCGCCGATCCGATCCACGTCTGCGAGTTCTGTTTCGGCCCCCTGGAAGTCGACTACAACTACGACTTCATTAAACGCTCCCTGACCCACGGAAAAATCGAGTCCGGCCCCCATACGCTGTGGCGGTATTGGGACCTGCTTCCGGTGGTGACCGACAACGTGGTTTCGATCCACGAGGGCATGACGCCTTTGTTCCACGCCAAGCGGCTTGGGGCCGAGTTGGGTCTCTCGAACCTGTTCATCAAAAACGATTCCGTGAACCCCACCTACTCTTTCAAAGACCGTGTCGTGAGCGTGGCGCTCTCCCGGGCCCGGGAGCTGGGATTCGACACCGTGGCGTGCGCCTCGACGGGCAACCTCGCCGGGTCGGTGGCCGCCTACGGAGCCGTCGCGGGATTCAAAACCTTTGTTTTCATGCCGGCGGATCTGGAATCCGGGAAAATCATCGGGGCGGGGATCTACGACCCGGTGATCGTGGGCGTCCGCGGCAACTATGACGAGGTGAACCGTTTGTGCGCGGAAGTGGCCGACACGTTCAAGTGGGCTTTTGTGAACGTGAACCTCCGCCCTTATTATTCCGAGGGATCCAAAACTCTGGCCTTTGAAACGGCGGAGCAACTCGGCTGGCGGGCTCCCGACCATTGCGTGGTGCCCGCCGCCAGCGGGTCGCTCCTCACCAAAATCCACAAGGGCTTTAAGGAACTGGAACTGATCGGGCTGATTCCGAAACACAAGACGAGAATGTCGGTGGCCCAGGCGGAAGGGTGCGGGCCCGTGGTCACGGCCATCCGTGAAAAAACGGACATCGTACGGCCCGTCCGACCGAGGACCATCGCTAAGTCTCTTGCCATCGGCAATCCCGCCGACGGCCCCTACGCCGCGCGGATCGTCCAAGACACGCACGGCGGCGCGGATACCGCGACGGACGCCGAAATCGTGGAGGGGATTCGGACCCTCGCCCGCACGGAAGGGGTTTTCACCGAAACAGCCGGCGGCGTCACCGTGGCCGTATTGAAAAAACTCGCTAAGACTGGTATCATTTCCTCCGACGAGCTTGTGGTGGCTTACATCACCGGAAATGGCCTGAAGACGATCGAAGCCGTCAGCGGGCATACCGCGCCCATGAACGAGATTTCGCCCCTCCTGTCGGAGTTTCGTGAACTCTATGACCGAGTGAGCGTTCGTTCTGTTCAAGGATGATTCAACGGGTTTGACGCCAAGAAAGGCCGGTTTGTAGTTGCCCCATTCATGGGGCGCCATTAAATCCGTTTGTTTTTGAATTTGACGTCAAAATCGCCCGATAAATCGGGCAACTACGCTTAAGCGACCGGCATCAGGGCGAGACGCCGTCTGAAAGGAGACTTTATGTCTGTTAAAGTTCGCATCCCCGCTCCGCTCCGCCGTTTGACGAAGGACCAGTCGGTGGTGGAAGTAGAAGGACAGACCGTGGCCGACATCCTCGTTGGCTTGGAAAAAGGATACCCCGGCATTAAAGAACGCCTCTGTGATGAAACGGGCCAAATCCGCCGTTTCATCAATGTGTTTATCAACGGCGAGGACATCCGCTTTAAAGAGGGAGCCAAAACCCCCGTCCCCTCCGGCGCCGAAGTCAGCATCGTTCCAGCTATCGCGGGCGGGACGTCGGCGCTCTGCGCCGCGCCCAGTCGTCGGAGCCCTGCGAAGATGGCGGGCGGGACGTCGGCGCTCTGCGCCGCGCCCAGTCGTCGGAGCCCTGCGAAGATGGCGGGCGGGACGTCGGCGCTCTGCGCCGCGCCCAGTCGTCGGAGCCCTGCGAAGATGGCGGGCGGGACGTCGGCGCTCTGCGCCGCGCCCAGTCGTCGGAGCCCTGCGAAGACGGCTGGTGGGCGATAGCCCCGTGGCGTCCCCCCGCGTTAAGAAACGAGTTCACCTGGTTTTCCGTTCGGACTTGGTTCAGAAGCCCATCACCTGGGAGATGTCGAAAAAATTCGACATCATCTTCAATGTCCGGCGGGCCAAAATCACCGAAAAGACCGGCGAGAGCGTTCTTGAACTGGAAGGCGAGGCGGCGACCTTGGATGCCGCCATTGCCTGGCTGAAAAGCGAGGGGGTGCACGTGGACCCCGTCACCCACGACGCTCTGGAAAGCTGAATCCTTCCCCTCCCCTTCCGGGCGCGTTGCGTTTTTTCCCTCGAAAATTTCCGGTTCCGGGTGTAGACTAAGGGCAGGGGGTGGGCCATGTCGTCGGACGTGCTGGTCCTTAATCGGCAGTTTTACGCCATTCACATCACTTCGCTCAAACGAGCGCTGACCCTCCTTTATCTGGACCATGCCCAAGTGGTGGATGAGGAATACCGGACCTACTCCTTTGACGACTGGCGCGCGCTCTCCGACGCCCGCGCGGACCATCCCGCCGGTTTCATTCGAACCCCGACGTTTCGTCTCGCCATTCCCGAAGTGATCGCCCTGCGGGTTTTTGACCGCCTGCCCGTGGGCCAGGTGACGTTCACCCGGCGGAACATCTACGAACATTACGGCTATCGCTGTTGTTATTGCGGCCGAAAGTTTGCAACGGAAAATTTGAACCTGGACCATGTGGTTCCCCGAAGCCGGGAGGGGGCCACGAATTGGAGCAACATCGTGACCTCCTGCATCCCGTGCAATTTAAAGAAATCCAACCGCCTTCCCGAAGAGGCCGGGATGAACCTATTGATCACTCCCTCCCGGCCCCGCTGGAAAGGGGCGGCCTCCCTGGTTTTCAAGTCAAACGCGAAGATTCGCCAGTCCTGGCAACGGTTCGTGGACAACGCCTATTGGAATTCCGAGTTGGAAAACCAGTGACGGTGGCCCCCGGGGTGGCCCTGGTGGTGGAAGACGATGACGCCATCCGGGACGTGATTCGAGAGGTATTGGAGGGGCAGGGGTTGGAGGTCCTCTCCGCCTCCTCGGGGGAGGAATCTTTAATGTTATTGTCTTCCCGGGCCGTGGACGTGGTCGTCATGGACCTTCGGATGCCCGGGATGAACGGGGTCGAAACCGCCATCGCCATGAAACGAGAATTTCCCGACCTGCCCATCATCCTTTGCACGGTGTGCGAGCAATGGCGCGTGCGGGAATTCATTGGGCACGAAATTCGGGCGTATCTGCAGAAGCCCTTTACTCTCCGACAGTTGAACGATACGGTTCAAACGGCTCTCGCTTATCCTCGCTGACGTTCGTTGGGGGTGGGGCCGCCTTCCGTGATTTTCCTTTCTAAATTCTCCGCTTTGAATTGACAGCCTCGGAGTGAACTTGTAAACTTCGGTTTTCGCTGTTCGATCGAACTTTATCTTCTCAATAACAGCCTATGACAGACGCCACTCCATCGCCGGCTTCGACCGGTCCTGAAGGCCTCTTAAAATCCGAGCTGACCCGCCGCGGGTTTTTGGCGGGGGGGTGGGCGGCGTTCGGCGCATTTTTGGCGGCCAGCGCGGGCGGGGCGGCCCGCTTTATGTTGCCGAACGTCCTCTACGAACCTTCCCAACGATTCAAAATGGGCAAGGTGAAGGATTTCCCCCTGGGCGTGACCATCAACAAAGAACAGCGCGTTTGGATTATTCGAGACGAAAAAGGAGTCTACGCTCTCTGGGCTCGGTGTACCCACCTGGGGTGCACGCCCAACTGGTTCCCGGCGGAGGTTCGCTTTCGTTGTCCTTGCCATGGCTCCAACTATAACATCGACGGAGACGTGATTGCCGGACCGGCGCCGAAACCCCTCTGGCGGTGCGCCGTGGATGTGACCCCGGAAGGCGATTTGGTGGTGGACAAGTCTCAAATGGAAAACCGTCCGGGGTTTCGCGATCGCGGTTCTTTCCACGTGCTGGCCTAACTCTCCGTGCCCTCCCTTCCCTCCCTTAAAGAGCTCCAAGACCGATGGATCAACAGCCAAATCTGGCGCTCCATGTTCCGGGGGGGGACCTGGAAGGACACGTCCCGGGACCGCGCCCAACATATTCTGGGCAACGTCTGGCTCCACCTCCATCCGGCGCGGATCCGCCAGCGCGCCGTCCGTTTCACCTACACCTGGGGCCTGGGGGGATTGTCCTTCGGTTTGTTCATGATCCTGGTGGTGACGGGCGTCCTGCTCATGTTCTATTACCGCCCCGCCGTGGAGTTGGCCTACCGGGACATGAAGGATCTGGAATTCGCCGTTTCGCTCGGCATGTTCCTGCGGAACCTCCACCGCTGGTCCGCCCACGCCATGGTGCTCTTGGTGATCCTTCACATGGTGCGGGTTTTCCTGACCGGCGCTTACAAGACGCCGCGGGAGTTCAACTGGGGGGTCGGGGTCGTGCTGTTGGTTTTGACGCTGTTCCTTTCTTTCACCGGGTATCTTTTGCCCTGGGACCAATTGGCCATCTGGGCGGTGACGGTGGGAACCAACATGGCGAGCTCCACGCCTTTCGTCGGCGCCGAGGGGCCTTTTTCCAATTTGGTCGGGGTGACGGCCTCCAACGACGCGCGGTTCGCCCTCCTGGGCGGTACCACGGTGGGGGCGAACACGCTCCTCCGTTTCTACGTGCTTCATTGCGTGGCGGTTCCCGTCCTGGCGGGGATCCTCATGATCGTCCACTTTTGGCGAATCCGGAAAGACGGGTTTTCAGCCGCCCCTCTGCCCGGGGAACCTCCGGAGAAAAAAATGGAGGTCTGGCCGAATCTCGTGGTGCGGGAGTATCTCGGAGCCATTTTGATGTTGGTGTTTTTGATCGGGTGGTCGGTCTTGGTCAACGCCCCGCTGGAAGGCCTGGCCAATTCCGGGGTGACGCCCAACCCGTCCAAGGCGCCCTGGTATTTCCTGGGACTGCAAGAATTGCTGGTGTATTTCGATCCCTGGCTGGCCGGGGTGGTCTTGCCGGGGGTGATCATGATGGGCCTCATGGCGATTCCCTATTTGGACCCGGATCCGAAGCTCGGCGTGGGCACCTACTCGTTGAAAGAACGGCCCTTCGCCAATACCGTTTTCATTTTCGGCGTGGGCATGTGGTTCCTGTTGATCGTGATCGGGACCTTTATGCGGGGACCCAATTGGTCTTTCTTCTGGCCCTGGGAAAGCTGGGCGGTCCACAGCAAATCGCTGCCGCCACGCACCTGGAGCTTGATCCTGGTTGATTTTTCCGACAAGGCCGGCTACTTCTTCACCAGTCAAAAACACCGGGCCTTCGGGTGGCGGGGCCCCTGGGGATCGGCGCGGCTTTTGCCGCGGCCGGCGCCTTGTTCGGCGGATATTTTGGCGGCGGACTCTTATTTCCAAAAGCGGTGAAGGCGGATTGGCCGCTGAAAAAATCCATGGGGCTCGCGGCCATGGGCTCTCTTTTCGTCGGGGTTCTGGCCAAAGCGGCCCACGCCTTCCTGTTTCGCTACGATTTCATCGCCAAGAACATCCCGCACTTCGGTCTGGTGGAAATTTTTTACGCGGCGGTCTTTCTTTTCATCGTTTTGGTGATGGGGTTCTTAATGCCCCAAAGGTATCTGAGGAAAGCGTCTTTAAGCCCCCTTCAATACGGAACCACGATGATTCTGCTGTTGATGATGTTGGGGGTGGTGCTCAAGATGGCCGCTCGTCTTGGATTTAACATCAAGTATCTCTTCTCTCTCCCCGGTTTGAACCTCAACATATGAGCCTGAAGGAAACCTTGCTGACGCGGTATTTCACCTTGAGGAACCTGTTCGTCATCGGGAACCTGGCCTTATTGGCTTTCCTTTTGGCGGCCATCGTCAAGGACCAAAACCGCGAGTGGAAAAAATACCAGCGGGAATATTTCCGACGAGAGAAATCCCGATTGAAAGAGGATTTGTCCCGGGCGACGACCGAGGAAGCGAAAGCTCCCCTGGCCAAACAGCTGGCCTTGATCCGGTCCCAATCGGTCCGTATTCGCCAGCTCATGGCTCCCCCTCTGGATCGCTACGACCGATGCGTCACCTGTCACCTGGGCTACGACCCGGTCCTGTCCCCCGCGAACCAAACTCCGTATGCGGATCTCCCTTACGCCGCCAAAGCCAACGAAGTTCATCGGACCCACGCGCCGGAGAAATATGCCTGCACCGTTTGCCATGAAGGCCAGGGGTTGGCCACCACGGTTCAGGCGGCCCACGGGCGGGTCCGGCACTGGGAAAAACCGCTCCGCGTGGGACTCCTTCTCCAGGCCTCCTGCGCCAAGTGCCACTCGAACCTTTACGACGAAAAGGCCATGCCCTTCACAACCGCCTGGCGCCGAGGGGAGACCATTTTTAAAGAAAAGGGTTGCATCGGGTGTCACCAGATCCATGGTCAGGGCGGGCCTATTTCCGTGGATTTGGCCGAGGAGACCGCTGACAAGCCGCTTTCCCGCATCGATTTCAGCCATACGGACCTTCCCGAGGAAGAACACACGTTGGCCAACTGGATCCGCCTCCACCTGGTGCGGGATCCCTGGACCTTGGTTCCTGGCGACCCCAAGGGGGAATTTAACGAAGAACCCATCGCCCCTTCGGGGATGCCCTTCTTCAATTTGAGCGAGGCCGACGCCGAGGCCGTGACCACGTTCGTCCTTTCCTTGGGGCGGGACCAGATTCCCATGGAGTTCACGGCCCCCGTTTCCTCTCTCCGGGTTGAACCGGTCGGGAAAACGGCGGTGGAGCGCGGCCGAAAGGTTTATGAGAAATTCGGTTGCGCGGCCTGCCACGCGCCGGACGGGTCGGGCGGCACAAGGAATTTCAATTACGTGAATGGCACCGAGCCCAACCTCAAAAAAGCGGTGGCCACCTACACGAAAGAGGAGCTGGTGGAGAAACTCAACAAGGGTGTTTCTCCCGTCGGAAAAGCGGATCCCAAGGGGCCGACGCCTTCCCTCTACATGCCTGCCTGGAAGGATAAAATCAAAGGCGCGGACATGGACGACCTGGTCACCTATCTATTCAGCATCGCGGAGAAGCAAGAAGAGTGGTAAAATCCAATTCCCAGAAAAAGGCGAGGCCAAAGATGAAACGATCTTTATTGTGGGTCCTAGCGGTGGCGTCCGTGGGGTTCGGTATCCGATCCCAGGCGGGGGATTCGGCGTTCGATGCCGAGAAGGCCAAGGCCCTGGCCAACCCCTACGCCAATGATTTCGGTCCGGAGAAGCTGACGGACGCCCAACTTTCCGGGTATCCCGCGGACCTTCAGGCCGCCTACAAAGGCGTGCTCCTTGTGAAATGCATAAAATGCCATTCCTCCGCGCGTCCCTTGAACAGCCAGTTTTTCGAAGTTCCCGGTAAAGGCCCCGAAAAGCAGGCCAACTTAGACAACCTCAAAAAGACCGACCCCGACATGTTCTCCTCCCCGAATGTGTGGCAGGTGGAGACCGACATCTGGCAACGTTATGTGAAGCGCATGATGTCGAAGCCAGGTTGCGAAATCACGGAGCCCGAAGGCAAGGCGGTTTATCGTTTCCTGGCCTTCGACAGCCAACAGCGGAAGGCGGGCAAAAACAAGGTCTCTTGGAAGGCCCTCCGAGAAAAACTGCTGGCCGATTTCAAGGCCAAAAACCCGTCCCGCTATAAAGAGCTTTACGAGAAATAGCCTTCCATGGCCACCATCCTGATCGCCGACGATGAGTCCG
Organism: Elusimicrobiota bacterium; assembly: GCA_016721625.1. Taxonomy (NCBI): domain Bacteria; kingdom Pseudomonadati; phylum Elusimicrobiota; species Elusimicrobiota bacterium. The sequence goes on from JADKHR010000001.1 coordinate 2,517,215, forward strand.
ACATCCGGGAATACGCCCGGAGCGTGCTGGAACGGAACGGTCACCGAGTCCTCGAGGCCGCTTCCGGCCCCGCCGCGTTGAGCGTCTTGGCGACGGAGAAACCCGACCTTCTCCTCCTGGACGTGATGCTCCCCGGAATGGACGGGCACACCCTCCAGATGCACCTTTCCAGCGATGAGAGGCTGAAGAACCTCCCGGTCATCGTCGTGACCGCGCTTGATTTCACGCAAGAGATGTTTGCCAAGTTTCCCCAAGTCAAGGGGTTCCTGGCCAAACCCTTTTCACCCGTTCAATTGGACCAAGCGGTTCGGCAAGTGGTGCCGACCCCGAGCCTTTAACCCCTATGGCCGACGAAAAATTTGACGCCATCGTCGTGGGGGCCGGACCGGCCGGGACGTCCGCCGCGCTCACCATGGCGAAAGCCGGGCTGAGTGTTGTTCTCTTGGAGCGGGGGGAATACCCGGGCGCCAAGAACGTCCAAGGCGCCGTGATGTATACGAAGATGCTGGACGAGCTTGTCCCCGCGTTCTGGAAGGATCCCCAGGCGGCCCTCGAGCGGCCCATCACCGAACAAAAGATCTGGGTCCTTTCCAAGGATTCCATGTTTCAGGTGGGGTTCAAGTCCGAACGTTGGTTGGCCGAACCCCACAATTGCTACACCGTGATTCGGGCCGCCTTCGACCGCTGGTATGCCAAGAAAGCGGAAGAAGCCGGGGCCCAGCTCTTTACGGGCGTCACCGTTCGGGAAGGCCTTCGGAAAGACGGCAAAGTCGTGGGGGTCAAAACCAGCGATGGGGATGAACTCTACGCCGACGTGGTGGTGGCGGCCGACGGCGTCAACTCCCTCCTCGGCCAACAGCTGGGCCTTCTGGATGAATGGACGGCGGACGAAGTGGCTCTCGGGGTTAAAGAAGTGCTGGAGCTCCCTCGCGAAAAAATCGAAGACCGGTTCAACCTCGAAAAAGGCGAGGGAACCACCATCGAAATCTTCGGGGAAAACACCCGGGGTCTCTTGGGGTATTCTTTCCTCTACACCAACAAAGACACCCTTTCTTTCGGCGTGGGCGCCAAGCTTTCCCATTTCCAGAAAACGGGAATCCGCCCCCCGGACCTGTTGGAATACGCGAAATCCCACCCCATGATCCGCCGCCTGCTGAAGGGTTCCAAATCGTTGGAATACTCGGCCCACCTGATCCCCGAGGGGGGGTATAACTCCATGCCGAAGTTGTTCACGGACGGTTTTCTGATCGCGGGCGACGCGGCCCAGATGGTAAACGCATCCCACCGGGAAGGGTCCAACCTGGCCATGACCGCCGGCCGTCTGGCGGGGGAAACGGTCATCGAAGCCAAGACGAAGGGGGATTTCAGCGCGAAAACCCTTTCGGCCTATCAAGAGAAACTGCGGAAATCTTTCGTGATTCCGGACCTCTTCGACCACAAGGACCTGGAAACCATGGTGGAGAAGCACATGGACCTCGTCGCGGAAGGCCCCGAGCTGATGGCCCAGTCCCTCTATGATTATTTCAACGTGGACGGTCGCCCGAAGCGCGACACGCAGAAGAGCATCCTACAGCGACTGCTAAAAAATTCAGCTGTTAAAGAGCTGGTGAGGTCGGAACTGACGTTGAAAAACGAGTTCAGCCTCGTCAAAATGGCCCTCAAAATGCGGGTCCTGTTGTGGAAACTGACCCACGGGAAATAACCATGACCTCCGATGCCCTGCCAAAAGTCAACGTGGATGAAAAGCTAGGGACCTTGACGTATAAGGCCGACCACCAAGCCCATATCACGATCAAGGACAGCTCCACCTGCCTGAACAAATGCCACGACAAACCCTGCGTGACCGTCTGCCCGGCGCAAGTCTACCGCTGGGAAGACGGTCAAAAAAAGCTCATCGTTTCCTTTGAAAACTGCATAGAGTGCGGCGCTTGCCGCATGCTCTGCCCCTTCGACAACATCGATTGTCACTGGCCCCGCGGGGGGTTCGGAGTCCAATACCGGTACGGCTGATTTAACGTAACGACTCCGGTCCAGGCGTTTCTCCTTCTCCCGCGAGCGGGAGAGGGTCGGGGAGAGGGTGAGGTTTCCCAACGGGGAATCGGGCGGAGCCCTCCGTCGTTACGATTTAACCTTTAATAAAAACGAGGCCCGGTTTCCCATGGGGGAAACCGGGCCTCGTTTTTCTAAAGATTCGGCTAGTGAATGAGCGTCACGTCTTGGGACGTGGTGATGGAACCGTAACTGATGTATATCCGGATATTTGGTTCGGTGCTCCGTCGGCGAAATGTCAGCGCATAAATCCCGTCAAAAGCCGAGCTCGTCAGGATCGCGTTCAAAGCGGTCACCAAAGAAGCCGGATCCACCGACTGGGTGACTCCCCCGCCGGTGGGATTAACGATGCCTTGCATGGTCGAGAGATCGGTAACGTCGGTCCCCACGAGCACGGCGGCCGCCACGGTGCCGATGCTCAGGAGCTTGTTTTTGGCGTCCGTGGGCGTGTTCACGCTGGCGTTGTCGTCTCCGTCCGTGAGGACGATCAGCAAGCGGAGTCCGGTGGCCTTTGAAAGCTCTTCCGCTCCGGCGATGATCGCGTCGTAAACCGCGGTTCCCCCGCCCGTGGCCACCGGGGTGGCGTTGATCATGTCGGCCACCGAGGCCTTATCCGTGGTCATGGGGACTTTCAATTGGACCCCGCTGTCGAACTCCACGAGCCCCGCCTGGGCGGAGGCCGGTAGGTTGTTGAGGAAGATCGTTGCCGCGCTGTTGGCCGCCGTTGTGCGCGTGGTAGTTGGATCCAAGTTGCCCTCCATGCTACCGCTTCTGTCGATCACGAGCATGACGGCGAAAGGAAAGTCCGCCGCCGATTTGTAATCGGTCACGACCAGGGGGGTTCCATCCTGAAGGACGGCAAAGTTCCCCAGGGTTAAATCCGCCATGGGCAGGCCGCCGTTGGTGATGGATTGAAGCAGTAAGGAGACCTCGGGGGGGTGGGAGTTGTCGGTCCCCCGGACCTGGATGGCAACGCTTGAAACGGCCGGGTCCGGGGTTCCCAGGAGAGGGCTGTACTCCTTTCGCTGACACCCCGCCAAGAAAACAACCACCGCCAAGAGGAGTGAAAAGGGGTTCGGTCTTTTTGTTTTCATTTTATTCCTCCACGTTCGCGGGGGGCCAGTAGGTGATCGCCATCATGTAGGAAATGTGGGAGGTCCAATATTGGTCCGGTTCTTTCATGGATTGGTATCGAACCTCCGGGATCAAGCGAAACCCTCCCAGGGTCGGGAGCATGATCCCTCCGGAAGCGGAATAGCCCAGGTGCAAAAAGGAGCCGCTGGCTTGAACCGCCGGGTGGTTGACGGTAATTCGGTCCCAACCCACGGCGGGCCCCACGGCGATGAACGGGATCCAGAGGGTGTGCTCGGGAGCCCCGGAGAACTTCATGGCCCGAATAACGATGGTGGCGCTCAGGGTGAAGAGGTCTTCTTTCGTGTAGGGGATGGTCTCCGGCACCTGGAGAGGAAAATAATCCGCGGAAAAACGGAAGACCAATCGGTTGTACCACTTCGGGAATTGGGGAACCGGAGGGCGGAAGTAGGTGTCCACGCCGATGTTCCCTAGATTGGTGTAGTCCTTGTATCCGGTCAGAACGTCGGTGTAACCGCCGGTCAACCCGAACGCCATGTTCCACCCCACGCCTTTGTCTCGCTCCGCGAGAACCTTGGAATAATCGACGTCGTCAAACCCGTCGTCGGCGCGAGCGGGCGGGGAGAAGAAAGCGAGGGTGACGCCAAGCAGGCCGAGGAGAACAAGAGCGGTTCTCCCTCGCGCGAAGGGAAGGACAGTGGAAACTGAGTCTTGGGGGCGATGGAGTTCTTTCATGGCTTTTTACCATAGCAGAAGAATCATTTTTTTTCAAGGGTTTCTTGCGTGCCCCCAAAAAATATTTTCAGTTTCGATTTCTTGGGGAAGCCAAAGTCCTCATTGAGTGCGCGGTCCGGTTGATGTAATATAGAGCATCCGATCCTTCGGGACACTTTTCCTTATGCGCTTTCTCTGTTTTATTTTGATCCTGTTTTCTTTGGCCGCTTGTTCTTCCACCCAGGACCCCGCGGCGCGAGGTCGCGCCCGTTTTATCGGTTTGGGCTGTTCGGCCTGCCACCGTGTGGGCCGCCAAGGCGGGGGGCAGGTCGGGCCGGATTTGACCACGGTGGGCCTTCGGCATTCGGCGGATTGGCTGGACCTGTGGATGAAAGATCCTAAAGGATGGAAACCCGACACCACCATGCCCGCCTATAAATTGAAGGATGACGTTCGCGCGGAGTTGGTGGCCTACATGGCGAGTCTGACGGGGGACCCTTACCGCCAAAATCCTCCCTGGAACGCCGGCACCCTGCGGGCGGATCCGGAGAAACGCGGCGAAATGATTTACAACCGGGTGGGGTGCGCGGCTTGCCATGGTTTGCGCGGGGGGGGCGGGTATCCCAACAATAATGTCGTGGGAAACAAAGTTCCGTCCCTCACTTTCGCCAGGGACGGGTTTTCCCGGGAAGAATTAAAGGAGCGGATCGCCGCGGGCCGGCGTCCCGAACCGGCGGACGCTTCTCAACCCGCACCGCTCATTTCGATGCCCGGTTGGGGCCGGTTCCTGGCCGAGGACGAGATGAAAGACCTGATCAGCTATCTCTATTCCCTGCGTCCCGCCGCGAAGCCCGGCGAAAACTGGGACCAATGATCGTTTTGACGGAGGGGACGATTTCATGAAGGACTCCACCGAATTTCATTTGGGGCGCCATCGGTTGGCCTTGGCCCTGGCCGCGGCCACGCTCAGCCTGATTTTCATCGGGGGCCTTGTGACCAGCACCCATTCGGGCCTCTCGGTGCCGGACTGGCCCCTTTCCTTCGGCCGCCTCATGCCCCCCATGGTGGGGGGCATCCTTTACGAACACGGTCATCGGATGGCCGCCACGGCGGTGGGTTTTCTGACAATTCTGACCGTCTTCGCCTTTCGACGGGAGCCCCGCGCGTGGCTTCGGCGGGCATCTTGGGCGGCGCTCGGGTTGGTCATCGTCCAGGGGGTTCTGGGCGGCTTGACCGTCCGTCTGAAACTTCCCAAACCGATCTCCATCGCCCACGGGACCTTGGCGCAAAGCTTTTTCTGCCTCACGGTGGCCCTCGCCGTTTGGACCTCGCCCGCCTGGCGGCGGCCGACCTCTTCCGCGTCATCGGAATCCGACGTGCCGCTTCCCCACATCGCTCTTCTCCTTTTTCTCTCGCTCTATATCCAACTGGTTTTGGGCGCCGTGGTGCGGCACACAGGCCATGCCGTGGAGTTTCACCTGGTGAACGCGGGGCTTATCCTCCTTTGGATCGGCTGGGTGTTTCACCGCTTGACGGAGGTTCACCCGGAAGACCCGGCGCTCTGGCGGACCGCACTGGGGCTGGGGAGCGTCTATTTCCTTCAGGTTTCTCTGGGCGTGGTCACGCTCTTAAGCCTCACGGTGAACGGCGGGCCCGCCCGGCCGATGATGGCTGTTTTGTGGACGACGGGACACGTCATGGCCGGGGCCCTGCTTTTGGGCCTGTCGGTCACCTTTTTGCTCCTGGCTTGGAAGCGGTTCCCCGCGGCGTTGACATCGGACCGGGTGAAGGATTATGTGGCGCTGACCAAACCTGGGATCAGTTTAATGGCCGCCGTGACGGCTTTGGCCGGGTTCCTCTTGGGTTCGGCAGGGGCGGTCCACGCCGTTCGGCTCGGCCACACGGCGTTGGGGACTCTCTTGGTGTCGTCCGGCGCCTGCGCCCTCAATATGTTGTTCGAACGGGATGTGGACGCCCGCATGCGCCGAACGGAATCACGGCCGCTTCCCGCCCGCCGACTGTTCCCCGGGGAGGCTCTGTTCTTGGGGGTCTTTTTGCTGGCCGGCGGGATCGTGTATCTGGCCGGATTCGTCAACGGGTTGACGGCCCTGGTGGCGGGTTTCACGGCCAGCGTCTACCTTTATATCTACACCCCGCTCAAGAAAGTTTCGGTTTTAAACACCCTCTTCGGCGCGGTGGCCGGCGCGCTTCCTCCGGTGATGGGCTGGACCGCCGCCGCGGGACAATTTGTCCTTGGCTGTCCCAGGGGGCGGGTTCCGCCTACGCTCTTTTCGCGGGACTGCTGGGGACCGGGCTCTTGGTTTTGGGTGTGTTGTTTTCAAGGGAACGGAGCGCGCTTCGGGCGCGGCGTCTCTTTCTCGCTTCCGTGGTCTATTTGCCGACTCTCCTGGCGGTTCTGGTGTGGGACGGTGTTCGGAGGGGTCTATGACGGAACCGGCCGTCGTCATCGAGGGGCTCCGGCACGATTACCCGCCGCGCCGCCGCGGCGGGGCTCCCTGTCCGGCCCTCCGTGGAATTTCTTTTCCGTGGCGGCGGGAGAACTGTTCGGCATCCTGGGGCCCAACGGCGGCGGGAAGACGACTCTTTTTCGGATCCTCTCCACGGCGCTCCGGCCCACGGCGGGGCGGGCCTCGCTCCTGGGCCAGGACGTGGGCCTTTTCCCGGAGCGGGTGCGGGAGCGGATCGGCGTGGTTTTCCAATCCCCCAGCCTGGACAAAAAACTGTCCGTCATGGAAAACATGATTCATCAGGGCCGGCTTTACGGTCTCCACGGGGCGGATCTCCGGCTTCGGGCGAAAGAATTCTTGGACCGCCTCGGCGTGGCCGACCGGGCGGGGGACACGGTGGAAACCTTGTCGGGCGGGCTTCAACGCCGCGTGGAAATCGCCAAGGGTCTGCTCCACCGGCCCTCGGCTCTGCTTTTGGATGAACCCACCACGGGGCTGGATCCGGGGGCACGCAAGGACGTCTGGACCTATCTCGCGACCTTGACCCAGCAGGGGGTGACCGTGCTGGTCACCACGCACCTGATGGAAGAGGCCGAACGCTGTTCGCGGTTGGCCCTGTTGGACCGGGGGACCTTGGCGGCCATGGGGACGCCCGCCCAGTTGAAAGAAGAGATCCGGGGCGACGTGGTGACGGTGACGTCCTCCGACACCGCGCGGCTCGTGGAGGGAATTCGGACCGCTTTCGGTTTAGAGGTCACGGCCATGGATGGCGTGGTTCGCATCGAGCGGCGGGACGGGCACCGCTTTGTCCCTCAGTTGGTGGAGGCGTTTCCGGGGTTGATCGAAACCGTACAGGTGGGAAAACCGACGCTGGAAGATGTTTTCGTCCACCACACGGGCCATCGTTTTTGGACGGAAAGCCCGGAGGCCCGCCCATGAACGCCCGCCGCTTCCTTTTGGCCACGGGAACGCTCCTGGAAAGGGAAATGTCCCGTTTTTTCCGACAGAGGAACCTCGTGATCGGCGCGCTGGCCACCCCGCTTTTGTTTTGGTTTTTTCTCGGTTCGGGTCTGGGGCGAAACTTCCAGGCGCCCCCCGGGACCTCCAGCGGAGGTCTGAACTATCTCCAGTTTTTCCTGCCCGGGACTATGGCGTTGGTGTGTTTGTTTACCGCGATCTTTTCGACGATCTCGGTCATCGAAGACCGCCAGGCGGGGTTCCTCCAAGCGGTTTTGGTGTCGCCAGCGCCGCGGGGGTCCATCGTGATGGGCAAGATGCTGGGCGGGACGGCTTTGGCTTTCCTCCAGGCGGCCATCTTCATCGCGCTCCTTCCCGTGGTGAAAGTCCCGCTCACTCTCGCCGGGGTTGTTGGGGCCTCGGTCTTGTTGATTCTGCTCGCTTTTGGATTGACCGGCCTCGGGCTCGTGATCGCCTGGACCACGGACTCGGTCCAAGGGTTCCACGCCATGATGAACCTTCTTCTCATGCCCCTCTGGTTTTTGTCCGGAGCGGTGTTCCCCGTGGCCGGCGCACCGGGGTGGATGAAAGTCCTCATGCTGGCCAACCCCGTGACCTACGCCGTGGCCGGGCTCCACCTCTGCTTCTTTGGCCCGGGGAACGGGACAGGGCCCTCGTTTTTGACGTGCGTCGGCGTCAACCTTTTGTTCGCCGGGGCCACTTTCCTGGGTTCTTGGTTCCTGGTCCGAGGAACGCGGGGCTCGTAATGGGCATTCGGCTGCCAAAGGCCGATCTGTTGTTTCGACAATTCAACCTTTGGCTCGTGCTCGGGCTCGCGGGCCTGATCGGCCTTCGGTTGTTTTTGGATCGGGACGGGCCAAATGTTCTCTTGCCGACGGCGGGCTTGTCGGCCCCTGCCTTCCGCCTGACCGAGCGGAGCGGCGGGACCGTGGCCCTGGAGGACCTTCGGGGATCCGTGTGGGTGGCCGATTTTATTTTCACCCGTTGCAAAGGTCCTTGCCCCTTCCTCTCCCAACAAATGGCCCGCCTTCAGACCCGGTTCGCCAAAGCGCCGAATTTCCGCCTCGTGTCTTTTTCCGTTGACCCCGTTTTCGATACGCCCGCCGTTTTGCGGACCTACGCCGAACGGTTCCGGGCCGATCCGGAGCGTTGGTTCTTCTTAACGGGCGATGCCGCGGCGGTGCACGACATCGTGGTCCAGGGGTTCCGGGTGGCGGTGGAAGGGGCGGAACGGCCGAAATCATCGGACCCACTGCTTCACAGCGTTCGGTTGGTTTTGGTGGATCGGGAAGGACGCCTGCGGGGCGGTTACGACGGGACGAAATCCAAAGACATGAAACGCCTGGATCGTGACATTCGGGTTCTCTTGTGATCCGCCTTCCCGCCCTGAACGCCCTTCTGAACACGGCCAGCGCCGTTTTCCTGCTGATCGGACTCCTTTGCATTCGCGCCAAAAAAATCGCCGCCCATCGGGCCGCCATGGGGGCCGCCGTCCTCACCTCGGCCCTTTTCCTGGTCTCTTACCTCTATTACCACGCCCATCACGGGGTCACGCGGTTCACCGGAACGGGGGTCGTGCGGTTCCTTTACTTAAGCCTCCTCCTGACCCACACGGTCTTGGCCATGGTCGCGGCGCCCCTGGTTCTGGCCACCCTGGCTCTGGCCCTACGGGGCCGATTCGAAACCCATCGACGGGTCGCCCGGTGGACCTGGCCGGTTTGGATGTATGTTTCGGTCACCGGCGTTATGATCTATTTCTTTCTTTACCATGGATGACCGCCCGTACGATCGCCCGGCGGCGGATTCCGCCGTTCGGTTCCGAGCCTTTCAGACCCTGCCGTCCTCCATGGAGGCCCAGCGGGACTTTTTGAACATCATCGGGAGCCTGGGGGGCCTGACCGCCCACCCCGCGGGAAAGGAAATGAATCGCGTGGCCCTGTGGAACGGGAAGGGGGAGTGCGAGGTCTTCGGTTTTGAGGAATGCGGGGAACGGGGCTTCGGGGGCGCCGTTCAATTGCCGGGTGAAACCGGGCCCCGCCTGGCCCTGGTGGGTTCTCGGGAACTGCTCTCCGAGTCCGGAATGGCCATCCCGGACCTCTTGGGCGCCGCCACCCGCGAATGGGCCGGCGACCTCATCCTCTACGCCGGATGGGACGGCCAAGCCCGAGGGGTTCTTCGTTTCTCCTCTATTTAGATCAAGTTTCCTGCCATTCACCTCGTATGCCAGTTCCTCTCTTTCATCGCGGTCATCCTACGCAACTGAAATTTCCGGGTTAAGCTTGTCGGGAGAGAATCTTGGCGAGCTCGTAGTGCCTTTGGAAATCTTCCAGCTTGAGCGGGCCCACCCGCAGGGCGTTCAGAAGGATGACCAGGGCCTCCCGGAGCGGGGAATCCCCCGGTAAATAGTCAGCGTTGGGTTGGGCTCCCTCGGGCAGGGCCAGGGTGACGGCGAGATTGGTCAGGCCTTCCGGGAAGGAGGCGCGCAATACCCGGTCGGCAACAGCCAAGTCGACTTGGCCGTTTTCCAAGAGAGACCCCTGAACCTCCGCCACCTCGGCCGGAACCAAGAGCGCGCCCCCTCTGTCCTGGATGGCGCGCCGAGCGGCCCGGTCGGCCTCCTCGGAGGTCGGAACCAAAATCAGTCGCCCTTTGGCGGGAAATCTAGAGAGCATCTTCATGGCGATCTGAACGTCCCTTTGGTTTCGGACGACCGCTTCCAAGACCATCCTCTTCTCCCCCATTCCCGGCGTCAATGGTTGCGCCGTTTGAGCGATGGGGAACCCGCCGCGGAGGGAAAGCAGTCAGTTCAGCGCTTCCGCCACCGACAAGGTCCCGTGGTCTTCTCCTCCTAAAGCTTTTTCGAAAGCAACCCGATAAGCGCCATCCTCAATGTTTTGGGCCACGCGGGAGGTGAACGCCGCGCCCGCCGGATTTACCCCGCCCGTTAGAACTTGTTCCACCCCAAGGGCCCTACCGCCGGAAGAAGACCTTGAATGTCTTCCTCGCATACTTTTCGCCAGGAGCGAGGCATCTCCAGCCGCGGTGGAAATGTTTGCCCGGAGTGCGCCGTTAAATAGACGGTGGGCGTCCTTGGACGGGGAATGACGCAAAGACATTTGAAAGTGGCGTGTAGGACCCAGGTTGAGAAACCGGCTCAGTTGGTGGAAATGAGGTCCGGCGACAGTAAAAGAATTTTTATTTTCAAGGGATTGAATAACGCCGGCCAGAGCGTCCGGACGGTCTTTTAGGTAAAAAGCGGTGGCGAGCGTGGCTTGGGTTTCGGTTTTGGACGGGTTCAGAAGGTGATAGCCTTCATGCCAAACAACGACATTCAGGAGGTTTTGGGCCGTTTCCCGTTTCTCCTTGGGAGCGCGAAGGAGGGCGCGATTGATTTCTATCCGGTGCGGTGTGTATCGGCCGACGGCCTCCGTGTTGTAAGAGACCAACAGCGGAATGACCGCTGGGGGAGCGTGATCCAGGGTCGAGGCCCATTCACGCAGGCTTTGGGTGAGGAGACTGACTTCATCCGCGCCTAAGAAGCCTTCGGTGTCGGAGCTGGGAATGAGGTTCACCTCTCCCTGTTCATTGAAAGCGGCGGTGAGGCGGATCTCGGGCGTTTGCTCCTCAAACCCCACCCGTCGAATCCACATCGGGAACATAAAACTTACTCCCTTGACGGTGGCCCCAACGGTTTTGTGCAAGGAGTCCAACTTGTCCCGCATGGCTTGGGCCTCGGGCCCTCCAGCGTCAAGGGCGGCGGCAATGATGTTGAACATGCGGTTGTATTCGTAAAGCATGCAAACCGGCGGGCACATGGTCGCCACACAGGTTTGTTTGAGGAAGGACATGACGGCCTTTCGCTTTTCGGAGGCCCAAAGTTCCAAGAACGGGGTCGTTTTTAAGTTCCCCAAAATCAACTCATCGTTCATGGCGAGTTCCACGCACCCATACACCGTTCCGTTCGGCACCACGAACACCACCAAGGGAGAGGCGAGGCATTTCGCGTAGGCCCGCGTCTTTGAAGAAGTCCCTTCGATGCGAGCGGTGGGAACGACCACGGAAATGGTTTTTCGGTCGATGTTGTCCTTCAGGATCGTCTTCGCTTTTTCAAGTTCTTTCAGCGCTTCCTGAAATAGCTCCGCGCTGAATTGTTCCCCGTCCCGGAAATAGCGAACAGACTCCTCGTAAAAACGACGATGAGGTTCGCTGGTTTTAAGGAAATCGATGGTCCGAGAGATGCTGTCCCCGTGTTGGATTTTGCTCGCCACATAATTGACGGTCGGCCGGTAGGATAAATTTCCGAACATGCCAGGGTACTGATCATCAATTTCCTTGACGCGTTTAGCCACCTCGGCGAGATCGTAGACGTTCAATGGACTGATAATGACCCCCACATCGATCCCTGTCTGGCATTGTTGACCCATTTCGCTTTTCACGCGGGCCAAGGTTTTTAAATTGGCGATCACCGCATGAAATGTTTCCTCGCCTTTTAGTCCGTGAAAAAGCTGATGAATCTGTGGGGTTCCCGCGTTTAGACTGACTCGCAAAAAGGAAAGCCCGATGCTCAAAATATCCCTGATCTTTTTCTCGTTCAAATAGCTCCCGTTGGTAAACAACCCGACGTCCAGTCCCTTTGCCTTGGCGTAGCGCAACCCTTCGATGGTGTTTGGATTGAGCAGCGGCTCCCCGCCACCGGTGAACACAATTCCTTTAACGCCGTTTTGAGCCAGGTCGTCGATATAATGTTTCATGTCGGCCAGGCTCATCAAAAGGTCTTCATGGGGCACCAATTTCGCGCGGATCTCGTCTTTGTTCTTACCATAACTGCACGTTCCGCAATGGTAGTTGCAGGCCAAAGATGGAACGAGTTGAACCGTGACCGGGCGGACCCCGTCAAAATCTCCGGCCTTGAGTCGATCCACCACCTCTTGGCTCGAGGCCCACTTGGCCGGGGTGTAGGCCCCATATTCCAAGTGAAGATTTTTTTCCAACTCCTCAATGGGGGAAAGCGGCGGTTCGATCGTTTTCGTGGGGACGGATTTAGTCCGGGTGGAGCGATAAAAACGAATGGGTTGCCAGTTCTCTTGAACGTCTTTCGGCTCAGGTGATTCCACCCGTTGGTTGAGATCGGGGGACGTTCTCCGATTGGAAGGTGTTGACCCGTCTTGCGTTGATGGACCCGAACCGGACGGCGGGAATAAAGCCAGCAAAGCTGAAACCTTTCGGCGAACGTTTTTGACCGCCAGCTGGCCGGAGGCTTGGAGAACCAGGACGTCCTTCCCATTGGCGACCATGAGGGCGCGGCGAACCCCTTGTTTCGCCAACGCGGCCGCCAACTGGCGCAGATCGGCACCGCGTTGGTTCGTCTCTCCCAAAACCGTCACGACCACCAGGCGTTTGTCCTTGTCCTCGCCGATGACGGTGTGGGGATGAAACCCTGGCAATAATCGAACGGTGGCCGTGTTCTTGAGCTCGTCCATGAAGTAGTCGCCGGGCTTTTTGACTTCCAAGGTTTCCTTTTTCCTCTGGTAACCCCACTCCCGAAATTTTTCTTCGACCCGGGGGAGATCAAGCCCAACGGCCCCTAGGGGTTCCAGGGAAAGAGTGACGGCCTCTCCATTGAAAGCGCGACGTCGGAGATCCGCATTTTGGTGGAGTTCGCCTTTTCCATCGGCCAGGCCCCAGGTGAGCCCCCCGCCCGGGAAGTTGGGGAGATTGGAAAATACAGGGAGGCGGAAAAGGTGGCGGATATCGTCCCACTCATCGGGGTTGATCGCGGGGGTTCCATCCTCAATCAGCACGGGACCTCGGAAGGCCGCCGCGAGATCTCTCACCGGGGCATCGTTCTCTCCGTAGGGAATCCAGTCTTTCTTCTCTTTTTGGAACCGCAGCGTTCGAAAAGCGGTCTCCCCTCCCTTGGTCGTTCCCAGCCAAAGGTGAGGGGTGCCGACGTCCTTCTCCCTGGCGTTCCTGAACAATTTCCCTTGGCGATAAATGAAATACCCGGTATTTACTCCCACATTGCTTGTCGCCAGCCCGATGGAAGAGGGGTCCCCTTTCATGCCGACGGCTTTGCTAAGGGCAGAGGTTTTGACCCGAATATTTTCAAGAGTTTGCCGGGCCATTTCCACCGGGATGGGCTGGCCGCGGACCAAGAGATGGTTTTCCCTTCGGTTGATATCGGCAACGGACAATCCATCTTCAGCGAATGCCTTTTCGGACACGCCGATACGGAGCGTGGCCCCCGGGGGAAGGGGCGTTATTATAGGGTGGACCGGCAAACCTCGCCAAGGCCCGATTTTTAGGCGAAGGAAGGATATGGAAAGGTTTTGGAGCCATCTCTCCGCGATTTTGAAAAAAAGGAGGGTCCGGTAGCGGACGGATTTTTCTCGAACGTCCTTTAGGTCTCCTGCCAGGCGAGATTTGTAAAGCGGAATAAAGTTGCCGTCGACGCATTCGGCTCTTTCCGTTGATAAATAATGGGAACTTAAAATGCCGGCGTGGGCCACTCGAAACAAAGATCCCTCCGGGTCGATCTCGGCTATTTCGTTTGGCATGTAACGGGCGCCGAACCATCGCGTCTTTCCCGTAATGATGGAAAAGATTTGGGGGATTTCATCAAGGCCGATGGGGCGTATCACCCGCCCAAAGGGGGTCAGATAAGGGGGGCCGTTAGGATCGTTCCCCCTCGTCATGGTTCGAATTTTAAGAACCTTAATCTGGCGGCCGTTGTGCCCAGCGCGCGGGTGAAAATAAAAGATCGGCCCCGGTGATCCGGCCCTGACAAAAGGAATTTGAAGCCCGAGCAATAGGAGGGCTAAGGGGAGTAGCATCAGAGCCATGCCTTTCCCCACCCCTGTCCATAAAACGTCGTTATAGGATTTTGAATTTAAGGACGCCGTCATTTTTTTCAATAAACGCTTGCCTTGGCGGGTTCCGCCGTCAAATAAAGCGTGGGCAAGGCAGGCGATGGGCCAAATGAATAGGGAGAGTGTTCTGATCTGGTCGGCGCTCAGGCCAAGGGTCGAGACGTCGAAGATTCCCCACAAGGACAGGGTGATGGCCGCCGTGTAAAGGGTGGACATGGACAGGACGTTGCGAAGGCTGATGTCTTTGGGGGAAAGGGTTTTGGGGAGCCAGGAAACGGGGAGGAGGTGGTGGGAGTGGGAGGCCAAGAACACCGATCCAAAAACGGCGCCCACCAGAGGGGCGACGACGCTGACGATGGCGGAACCATCGAGGAAAGCCAACCCAGTCCAGGCCAATGCGGTGGTGGTGATGGCCAGCCCGGTTCCAATCAACGGCGCCAGGGCTTTGTAGATCTTTCCAACCCGGTCAACCCCGACCCCCGCGCCAAACAGGACTTCGGCCAACTTGACTCCCCACAGGCTCGTCGCGCGGCGATGGCCCGGGCCAGGGATCGTTGGTGTTTTTGGGGCCCTCCCCCAACGGACAACGGTCTCCAGCGGAATGACGGCTTGTTCTTCATCCGGTCGGGCCGACACCTCGTATTCGAGTTCATACAGAGCTCGGGATAAAACGGCCCAATCGATGAGAAGCTTCATGTGACTCGAATCCCAATGCGGGAGAAAGAGGTGTTCCTTTTGGCGCTTCTCGATGGTTTTTAAATAGGAGTCCACCAAGCGTTGGCCCATTTCGCGTTCAACCTGGTCAGCGAAAGAAAGCAAGGCAACGACGTCCTTTTCGGCCCCCGCCTCGGCTCTCGGGTCGTTGAGAAGGTGAAAAAGCCGTTCCATGTCGACCGAGAGAGCCTTGTTTAATACCGCGTATTTAATGTAACCAAAGGCGCGTAGCAGGCCGGCCACATCGTCCGCCGGCAATGTTTTACGCCGGCGCTCTTCAAGAGAAGACAGCGGAGCCCCGCCAAAATCCAGAACCCTCAGCCGGTAATCCGGACCGAGCACGATCTGGTCCAGTTGCATATCCCCATGGACCCGGGAGAGACCCACCGAGGGTTGGGATTCCAAGGCCGACCCGAGCGTTTTAATTGATTCGGGGAAAATAAATAAAGACCTTGGCGGACATCGGCATACACGGCCCCCCCGTCCGGCCGTTTTGGCGAGAACGTGATGGGCTCGGGCTTGAGCCTCTCGCAAGAACCTCGACCGGACTTCGTTCGGAGTCGCTGAGGTCCGCCCGAATCCTGCTTCTTCGCTTGCCGCCAACGCGATATGGAGATCGGCGATGGTTTCTCCCAAAACCGAGATGAGCTCGCCGAACGTGGGTCCTGAGCCGATTTTATCCTCCAACGCCTTCTTAAAGGAGTTCGGGTCGCCCGTCTCAAGAAACTGTTGGACGGCATGGGAAAACAAAGTCCAAATTTGGTAACCGGAGGAAGCCTCCCATTTTTCAAAGCCGGGAGGACCGTTGTTTTTCTCAATCACCAGGCAGAGGGGAATCCGTTGTCCGTCTTTGCCTTCAAAAACGACGCCTCCGCGGAACGCCACCATATGGGGGAATCGTTGACCGGCGAGGGCGGCGTACATTTCAGGTTCAGTGTCCCCGCCCACCCGCTTGAGGGTTTTTACGACAAGAGGCGTTTCTTCCAATTTCACCTCCGTCAAAACGTTGGAGGATGTTTTCCCCGTCCCCGCCATCAGGTCTCGGGGCGTGGACAGCCGTCCAGACAGCCCCGTTGCCTGGGTCCCCTCGAATAGGATGCGGTTCCCCTGATCCGTGGTGAGCGTGGTCGTTTCAGATAAATAATGGAAGAGCGCCCGTTGATAGGCTTGCGTATGTTCGGCCGGAGCCACGACGATGGATTTTCCCCCAACGGAAACAGCGACGGGGTTTTTGAGCCCGTTCGGCGTCGACGAGAGGAGAAGGGGGACATAATAGGTCTGGGGCCCATCCGACGTCCGAACTTGGATGAGGAACCCATGCACGCTGGGGCCGTCCGATGGGTTGGACAAAACGAAATGGTCGCTGACGCGGACGTGATCCCATGTGCTCGACTTAGCCAAAAACCATCGCTGCTGTTTCAGCCATTCCTCCAACCCTTTGAACATGTCGTCGTAAGAAGGGGGATTTGTCTCTTTTCCAGGAGGAACGGGTTCTGTCTGTCCGTAGGTCGCCGAAAGGGGGTTGGTGTTCGTCCCCGACCGGATTCCCACCAAGTAACCGACCTCCGAAACAGGCTGACCATTAAAATAATATTGGTAAGCATGGGTGCCCAGCGTCGTTGTCTCGGCCGGGATACTGGCGTGGAATACTTGGACGTGGAGCGGGTTCTGCGCGGGGTTCCCCACCGGCGTCATGGCCCACCGACGACCATCCGAAAAAACAACTTCGGCTGAATGCACCGTGCCTAAATAAGAGGCGTCCAGGAGGAAGGATTCGCCTTCGAAAGCGACTTGTTTTGAACCGGGGCCTACCGGAGGTCGAGTGGCGAGAAGTCCCGGACGGGCTTGATGTTCAAAAGAATGCCGGGCTTTTATCCTTGACAGTCGGAGGATGAGTTCCACAACATCCGAGGCCACGGTGGAAACGCGGGGCGACGGGGACTCCGACGCGCTCATCAAATCCTCGATAGGGACCGGGGCGCGGGCGGTCCAGAATCCGCTTTGCCCGGGAATGTTGATGATGCCTTCTTCCCCGGAACCGAAAAGGTCCGGGGCCTGAAAGAGGGCCGTTCCGGCTTGGGAGTCGGCCACGGAGGACAACACGCCTTCCTGCAAAGGCCGACTCCATTCGAGGGTGGCGACGTCAGGTCGGCGCGAAAGATATCCTTTGTCCCTAAGCCATTCCAAAACGCCCCATTTCTGGGTGTCGTTTTTAAAATAATATTTTTGACCGGACCACTTCCCTTCTCCTGTCCACCATCCGCGCAGGGTCACGGTATCGTGGAAGCCGAAATAGGCGTAATCCAGGGTTCCGACGCGGTCAAACCAATAGTCGTTCATGTCGCCAATGAACCGTTGAAATCCGAAATAAAGGGGTTTGAACTGGGAGGCCCCCATGTCCACCAACGACTGGGTGACCTTTGGGGGGACGGCGCCAAGGTTTTCCATCACGAGAGTTTTTCCCTGACGCTGGGCTTCCGCCATAAACGACGACAAGATCTCCTCGCCGAACCCGGGGTTGAAGAAACACAACCGAAGGCTGTCGGTGGGACGAAGGAATTGACCCTCTTCCCGAATTAATTTTTCAAGGTAATCGATCTTGCCGAGAGGGGGGGGTGTCAGGATGGTGTAGAGGAGGTCTTGGGAATGCTCCGCCGCGTTTTGGGAATACCAACCCTTATCGGTCCGGTCGTATGTCCCCGGGGAAAAGGACCGGCGGGCCGCGAGCAGGACTCCATTTGGGTGAAGGTGGCCTTCCCCATCAAAGGCGGGCCTTCGAATTTCATCGGGGCACTTTTTTCTCATCGCATCCAGGACGATGGCGTACACCCGCCTCCTTTTCTCGGCGGGGTCCCCTTCCCCCTTAAAAACGCGCTCCACCTCCGCCCATATCCCCAAATTCGCCAAAGTGAATTCCCAGCGGGTGTCTTCCATCATGTAATAGAGTTCGTAATAGCCCAGGAGATGATCGATCCTTAAAATAGAACTGAAACGAAGCATGTAACGAAGGCGTTCGAGCAACAATTGTTTTCCATGCTCGTTCATTTTTAACAAGGTGAACTGCCAGTGCTGGGGGATGTCCAAGCGATGGGGAGGCACCCCCTGGGTGAAATCTCGTTTCAACGTGGTTGGGTCGATGTGAAACGCCGGCAAATGGGTCCAAACGTCGGCGGAACCGAAAGCGAAGGGTTGGTCCAACATGATGTCCACCGGATCCTCGCCTTCCCGAGCCAGGCGGACGACGCCTGACATTTGTCGGGCGATAATCCATTGGACGAACGCTCCAAAGAGGATTTCCTCCCGGTGTTTGTCTTTCAGTGCCTCCAACACCTGGGGATCACGCGTCGCGATCTCTTTCGGCCATTGGCTGAAATCTTCCGTCGCGAATTCCCGACTTAAGGAAAAAAAGACAAGATGGTCGGCCAGCCATTCCGCGTTTTCAACGCAGTATGTTTTGAAGCTTCGGTTAAGTTCGCTGCCTTTCCCGAATTCCAGATTGCCTTTTCCGATGAGGAATTGAGAAATGGTCCCTTCTTCTTTGTCCAATTCGGTGGTTTTGAAACCCTGAAATACAGCCTGCAAAACCTCCAATTTCAAATCCCTCGTTTGGTGGTTCGTGGATATTGCTTCTTTCGCCAATGCCGCTCCTCGCACCCCTAGCGTTTGCCTCAACCCCCACGCCCGTTTATAAGCGGGTTTGTCGCTGTTCTCCGTCACCCCTAATTGTCGGAAAAGATCTTCTAACCCAATGTAGACCGGGTCTAGGATATAAGAGCTTCCAATCGCATAAGGGCAGTTGTCCGCTGTGGGATACTGAAGCGGGAGGATTTGGAGAACCCGCTGTTTTGTTTTCTTGGCGAAAGCCACCACTTGTGCAAAGGTGTCGAAATCCCCGACCCCCCAATCGGATCTGCTCCGCCAATAAGACAGGGGCGCGAAGATCCCCATGGTTCGAAATCCTAAAAACGACAATGAATGCGAGAGTGAATGGCCTTCATTCAAGGATCGAGCCGACCCGTTGCTGTTTGGCGGGGTTCCCGCTCGCCCGATCCCGCCGAGAATCCCGAGGCTTAACTCTTGGAGAAGGTTGGCGTCGGAGATCCAGTCCGCCAAACCGAGACCCGCCAACAAAATGGCCGCGACGGTGAAGAATAAGGGTTGAAGACGCGATTCAAAATTCGTTTCAGATGAATGAACGAAGAAATTGACCACCCGATGCCATGCGGTGACGACAAACAGGGAGAGGGTCAGGAGATAGAGGGCCGGAAGGGGAAATGTGGCGATGACGAAAATAGGAATGGCAACGAGGATGGACCAAGAAATGTTGGAGACTGGCGGGGCCCTGTCCTTGGCGAAGAACCGGTAAACCACCCATTCGGCGACGTGGGCGGCGATGAAAAAAATTCCCAAAACGCGGAGAAGGGAGGGGGCCTCTCCCGCCAAGGCCAGGCCCAGAGGGTGGAGAAATCCTTCCCAGGCCATCCCATTCATGCCCCACAGGGTCCACATCGCCCCTGCCCCCGCGAGGCCGCTTCCCAAAAGGATCAAAGCCAGGGATTCCGTCCACCACGCCCGTTCCGGATGTTCTCGTGAGCCCAGGAAGTAAAGGAGACCGCCGGTGGGATTGTTTTGCCCCGGATTCTCCATCGGTTCGAGCCGCATCAACACCGGGTCGTATCGAAGCGGCCGAACGTTCTTCAGGTGGTTGACCAGGAGGGTTTGAAGTTTTTCAATCCGTTGTTTGTCCGATCCGCCGAAATCAAAACCGGCCTCCGTGCGAATCCCCCAGAGTTCATTTCCGGAACTCAACCCTTTTTCGGGGACATCGATAGGAAGCAAGCCGGCGTTTCCCAAAGCCTCCAGCGGGTAGCCCACGGCGTTGGCGACCAGGTCAATCAGTTCGCCGTCCGTCATTTTTTCAAAATGATCGTCGTAGACCTTAAACCGCGAAAGGCGCCATGGGTAACCCCGCTCTCTCGTCACCCTTTCAGCGGTGGGTTTGATTCGAGTGAGCGAGATAGGACGGGTCACCACGGCCACCCGGGGTTGGGGGTTTGAAGTCACGCGAGCGATGACCGGCTGGCTGTTGATGAAATTCAACTCGGTGTTTCGAGACCCTTCGGTTTCCTGGTGTAGGCGATCGGAGGGAATGCCCTCCCGCGTCAACACGTAACGGAGAAGGAAGGACTCTTCGATTTCATCCGCTGTCCGGGGCGGTGTTCGTCCCCCGGGGGGAACCATGGTCTTTAACTCACCAAGCAACTGTTCACCGCTGATATTGTAGTGGGCCAACACCCGCGCCAGAAGAGGCCGGGTTCCGCTCCCGCGACCGCCGGCCAAAACGATGGGCACGCCCGAATACGAATCGATATAGCGTTTGGCGAATTCCAGGAACGTTTTTAAATCGGGGTTCCCCAACAGGAGAAAGACATCGGGGCGCCCAACCAGAAAATCCGACCGGGAGATCTCTCGGTAAAAAGGGCTGAAACCCCGCCACAGGGCTTCGCGGGTTCTCCTGATGGCCAAAGGACGTCCCTGAAGGGTCTTCCTCTGGTCCGCGGCTTGAGGCGAAAGAGTCACGCGGGCAACGCTGGAGGATCCAAAAGAAAAGGGCAGTCGGTAATAACGGCCAAAATCCACCCGCAAGGGGAGAGACTCTTCGGCCCGATCATCCGCGTGGTTGCGATAAGAAAAAGAAGTTCTCAGTTCCTGCTCCCATTTATCCATCAAAGGCCCTGAACTTTGAGGTCTTTGGACAAGCCAATCTTGGGGAACCGCGACCCACGTGTGCTCAGCGCCTTTCTGCGGGTAAAAATCAAAGACGCGGATTTCGAAACGTCCGTCTTTGGTTTTGACCGCGAAAGAGAAATACCGTTCCCGGTTGTTGTTGTCCAAAATCTCAACGTTCTCGGCGTCTTTGAAAAGGGAGTTGAGTTCAAAAACCAGATTCCGTCTGGGGGATCGGTGGAAAACTCGCCGATAGGCGAGATACCCGCGGCGCGCTTGGCGCAAAAACGGATGCCGAAAATTGTTCCATACCCAATCCTCCCCGCCGGCTTGAGGGAAATTCTGCCCTTCCTCATATGAAAGATCCCGCCATTCCACGAGGAATGGAATTTGTTTTAAGTAGGAATAGGTTAACGCGAGCGCCAGAAAGGCTTCCTGGGGACTTTCGATGGGCTCACCCCGGGAGTCGCGCCGGGCCATGTTTCTCAGAGCGGGGTCGTCGTAATTGGTGGCAAAAAAAGTATGTTGGCCCTTTTTCGTTCCCAACTTCTCCAGGTGACGGTTGAGTTCCTCCAGCGCATGCGGGTCCCCCAACACGATCTTCTCCAACAGCTGATGTGGTTTCTCGTCATAAACGGACTCCATTGGAAAATGTTGCAGAAAGTCATCGCGCCAGTCGAAATGTTCATGTTCCCGGTAGGCCTCCATGAGAAAATGGAATTCAGCGCCTTTGGCCGCGGCGTAGGATTGGATTTCATGGATAAGGCTCGACCATGTTTTCCATTCCGGGTCGCGCTGGGGTGAAATCGCCAGGTGAGCCATGTCGACACGGACGCCATCGACGCCGGCGTCCACGAGACGTTGGAGGTATTCTTTAATGTGGTTTTGATAGTCGGGGTTGGCGAAATCAGGCTTGACCTGGTCCGCGCCGACGCCAAAATTGCCAACGAGAACCCGAACTTTTTTGTCCCCCTCGCTCCAACGCACAAGAGAGTGGCCCGGGTGGTTGAACAGAATCTCTTCGTCGGTCCGATTGGACTCTTCGTCCGGCACTCTCCATCGGCTCTCGGCCCAGGCCCAGTTTTTCGGGGTGATCGCGTCGGGGGACATCCATAACACCAAATCCATCTTGACTTTAATTCCCCAGCGATGCGCCTCCTCCGCAAAATCCTGAATTTCTTTCCAACGTTCACCGTTGTCTTTTCCATCGAAGACGTTCGGGTTTAATTCGGCGGGGTCGTATCGGGAGAAATTAGAACCCTTGGAGTCTTCCATGAGGATCCCTTCCTCGGTGACCATTCTCTTCGGTTGATAGCCGTGAACCAAGGACACGGCGTTTCCCGCGTATCGGAATCGCCATTGCCTGTCTTTCGTGGTATGGACTTCAATTCCCATTTGGCTCGGTGTGGAGACGCCATTGAACAAATAGACCTCCCCGATGCCCAACTCCCTCAGTTCCCTCAGACTCCGTTTCGCTTTCGGAATACCGCGCTTCGTGTTCAGATGGCCGCCATCCAGGTAGCTTCCCGCGTCCAGGACGTTGATAATGACGGTGGTGTGTTTGAACGCCGGTTCTTCGGAGGTTGGCGGGGCCGCCGTGGCGAGGGCGAAAGGGACCAGGCCCAGAGGGCCAATTTCGTTTATCAGGTCGAGGGAAACCCCAGTCAAAAAAACGTCGCCGAAGAGAATAAAAGGCGTGAGAAGGAGAAGCGTGCCTCCCGCCCAGGCGGCGGTTCGGCTCAGACGCGCCCCGCCGGTTTTATTGTCTTGGTGGGATCCGACGAATGTGGCGGCCATCGTCGTTCCGATGAGCGCCAAAGACGCCGCAAAGGCCGCCCCCCCGCGTTTGATTTGGCCGAGGATATTTTCACGGAGGCCCGGGGTCTTTGGATTAAGCGCCAGGGAGGCGTTGGTGATCCCGGATGCCGTTCCGGAAGCCTGCGCGAGGAAAACCGCCCCTCCGGCGGCCAGAGAAACGCTCACGGGTCCCGCGGTTGTCTCGCTCAGATGGGACAGGGCGCCGAGGCCGCCTAACGCGTGAAACGCGTCATTCAGATCCATGATTCCGGCGGTTTGCCCCAGGAGAACAAGCGCCAAAACCGTCACCACGGGTAATAGAATTTGCCGGACGGGAGGCGCTATCGGAGGCTGAGCGAGGAAAAGTTTTTCGCCTTTGAAAAGTTGGTCCAGCGGGGTTTTCTCCTGGGTGAAAACCGATAGATACGTGGAGCCCTGGGCGGTGTCCAATTTTTCTATTTTCGGGACGACGCTGAGGACGGTGGCGCCGGCTTGGGTGAGTTGGGCTGTCAGGCCCGGTGTGTGATATCCTCCCGTCACCAGGATCGACGGAGAGGGGGATTTTCCCTCTCGCATGGCTTTCAGCAGGTTGGCCGCCATGGCGCGGTCTCGGAAATCGGCTTCCCTGTAGAAGGCTTCGAAGACGGATAATTCCTTCATGTCACCGGACAGGGAACGGTATTCCTTCCACTCTTCCGGGGTGAGGCTGAAATCCACCAGTTTTCCCGCGAGATAAGCGAACCGGGCTTTTTGCACGACCGTCCTGGCTTCCGGAGTGTTGGCCAATTGAGCATAGGCGCTTCGTTCCAGCGACATCAAATCTTCAAGGAGGATTTCAGCGTCGATGCCATCGGCCAGAAGGACGTAACGGATGTATTCCCCCATGGCGGGAAACGACTCCAAAGAAAACCCCGCCTTGGAACAGACGTTTTTCAAGTAGCGGTAGAAGTCGGCGTAACTCATTTCGCCGGAACGGTAAGCCACGCTTTGGGCGGTCAAATCCTCCATTTCCAGGCGGTCCATTTTTTGGATCAATTGATGGATCAGGGCGGTGCGCTCGTTCTCCACTTGCCTAAAGTCCATGGTTTTTTCCAAGGACAAGGTTTGCTGGAACAAGCGAATGGAGGGCGGGAGGGGAAGGTGGAAGGAGGGATCGGCTAGAACTTCGACAAAAGCCCCAAAACCCAAACGGTTTTCGTGATAGGATTCAACAGCCGCATCAAAAACTTTAAGTTTGGTTGAGAATACGAGGTTCTTCTCTCGGGCCAGGGTGATTTTTCTCTTCGCCAAATCTTTTTTCAAGGGTTCAATCCGCGGCGCGGTTTGGCGATAGGCTTCCACGTTGGCGTTGTAATGGGCCGGGTCCTCGATCCCGATCAAAGGAGGAAGGAACCCGGTTCCGGTCAACGCCGCGTGGATGGGTCCGGAAATTTTGTTTTGTTTCAACAGGTAGTCGGCGCTCATTTCCACCGCTTTTCGATGGGTGAAGTCACGATAAGGCTGAAGTTGGATGTCCCCCCAGGTTCCCTCCAAGGCGATGAGACCGCTTTGTCGGGCGTCGACAAGGGATCCCACCAGGCGCCCGATATTTTTTTGCGCATCCAGGTTTTGGTGAACGTCTTGGATGTGGACGATCACGGGACTAAGCTTGGAGGGTTTGGGCCCCAGCGACACCTGACGCAGGGTGCCGTAGGCCGGGGAGATGGCCCGGAGGAGTTCCGCGTGGTCTTCCATGAAATTCTTTGGGACCGATCGGACCCTGCTTTGGGAGAACGAGGGAGCGATTTTATTCGGGGAAGGGAACTGGCCTCCCAGTGATTGGGCGGAACCCAGGTCGGGAAGGGAAGCCAAAAGTGTCGGGGCGGACCGCTGTTCCCGGCCCTTCCGCCGTTCCGCCCAAATATTCGTTTCAGGGGAATAGGCCCATAGACAGTTGGTGCTGAAAAAAAGGACCCCAATCGCGGCGGCCACGCATCGGGTGAGGTTGGTTCGGGAACCCATGGATGACAAATTAGCGAATTCGCTTGGAAAATGGCCTTAAAAAGTTGTAACAATTTTGTAACAGGATAAAAGATTTTAATAAGGCGGAGGGATTGGAAAACGTAAAATGCGCCTGTTTAGAGCCTGGCCCAGGGCGTCGGCACAGGAAATCCAGAGAGTGCACCCGGACAGGGAAAAATGAAATACGGGGAAGCCATGAAAAAATTAATCATCATCGGGCACCGCGGGGCCATGGGGCACGCGCCGGAGAACACCGGGGCGTCCTTCGAGGCCGGTCGGCGGCTGGGGGCGGACGCGGTGGAGTGCGATGTCCAATTCTCCAGAGATCGACGGCTCGTGGTGATCCACGACGATATATTGGACCGGACCACCGACGGCCGGGGCCCCGTGGCCCGGAAAATCTGGGCGGAACTCAAAACGTTGGACGCCGGCGGCTGGTTCGGCCATAAGTTTGCGGGGGAACGGTTGTGGCGGTTGGAGGACCTGCTCCGTTGGGCCAAAGTCCAAAGGAGCGCGGCGGGGACGCCGCTCCAGGTGATCGTGGAAATTAAAAACAAAAAATCCTCCTCCGTCCGGATGGCTCCCGGGGTCGTGTCCGCGGTTAAACGCGCGGGAATGGTCCGTCGATCTTTCGTTATTTCGTTTCACCACGGGGAGGTCGCCCGGGTGAAAAGACTTTGCCCGACTCTTCGGTCGGGACTGTTGTTCAGCGCGCCGCTTCGGGATCTTCTCCAACGCATGAGGCGGACCCGGGCGGACGCGATTTTTCCCCGGTTCCATTTGGTGACGAAGGCTTTGATGGAGGAGGCCCGTCGGCGCGGATGGTTTGTGGGAACCTGGACGGTCAACACCCCTGGCGACCTTCGGCGAGCGGCGGCCCTGGGGGTTCAGGCCATCGCGTCCAACTATCCGGAACGGCTCCTCCGGATCCTCGGGGGGCTTCCCCGGCGATGACGAGCGCAGCGGCGGAACGGGTGCGCGCGTTGGCCCAGGACCTCGGGTTTGACCGCGTGTCGTTCACGGGGGCGGAATCCGCGCTGGAAGACGGAGAGCGGTTGGATTCTTGGTCCCGGGAGGGCAAGGGCGCGGGCATGGCCTGGCTCACGCGGGATCCGACCCGGCGCGCGTCCCCGCGGGCGTTTTTAACGGAGGCTCGGTCGGTCATTTCCCTGGCGGTTTCTTATCGCGCGGGGCCCCTGCCTCCCGCCCCGGGCCAGGCCTACGGGCGGGTGGCCCGCTACGCCTGGGGGGCCGACTACCATCCGGTGATTGAAGCCCGTTTGGAGCGGTTCAAAGCGGCGTTGGTTCGGGAGTTCGGCGGCGTGGTCGCCCGACCCAGTGTGGACGCCCAGCCTTTCCTGGAGCGCGCCTTTGCCCGCCGATCGGGTCTCGGCTTCATTGGAAAAAACACCAACCTCATTATCCCCGGGGTTGGATCCGTCCTCTTCTTGGCCAATCTGGTGGTCAACCTGGAGCTCCCCTCGGAACCCGCCCAACCTCAAGGGTGCGGGTCTTGCGCCGCCTGCGCGGAGCGCTGTCCGACGGGGGCGCTGGACACCCCTTTTAGTTTAGATGCCCGCCTCTGCGTCGCCTACCACACCATCGAGAATCGAGGCTGGATCCCCCGGGAACTTCGGGCTCGGTTCGGGGATTGGGTTTTTGGGTGCGACGACTGTCAGGACGTTTGTCCCTTTAACGCGCGGCCCCTGGAGGCTCGATGGCCGGAATTTTCCTCGGATCAGGGGTCCGGTCCTTGGTTGGGTCTTAAGGACATCCTTCGGCTCCGGACCCCCGAGGCCTTTCGCTCCCGTTTCGCCGGCACGCCGTTGTGGAGGGCCAAGCGCGCGGGGCTTGTCCGGAACGCTTGTCTGGCGGCCGCCCATCGCGAGGCGTGGGAGAGTTTGAAGGACGACCTTCTCGGCGTTTTGCGTGAGGACCCCGAGCCCATGGTGCGGGGACATGCCGCCTGGTCTCTGGGGCAATCGCGTGAAGGCTGGGCGAGGGCCGCTCTGAAGTCGGCTCGGAGGAGCGAGACGGACGCTTTGGTTCTCCGGGAAATTGAACTGGGGGTGGAGGGAAAGCCGTGAGTTCCTTGGATGAAATCGTTCGGGCGGAGGTCCGCCGTCGGGGCCGGGTGACCTTTGCCGAATTCATGGGGTGGGCCCTCACCCATCCCACCCACGGTTACTACATGACGAAGATCCGCACGGGCCGCGGCGGTGATTTCGTCACCAACGTCCAGGCGGGCCCGCTTTTCGGGCGGCTTCTGGCGGAAAGTTTCGTTGAAATGTGGGACGCCTTGGGGTCGGAAAAATTCACCCTGGTGGAACTGGGCGGATCCGATGGATCGTTGGCGGAATCGGTTCTTCGGGCCTTGGAAGAAATGGGCCGGGACCGCCGGGTCACTCTTCATGTGGTGGAAGCCAGCCCCGTGGCGCGCCAGGCCGCCCGCCGACGGCTTTCCCGTTACGGTCGCGTTCAACTGCATGCCTGTTTGGAGGAAATGGAACACACGGCCGGGGTGGAAGGCTGTGTTTATTCCAATGAATTTTTTGACGCCCTCCCCTTTCACCGCGTCCGATGGAAAGAGGGCCGTTTGTGGGAACTTTGGGTCGAGGAAGCCGGAGGAAAGCTCTTCGAGCGGCCCGGTCCCCTTTCCCCGGGCGTGGCGGAGGCATTTAATGGGTCGGGCGTGACCTTGGGGGGAAGACCAGGAAGCGGAGGTCTCTCTGGCGATGGAGGACGCGGTGGAGGAAGTTTCCCGGGTTCTCTCTCGGGGTTTTGTTTTCACCGTCGATTATGGGGGAGCGGCCCTGGAACTGGCGGGGGACCTTCGGCCCCGCGGGACCCGGCGAACCTTCGCCCGCCACGACGTGGGGGACGATGCCTTTTCCGAAATCGGAGAGCGGGACATCACCGCCCACGTGGATTTCACCCGGCTGGCGCGGTTGGGGCAAGCGCGGGAGCTGATCCCCTTGGTCTACGCCCGGCAGGGGGCCTATTTTCTAGCGGCCGGGGAGCGGGTGTTGCGGACCGCCGTCGAGGAAGCGGACGAGGAAGAGCGGCCCCGGGTGGCGAAGCAGATTCAACAGTTGGTCCATCCGCACGCTTTCGGCGGCGCTTTCCAGGTTTTGATCCAGGGCAAAAATGCGGGGGGCGTCACGCTGTCCGGCTCACAGGTGAGCCGGGTTCAACGTCTCTTTTTAGAAAACGAGAAAACGGCACCTTTTGACTTTGGCCGGCGACTTTTTGGGGGCAGCCTTTTTGACGGGCGGCCGGGCGATCCAGTCCAAGATTTTTCCTTCGAGGTGCCCGTCGAAAAGCTGGGTGCCGTGGGCGCCCTGGGGGGTTCCCATCACCAGGGGTTTCCAGGTTAAGAGGTCGGGGGGCGCCAGGGTGCGAAGCCGCTCGCCGCTGGTGAAAGCGTAGAGGTCGGGTTCCGCGGCAATGAGGAGGGTGGGGGTGGCGAGCGCCGCCATGGGCCCCTCGGCGTTAATCCCCGCATACTCGAGCCCCGGAGAAAGAAGGACCAGAGCGCGGAAGCCCTTCACGCGCGCCGCCACGTCCAGGGCCACATTGGCTCCTAAACTCGCGCCGACCAATACGATTTGGCCCTGAGCCACCCCGGTCTTTTTTTCCAGGGCGGCAATCACCTGTTCCAGATCTCCCGGAAAAGTTTCCCAGAAGGCGGGGTTGCGTCCGTTTCGGGGTTCTTCGTAATCCACCGTTTTCCCGGCCAGGGTCGCTCGGCTTCGCCCGTGTCCGCGGAGGTCGAAGGCCAGGGCGCCCCACCCCCGGCCCGCGGCTTGGCGGACCAACGGGGCCCATTCGGCCCGGGTGCTCCCCACTCCGTGGATCATGACCAGGACGGGGGCTCCCGACGAGGCGGGCGCGGTGAAGTTTCCTTGTAAAATCAAGGGATCGCCCCGGGTGGGCCCCTCCACGGCGACATCAAAAGGTTCCGCTCCCCGCAGGGTCCATCCCCAAAACGCCAGTGCCGCCGTCCATAGGAATCGTTTCATCGCCGCCTCCTCCAGAGATAATAAATCAACGCGCCCATCACCGCTTCGGCGCTGAGCGCCCCCGCGACGATGGCCAGGGCCGGAGGCGTCGTCGGGGGGTGGAGCACCACCCACCAATTTCGGTCCGCCATGGGCAAGGTGAAATAGGCGTCGTACGCCGGCGTCCGGGCGCGGTCGGCAGGCGTCAGGGTGGAATAGATTTCCCGGCCCTGGCGCTCGTCGATAATGGCGTAGTGGAACCCAAGCCCGACCGACGGTTCGATCAGGTCCATGGCCACCCGCGCGATCTGGACGGGTCCTTCCACCAGGCCTCCCCAGAGGGCGCTCCGGAACACCGGGGCGTACACGAGGATTCCCGCGCCGCCTTGCAAGAGGCTCACCAGTCCCGATGCCGCGGGCCGACCCGTTTCGATGGATCGCTGGGCCGTGGCCGAAGCGTCCGAGTGGGTTTTCATCTCGGTTCCCAGGGTTCCTTGGGTGGCGGAAAAAGGGAACACCCATTCCCGGTTAAATTTTTCGTTTAGAAAGGTGACCGCGGAAAACATCGGGGCGTCCCGCAGAAACCTCACGGCTTTCTCCTGGAAACTGGTTTCGTCCAACCCCGCGTCCTGACCCAATCCCTCCGCCAGATCCCCGAGATTCCCCACCTGTCTTTCGAGGGATTCTTGCAGGCTCGAGTGCGCCCGTTGGGAAACCCCGGCCGAACGAAGAAGGAAGACGTTATTGACAGAGTCCCGAAGATAGCGGGCCGTGGCCGCCATCAACGTGATTACCGCCAGGGCCCAGGCGGAACTCAGCACCCAGCGAGTTCGCCGCTTCATGGACGGGCGGACGTCGGCGGGGGGGGCGTGTAGGGCCGCCGGATCAAGGCCTTCGCTTTGTCGTGCAGTTGCCACACATCGCGGCGTTTTAAGACGGCGCGGTAATCGGCCAGGGCGTCTTCCCGGCGACCCATCTGATCCAGCGCTTTTCCCCGGTTCAAATAGGTCAACGTAATCCAACGGTCCTCAAAGGCGAAATCCGCCAGGATGCGGCTGTAGAGAGCCAAAGCCCTTTCTGTTTCGCCCTTTCCCAAGTAACTGTTGGAAAGGGCGAAAAGACCCCGATGTTCAAAACGCGGGCCGTAATGGGGATGTTGATCATGAACGCGGGCGAGGAAATCCGTCGCCCCGGCTTCCAATCCGTTCCAGTCCCGCGCTTCTTCCAGGATGAGGAGTTCGATGAAATGGAAGAACGGGCTGTCCGGGAATTGTTTCCGCCCGTCGCGGATCAGAACCAGGGCGGCCGCCGGGTCCTTCTCGTTATTGGTGTAAATGTTCACCAGGAAGAGGAGCGCGGCGGTTTTAGAGAATCGGCCCTTGTTCATGGCCAACCGGATCTCCTCCAACCCCTGGGATTTGGAGCCGCCGAAAACCATGCGGGCGAACACCTTGACCGCCGAGGGAAGGACCGCCACGTAGTAATGGAAAATCCCCGGCCCAAGATAGGCGTCGTAAAGCTCGGGGTTGATACGGGCGGCTTCCGTTTGAAGGTCGTAGGCTTGTTTCCCGCTCCGGTAGGCGGCCAGCCAATGGCCTTGGATGGCGTCCCAACGGGCTTTGAGACCCAGGGAGCCTCCCAGGCAGAGGCGCCCCACGCCGGAAGGGTCGCCCCGCTTGACCATCGTTCGGGTCATCTCGATGGTCCGGTCGGCTTCGACCATGAACTCTTTTTCCAGGACGTCGTTCTTTTCGTCGTATTCGTTCGTCAGTTCCCACCAAAGGGCGGTGGTGAGTCCGTAGCGTCCGATGGGGTGGTCGGGATAGAGCTCGGACAATTTTTGGAAAGCGGCTTTGGATCCCGGGTAATCCAAATTGTAGAGGGCGACCAAAGCGTCGTCGATCATCCGGTTCATCCGTTCGTCCACGGTGGCCGGCGGCGCCGCGTGAAGGAGGGATCCCCCGACCATCCAACCGCTCATGAAGAGGGCCGTGATTTTTTTCATTTCTTTGGCCGGAACAATCCGAAACAGCTGGTGTATCCGTGCAGGTAGGTGGTCCCGCCCACGGGCCCGATTTCGCCGTTGCAAAAGAAGCCCCCCAGCGGGACCGGCCCCACGTTCTGACGGAAAAAACCGGAATCGTGGTTCGGCTCTCCGAAAAGCGCTTGCCCCCGCCCCACGCAGGAAAACAGCAGAGCGCCGCGGGTTTCCATTTTTGCCGTTCCGGCCTGATGAAACACGGCCCGGAGGTCCTCCGTGGAGCTCCGCGCGTCGCGCAGGTGGAACTGGACGGTCTGTCCTTGGCGGAGGGGCGATCCCACGGCCAGAGCGCCGGTTTCGTTGTCGACGCCGATGATGTTCCGGATCAGGAAATCTCCCGGCTTTAGTTGTTCTTGGGAGGAGGTCATGGCGATGCCGACAAAGAGCGCTTGTTTCATCAGCTGTCGGTCCCGATCGGGGAGTCCCTTGAAAAGGTCCTGCAGGATTTCCACCGGGGGTTTTCCTTCGACGGAAATCAGCGCGTTTTCTTTGCATTCCGTGATGTGGAGGGGTTTCCCGATGGGGCGGCAACCCTGGGCGACGATGGTTTCCACTTCCAGGTTCCCCGTCATGGCCACGCCCACGAGGCCAGATCTCAGGCAAAGGGTGTTCAGGTAGAGGGCATTCTTTCCCGGTTCCGTGGCTCCGGAGGCCGCTCCGCCCACCTTCGCGGCTTTGGGAAAGGCAAAATCCATTCCCGGAAGAAAATGGTCCAAGCGGATGGAAAAAGGGTCGGCGAGGAAAACGAACTGAGGGTTTTCCGCGGCGCGAACTCCCACCAATTTTTCCCAGGAGCGGGGCGAATCGTCGAGGTCCGGCAGGTCCTCGTCTTGAACGGAAAACGCGCGGAGTTTCACGTCCGGAAGCACGGCGGCGGTCAGGCTGACGCCAGGTTTGGATTCCAGTTCCCTCCCGTCGCCGATGACGCCGGCCGCGCTGGCCCCGATCAGGACCCGGGAGGGGAGGCGATCGGCCAACAGGGCGTTCGCCTCTTCATACCGGCCCGCAAAGGACCGGGAGACAAAAAGGGCCGCGAAGTCCGGCGCCGCCCCGCCCAGCTGTTGCTTGACGGTCGCCGCCGCTTCTTTGATGGCCGATTCCAACCGTCGCTCGGCCGAAAGAGCGGATGCCCATTTCATGGCCCGTCATGATACCACCTTGGGCGGGGCCTGGCCAGGTGCAAAAAGCCGGTTGTGGCTTGGGCTCGATTGCCGTATGATGAGGAAAAAGGGGGCGGGATGGTTCTTCTGGAATTCAGCATGTTTCCTATAGGTCAGGGCGAGAGCGTGGGAAAATACGTCGCGCGGTCTTTGGACATTGTGGATCGGAGCCGCGTTCCCTATCGGTTGAACGCCATGGGCACCGTTTTGGAGGGGGAATGGGATACGGTTTTCAAGGTCGTCAAGAAATGTTTTGAGAGAATGCGCCGGGATTGCCCCCGCCTGGCGGTCACCCTCAAGGTGGACTACCGTCGGGGCCGGCGGGGCGCCCTGGAGGGGAAGACCCGCGCGGTGGAGAAACGGCTCGGTCGGCGGCTCCGGACCGGTTGACGCCGTGGCCCACTTCGTCATCGATGGCTATAATGTGATTTGCCAGTCGGAGGTTCTGGCTTCCGGCGCGCTTCGGGACCGGCGGGAGAAACTTTTGCGTTTTATCGAAGACCGCCGTCCCCAGGGAAGCGCTTCCCACCGCGTCACGGTGGTTTTCGACGGTCGGGCCGACGTTTCCTCCCCGGGTTGGCCGGGAACCACGCGGGTGATCTTTTCGCCGGGCAAGGACGCGGACCAAGTGATCAAAGACTTGGTGGACGAACTGTCGAACCCCGCGGAGGCCGTGGTCGTCACCGACGATCGCGCCATCCAGCGCTGGGTGCGCGGGGTGGGCGCTCGGGTGTTGGCGGTGAAGGATTTCCTTTCCGCCGGGGCGGGCCCGTCCAAACCGCGCTCCGCCGGGCGGCTGGATCCCAAAGACGTGGACGCCATTAACGAGGAGTTGTGGAATCTGTGGAAGCTGAAATAGTTTTCTCGCCTTCGCTGGCGTTTGGGGTTCTCATTAAAAGGTACAAACGGTTCTTGGCCGATGTGCGCCTGGATTCCGGCCGGGTCATCACGGCGCACTGTCCGAACACCGGGAGCATGAAAAGTTGTTCCGAGCCCGGCCGGCCCGTGGCGCTCAGTTACCACCCCGACCCGGGACGAAAACACCGCTACACTTGGGAGATGATCCGGATGGACGCCGGCTGGGTAGGGGTGAATACGGGGATCCCGAACGGTCTGGCCGCTCGGGCGGCCCAATACGGGATGATCCCCGAGTTCATCAGCTATCCCACCGTGCGTCGCGAGGTTCGCACCGGGGTCCACAGCCGCTTGGATCTTTGTCTCGAGGGCCCCCCGGGCCGGTTGTGGGTGGAAATCAAAAGAGTGAGCTGGGCCGAGGGCGACGCCATCCGGTTCCCCGACGCGGTGTCGGAGCGGGGAACGAAACATTTAGAGGAACTGATCCGCGTGGCAGTAAAAGGCGACCGGGCGGCGCTCCTGTTCGTGGTCCAGCGGCCGGACGGAACAATTTTCCGGCCCGCCGACGACATCGACCCGGTTTATGGGGACACTCTCCGCCGGGCCGAAGAGCGGGGGGTTGAAATTTTGGTTTATCGAGCCATCGTCGCGCCCGACCGCGTCCGCTGGGGCGGTCCGGTCCCCAAAGATTTGTCGCCCATTACGAGGAAAGGATGAGCCATGTTTGAAAAAATGAAGCAGTTGATGGACATGCGCAAGATGGCCCAGGAGGCGGAACGGCGCTTGGGGGAAACCCGGGTGGAGAAGTCCGCTTTGGGTGGAAAACTTCGGATCGTGGTAGACGGGAACCACCGGGTCGAAAGCCTTTTCATTGATGACAGTTTATTAAACCCGGCCCAAAAAACGGTGGTCGAAAAGGCTCTGGCGGCCCTCCTCACCGAAACCGCCGAGGCCGTCAAGCGGGAGGCCGCTTCGAAAGCCATGGAAATGATGAAAGGGATGAAACTTCCCGGCATGTAGGAAAACCCGAAACGTCTTCGATCTCCGGAAGGTTTTCCGCTTGGCCGCGACCCTGAATCGGCACAATAAAAACTCTTGCATTTCTAGAGAACTCCCCTTATAGTTGATGGGAAATCCCTCCTTGGATCTTGCGGGGAGGGGGTGATGTTTTTGAGGGGCCCCGATCGCCGGGCTCCCGGGGATTTTCGAACGGGAAGAGCATCGCTCGGCCGAAAGGCGTGGCGGGTGGGGAGGGCGGTGTGAAGGGATTTTGGTCGAAGTTCATCAAGACGCCGGGCTGGGCGAATATGGGCGGTTGGGCCTCCTTGTTCCGAGGGAGAACGCTCAGCCGTCGCCTTCTGGCTCCTGTATTGCCCGCGGTGGTCGTGGTGACGGTTTTTCTCGGCGCTTTCAGTTACAGCTTGGTCCGTCGGCAGATCGTCAACAGTGTCCGCCAAGTCATCAAGGCTGAGGC
The DNA here is from genome assembly GCA_016721625.1 of Elusimicrobiota bacterium. Taxonomy (NCBI): domain Bacteria; kingdom Pseudomonadati; phylum Elusimicrobiota; species Elusimicrobiota bacterium. The sequence goes on from JADKHR010000001.1 coordinate 2,551,155, forward strand.
CGAGAACACGGCCCGGACCCTCGAGGCTTTTTTTCAGCAACGCCTCAACGACCTCGACTCCGTTTCCGAAACGCCTCTCATCTCCGACTACAATAAAAACCGAGGGTTCGGTCTGGGGCAGGAAGCTGAAATTTGTCGCCGGGAGTTGGAACGGTATTTCAAGAGTTTTTCCCAGCGGTCCAAGGTCTATTACGACATTTCCTACATCGGTCCGGACGGCAAGCGGGTTTGTTCCCTCCGTTCCACGATTTCCCCCGAAAGTTACGGGGCCTCCTTTCCGGTGGCCTTCCTGGACCACCTCCGGCGGGGAAAAAGGTTCCCCCCGCTCCTCCAAAATGCCGTTGCCGGCGGGCGGCTGGTGATGCGCTACGCCAAGCCGGTTTTTGACGATTCCAATATTTTCTTGGGAGCCGTCATCACGGATTGCGATATGGAGGCCGTGGAAAATATTTTGCGGGGCGTCCAGGTGGGGAAAAACGGCGGCGCCTTCATCGAGGACTTCGACGGCCAACGCCTCCTGGGGCCGGCGCGGACTCGTTCCGGGTCCGTCATTCGGGGGGAGATGCCGATCCGCGAGGGGGAGGACGGGTGGCGCTGGCGGTTGGTGGTCACCGTGCCGGCGCGGGAGTTCTTGGCCCGTCCGTTGACCAACATCCTCTGGGCCACCATCCTTTTTTCCATCGCCGCCACCCTCTTTCTGATGGGACTGATCGTTCACCGGGTGTCGGACCTCATGGATCCCATCCGGGGCATGGTGGAAGGCACCAAACGTTTCGCTTCGGGAGATTTGACGTTTCGCTTCGCGAGTTTGAAAAGCGTGGAACTGGATGTTCTGGCCGCTTCCTTTAACCGCATGGCCGAGACCTTGGAGATCCGGAACAAAGAGCTGGAACAACGCCTCCGCCAGGCCACGGCGCTCCGCGACATGGAGGAGGCCGTGATCCAGCGGCAGGAGGAGGAAACCGTGCTCCGCACCTGCCTGGAAGCGGTGGCCCGGGGGTTCGGGTTCGATCGTACCGGCATGTACTGGGTGGACCACGTCCACAAAGAAATTGTGGGGCGTTATCTGTTCGGGTCCGACCCGGCCGGATTTTCCGAGATCGCCTTCAAAAAACGCCGCGTTTCCCTCGGGAGCGACGATATCCTGAACGAAGTCATCCGCCACCGCAAAGCCGTGGTGGTCAAGGAGCCTTCCCGGGACCCCCGCGTCAACCCCGTCTTTGTTTCCGAGGCCAAAACACACGAGTTCTGCATGGCGCCCATCTGCGGCAAGGACCGGGTTTTGGGGATCATCACCGCCGATAATTTTTCCACCAACCGCCCCTTTACCGATGCCGACCGGGATGGTCTGATGTTGTATGCCAACGCCGTCGGGTTGGCGCTGGAAAACGCGAACCTCTTCCAAAACTTGGCCGAGAGCGAATCAAAACTCCGCACCGTGTTGGAAAATTCCCCCGAGGCTGTGATCGGTTTGTCGCGCGAACATTGGGTGAGCACCTGGAACCGCGGCGCGGAAAAGATTTTCGGATTTTCGGCGGGAGACGCGCTGGGCAAGCCGCTCACGATCCTCTTCCCGAAAAATGCGGGGGTGGAGTTCAAGCGGCTCTTAAACCAGGTCATGGAAAAGGGGTCCGTGCGGGACTTCTCCATCCCGGGGCAGGGCAAAGACGGGCGGCCGCTGGATCTTTCGGTGTCCTGGGGCGGTCAGCACCAGGACTTTTGGATGAACAAAGAGTGGACCCTCGTGATTCGCGACGTCACGGAATCGCGCCGCCTCCAGCAACAGCTCATCCATTCCGAGAAGCTTTCCGCCGTTGGACAACTGATTTCCGGCATCGCCCACGAACTCAACAACCCCCTGCAGGCCGTGGTGGGCTATTCCGATATATTGAGCGACGACATGCGGGAACGGCTGGAGCGCGCCGACGGCTCCGCCGTGTTGGAGCCGAAGGATGTGTTGAACGATCTCCGGATCATCACGGAGAACGCCATGCGGTGCCAGAAAATTATCGAAAACCTTCTCCTGTTCGTGCGGCAGGGGGACATTGAAAAGCGGCCCGTGGATCTGGCCCACGTGGTCCAGTCTTCCCGGGAGCTCCTGCAATACAAACTGAAGAAAGCCGCCAACGTGGAGGTGGAGGTGGATATTTCGACGCGGGTTCCTCGAGTGCGGGGCAACCTTCAGCAGGTTCAGCAAGTGTTTGTGAATCTCATGAACAACGCCTGCGACGCCATGGGCGTGGGAGCGGGGAAAAAAACCATCCGCCTCTCGGCGCGGGAGCTCCCCACGGGTTTCGTCCGAGTGGAGGTGACGGACAACGGCCCCGGCGTCCCCGAGTCCGCTCGCGATCGGCTCTTCGAGCCTTTTTTTACCACCAAGGCCGAGGGCCGCGGAACGGGGTTGGGCCTTCCGGTGTGTCGTCAAATCGTGGAAGACCACGGGGGAAAAATCGGTTTTACAACAGAACTGGGGTGCGGCACGACGTTTTGGTTTGAACTCCCCGCGTCCCGGGAGGCGCTGGCCCCGGCCGCCGCGGCGGCGCCCCGGCTCCCCTCGGTCCGCGGCAAAGCCATCCTCTTGGTGGACGACGAGCCCGACGTCCTGGGTTTCTTGACCAAGGTGATCCAATCGGAGGGGAATCGTTTGGAGGTGGCCGGCTCGCTCAAAGACGCCATCAGCAAAGCGGCCCAAGCCTCCTTCGATTTGGTGGTCACCGATGTTCGTCTCGGGGAAGGGACCGGGTTTTCTCTCTACGAAAACTGGAGCCTGTGGACGAGTCATCCCCGGCCCGCTTTTCTCTTCATGACCGGAGACGTCCTGAACGGGACCATTGTTCAGGACATCGAGGCGCGCGGTCTCCATCTCTTGCACAAGCCCATCGACCTGGCCACCTTTCAAACCGCGATCCGCACCGCTTTGGGGCCGCCGCTGTCTTCAGGCGCATTGAACCGCCCCCCTCTAAAAAGCTAAAATAACCCCGTTCAACTGAAGCGCCTCGATTGATCGAGGCCGGGGATTTTATGATCATTTCGCTTTTTTTCCATTGATGTCGTCCTCTCTCCCCGGCCGTGTTCCGTCCCCAAGATGAAAAATGGATGCTCCAGGCGCTCGCTCTCAGCGAGCGCGGGAGGCTTCGCGCTCACCCAAATCCCCTCGTGGGGTGCGTGATCGTCCAAGGGGGACGGGTGGTGGGCGAGGGGTGGCACGATCGTTTTGGAGGGCCCCACGGGGAAGTGCGGGCGCTGGCCCAAGCCGGCGGGCGGGCGCGCGGGGCCACGATGTATGTGACGTTGGAACCTTGTCCCCATTGGGGTAAAACGCCGCCCTGCGCCCGATCCGTTATTCAGGCGGGCGTCGCGCGGGTGGTGGCGGGCGCCTCCGATCCCAACCCCCGCTTCCGCGGCCGGGGATTCGCGGCTTTGCGCCGAGCGGGAGTGCGGGTGGCTTCGGGGCTTTTGGCCCATCGGACGGAAGAGCTGAACCGCGGTTTTTTTTCCCGTCACCAGCGGGGCCGGCCCCACGTGATTTTAAAACTGGCCCAAACGTTGGACGGCAAGATCGCTTCTCGCACCGGCGCCTCCCGCTGGATCACGGGACCTCGGGCGCGGGCCTTGGGCCATCGCCTGCGGGCGGAGTCCGACGCGGTTCTGGTCGGGGGGGAAACCGTCCGCCGGGACGATCCCCGGTTGACCAGCCATGGGGCCGGGCCGGATCCGGTTCGGGTCGTTCTATCGGGTTCCCTTGATTTGTCGGGGAAAGCGAAAGTGTTCGGACCGGAATCCCCGACGTGGGTCTTGACCGGCCGGGGGACCTCCCCCGCGCGGGTTCGGAAGCTGGAACGGGCGGGGGCCCAGGTGATTTCCCTTCCCGGAAGGAAGCCGGGCGTCGATCCTGAGAGATTGCTCTCGGCGCTTTCCCGACGGGGGGTGGCGCAAATTCTGGTGGAGGGAGGCGGGGAGGTGGCCGCCCACTTTTTGTCCGCGGGTCTCGTGGACGAAGTTTACCTTTTCGTGGCCCCCCGTTTTTTGGGCGGCCGCCAGGCGCCCACTTCGTTGGAGGGGCGCGGCTGGGCCCTGCCGGCGGACGGACCGCGGCTGAAAAACGTCGAGGTGTCCTTCCTGGGGGAGGATTGGTTGATCCACGGTTTCCTGTCGTCGGTTTCTGGTGAATCCGATTTTTAAAATAAAAGGGTGCGACTCGGGTCAAGACGTGTCTCCCTCTCCCGCACGCGGGAGAGGGCCGGGGAGAGGGTGGGTTTTTATGACGGGGAACAAGCCGGAAATCTGAGTCGTTGCATTAAAAAAGAGAGATTCCATGTTCACAGGCATCATTCAATCCAAAGGGCGGGTAACGGGGCGAAAGGGTCTCCGTCTGGAAATCACGGCGCCGTTGGCTCGGGCGCGGGTGGGCGATTCCGTCGCGGTGAACGGCGTCTGCCTGACCATCGTTCGGTCTTCCGGCCCAACAAAATCACGGCGGCTGGCATTTGATTTGTCCCAAGAGACCTTGGACCGCACGACGATCGGCGGGTGGCGGCCGGGCCGACCGGTGAACCTGGAACCCGCGCTTCGGGCCGGGGACCCCCTGGGCGGCCATGTGGTGCAGGGTCATGTGGACGGGGTGGGACGGCTGGTGGCGCGCCGCGTGGAAAGCGGGTGGGGGTTGTTCACTTTCGCTTTTCCGCCCGCGATGAAGGATTTCTTTGTGGACAAGGGGTCGGTGGCCATCGACGGAATCAGCCTCACGCTGTTGAAACCGAAGAACGGCCGGTTCGGCGTGGCGGTCATTCCCCACACCGAGGCGGTTACCACGCTGGGCGAAGCCCGGCCCGGGGAGGAGGTCAACCTTGAAGCCGATGTGTTGGCCAAGCAGGTGGCGGCCCTGATGAAACGAGGGAGACGATCGTGACCTTTCAAACGGTGGTGGAAGCGCTACAGGATTTTCGGCGGGGGAAACCCGTGATCGTGGTGGACGACCCCGGGCGCGAGAACGAAGGCGACGTGGTGATCGCGGCCGAGAAAGCGACCCCGGCGACGATCAATTTCATGGCGAAAGAGGCGCGGGGCCTTATTTGCGTCCCTATGCTGGGCGAACAACTGGACCGCCTCCAAATCAATCCCATGGTGGAACGCGGAGAGCCGCGGGAGGCGGCGTTTACGATTTCGGTGGACGCCAAAAAAGACGTCACCACCGGCATCTCCGCCCAAGACCGGGCGCGCACGGTCCGCGCCTTGGCGGATCCCCGCACCCGCCCCGAGGACCTGCGTCGGCCGGGCCACATTTTTCCGCTCCGCTACAAAGAGGGTGGCGTGCTGGTCCGCTCGGGCCACACGGAGGCCGCCGTGGATATGGCGCGCTTGGCCGGGCTCACCCCCGCCGCCGTCATCTGTGAAATCATGAACGACGACGGCTCCATGAGCCGCCTGCCTTCGCTCCTAAAATTCGCGCGGCGCCACGGCCTTAAAATCGTCACCATCGAAAGCCTGATCGCCCATCGTCGGCGGCACGAAAAATTGGTCCGTCGCTTGGTTTCGGCCAATCTGCCCACGCGGTTCGGCCTATTTCAAATTCATCTCTACGAGGACGTTCCGACGGGGGAACACCACGCCGCGCTCGTGCGGGGGGAGGTGGCCGGGGCCAAGAACGTGTTGGTGCGGGTTCATTCCTCCTGTTTTACGGGGGACGTGCTTCATTCCCTCCGTTGCGATTGCGGGGAACAGCTGGAGAAGGCTTTCGAAAAAATCAACGACGAGGGGATCGGCGTCGTGCTCTACATGCACCAGGAAGGGCGCGGCATCGGGCTCATGAACAAACTCCACGCCTACGCGCTTCAAGAAACGGGGCTCGACACCGTCCAGGCCAATCGAAAACTTGGGTTCGCGCCGGACCTCCGGGAATATGGGATCGGCGCGCAGATCCTGGCCGATCTGGGGTTGACCAGTGTCCGGCTTCTCACCAACAACCCAAAGAAAATTGTGGGAATTGAGGGGCACGGCTTGCGGGTGACCCAGCGGGTTCCTTTGCAGGTTCCCGCCAACCGGCACAACCGCCGTTACTTGGCCACCAAGCGGACCAAAATGGGCCATCAGTTGGAGGGGGTATGAGGCTTTCCTCCGCGTTGGCCGGTCCCGAACTCTTGGAGGGGCGGGGTCGCCGCTTCGCGGTCCTTGTGGCCCGGTTCAACGGCGAAATCACGGAACGCTTGCGGGAGGCCTGCATCCGCACGTTGGAGTCCCACGGAGGATCGGCGCGGGTGGTCCATGTGCCGGGCGCCTTTGAATTGCCTTGGGCGGCCCGCCGCTTGGCCCGGTCCAAAAAATTTGACGCCGTGATCGCCCTGGGGTGCATCGTCCGGGGCCAGACGCCCCACGACCGCTACATCGCCATGGAGGTCGCGCGCGGTCTGGGCCAGGCGGCGCTGGAGACCGACGTTCCCGTCCTCTTCGGCGTTCTCACCCCTCTGAACGCCCGCCAAGCGAAGGCCCGGGCGGGCCACGGACCGACCAACAAGGGCGCCGAATGCGCCCTCGCCGCTCTCGAAATGGCGAACCTGGCGCGGGGTCTTTAGCATGGGCCTTCGACGCCAGTCCCGGGAGGCGGCCCTTCAGATTCTCTATTTGGCCGACATCGCGCGCCTCAAAGCCGACCGCGCGGCCGCGATCATTTGGGCCGGCGCCGACTATCCTCCCAAAGCCCAACATTTCGCCGACATCCTGGCTTCCGGGGCTCTGTCCCACCAGGCGGAAATCGACCTGCTGATCACCAAGTATGCGGACAACTGGGAGATCTCGCGCATGGCGGCCGTGGACCGGAACATTCTCCGTTTGGCGGCTTTCGAGATCCTGACCGAGTTGGACACGCCCATTTCCGTCGTGATCGACGAGGCGGTGGAAATCGCCAAAACATTTTCCACCGTGGATTCCGGGAAGTTCGTCAACGGTATTTTAGACCGGATCAAGGCGGACCGTCCCGCCCTACCCCCTGTCTCGTCCACCGACGGCCAGCGGGAGCTCTTTTAACGTTGAGCCGGAACGTTCCTTCCTTTCAAAAGCAGGCGGAGGCGCTTCGACGGGAGATTCGCCGCCATGACCGTTTGTATTATGCGGAGGCCCGGCCCGAGATTTCCGACGCCGAATACGACCGACTGCTCCGGAACCTGAAAGACATCGAAGCGGCTCACCCGGAGTGCCGTTCCCCTGATTCTCCCACCCAGCGCGTGGGCGGCGCCGCCGCCGCGGATTTCCGACCCGTTCCACATTCCGTTCCGATGTTGTCCTTGGACAACACCTACGATGCCGCGGACCTGTCCGATTGGCGGGACCGCGTGACGAAGGGGCTTCCGCCGGGGGAAGAGCCCCATTACGTGGTCGAACTCAAAATCGACGGCGTGGGTCTGGCTCTCCTCTACGAAGACGGCCTTTTGGTCCGCGCCGCCACCCGGGGCGACGGCGAAATCGGCGAAGACGTGACCGGAAACGCCAAGACCATCCGCGCCATTCCCCTGCGGTTAGATGGACATCCGCCCCGGCGACTGGAGGTTCGAGGCGAAGTTTATGTCACGAAGGATGATTTTCGGAATTTCAATCGTCGCGCCCAGGAGCAGGGGGCGGAAACGCCCTTCGCCAATCCGCGCAATTTCGCGGCGGGGAGCCTCCGCCAAAAAGATCCCCGCGTCACGGCGGAGCGCCCGCTCCGCGCTTTCGTTCATTCCTACGGAACGGTGGACGGGGCGCGTTTTGATTCGCACGGGGCGTTCCTCCAGGCCTGCCGTTCCTTCGGCCTGCCGGTGGACGGCCATACCGTGCGTTGTCAAACGTTTAAGGAGGCGCTGGCCGCCTGTCTGGGTTTTCAAAAAGACCGCGCCGTTTTCCCGTTCGAGGCGGACGGCGCGGTGGTGAAAGTGGATGACATCGGTCACCAACGGCGCCTGGGCTTCACCTTTAAGTCGCCCCGTTGGGCGGTGGCCTATAAGTTCCCCGCCGCCCAGGCGACGACGCGGGTCCATGCGGTGGACCTCTCCGTCGGCCGGACGGGAGCCATCACCCCGGTGGCTAAACTGGAGCCGGTGGAATGCGGGGGGGTCACCCTGTCCAGCGCGTCGCTTCACAACTTTGACGAGATCCAACGTCTGGGGCTCCGGGTCGGGGATTGGGTGCTGGTGGAGCGGGCGGGAGAAGTGATCCCCAAGGTGATCCAGGTCATTCTTTCCAAGCGTCCGGCCGAGACCCGGCCGGTGTTCGTGCCGACGGAATGCCCCGCCTGCGGCGGGAAGATCGTTCGGGCCAAAGAGGCCGAAGTCATTTATCGATGCGTGAACCCGGCCTGCCCCGCCCAAATAGAAAAAAGCCTTCTCCATTTCGCGAGTCGGGACGCCATGGACATTCGGGGCTTGGGGGAAGCGGTGGTGGGGGAACTGCTCCAAAAAAAACAGGTGGCCGACCTGGCGGACCTGTATCGCCTCCGGAAAGACCAACTCCTGACGTTGGAAGGGTTTAAAGAAAAGAAAGCGGAAAACCTGCTCCGGGGCATTCAGGATTCCCGCTCTCGCCCGCTGTCCCGGTTCCTGCATGGGTTGGGGATTCGCGACGTGGGGGAGAAGGGGGCTCTTTTATTGGCCGAACGTTTCGGCACGTTGGAAAAGCTGATGGGCGCCACGGAGGAGGACCTGCGGGGCATCCACGAGGTGGGGCCCGTCATGGCGGAATCGGTGGCGGGGTTTTTCCGCCAGCCCGTGGCGCGGCGGCTCATGGAGAAGTTTCGGGGGCTGGGGATCGATCCTGTGGAGGCTCCCCGCGCGGCCGGGCCTTTCACCGGGGCGACCGTGGTTTTTACCGGGGGGCTCACCCGTCTTTCCCGGCCCGAGGCGGAACGCCTCGTGCGGGAGCTGGGCGGGGCCGCCTCGTCTTCCGTGTCCAGCCAAACGTCGTTCGTGGTGGCGGGCGGCGACGCGGGGTCCAAATTGCGCCGGGCCCAGAAGTTGGGCGTCCCGGTCATCGACGAAAGCGAGTTCCTCCGCCGGGCGGGTCGGTGACAATTTGTTAGAATCAACTGGAAAGGCCATGGACCAAGCGCTTCGCCTCCTTAAGTTCAGGGCGCGGAGCGAACAGGAAATGGCCGAACGCCTCCAAAAAAAAGGCTTTTCGGCGGAATGGGCGCAACAGACGGTGGCGCGTTTGCGGGAGTTGAACCTTCTAAACGACGCGGCGCTGGCCCGGGACATGACGGAATCCCGTCGACGGGGGGGCCGCGGGGACCATCGAATCCGGCAGGAACTCCGGAAACGGGGTCTTCCCAAGGCGGTGGCGGATCAGGCCTTGGGCGGCGTTGCGGCGGAAAGCGGCGCCGAACGGGCGTGGGGCGCTTTGCAAAAGCGCGCGGCGCGTCTGAAGGGGCTGGATCGGGACGCGGCGTACCGCCGGTTGCACGGCCATTTGGTGCGGCAAGGGTTTGGCGTCGACGATGTTCGCGGCGCACTTAAACGATTCTTCTCGGGCGAGCCCGAAGGATGGGGGACTAACGAACCATGAAAAAAATCTGTGAAATCCGACGCGCTTTGATTTCCGTTTCGAGCAAAGACCATATCGTGGACTTCGCCCACGGTCTCTCTGAATTGGGTGTTGAAATTCTTTCCACCGGCGGGACGTCCAAAACTCTCCGCCAGGCGGAGATCCGGGTCCGGGACGTTTCCGATTTAACGGGTTTCCCCGAAATTCTCGACGGCCGAGTCAAAACCCTGCACCCCAAGGTGTTCGGGGGACTCCTTTCCCTTCGCGGCAAAGAGAGTCACACGAAAGACATGGAAAAGTACGACATTCCGCCCATCGATCTCGTGGTGGTGAACCTCTATCCCTTCGAATCCATTTGCGGGGACGCGAGCCTTCCAGAGTCGGAATTGCTGGAATACATCGACATCGGGGGGTCCGCGCTCCTCCGGGCGGCCTCCAAGAATTATCACGGTGTGGCCCCGCTTGTGGACCCGGAAGATTATGCCTCGGTTTTGGAGGAGCTGAAAGAACGCGGAAAGCTGTCCGTGGACACGCGCCGACGGCTCGCCGCCAAGGCCTTCGGCCACACGGCCCACTACGACGCCGTGATCGCCTCGGTCTTTCGTCAAAAAGCCAAAACCCAGGAATTTCCCGTGGAGTTCGCCCCCGGCCTTCGGAAAAAAGCCGACCTCCGCTACGGGGAAAACCCCCACCAAAAAGCCGCCCTCTATCAGGAGTCCGGCACCCGGGCCTGGGGCGTGGTCGGCGCCAAGGTTCTGCAGGGCAAACAGGTGTCGTTCAATAATTACATGGACTGCGATGCGGCGTGGCGGCTGGTGTCGTCTTTCTCCAGCCCCGCCGCGGTCATCATCAAACACAACAATCCCTGCGGGGTGGCCGAAGGCGAGAGTTTGGGGGATGCTTTCCGCCAGGCCTACGCGGCCGATTCGGTTTCGGCCTTCGGCGGGGTCGTGGGGTTTAACCGCGCGGTGGACGGCGAGGCGGCCCAGGAAATGTCCAAACTCTTTTTAGAGTGCGTGATCGCCCCGGGTTTTCATCCGGAAGCCCGGGACATTTTGGGCAAGAAAACGAACCTTCGATTGTTGGAACAGCCCACTCTATTAGCCGACCCCTACGAGTGGGACATCCGCCGAATCTCCGGCGGGTTCCTTGTTCAAGAACAGGACGCCCCTCGCCCGGTGGACATGAAAGTCGTCTCGCGGCGGGCGCCGTCGCCCGAAGAGTTGATGTCGTTGGCCTTCGCCTGGCAGGTGGGCAAACACGTGAAGTCGAACGCCATTGTCCTGGCCCGGGGACGCGTGACGGTCGGAATCGGCGCCGGCCAAATGTCCCGAATCGACTCCCTTAAAGTCGCCCACATGAAGCTTCGCGTTCCCGGCCTGGAGGTGAAACGGCCCTTGCCTCTGGTGATGGCTTCGGACGGATTCTTCCCCTTTCGGGACACGGTGGATGAAGCGGCCAAAATCGGCGTCTCGGCGATCATCCAACCCGGCGGCAGTGTCCGGGACGAGGAAAGCGTGACCGCGGCCAACGAACACGGCCTGGCCATGGTCATTACTTCGGTCCGGCATTTCCGTCATTGAGCCCATGTTGACCGGAAATCAGGTTCGCGCGAAGTTCCTGTCTTACTTCGAAACCGGCGAGCGGCGGCACTCCCGCGTGCCCTCGGACAGCCTGATCCCGGCTTCCGACCCCACTCTGCTTTTCACCAGCGCGGGGATGGTGCAATTCAAACCCTATTTCCTCGGGCAAAAAGTTCTGCCGGGCGGCCGCGCCTGTTCCTCCCAAAAGTGCCTTCGGACCACCGACATCGAACGGGTGGGATTTACGGCGCGGCACCTCACCTTCTTTGAAATGCTGGGCAACTTTTCTTTCGGCGATTACTTTAAGAAGGAAGCGATCGCCTGGGGATGGGAATTCCTGACCAAAGAGATGGGGATCAACCAAAACCGCCTGATCTCGACGATCTTCAAAGAAGACGACGAGGCCTTTGCGCTCTGGAAACCCCTCCAGCCCGAATCCCGGATCGTGCGCATGGGGGCGGACACGAACTTTTGGAACATGGGCCCCACGGGCCCCTGCGGCCCCTGCTCGGAAATTCTTTTCGACAAGGGAGCGGACGCCTGCACCTGCGGGGCCGGCGCCTCCTGCCGGCCGGAGAACGATTGCGACCGTTGGATGGAAGTGTGGAACCTGGTGTTCACCCAATTCGATCGGCAAGAGGACGGGTCGCTCAAACCCCTTCCGAAAAAGAACATCGACACGGGCATGGGGCTCGAACGCTTAACGGCCGTGGTCCAGGGGAAACGCACCAATTTCGAAACGGATCTTTTCACTCCCTATATCGAAAAAACAGAGGAACTGTTGGGGAAGTCTTCCAAGGGGTTGACGGGGAAGGACCTGGCCCCTTTCCGCCTGATCCCGGACCACGCCCGGGCCTCGGTCTTCATGATGGCCGACGGAATTATTCCCTCCAACGAGGGGCGCGGCTACGTCCTGCGGCGGCTCATCCGGCGGGCGGTCCGTCACGGGCGGCTGTTGGGCCGCACCGATCCTTTCCTCCACGCCATCGCCGACGTGGTCGTGAGGGAAATGTCGGGCGCCTATCCCGAACTGGCCGCGAAACGGCCAAGCCTCCTTTCGATCCTCCGCCAGGAGGAAGAGCGATTTTTCGAAACACTGGAAAGCGGCACGGTGCGCCTGGAGGAGATGGTTCGTGCGGCCAAATCCAACAAGGCCAAAACCTTGCCGGGGGTCGACGTCTTTCGGCTCTACGACACCTACGGGTTCCCTCCGGACATGACGCGCGACATGCTGGCTGAGCGGGGAGTCTCTTTTGACGAAAAAGAATTTGAGGACGCCCAACGCCAGGCCCAGGAAACCGCCCGGGGCGCCTGGAAAGGGTCCGGCCAGGAAGACGCGGGTTTTTATTCGTCTTTGGCCAGGGACCTGGGGCCGGTGACTTTTTGCGGCTACGAAACCCATGCGGTTGAAAAGACGTCCGTGCTGGCGGTTCTGAAGGACGGGAAATCCGTGGGGAATCTCTACGCCGGCGAGGAGGGGGAGGTTGTTTTAAAAGAAACGCCGTTCTATCCGGAAGGGGGCGGTCCCGTGGGCGACACGGGGACCATCGGCCACGCTCAAGGAATGGCGGACGTCCTGGACACCCAACGGCCCGTGGAGAATTTCATCGTGCATCGGGTGCGGGTTCGGGAAGGGCGGTTTTCGAAAGGCCTGGAGGTCGGGGCCGCTGTGGATCTTTCCCGGCGCGCCGCCATTCAACGGCATCACACCGCGACCCATCTTTTGCATGCCGCGCTTCATCGGGTGCTGGGGACCCATGTCACCCAGGCGGGATCCATCGTGACCCCGGAGAAGCTTCGCTTCGATTACACGCATACCGGCACGCCGACGGCGGAAGAATTGCGCCGGATCGAGGCGGACGCCAACCGGAACGGGTTGGCGGATATCGCCCGTCCGGAGAAAACGCCGGAAATGTCGTTGGTCGAAGCCCAGAAGGTCGGGGCCAAGGCTTTTTTCGGCGAAAAATACGGCGACAAGGTGCGCGTCGTGAAATTCGGCGAGGCCACCACGGAAGTCTGCGGCGGCCTTCACGTTCTGCGCACGGGCGAGGTGGGGCTGATCAAGATCACCGCCGAATCCTCCATCGGCGCCGGGGTGCGGAGGATCGAAGCGGTGGCGGGATTCCCCGCGCTGGAGTATCTGCGCGGGCTGGAAGAAACCGTGGCCAAGATTTCCGAAAAGATGAAGGCTTCTCCTTCCGAGATCGAAGAACGGATCGATCGCTTTCTCCTGCGGCAACGCCAGCTGGAAAAGGAAGTGGAGGACCTCCGGGTGAAAGTGGCCCAGGGCGGGGGAGCCGCGGCGGGACCGGCGGTCCAAGAGGTCGGCGGCGCCCGTTGGATCGTCCAGAGCGCGGCCGGGTTGGACGAAAAATCCCTCCGTTCTTTCTCGGACAAGTTGAAAGAAAAAGCGGCGGACGCCGGGATCTTGGTGGCCACCGGGAGCGAGGAAAAAATCTCCTTTGTCGTCTCCCTTCCGCCCACCTTGAACCAGGCCGGGTGGAACGCCGGAAAAATCGCCCAGGCCATCGCCGCCCGCATCGGCGGCCGCGGCGGGGGAAGGCCCGATTTTGCCCAAGGGGGAGGCAAAGCCTCGGTCCCGTTGGATAAACTCTTCGAGGATCTGCCCACTCTCTTGAAGAAATAGTAAAATTCCGGCTTTCCCAGTTTTGTGCCTGTAGCTCAATTGTGACCGAGCCATGGGAGGCGAGGAAATGGTTGAAGCGCGATAGCGCTGAAACCAGATGTTCCTTAAAATTTTGTGCCTGTAGCTCAATTGTGACCGAGCCATGGGAGGCGAGGAAATGGTTGAAGCGCGATAGCGCTGAAACCAGATGTTCCTTAAAATTTTGTGCCTGTAGCTCAATTGTGACCGAGCCATGGGAGGCGAGGAAATGGTTGAAGCGCGATAGCGCTGAAACCAGATGTTCCTTAAAATTTTGTGCCTGTAGCTCAATTGTGACCGAGCCATGGGAGGCGAGGAAATGGTTGAAGCGCGATAGCGCTGAAACCAGATGTTCCTTAAAATTTTGTGCCTGTAGCTCAATTGGATAGAGCGTTGGCCTCCGGAGCCAAAGGCTGAGGGTTCAAGTCCCCCCAGGCACGATTTTTTTTTAAGAAATAGCGGGACTTGAAGGCGACCCGAGCGCCGCCGGGCGGCGGGCCCAGGGCTAAAACTCAATCCTCTAACCGTCCAGGACGAAATCCCTTGATAAATCGTCGAATCTCCCATACACTGAGGTCCATGAAAGAACTTCTTCCCCGCCTCGTTTCCCGTCGAGGCGGAATTTTTTTCGCCGCCTTTTTTACGACCAGCGTGGTGTTGGGTTACGCCCTGTGGAAGACCCATGGGGCTCCTCTTGTTTCTTGGGCCCCGGCGGCGCCCGCATTTTCCCTTCGGCTGGAATCCGACAAAGAAACTTATTTCCACGATGACCTGGTGGAAATGCGCCTCCGTCCCGGATCGGAGGAGGTGTTGCAGACCCTTCGATCATCGACCTCGCCCTTGACGGCCTGGGTGGAACGGGACGGCGTTCCCGTGATGACCGTGGGAGAGACGGAAAAAGTTCCGCTTCTTTTTGAAAAAACCCGGGGGCTTTGGCGGGCCCGCTGGCCTATCCCCTGGAATGCGCGGGAGGGAGACTATGCCCTTCGCCTCGCCACGGCGTCCCTGCCGACGGGTTTGGCGGCCATCCAGGAGGGAACTTTTCAGGTGGCGGCGCGGCCTTTTGAAGCGGTACCCGCGGGGTACGGCGTTCTCACACTGGAAGGGTTGGGAGCCCTCCAAAGGTTTGTGGGCCCGGAGGGGGGAGAACCTCACACGGCGGCCATGGCGGAGTGGGCGGACTTCATTGGGGCGGACGCGGTCCTGGTCCAGGGCGCTGAATCCAGCGGTTACTCCGCCAAACTGCCCGCTTCCTTCCCATGGCAGATGAGGTCCACGGGACCCGTGGCCGCGCTGGCTCGGGCCTGCCACGACCGCGGTTTGAAGTTCGGGGTCTATGTCCTCTGCTACATGGTGGGCGGACCGCCCGCTTTTTCGCCGGACTATCGGTATGGATGGCACTACCAAGGCGGCGGGCCTGTTCATGGGTTGAATCTCCCTGTGAGGCGGGGCGTTTCCATTCAGGAGGAAAAAAGGCCGGGCGATATCGTCAAGGTGTTGGACCGATGGGCCTCCGTGGGCGGAGTTGATTTCTTGGGCTTGGATTATATCCGGCCCGTTTTCGGAAGCTACGAACTGGTGGATGATTTTGTAAACGACATGCCCGGCGTTCAGAAACCGGAGGGTTACGACGGGTGGTCCCAGGAGAAAAAAATGTCCTGGATCGCGCGCGGACGCTACATCGCCCCCACCGCCGCCCTCCGCAAAGAAACAAAATTCCGCACCACCGATCAGTGGTTTTGGTATCGGGCCCACCGCACGGCGGGCGTTGTCCGAAAAATCGTGGAGGGGTTCGGAGGGAAAAAACCGCTCTGGGCCTTCACCCTCTCCTGGCAGAAGGGATGGGAACACGGCCAGGATCCCGCCATGATGCGGGACGCCGGCATCGACATGAACGCCATCATGCTCTATGAGGCGGACGCCCAACAGTACCGGGGTTTGGTGAGCCAGTGGAACGCCTACACGCGGGATGCGAACTTCAATCTCGTGGTCGGGAACACGTTTGATTGGCGTCTCCACCAAAAACCCTCAACCCCTCGGGTCCGGAGGAAATGGTTCGGCGAATGATGTTGGCTGTGGAGAAGTTTCAAAACGGCCGGCCTGTTCGGGGCATTTTTGTTCACGACCTCCAGCGGGCCCTGCGGGGGAACTTGGGCCCCTATTCGCCCAAGGAGTGGCTCCTGGCCGCGGGAGGCGCTTTGACACGGGTGCGGGAAATTCACCAGCGGACTCCCTATCGTTTCACCCTCACGGTGCCCGACGAAAGCGCGCCCGGCGCCGCTCGGTTGGGGACCGTCGCTTGGGTTCCAGGGACCTCGGAGGGTCCCGTCACCGTTCAACTCTTTTCTTCGCCGGATGTGGAACTCTCGACCCGGACCGTGGAGTTGACCCCGACGGTTTCTTCCGCCACCTTCGTCCTGCGCTGGATGCCCAACGAGCGGTCGCCTCTCCGGGGGAATCGCGCTTTTGTCGCCGCCCGATCCGCGCGAGCCGACCGCCCTCGGGAACGATGCCAGATCCGCATGGCCTACATCCAAGGCATCCCGAAGGAGGCGCCTCCTTCCGACCCTCTGGTCCTCCATGGCGCCGCCGAACCTTCTCTTCCCCAAAAGGAAAAAGACAAAACCCCATGAGCGCTCTCTCCTCTTTTCGCGTCCGCGGTTGGATCCTCTTCAGCGCTTACATGTCCCTCATCGCCCTGACCCTGTGGCGCGCGGGCGGCCCGGGATCCTCCGCTCCGGCGCCGGGATCGGGCTCGAAAAGGAACGCTCTGGTCGAACCCTTTGGAGAGGAGGGGGCCATCGCCGTTTTGGAAATTCAGGGACCCATCGCGCTCTCCATGGGAGGGTTCGGTCGGGACGGCGGAGCCGACGGGATTCTTCACCGTCTGCGCGAACTCCGGGAAGACCGGAACGTGAAAGCGGTGATCCTTCGCATCAACTCCCCCGGGGGGACGGTGGCCTCCGTCCAAGAAATTTATGACGCGGTCCGAGCCCTTCAAAAAAGCGGAAAGAAAATTGTCGCTTCTTTTGAAGACGTCGCCGCTTCCGGCGGCTATTACATCGCGGCCCCCTGCGACCGCATCGTGGCGAACCCGGGCTCTCTGGTGGGTTCCATCGGCGTTATCTTTCACCTGAACAATATCGAGGAGCTGGCCAAGAAGGTTGGCGTCAAGTCCGAGGTCATTAAATCCGGGAAGATGAAAGACCTCGGTTCCGCCACCCGGCCCCTCACCGCGGAGGAGCGGAAAGTTTTTGAAGGACTTGTCCAAAGCGCCTACGGGCAGTTCCTGACGGCGGTTTCCCAAGGAAGAAAAATGCCGGAGGAGAAGCTCCGCCCACTGGCCGACGGCCGCGTCTTCACGGGGGAGCAGGCCCTGGCGGCGGGGTTGGTGGACGTCCTGGGCGGGTTCGACCAGGCGGTGGAGGAAGCCCGTAAAGCCGCCGGCATTCGAAACGCGAAACCCCGACTCATTCTAACGGAACGGCCCTGGGGAAAACTTTTGCAACTCCTCCAAAACCATTCATCCGGCCCCTGGGACCGATGGGTTCGCTGGGCCGAGCCCCGGGCGTCTCTTGAATATGTTTGGGAATAATCCCGACCGCGGCGACGCGCCTCGTCCGGGCGATTGGTTGGACGTTCTGGGCCGTTTGTCGGCTGAACCCGCCGCCGCGCTGGAGGAAATTGCCCGGAAACCCCATTTGATTTCCGGGGCTTTGGTGACGGGTCTGGCCGTGATCGGAAGGGTAATCACGGAGAATCTTCCCTGGGAGTTGGGTCCCTTCCCCGTGCTCCGTCGATTCCTCTCTTTGTTCCTGGGCGGCTTCCTGTGGTGGGTGGGGCCGGCCGTCGTTCTTCACGGGCTCTCGGCGTTGTTCAAAAAGAAAGGGTCCCTGGCCTCCTATTTGGCTGTCACAGGGTGGGCGGGGGCGACGCTTTGGCCGGCTCTCGCCTTTCGTTTGGTCGGCGGCCTGGTGCCCGGGGCGATGTTTCTAGCGGCGGGCCCAGAACTCGTTTTTCGGGCGCTCTATTGGGCGATCTGGTGGTGGGGCCTTCAACGCCTTTACGGATGGTCCAAGGGGAGGGCCCTCCTCCTTCTGGTTCTGCCGCTCTTCGCCTTCGGCGCCATCGGTTTCGTGACGCGCCTCTTGGCTGGACTGGTCGGCATGGGCCGAGCGCTCACCGCCCCGTCCCTCCTCCCTTGAAAATGTTCCATTTCTCCGCCATACTGGGGCGAAGGAATTCCCTAAGACTGGAGGCGATATGATTCCCGTGGCGATCTTTCTGGTGGTGGCGGGGGGGGCGGTCTGTCTTTTTTACGCGGTTTCTCTCTACAACGGATTGGTGCGGCTGAAAAACAACGCCTCGAAAGCCTGGGCGAACATCGACGTCCTCCTCAAACAGCGCCACGACGAACTGCCGAAGCTCATCGAGACCTGCAAGCAATACATGAAATACGAATCCGGCACCCTGGAGAAAATCATGCAGGCGCGGGCCGCGGTCTATTCGGCCCGGGAGTCCGGCAATGTCCAAGCCCTCGGCGCGGCCGAAGGCCAATTGCGCGGGCTGACGGGAAGTTTGTTCGCCGTGGCGGAGAACTACCCGGACCTCAAATCCAACCAAACCTTCCAGAACCTCCAATCGCGCATTTCTTCCCTGGAAAGCGCCCTGTCCGATCGGCGCGAACTCTACAACGAAAGCGCGAACTTAAACAACGCGCGCCGGGAAATGTTTCCGGATTCTATTGTGGCTTCCTATGGGAACTTTCCAGCGTTCCAACTCCTGAGCTTTGACCCGGCCGAGACGAAAGACGTCGACGTTCGGGCCGCCTTCAATTCCTGACTTGGGTCCGTCCGTGAGGGGGGGGGCCTTCGCCTCCTTTGCACATTTCCAAACAATGGGGCTCTTGCTGACCCTCCTTGCCCCATCGGCCCACGCCTCCGGATCTTCCCGGGATCAGGATTCGTGGCAGGCGATTCTGTTTTTCGCCGGGTTCTCGGTCGCTTCTTTCATTCAGTTGTGGCGAAACCTCCGCCGCGCCCGCGCCGTTGAAGACACCCCCACCGCGAAGGTGGCCTCGGCTCCCCAGGGCGGCGTGGAACTGGCTGGGCAAGCGGTGCCCATTGAAAAAAAGACAGCGGTCTGTCCGCTGACCGGAGCCTCTTGTCTTTGGTATTTTTTCAAGGTCGAGCGGTATGAGCGCCGCGGCAAGAGTTCCAGCTGGGTGACCATTTCCAGCGGGCGTTCCTCCGACGTGTTTGGGCTGGAAGACCGGACCGGCATGGCCCTGGTGGCTCCTTTCGGAGCCGAAGTGACCCCCCACCATACCCGGCAATGGCGAGGGTCCTCTCCGACTCCTTCCGCGGGTCCCGAATCCGGCGGATTTTTCAGCGGTTTCGGTTCCTACCGCTACACCGAGGAACTCATCTTGCCGGGCGATTTCGTTTACGTTCTGGGCTGGTTCGAGACCATTCACGGGGCGTCGGCGGCGGTGTCGGACCTGAACGAAAAACTCCGGGCGCTCAAACAGAACCCCCGGGAGCTGTTGGCTCGTTTCGATACCAACAAAGACGGCGAGATCAGCGTGGAGGAATGGGACGCGGCCCGGGCGGTCGTGGCCGACGAAATCCGGCGGGTGGCCATGAGCCTTCCCGCCGTGCCCGACGTGCACACCGTGGTTTCTCCACAGGATTCTGATTTGCCATTTCTCATTTCAACCGTTTCCCAGGAGGAACTGGCCGGGAGATACAAACGGCGCGCGGTTCTGGGTTTGGCGGGCTTTTTGGGGTTCGGCGGCGCCGCCGTCTGGGCTCTTTCGCTGGCGTGGAAAGGGCTATAATTAAAGAAATGAATAACGGTTCTCCCACCGATCCCGCCGCGACTTCCGCGGAAGACGTCCACGCCTATCAACGCGAGGAACTTCTAGAACTCCTGCGACGGTTGTCGCGGGAGAACGAACCGCTGATCGTTCATGGAAACGAGCGCCTCACGTCCGACGACGCTGTTCGAATCCTTCAAAAAATCCGCCATGGGTTCGGCTTTTCCCGCCGGGAAAGAACGGCGCTCACAGACGCGGGATTTGACTTGGATTCCGTTTTCCCCCGAATGTAAATGCCAAGTTCCCTGGTTGTTGACGCGCGCTCCGCTATCGAGGAAAAACTGGCCTCTTCTTTCGGGCGAAAACACTGCGTTCTGACCAACCGCGGCACCACGTCCTTAGCGGCGGCGTTTTACGCCCTGGACCGCCCGAAAGGGACGCGGGCGCTTTTCCCCGCCGCCATGTGCTCGATTCCGGTTTTCGCCGCGGGCTTCGCGGGTTGGACGCCCGCCTTCGCCGACGTCAATTTGTCCGACGCCAACTTCGATCTGGGCGACGTGGAACGGGTTTTGAAATCGGGCGGCGCGGGCGCGGTGGTCCCGGTTCACATGTTCGGAAAACCCGATGACGCGGACCGCCTTGAAGAACTTTGCCGGCGTTACGGGGCCGACCTGGTGGAAGACGCGGCTCTCTCCATGGGCGCCGTCTACCGGGGGCGGCCCGTTGGGTCCTTGGGCCGGATCTCCTGCTTGAGTTTTGTGCGAAAAATGTTGCCCTTGGAAATGGGCGGAGCGGTTTTGACCGATGAGTCGGGCCTCGCCGCGCGCGTCCGGGCGTTCGTGGCCGGCCTCCCTCCCGAGCGGTCCTCTCGGCGGGAGGAGGTGTCGGCGGCCATGAAGGCTTTCCACTCGGTCACGGGGTTCGTGGCGGCGGGGGATTGGGCTCGCCGGGATCTTCTGGCCCCCTACGGGGATGAATTTCGTCGGCTCCTCCTGAACTCGACCTCGGAAGAGGATTGGCGGGATTCCATCGTTTTGGAGGAACTGGCGGCGTTGCCCGAGGCGCTTCAAGCCCGTCGGGCGCGGGCGGAGGTCTTCGAGGACGGGTTGGGGGAGGCCCTGATTCAACCCTTGGACCGCGGGGGATCCAGCCTCTTCGCCTACCCGGTTCGCCTCCCCGGGGTGAGCGTCGAAGATTTTATGGCATTTTCCTCAAATCGAGGGTATACTTTCAAACGGATCGCTTATCCCGACATCCATCCCGTTTTCGGGCTCCGCCAGCGGTTCCCGAACGCTGAAACAGTGGAGCGGGAGGTCATCGGGTTGCCCCTGGACGACGATCAACCGGTGTCGGCTTTCTGGGAATACGCCTCGGACTTTCGGACGGCGGTCGAGGACTATGCGAAGAGCGCGCCGTCTCGCCGGCCTTTTGATTTTAGAGGGAAATTGGAACTGAGAATGGGAGGTGGGTGATGAAGGAAAAAATCGCAGACGCCTTCCTTCCGGTTGCGGCATTCTTTGGGACGGTTTCCCCGTCCTGCGAAGGATTACGGCTCTAAAATAGAGAAGGAGAATCCCATGAACCTGACCACCTACAAATACGACAGCCAAAGACTCGTCACTCTCATAGGTTATTTCGCGACGCCCTTCGCGCTCTTTCTGGGAGGGTTGGCGGTCCTGTTCGCGGATGCGGGAGGAGCGCCGAAAACGATTTCCGTCGGTCTCATGGGGTTTTCGGCGTTTTTCAACGTCGTTTTCCCGCGTTTTCTGAAGGAACAGGATACGACCAAGAAAGGGTGGAACGTCAAGTTCCGCCTTTATCTAAACCTGGGGGTCAATACCGGGATTGTTTTCCTCCTGGGAGACGAATTCCCCCCGCTCTGGCTCCTTTTAGCCTTGACGCCCCTCGCCACGGCCATTTATGGGAACCAGCGGAGGACGCTGATCAACGCGGGGACGGCGTCGGTCATCCTGCTCGTCATTCAGGCCCTTCGCCCGGACACGGGCTTGAAGGATTGGGCCGTTCTGTCCGTGGAGGTGGCCTTCATCGTTCTGATCAGCCTGTTGATCAACGGCGTCTCCCGCCTGGCCGTTCATCCCGAAAAAGCGGCGCAGATCCCCCAATAGCGCGGCTTTTTTTCGATTTTCATCCCTCCCCCCCCCGAGGCGAACGCGCCCTTGACGGCGGGGGAAAAAAGGGCGACAATTTTTCAGTGGACATCGACGAAAACCCGAACGGACCGCTGAACGCCCAACTGGACCTTTTCGCCCAACCCCAACAAAACAAGATCACGCGCATCATCAAACGCGACGGCCGCTTGGTGGCCTTCAACAAGCTGAAGATCACCAACGCCATCTATCGGGCCGCCGCCTCTCTGGGAGGCCGGGACCGGGACCGCGCGGAATCCCTGGCCGATCAGGTGGTTCAGCGCATCCACGCCACCTACCCCGCCGGCGCCACTCCGTCCGTCGAAGACATCCAAGATTCCGTGGAAAAAGTTCTAGTGGACAACGGCCACGCCAAAACCGCCAAGGCGTTCATCCTCTACCGGTTCCAACGCGCTCGAACCAGGGAGCAAAAACCCGAAGTGGCGGGTGTGCAGGACCACGTTCCCTACAAGGTTCTCTGGCGCGTGTTGTCCTGGAACGTGGACCATGGGTGCCACACGGTGGACTCTTTGAACCGGCAAGCGCGCGACGGCGGATGGAAAAAACTGATCCGCGAGGCGGAGCGGGCCTACCACGACGAAATTCAGCACGTCGCCGGGCTCATCGTGAAACGCCTGCCGGACCTGCGCTTGGTGATCGTGGCGGGGCCCTCCAGTTCGGGCAAGACCACCACGACGACCAAAATCAGCGAGCGTCTGAAGGCCCGGGGCCACAGCTTTCTGTTGATGAACTTGGACAACTATTTCAAAGAGCTTTCGCACCAGCCCAAAGACGAATACGGCGATTACGATTTTGAGATGCCCGCCGCCCTGGACTTGGATTTGATCAACGAGCACCTGGGGCTCTTGCTGGACGGAAAACCCATCCGCATGCCCCTCTATAATTTCAAAACCGGCGGGCGGGAGAAGGAAACCCGCGAGTTTCGGCTGAAAGACAAAGAGATCCTCCTGATCGACAGCCTTCACGGGCTCTATGAGGGGATGACGCGGAACATCGCTCCGGAAAGCGCGTTTCGTTTCTATATCGAAGCGCTTTGTCAGATCAAAGACGACGACGGTGAATTCGTCCGCTGGGCGGACCTCCGCATGATGCGCCGCATGGTGCGGGACAGCTGGCACCGCAGTTACGACCCGGCCATGACGGTGGGCCACTGGCATTACGTGCGGAAGAGCGAACTTCGATACATCGTCCCCTACATCCAATCCGTGGACTACATTTTCAACGGGTCCCTGCCCTATGAGCTTCCCTACCACCGGGCCCGGCTTGGGGTTGATGCCGGACATTGTCCAGCGGTTCAAAGGCGATCCCAAAAAGGCCGACGCTTTTCTCCGCGCCCAACGGGTGGAACGGCTCCTCGCCTCCCTGGCCCCCGGGGTCCCAGACGAAGACGTGCCGAAAGATTCGTTGCTTCGGGAGTTCATTGGCGGGGGGGACTATCGATATTGATGGGAGAAATGCAAAAGCCGAGACAAAAATGTAGAATCACCCCGTGGCCGCCGTGAGCCTCCATCGCGCGTCATCGGCCGGAAGGCCGGAGACCATCGACTCTTCCCGGCGAGATTTTGGGTGGCGGACGATTTTATTTAATTGCGACTGTCACAGTTTTCAGCAGGTGGCTTTTCAGTTGGTGAAGGCGATCCGTTGCGATTTTCAACGGGGTTTGGCCTTGGCCAACGTCGTTCATCTCACCGGAAGCGCGACCGTTTTTAAAGGGTCTCGCGAACGGTGCGAGGCGGTGAGCGAAGTGTTGGGAGCGATCGGCTTAAGGGTCACGGTCGATCAATAAAAAGAAAGGGCCGGTCCCGGCGGGTCAACGAAGTCCCTCCGAGATGGGCTCTCAAGGGAGGCAACAAATGATTGCGAAAAAAACAATGGTTCGGAAAAAGCGCGTGAGCGCGGTAAAAGCCGACCCGGCGGCGTCGAAAGTTGTGGCATCGTCATCGAAAACGGAAGCCCCCGGCAAGAACTATGTGGGGATTGACTTTCCCCAGGAAGGGGAAATCCTAACGAGCGGCCAATACACCCTCCGCATTTCCACGAGCGCCACCGAAGGGGTGGAGGTTTCCATCGATGGAAAAGGGTGGGAGCCCTGCCGCGAATGCGTCGGGTTTTGGTGGTACGACTGGTCGGGTTTCGGCGCCGGGGCCCACACGGTGGTCGCGAAGATTTCCGTTGGGAAACGTTCCATGAAGTCCAAGGCGCGTTCCCTCACGGCCATTATTTAACTGAATTGACGGACGTTTTTACCGTCCTCCCGCGGCTCATCGCCGGCGGCGCGTCCTGTCCCATCGACCCGGCCCATTTGGGGGACGCCCTAAATAAATTAACTTGTCCCTTAAGGAAAGGAGCCTACGTGGCTTTGAGGTCTTGGGGGGGTCTGACGCCCATGCCACTCTCTCCTGTGGGGCGTCTTTATTCCACGGCCCCCTCCGGGTTTTCTGGGGATACGGATAGTCCCTCGCTTTGCTCCTCCAAAGTGACGGATCCATGATCTCCGAGATGACCGGAGATGGATCGAATGCTCCGATCCGCCGGTTTTAAACGTGATTGGATTTTGGCAATGGCGGCACGGTTCTTTTTCTTTAGGTCCCAATCCAGAACACTCGCCCGATTGAAGACGTTCAAGAGGGTTCAACGGATTCGGTTCTTCCCACTCGCCCAAGCTCCTCGATGAAGGCTTCAACCGTTTTTTGGTTCTCATCCTTTAGAAAATGCGCCACGTGTTGTTCAACGGCCGCCCCCGCCATTTCGCGACCCCCAGGAGGAATTCTCCTTGAAGATCAGGGTCCTCCGTTCTCCGCCATGTTTTTAGCTGGGGGGGCCGCACCGTTATTGTTAAGCGGCCAATTTAATGAACAGCCCGGCGTCGAATACGGGCGGTCCGTGGAAATCCTGTCCGTTTAAACTATAATCCTTGGGATGGGGAATGAGAGCGAATCTCGGTCCATTTTAGCGTCTAAACGAAAAGTTTCTGCGTCCTATCCATCCGAACCATAAAAGCGGGCGGGACGTGGGTGTCCTTCCTATCTCGGGGAAACGAAAGGAATTTTGAATGATGAGAAGGGTGTTTTTTTGGAGAATTTCCGTCGTTCTTTTTTTGTCGTCCGTGACCATGGCCAGGGCGGAAATGGCCGTTGGTCTCGGGTACCCCACGGTCAGTTTAAAATATGATTTTCTTGAAAACGTTGCGGCGGAGTTGAAATACGCCGACACCGGGGAAGGCATCCGGGTGTTCGCGACCAGAGGTTCTTGGAAATTTAATCCCAAGGGAAAATACGAGACGTTTGCGGGGGCTGAAATTGGCCAGATTAAATTCGACTACGAGGACACCCAGGGGGATGGACTTGAGTTCTCTTTGTTTATCGGCAAAGAATACAGGATCCGATCCTGGCTTGGGTTCGCGTTTGATATTGCCCCCACCCTGATTCGTTTAAACTCGAGCGGGAAAAACAATACGGGTTTCGAGTTGGTGGCAAATGTCGGTTTTTATTGGTATGTGTTTTGAGGTTCTCATTCCAACATGGAAATAGCCGTATGAAAACGAAGTGGTCCTGGTTTGCTTTTTGATTTCTATTTTCCAGGACCCAGGGTTTTTTCCGGTTTCAACGTGGGCGTTATCAGCGCGACGAAAAATCAGGTGGAGGACTTAAAAGAGGATATTGCAAAAGATTCACAAACGGTTCAGCCGGTCGATGTCGTCCTGTGGGTAAAGAGCATCGACCTCTTGAGGTCCGTTGGCAAAAATGTAGGGGGACCGGTTTTCGTAACGGGGTATTACGTGTCCGGCGATGGCGGCGGCTCCCTGTTTTATTGCGATCCGACCGACGTGGTGAGTTCCGATAATGGAGGGTCGGTTATCGTGGCGAATGACGGCGGGCGTTGGAAAGTTATTCACCAGGGGTTCCTCACCGCTCGCCAATGGGGGGCCCATGCCGATAACCATTCGGATGATGCCCCCTATTTTCAAGCCGGGATGGCGTGGTGCGGCGCCAAAGGCCTCCCGTTCAAAATAACAGCCGGACAATATGTTCTGGGCAGTCGGATCACCGTGGTCGGGCCCATTCAAATCGCGTCGGACGAATCCGCCCTCATTCGGTTCACCGATCCCAATTCGTGCGGGTTCCTTTTCGATAACTCCGCGGGCGTGGAACAGTTGGCCAGCCTCCAGTTCCCCAGCCTGTTATCCCCGGCCGTCAACAGCTCTTTCTCCATTCCGGGTTATGGACCCACCACCTACACCTACGACCTAAATTCGCGGACCGGCCAGGCCATCGAGTTGCGCGGGAATTGCAATAGGCTCGCCGTTCGTCTGTTTTACGCGGCGGGATGGGAGTCGGGCATAAAAATTAACGCCACAAACACCGTTATGGCGAACCTGGACATTTCCGCCAACACCTTGGACTTTTGCAAATTTGGGGTTTGGTTGACAGGGACGGCTGGTGGCGTGATCAGCGGCGTTTCGTTTATCGCCAACACTCTGTGGGCTCAGTTTCCCTTCTACCTGGACAGCACGAACATCCTCGTCAACCAATCCAAGTTCGAGGTGACGGGGGGCGCCTACGTCAATGAAGAATTCGGCGCCGGTGTGTATGGCGCCGCGACCAATAACCAGGTCGATACCTGCAAGTTCATCATTCGTTGGTTGTATGCCGGCCATGCCGTCGACAGCACCGTCGGCGTCCCGGCCACCCTTCAGGTCCCCTACCTTGCCGGGGCCGGGACGTCCAACGGGCAATTAACGGATGGAAATGCGACGGTCGGATACTGGACGGGGACCTTCTGTGAATTTGACATCGGCGCGGTGCTGGGCGTGCCGGGGGGGAGGGGCGGACAACTCCCCGTGGCGGGGGATGTCATACGGGTGAGGGATGCCGGGGGATACAACACCGTTCGTATCGCGCACGCCGACAACGTGGCGGCCGTGCCGATTCCGGTGTCGGCCGTGGTTGGAGAATCCAATTACAATGGGGGCGTGGGGGCGGCCCCGTTTAGCAAGGCCGTGCTATGTTCGGCGGCGATTGGCGCTTTGCCCCCTGGGACGTCGGCCGTTTTTTACATGTACCACCAATGCCTCTCGTCGGCCAATGATAAACCGATCGGAGTGACGGATATTGGGAACGGATTGAACGCGCAAGGAATATTGGCCGCGGCCCGCTGGCAGGGCTCCGCGAATAACCGCCAGATAGCGATTACCTTCACGAACCCAAGCACAGTGAAAACGACAGCGGCCGCCACCTATTTCTTTTGGGTTGAACTGTAGTGCCCAAGATCAGGGGACGCCCTAAATAATTAAACCTTTCCGGTTGAATGAGAAAGAAGACGGCGGGGCAGAGGTTCGTGGAGGAGCTTGCCGGAGGCTGGCGTTCGACGGTAAATTTTAAACAATAAATTTTTCTTGACCTTCGTGGATGGATATCCTAAACTCTCGCCCATGTTCGCAGCACATACCAAATTTCCCAAGTCTTCCGAAGTCGTCCGCCGCTGGCATTTGGTGGACGCCGACGGCGTGTCTCTCGGGCGACTGGCGGCGCTGAGCGCCGGCCTGTTGCGCGGCAAAGGCAAGACTACTTTTTCTTCCCATGTGGATCAAGGGGACGGCGTGGTGGTCGTCAACGCCTCCAAGGTTGTTTTGACCGGGGACAAGAAAGTTCAAAAAATGGATTTCCGGGCCTCCGGTTTTCGCGGGGGGCAGACCCTCACCCCGTACGGACGTCTTTTGGAACAGAAACCCGAGCGTGCCGTTGAATTGGCGGTGAGCGGGATGCTCCCTAAGAACCGCCTCCGGTCCCGTTTCATGCGACGCTTGAAAGTTTTTCGCGCGGGAGACGGGGCGGTTCATTACCCGACCGCCGTGGCCGTGGACACGAAAAACCCGAAAATTAAATCCGGCGGCCCCTACGTTTTGGCCGCCGTTAAATAACCCCTTCTAAAAGGCTCCTCCGATGACTGAAGACACGCTCGAAATCACCCGTCAAAAGCCCCTGTGGGCCACCGGCCGACGCAAAACAGCGGTGGCCCGCGTGCGCGTTGTTCCTGGGGAAGGTCGCCTGGTGGTGAACGGCAAAACCGTCGAGGGGTTCTTCGGCGGGAACGAGCGGCAGAAAGCGTCCGTTTTGGCCCCTTTCCACATTGCCAAGACCCTGGCGGCTTTCGACCTTTTTATCAGCACCTCCGGCGGCGGCCTCACGGGCCAAGCCGAGGCCATTCGGCTCGGAATCTCCCGCGCCATGGTCGAGATGGACCCAAAACTTCGCACCGCGCTCCGCGCCAAGGGGTTTCTCACCCGCGATCCGCGCGAAGTGGAGCGAAAGAAATCCGGGCAACCCAAAGCTCGGAAGCGCTACCAGCACTCGAAGCGCTGATCGAATTCCGGCTCCTTTGGCCGGATCTCCCTTCATCCCATGTCCGCGTTGACCCTTCTATCGAGGGCGGAATCTTTATTGGCCAAGGACCAGTGGGCCGGGGCCCATTCTCTTCTGGTTCGCGTCCTCCCGCTGTCCACCGACCCTTTCCTGAAAGCGGAGATCCTTCAAAAAGACGCCGAGGCTCTTCGGGCCTTGGGGCGGTTTCGGGAGGCTCTGGTGGGTTACCGACGGGCCGCAAACCTATACCGAAAGCTCAACATCCCCTCTGAACGGCTCCAAACCATTTTTGGGATCAGCGCCTGTCTCCGTATTTTGGGCCGATATGAAGAAGCGGAAAGCTTGTGGGCCCCATTTGAACGGGAAACATTTTCGCGCTCCGCCCTTTCCGAGATCGAACTGGAGCGAGCCCTGGTGGCCCGCGGCCAAGGCCATTTTTTGGAGGCGCGGCGACGGATGGGCCGGGCGGTTCTCCACCTGGCCCAGCGGAAAGAGTGGGGACCCCTTCAACACGCCTATTGGATTTTGGGCGGGCTCGAACGTTTTTCAGGCCACTTCCCGGAGGCTTTGAAGGCCTTCGACCAGGCGGTCCGCCTGGCGCGGCGAACAAAGGATCTTTCCTCCGAAGCGTTCGCGCTCTGCGGCCTGGCCGGCGTGCAACGGGTGGTGGGGCGGGACCAGGCTTCGCTCGCCAACTACGCCGAAGCCCACAGGCTCCTGACAAAAATCGGCGATCCCTTCGGCCAAGCTTACGGGCTTTGCGGGCGGGCCAACGCTCACCGGGTTTTTGGGGACGCGGCCAAAACATTGCCCCTTTATCGTCAATCCGCCGCCCTGTATCGCCGGTTAGGGGACGCCAGCAGCGAAGGCTTCGCCTTCTGGGGGCTGGGGGGAAGTTTGCGGAGATTGCAACGTTTGCCTGAATCGCTCTCCGCTTATCGCCGCGCTCTGGCCCTTTTCATAAAATCCAAGGACGATCGGGGGGTGGTGATGGCCCATCTGGGCCTGGCCCGGTGGGCGGAGGCTGGCGGCCGGGAGGGAGACGCGCTTTTATCGGCGGGACGCGGTTTGTCCGAGGCCCGACGGGCGCGGCTCCCCTACGAAACCGCTCTGGCCCGCTACGAAATCGGCCGGATCCGGCGGCCCACCCGTCCGCCCTACGCTCTTCTGCGCCCATTTGGCATCTCCCCCGCCGTCCTCCGCCGATGGCGGGACATTCCATAAGGAATCCCTCTGCCCCCGGCGGATCTTTTCCTGGGTGTGGGGGGAAGGGGCGATTCAACAAGCCACTCCTTGCCGGGCTCAAAAACCACCCCTCCCTGACCCTCCCCTTGGCCAGGGGAGGGAAAATAGAAACCGAGATCGACGTCTTCATTCTTCGGGGGGCGGCGGGGGGATTGATGTATTAGTTAAACTTATGTAGAATTATTCCTCTATTTATGAAAAAAATGTACACTTACCAGGTCTTGGATGCAGATTGAGACGCTGAAGCTCTTTTGCGACGTGGCCCGTCTGGGCAGTTTTTCCCGCTCGGCTGAAATCCACAAAGTGACGCAGTCCTCGGCCAGCCAGGCCGTTCACGGCCTGGAGGCGGGGCTGGGCGTTTCCCTGATCGACCGGTCGCGCCGCCCCTGGCGGCTGACGGCGGCCGGACGGGTTTTCTACGACGGCTGTCGGGACGTGGTGGAGCGTTACGAGGGGCTGGAACGGCGGGTTCGGCGGTCGGAGGGGTCGGCCGAAGTGCGCGTGGCGGCCATCTATTCCGCGGGTCTCCGCCACTTAAGAGAATTCGTCGACACCTTTTTAAAAGAGCATCCGGGGGCGCGGGTTCATCTGGATTATCTCCATCCGGACCGCGTTCTGGAAGCGGTTCGCGAGGGGGGGGCGGATCTGGGTCTGGTCTCTTTTCCTCGGGCGGGCCGCGACGTGGACGTGATCGCCTGGCGGGAAGAGCCCATGGTTCTGGTCTGCTCCTCGTCCCATCCTTTGGCGAAAAGTCGGGACGTCGACCCCGCTCGGCTGGACGGACAGTCCTTTGTGGCATTTGATCGCGGGCTGGTGATGCGGCGGGGAGTGGACCGGTTTTTGAAGAAGCGCGGTGTGGGGGTGCGGGTGGCTTTGGAGTTCGATAATATCGAGGCCATCAAGCAGGCCGTGGAGATCGGATCGGGCGTTTCCATACTCCCCGAGCCGACGGTGGACCGTGAGGTCCGGGCCGGGACGTTGGCGGCGGTTCCTCTCAAAGGGGGACGTTTTTTCCGCCCCCTGGGTATTCTTCGGCGGCGCGGGCGCCCGGCGCCGCCCATGGTGAAAGAATTCGAGCGTTGTCTCAGGCTGGATGGCATGAAACGGTTTGCAGGTCCGAAAGGAAAGGGGACGCCACGGTGAACATACGAAACGCAGTTCCTCAAAAACAGGGGTTATACGATCCCGCCTTTGAACACGACGCCTGCGGCATCGGGTTCGTCGTTAACATCAAAGGAAAAAAATCCCACCAAATCGTCGCCCAATCCCTGGAGGTTCTGAACAATTTAAACCACCGCGGCGCCTGCGGGTGTGAAGCCAACACGGGCGACGGCGCGGGCATCCTGATTCAGCTCCCCCACGCGTTTTTGGTCAAGGCGGCCGCCGCCGATAAAATCGTTCTTCCCTCGCCCGGCCATTACGGCGTCGGCATGATATTTTTCCCCCGGGACGAGAAAGCCCGGAAAGAGGCCGAGGCGCGGTTTGAGAAAATCGTGGCCGAGGAGGGTCAGGTCTTTTTGGGATGGCGCACGGTTCCCACGAATAATGCCGCCCTGGGCCGGACGGCCCAAGCCGGGGAGCCTTTCATCCGGCAGGCGTTCCTAGGACGGGCCAAGTCGGTCAAAGACGAGGCGGCCTTCGAGCGCGCGCTCTACCTGATCCGGAAACGCGCCGAGCACGGCATTCAATTTCCGAACGAGGCCGGGTCCAACCGGTTTTACATTCCCAGCCTCAGCTCCCGCACCATCGTTTACAAAGGGATGCTGTTGGCCAGCCAGATGGAGGAGTATTACCCGGAGCTGAAGGACCCCTCCTTGACGTCCGCTTTGGCGCTTGTTCACTCCCGCTTTTCCACCAACACGTTCCCCAACTGGAACCGGGCGCACCCCTACCGATACATCATCCATAACGGCGAGATCAACACTCTCCGCGGCAACATCAACTGGATGCACGCCCGCCAGTCGATGATGAAGTCCGAGGTTTTCGGCGATGACTTGAAAAGGCTCCTTCCCGTGATCGATACGGACGGGTCCGACTCCGCCATGTTCTACAACTGCTTGGAGTTTTTAGTATTGGCCGGGCGGAGTTTGCCCCACGCCATGATGATGATGATCCCCGAACCCTGGGCGAACCACGAAAGCATGTCCGAGGAGAAAAAGGCGTTCTACGAATACCACGCCTGCTTGATGGAGCCCTGGGACGGGCCCGCCTCCATCGGGTTCACCGACGGGGTCCGCGTCGGCGCCGTGCTCGACCGCAACGGCCTGCGCCCGTCCCGATATGTCGTGACCAAGGACGACGTGGTGGTGTTGGCCAGCGAAGTGGGGGTGTTGGACATCGCCCCCGAACGTGTGCTCCAAAAAGGTCGCCTTCAGCCCGGCCGGATGCTGTTGATCGATACGGAACAGGGCCGCATCATTTCCGACGACGAGATTAAGAAAACCGTGGCGTCCGAGCATCCCTACCGGGAATGGCTCGAAAAAAACAGGATCGCCTTGGAAGATCTTCTGGACCAGGACAAACCGGTCCATGAGGAGCATAGCACGGCGTTCTCCAGCGGCAACAGGCCTTCGGGTACAGCTACGAGGACCTGCGGGTCGTGATGGAGCCCATGGCCCGGAACGGGGTGGAGCCCGTGGGCGCCATGGGGACGGACACGCCCCTGGCCGTCCTTTCCGACAAGCCCCAACTTCTGCCCAACTATTTCAAACAGCTTTTCGCCCAGGTGACAAACCCGCCCATCGATTGCATCCGGGAAGAGATCGTCACCTCGGCCGCCACCGCCATCGGCGGCGAGCGGAACATTCTCCAACCGACCCCCGAGAGTTGCCGGTTGATCGAACTGAAAAGCCCGATCCTCACCAACGAGCAGTTGGAAAAACTCCGTCACGTGAAAGAGCCGGGGTTCCGGGCCGTGACTTTGCCGATCCTGTTCGATCCCCTGGGCGGGGGCCCCGCCTTGAAGAAGGCCTTGGACGACCTTTTCGCCGATGCGGATAAAGCGGTGGCGGGTGGGGTGAACATCCTTGTGCTGTCGGACCGGGGCATTGGTCCGAAGAAGGCGCCGATCCCGGCGCTCCTGGCCGTGGCCGGGTTACACCACGACATGATCCGGAAGGGCACCCGCATGAAAGTGGGGCTTGTTCTGGAGTCCGGGGAGCCGCGGGAAACCCACCATTTCGCCGTGCTGTTGGGCTACGGAATGGGGGCCGTCAACCCCTATCTGGCCTACGAGACCATCGACGACATGATCCGCCAGGGGATGTTGTTGGACATCGACCACAAAACCGCCGTCAAAAATTACGTCAAGGCGGCCACCAAAGGTGTGGTCAAAACTATTTCCAAGATGGGGATTTCCACCATCCAAAGTTACGGCGGGGCCCAAATTTTCGAGGCCGTGGGGTTGAATCAGGAGGTGGTGGACCGTTATTTCACCGGGACTCCCTCCCGCGTCGCCGGGGTCGGGTTGGACGTGATCGCCGAGGAGGCCCGTCGAAGGCACCACCGCGCCTTCCCGAATATTCAAACGGACGGGCAGGCCCTGGACGTGGGCGGAAATTACCAGTGGCGGAAAGAAGGCGAGAATCATCTTTTCAACCCCGAGTCCATCCATCGGCTCCAGACCGCCTGCCGGACCAACCGCTACGATATGTACCAGAGCTACGCCGCTCTGATCAACGACCAGTCGAAGACCCATTACACGCTCCGGGGACTCCTGGATCTCAAGCCGGCCGGACGGCCGATCCCGATCGACGAGTGGAATCGGTCGACGCGATTTTGAAACGGTTCAAGACCGGCGCCATGAGTTACGGGTCGATCTCCCAAGAGGCCCACGAGTCCCTGGCCATCGCCATGAACCGCGTGGGGGGGAAGTCCAATACCGGGGAAGGGGGCGAGGATCCCGAGCGATACAAGCTTCTTCCCAACGGCGACTCCAAAAACAGCGCCATCAAACAAGTGGCGTCCGGTCGGTTCGGCGTGACGAGCTTGTATTTGGTCAACGCCAAGGAAATCCAAATCAAGATGGCCCAGGGCGCCAAGCCCGGGGAAGGCGGCCAGTTGCCGGGAACCAAGGTTTACCCCTGGGTGGCCCGCACCCGCCACACGACGGCGGGCGTCGGTTTGATTTCGCCCCCGCCGCACCATGACATCTATTCCATCGAGGATTTGGCGGAGTTGATCCACGATTTAAAAAACGCCAACACCGCCGCCCGCATCAGCGTCAAACTGGTGGCGGAGGTGGGTGTCGGCACCGTGGCCGCCGGGGTGGCCAAGGCCCACGCGGACGTCGTTTTGATTTCCGGGTTCGACGGCGGGACGGGGGCTTCCCCCCAATCCTCCATCAAACACGCGGGTTTGCCCTGGGAATTGGGGTTGGCGGAAACCCACCAAACCCTCGTGTTGAACAATCTGCGGAGTCGAATCACGGTGGAGACGGACGGGCAGTTGAAGACCGGTCGGGACATGGTGATCGCCGCGCTCCTGGGGGCGGAAGAGTTCGGGTTCGCCACCGCCCCTCTGGTGGTATTGGGGTGCGTCATGATGCGGGTGTGCCATTTGAACACCTGCCCGGTGGGGGTCGCCACCCAGGATCCAAAACTGCGAAAAAAATTCACGGGCGATCCGGCCCATGTGGTGAACTTCATGCGGTTCGTCGCCCAGGAGGCCCGGGAGCTCATGGCGCAAATGGGGTTCCGAACGATCAACGAGATGGTGGGCCGGGTGGACCGCTTGGAGGCCCGGAAGGCCGTGGACCACTGGAAAGCCAAGGGGCTGGATTTTTCCAATATCCTCTTCGCTCCGGTGGCGGGGCCCGAGGTCGGCCGTTATCGGCAAATGGACCAGGACCACGGTTTGGACGATTCCCTGGATCGGAAGGTTCTCATGGAACTTTGCAAACCGGCCCTGGAGCGCGGGGAGAAGGTCAAAGCCCGGGTGCCTGTTCGGAATCGAAACCGGGTGGTGGGCACCCAGGTGGGAAGCGAACTGACCAGGCGGCACGGCGCCAAGGGGTTGCCCGACGATACCATTGAGCTCACGTTTCATGGGTCCGCCGGCCAAAGCTTTGGCGCCTTCATTCCGCGGGGAATGACCCTGACGCTGGAAGGGGACGCCAACGATTATTTCGGCAAAGGGCTTTCGGGCGGGAAACTGATCCTCACGCCCCCGCTCGCGGCGGGATACGTGCCCGAAGAGAACATCATCGTCGGCAACGTGGCGTTTTATGGGGCCACGTCGGGCGAAGCCTACATCCGTGGTTTGGCGGGGGAGCGGTTCGCCGTTCGAAACTCCGGTGTGCACGCGGTGGTCGAAGGGGTGGGCGACCACGCTTGCGAATACATGACGGGCGGGCGCGTGGTCGTTTTGGGGCCCACGGGGCGCAACTTCGGCGCCGGGATGACCGGCGGCGTGGCGTACGTGTGGGACGCGGCCGGCGATTTCAAAAAGAAGGTCAACAAAGAGATGGTGGAGATCGAGCCCATGGAGGAAGAGGACGTTCAGGAAGTCCACGGGCTATTGGTCAAACATCTTCTCCACACCACGAGCACCGTGGCCAAGCAAATTTTGGAGGAAGGGCCCTCTTTGATCCGGACCTTCGTCAAGATTATGCCCAAGGACTACAAGCGCATGATTTCCACGATCAAAAAGATGCATCAGGCCGGCATGACGGGGGAACAGGCTATCATGGCTGCCTTCGAAGAAAATGCCCGCGACACGTCCCGCGTGGGAGGAAATTAAATGAGCGCCTCAAAGACGGGCAGAAGCCGAAATCGCTGGGGGTCGCCAAACCCACGGGTTTCATGCGGTTCCAGCGGGAACTTCCGAAAGACGCGGACCCCGCGGAACGCATTCGCCATTGGGACGAATTTCACGAGCCTATGGCGGAAGAATCCCTCCGCCAACAGGGCGCCCGGTGCATGGACTGCGGCGTGCCCTTCTGCCACACCGGGAGCTTAATCGCCGGGATGGCCTCGGGCTGTCCGATCAACAATCTGATCCCAGAATGGAACGACCTGGTGTTCCGGGGGCTCTGGAAAGAGGCGCTGGAGCGCCTTCACAAGACCAACAACTTTCCGGAGTTCACGGGCCGGGTGTGCCCCGCGCCCTGCGAAGGGTCCTGCGTGCTGGGAATGTCGGAGCCCGCCGTGACGATCAAAAATATCGAAGCCTCCATCATCGATCGGGGTTTCGCCGAGGGATGGGTGAGGGCCGAACCGCCGAAGAAGCGAACGGGAAAGAAGGTGGCGGTGGTGGGATCGGGACCGGCCGGATTGTCCGCCGCGGCCCAATTGAATCGGGCGGGCCACGCCGTGACGGTGTTCGAGCGGGCGGACCGGGTCGGGGGCCTTCTGATGTACGGCATCCCCAACATGAAATTGGACAAGGACGTGGTTCAGCGTCGCGTGGATCTGATGGCCAAGGAAGGCGTCACGTTCCGCACGGGGACCGAAGTCGGAAAGGATTACCCGGCGGAGAAACTTCGCACGGAATTCGACGCCGTGGTTTTGGCCACGGGCGCCACCGTTCCCCGGAATCTCCCCGTTCCAGGGCGCGAGTTTACGGGAATTCATTTCGCCATGGAGTTTCTCCAGGCGAACACGAAAAGCCTGTTGGATTCCCATCACAAAGATTCTAAATTCATCTCGGCCGCGGGGAAAGACGTGATCGTGATCGGCGGGGGCGACACGGGAACGGATTGCGTGGGCACCGCGCTTCGCCAGGGGGCGAAAAGCATCGTTCAATTCGAAATCCTTCCCCGTTCTCCCGACAAGCGCGCCCCGGACAATCCCTGGCCCCAGTGGCCAAAGATCCACCGAACGGACTACGGGCAAGAGGAGGCGGCGGCGGTGTTCGGCGAAGACCCGCGCCAGTTCCTGATCTCCACCACGCGTTTCCTTCGCGGGGAAAATTCGTCCCACGTGAAGGAAGTCCACACGGTTCAGATCCAATGGGCTAAAAATGAAAAGGGGGCCTTCGTCCCCGTGCCCGTGCCGGGAACGGAAAGGGCGTGGCCCGCCCAACTGGTTCTTTTGGCGATGGGGTTTCTGGGACCGGAAGAGGGGCTTTTGACATCTCTTCAGGTGGACCGGGATGAGCGCTCCAACATCAAAGCCCAGCACGGGCGTTTCTCCACCAATATCCCCGGCGTCTTCGCGGCGGGGGACGCCCGCCGAGGCCAGAGCCTGGTGGTTTGGGCCATCAACGAGGGCCGCGGGGCCGCCCGCGAAGCGGATCGTTTCCTCATGGGGCATACCGATCTCCCCTAAACGAACGGCCGACGGAAACGTTTTTCGGCCGTGGCGCTCTGTTTTTTCCTTTCCAAAAAATGACTGAACCGATCCCTTCCGAAAAAGCCGGCCCCCTCACGGCGGCGGACTTTGAAACCCTCCTGGAGGCCAGCCGCGCTTTGTCGGGCACCCTGGAATTGTCGGCCCTGCTCCGGACGGTGATGGAACTGGCCGCGCGCGTTGTGCGGGCCGAGTCCGGTTCCCTCCTCCTCAAGGACGAAAAAACCGGGGAACTTTATTTCGACGTGGCGCTGGGGACCGCCGGGGAAAAAGTCAAAACCGTGCGTTTAAACCCCGGCGAAGGCTTGGCTGGGTGGGTGGCCTCGCACCAAATTCCGCTCATCGTCAACGACGTTCAAAGCGATCCGCGCTGGACCCCTCGGGTGGACGACCGTAGCGATTTCGTCACCCGGCAAGTGGTGGCGGTCCCCCTTCTTCGCCAAGGGCGGCTCTTGGGGGTGGTGGAAGGGATCAACAAAACCGGCGCGCCCGGATTCACGTCGGTGGATCGGCGAGCTTTAGAAATTTTTTCAGCCCAAGCCGCCGTCGCCATCGAAAACGCCCGCCTCTTCGCCCGGCTCCAGGGAGAAAAAGAGACCTTGGGCCGGTTGGTGAACGAGATGTCGGATGGCGCGCTTTTGGCGGACGAAGCGGGGGCGGTGACCTTGGTGAACCCCGCCGGGGCGCGCCTCTTGGGTGTTGAACCCGACCAAGCGCCCGGGCGGCCGTTGGCCGAGGTGGGCCGTTCCTTTGAACCGCGGCCCGGCTGGAAACAAGCCCTTTCCTCCCGCGAAACCGTTTCCATGGAACTCGTGCGGGATATGGGGAAAAAATTGGTCCTGCGGGGGACCCTTCAGCCCTTGCAGGAGGGAGCGGGATGGCTTTTCCTCTTCCGCGACGTGACCGACGCCCGCCGCGAAGAACGGCTGAAACAAAACTTCCTTTCCGTCATTTCCCACAAATTGAAGACGCCGCTCGTGGCCATCACGGGATTCGCGCCGCTTCTATTAGAGGACAAGTCTCTCACCCCGATCCAACGCCAGGGCCTGAGCGCGATCCGGGATCAGGGGGCAAAACTGGCCCAACTGGTGGAGAAACTGCTCAACTTTGCCACCGTGGAAGCCGAAACCGTGGCATTGACCAGGCGCCGCATGCGGGTGTTTCCGGTGCTGGAAAAGACGGTGGCCTCGATGGCGCCCGACTTGACGCGCCGGGGAGCCCAAGTGGCGTTGGACAACGGGTTGGATGCCCTACCGGCCATTTCCGCCGATCCCGATCGCTTCGGCGAGGTCATGCGGAACCTTATTGAAAACGCGGCCAAGTTCGATCACAAGCCTCAAAAACTCATCCGCGTCTTCGGGCGGGTGGAGAACGGGGAAGCGCTCATTTCCGTTGAAGACGAGGGCGCCGGCATTCCCTCTGAAGAGATCCCCCGGATTTTCCAAAAGTTCTACCAGGTGGAGGAGTCTTTCACCGGACAAGTGGACGGCGTGGGGCTGGGGTTGGCCTTGTCGAAACGGATCGTGGAAGCCCACGGCGGGACCCTCCGCGTGCGGTCCGTGGTGGGTCGAGGGTCCGTGTTCACCACCAGCTGGCACACGGAAGATTGATGGCCAGGGCGCGCTGGGGAGAACTTGGGCGCGCGGCCGAAGGACTGGAAATCTACGTCGAGGAGTCCCGGCGGCGGACGCTTCGCTGGGAGGATGGTCGGCTGGAAGAGGCGGTGGACGCTTCCGACGCGGGAATCGGTCTGCGGGCTTTGGCTGGAAACGTTCGTTTCGCTTCCCTGGACGCCCGCCGGCCCCTGTCTCAGGGCCCGACGAGCGAGGAGGCCCGCACGTTTCACGCCCTCGCCCAAACCTTGGTCCAGCGGAAGGCCGCGGTTTCTCGGCGTCCGCTTTTGGCCTTCGCTCCTCCCACCGTCAAACCCGATGAAGCCCCCGCTCAGGA
Source organism: Elusimicrobiota bacterium (assembly GCA_016721625.1). Classification (NCBI taxonomy): domain Bacteria; kingdom Pseudomonadati; phylum Elusimicrobiota; species Elusimicrobiota bacterium. Next base: position 2,589,742 of record JADKHR010000001.1, read on the forward strand.
AAAGGTCCGCTGGTTGGCCCGGGCCGACCGAGCCGCGCGGCGGGACCGCCGGATCCGACAGGTTCGCCTAACGTTGGGGGAACTCTCCAAAAACGTGGCCGGGGTGACGGCGGAAGGCCGGGCCTTTTCCGAGAGCCGGTCTTACGTGACGCTGGTGGCGCAGGTGACGGCGGCGGATGGACGACAGCGCCAAAGCGGGTACGAGGTGACCGCGATTCAAGGGGGCTGGAACGATTTGCTCCGAGCGAACCCCTCGGCCCTCGCGGCCCGAGCCGCCCGGCGGGCCCTGGCCAAACTGGCGGCGCCGGCCGCGCCGCTCGGGGAGATGGCCGTGGTGATCGCGGCCCAGGCCGGCGGCACGCTGATCCACGAAGCGGTGGGCCATTCCCTCGAGGCCGACAGCATTGAAGACGGGAGCTCGCCCCACTACGCCGGCAAAATCGGGCGCGTGGTGGCGGGAGAAAAAATCTCTGTTTTGGACGACCCCACCCTTCCCGGCCAAAGGGGCTCCTTCGGGGTGGACGACGAAGGAACCCCTTCGGAACGGACCGTCCTGATCGAAAACGGCGTTCTGCGGACCTACCTCTATGATCGCCGCACCGCCGGCGCCGCGGGGCGTCTCTCCAACGGTCACGGGCGGCGGGAATCCTACGCTCATCGGCCCATTCCCCGCATGTCCAACACCTTCATCGCCCCGGGGCCGGACGATCCCCGGCGGATCCTCCAGGAATTGAAACGGGGCCTTTTCGTCACCCGGCTGGGCGGTGGGCAGGTGAATACGGCCACGGGGGATTTTGTTTTTGAGGTGGAGGAGGGGTTTTGGGTGGAGGGGGGGCGGGTGAAGAACCCGGTCCGCGGGGCGAACCTGTTGGGCAACGGGCCGGACGTTCTTCGTTCCATCGACCGCGTCGGTTGGGATCTGGGGTGGTCGGTGGGAACCTGCGGCAAGGAGGGGCAGAACGTTCCCGTTTCCGACGGGCTTCCCACCCTCCGGATTCCCCGCGTGGTGGTGGGAGGCGCGGCGTGAGGTCCAGCTACTCCCGCATCGGCAGTTACGGGTTCTGTCCAAAAAAATATGAATACCGCTATGTCCTGGAAACCCCCGCTCCGGCCAAACCGGAATTGGCCTTCGGCGTGGCCATCCATGAATCTCTCGAACACAATTTCATGCAGAAAATCGAGTCCCGAGTGGATTTACCGGCCCGGGAGGTGGGGGATTTCTTCCGCCGTGTTTTGGACGAACGCCTGGCTTCGGTTCCTGAAGAATTCCTTCGGGGCCCGTCAGATCCCCACTACCTCCGCGCTCTGGGAGAGCATTTCCTGGAACGTTTCCTAATCGAGCGGGCGCCCTCGCTTCAACCCGCGCCTCGCGGCGTGGAATGTTCGTTCCGCCTGCCCCTGCCGGGGGACCATGAACTGACCGGGCAGTTCGACCTGTTGGACACCGACTGGGTCCTGCACGATTTCAAGACGTCCAACAAACCCTACGATCCCAAACGCGCGGACAAGACCCAGCTGGTCCTCTACGCCTGGGCCTGCGAACGGATGTTCGGGCGGCCCCCCCAGGCCCTCTGTTTCGACGTTTTCGTGAAAGGGGACGGGGCGGAAGGGGCGGCGGGACTCCAGGCGCCCGTGTTTTTTCCAGCGCCCTCGGCCGCCGACATGGCGCAAGTCTCGCGCCGATTATCGGCCATGGTCGAACGGCTCCGGCAGGCGGAAGAAAAAAAAGAGTTTCCCCGCTCTTTTGAGCCTCTCCGCTGTCATTGGTGCGAGTATCAACCGATTTGCCGCCGGGAATGGGACTTGGAGGGGCAACCCCGTCCGGTCCGGATCACGCTCGAGTCTTTGGTGGGTTAACCCGGAAAATTCAGTTGCCCACGGGATTCGACGTAAAATCTGACCCTTTTTACTTCACAAAAAAGTTCGACCGTAGTCCCAGCTACGCCCTCACTTTTTTGTTTCGTAAAAAGGGTCATCTTTTCCATCTCGGTCCTCGCGTGCAACTGAATTTTCCGGGTTAAGCGGGAGATCTACTGTGGTTTTCGGAGGGGAATGCGGGCGTTTTCGTTGAAGAAGGGCAGTTTAGATAGAATTTTTGGCATCACCTTTTCCGCCTGTTCCTCCCCCACCTTGATGATGTCCGCCGCCCGATGGAATTCCAGCCAGGCGAAATCCGAAAGGTCCGGGGCGATGACGACGTCGGCCTCGTTGGCTCCCGCCTGGGCGATCCCATACTGCATGGTGTAAAGGGTCTTGGCCATGACCTTAAAAATGTGGGGGCCATGAAGCGGGTTGAAAACCGAGGGGCGCCTGGCCCGCTGGCCCGGGAGGCGTTTGACCGAAGGGGCGGTGGTGATGTTCACGGAAAGGGTGATGTCGGCGCCCATGGCTTGGATGATGGAGGTGGGCACGGGGTTCACCAAGCCGCCGTCCACCAGGTATCGGCCCTGCCAAAAGAATGGTTCGAAAAAGAACGGAAGGGAAAGGGACCCTCTCACCGCTTCGGCCACGGCCCCGTGGCGCAAAACCCTTTCTACTCCCGTGTTGATGTCCGTCGCCACGCAGGCGAAGGGCAGGCGCAACTGGTCGAAGCTGACGTCTCCGATGACGGATTTCAAAAATTGCAAAACGCCGTTGCCCACGACGACGCCTTTCCAGGGAAGAGCGAGGTCCGCCATGGACCACAGCCGGCTTTTGGTGATGCTGAGAGCGATCTCCTCCAGTTCGGGCACCGTTTTTCCCGCCGCGTAAAAACTTCCGATCAAGGCCCCCATGGAGGTGCCGGCCAAAAGGTCCGGAAAGATGCCGTTCCGTTCCAGGGCCCGCAAAATCCCGATGATGGAATAGCCCAGGGCCGCCCCGGATCCCATGGCAAAACCGATCCGGAGCCCCACCAAATGACGGGCCATGCGGTCCAGCCCTTGTTGGGCGGTGGCGTTTTCAGAGGATAAGAAAAGTCCGTTGTGGGCGGTTCCCCAGGGGATATAGTAACGGCCGGGCCGGTTCCGGCGGGGAAGAGAAATTTTCTGCAATTCCACCAGGTCCAACCGGGGGGCCGGGACGACGCTTTCCATTTCGCGCCACAGCGGTCCGCCTCGCTCGGCGGATTCTTCGCGCACATAGAGGGTCCGGTCCGCCTCTTCCCAAAGGGCTCGGGCCGCCCGGGAGGATCGGGCCGGTAGCGAGATAAACACAAAATCCCAATCCCGCCGGGCCGTTGTCACCAACGGATAGAGCCCGCCGAAAAGACGCCCGCCGAGCAGAGGTTCCGATATGGAAATGACATCCAGGCCCGACGCGTGCGCGAGCGCAATGGATCGAAGGCCCTCGGGCGTTTGGAAGTCTTGAAGATCCATGTCGCGCGGGGCCGAGCGGCCTTCAGGGCCTAACCGGGAAATAGCTGATACGCTTTCTTCCTCCACCACCTCGACCAAAAGGACGCGCCGCCGGGACTGTTGCAGGGCGGAAAGGGCCAGGTTCAGGACAAACGAGAGTCGTTTTTTCGGCGGGAGCGACCCGACCAAAGCGAAAACGCGCCCCGGCGTCGGCGACGCCGGCGGACGGTGGACCGCCTGCATCAGCCGTTGGGATAAATATCGCGTGACCGCCAAGGCCAAGGTCGGGTTTTTTCGAAGAACGGCCTCGAATTCTTCCCGACGGAGTTCCAGCAGTTCGCTGGGGCGGACGGCCGATGCTGTTCCGGGACGGTTTTCGCCTCCGAGCAGGGCCATCTCGCCCACCAGGTCTCCTCGACGCCCCAGCGTGGCGATCAGGCGGTCGCGCCCGTCCAGCCGCTGCACCACCTCGATCTGGCCGGAAAGGAGGACATGAAGCGCCCCGCCTTCGTCCCCCTGACGGAAAAGGGTCTCGCCGGGTTTTAAGGTGATCGAATGGAAGATCGGGTGCAGGCGGGCCATGTCCTCCTCGCGGAATTGAGCGAGGAGGGGAATCTTGCGGAGCAAAGGTGTCCATTCCGGTGTGTGTGCCATTTTGTACCCCCGTGCCCGGGGTCCCCTTTAAGTGAACACCCAGAGGACGGCTTTGTCAAGGTCAGATTTTGTCGGTGATGCGTTTTTGTGGGGAAATTCTCATGGGGCCCTTTCGGCTGGTTCAGGGGAGATTTTCCAACTGACTAGACGTCCTCAAGTTTCCCTTTCGTCGAACACATAACCGATGTTTTTTATCGATCGAAGGCGCTCTCCGAACGGACCCAGTTTGGCCCGGACGCGGGCCAACGTGGTGTCGATGGTCCGGGTACTCCCGAAATATTGGTTGCCCCAGACGCTCTCGGTGAGGAAAGCCCGCGTGAGAACATGGCCCGGGCGTTTTAAGAACGCATGGAGAAGATCAAATTCCTTCGGTCTCAGTTCCACAGGGGTCCCGTCCAGGGTGACACGCCGCCGGGTGACGTCCAAGGTCAAGGGCCCATGGCGAATCGTTTCAGGTTCTGGAATTGCGGGTCGGCCTTTCCGGAGCGCCACGTGGAGCCGGGCCGCCAATTCCCGGGGACGCAGGGCTCGTTTCGAAATGAAATCGCACGCCCCCAATCCCAGAGCGAGAACCGTGTCGGTCTCCCGTCCGCGTACGGTCAACATGAGAATCGGGATGTCCTGGGTTTTGGGATCGCTTTTTAATAATCGACAGACTTCGGTGCCGTCCATGCCCGGCAGATTCCAATCCAGTAAAATCAAGTCCGGAAGGCCTTCCCGCGCCCGGTTCACGCCTTCCCGCCCGTCCTCGGCCATGATCACCTGAAACCCTTCTCCGGTCAGATGTTCCTCGATCAACCGTCGGAAATCCGGTTCGTCGTCGATGACCAAAACACGCGCGCCGCTCATAGGGTGGACCGGACCGGAAAAATAATGGAAAAGACGCTCCCACGGCCCGGCGCGCTGGTGAGTTCCATCCGTCCTCCCTGGGCTTCCACCAGGCCTTTGGCGATGGCCAATCCGAGCCCTGTTCCTTTCGGCCCTTTCACCTGGTCCTGCGATGGGCGGGCCTGTTCAAATCGGTTAAAGATTCGTTCCTGGTCAGCGGGGGCGATGCCGGGCCCCGTGTCGGAGACCGTTAGGCGAATTTCCCCGGGCGTGACCACGCTCGCCAGGGAAACCCGACCGCCGGCCGGGGTAAATTTAAGCGCGTTCGCCGTCAGGTTGGTCATCGCCTGGTGGAGTTTGTCCGGGTCCGCCCAGACGGTCAGATCCGCCGGGACATTGAGTTCGATAACGATGGATTTTTCAAGGGCTTTGGCGGCGAAGAGGTCCACCACTTCGCGGACCAACTCCGCCACGCGCACGGTGGCGGGGCGAACATCGAGGCCCTTTGCCTCAATCTTGGCCACGTCCAGCAGGTCGTTAATGAACCGGCCCAGCCGCGTGGCGTTGTTTCGGACGATGGTGAGATGCTCTCCGGCGTTGGCGATGCGCCCGCCCCGAACGTCTTTATCGATTAGGACGGAGTAACTTTCAATGGCGGCCAGGGGCGAGCGAAGCTCGTGGGTGACGTTGGCCACGAAATCTTCTTTCATGCGGTCCAACTCCGCCAGGCGGAGGGCCATCCGGTCAAAGTCCTCCGCCAGTCGGCCCAACTCGTCTTTTCGATGGAGGTGGATCCGGTGGTCCAGGCGCCCTTCGGCCACGGCCCGGGTTCCCTCAGCAATTCGCAAAATGGGGCCGGTTAACCCGCGCGCCAAAAGAACCGACCCCCCGATGCCCAAAAGGAGGACAACGAAGAAGGCATTCCCCCATCGCCGTGTTGTGTCTTTCAACACGGCTTGGATCTCCTGGTCGACGGCGGTCTGGGAGAACACCACGGCGGCTACGGCGGTCGGTTTTCCATTGGCGGTGACTTTCAAAGATAATCGTGTCAGGGTTTCGCCTTTCAATTTTCGCCAGGTTTGTTTTTCCATTCCTTGGGACACCGATATGGTTTTTGCCTGAGATGGGATCTCTACGGGGGACTGAAGAGGAACGAGCGGCCGCCCGACGCTGTCGGCGCAGGTCGCTTCGCGAACGGCGGGGGACCGTTGGAGGGCGCGAGCCGCGTTGATGGCCGCCAAATGATCCTGAACCAGGACGGCGTCACGGCAGGCCTGGGCGAACCCTTCCATCCAAGCCAGGCTCGTTTTTTCGGCCTGGGCCTGAAGGTGAAGTCGTTCGCTTCCGTACAACGCCGCCCCAACGGCGGCTAACGTCGCCACCAGCAGAGACACCGTCCACAGACTGATCCTCGTGCGTAGGTTCATGGGCGAGGGGCCTTCGTCCCGATTTCTTTTCTCACGCGTTCCAAGGCCCTTTGAATCTTATTATCTTCCGGAGCCAAGCGCGCCGCTTGCTCGAACAAATTTAATGCCTTGGCAAGATCTTTCATATCGTAGGCGCGCACCGCCTGCTCAAACAGTTGATTCGACCGTTCTTGCCGTTTTGTCTGGAGCGACCTTTCGATGTCTTTAGCTCGAACGGCGCTGTCTTTGTAGTTCATACCGCCGGCGCGGGATGCCTGATAGAGTCGCAGGGCTTCTTCCAGGCGGTCGTTTCGGCGAGCCTTCTCGGCGTCCTGGTAGAGGGCCTCCCGGCAAGAAGAGGCGCCGGCCTGGGCTTCTTTGGAATCTGGGACCAGTTCCAACAACGACAACCATTGGTCCAGGGCCGAGGCCCACTCTTCCTTGTCCATAAACCGGCGAGCCCTTCGACGACGGTCGTCCTGTTCCCGGCGTTGTTCCTGTTGGAGTGTTTTCGCGGCTTGGGCCAATCGGGCGGCCCCCGCCCGGGCCTCCGCGGAATCGTAGAGCGCCCGGGCTTCCCTGTGGTCGGGTTGAACCTCCAGAAGTTTGCGAAAAAAGTCGGCCGCGGCCTCGAAGCGTCCTTCTTTGAAGGCTTGGTCCCCAAGGATCAACAGTGTCTCCGGATCGAGACTTTCCGAAAAACGGGCCTCGACGGAGTGCGACAGTTTCTTCGCCCGGTCGTTGGACGGCGAAAGGGCGAAAACCTCCCTCAGGGTTTCACGGGCTTTCACCATCTGCTTCGCCTTGAAATGTTTTTCCGCCAGGGCGAGCTGTTCTTCGAGACGAGCTTCTTCCGGCAAACGCTCTCCGAACCGAACCGAAACGTCCAAGCGATGGGAATCACCCACCGTTTCTCCCGGAAGGAAGGCGTAGTTCAATTGGAACCGACCCTTCTCAAATCCAGCCCCGAAAACGAGTGTGTCCAAAAAGCTGTCGGCTCCGTGCAGAGAACGGTATCCCACCCTCACCCTCAGCCCCATGGGGAGCGGGGCGAACTCCACTCCCAGTCGGGAACGAACTGTTCCGTCCTCAAAGGGTTCCACTTGCCCGGTCACCAGCCAGGGGGAGCGCCCCCCCGGTCGTTTCGGCGCGCCGAACACCCCGGCGCCCCCCAGGCGCAGGGACGGGTGGAGGCCCACAGAACTCGTTCCAATTTTTAAGTTCGGGCCCAGGTTGTTGAGGCCCACCCCCCAGGACCAGCGTCCCTGGCGCCCCAGGGCTCCGAGGTCCACCCCCCAGGTCTGTCCGGATTCCGTTGTGAGGTCCTGTCGGATCGCCTTGGCGGTCACCCCGGCCGAGAGGGGGCCCACAGGTTGGGCGAAAGAGAAGGCCACTAAGGTTTCTTGCGGACCCGCACTGCCAGTCACCGCGCCGTCCTCCACCAGATCGAAGGATTTCACTGAGGCGTGAGCCACCCGGGCCCCCCAGGTCCGCCGTTCCTGGCCCCACCAGGCCGGCCGCACCAAACGAAGGTCGTTTCGCGATTGGTCTCCAAAATCCTCTGTGTGGCTGAAGGCGACCTCCGACAGTGGGAGTTGGTTCAACCCAGCGGGGTTCCAAAAGAGAGCACCGGCGTCGTCCGCCACCGCCGCGAAGGCGCCACCCATCCCTTCCGCCCGAACCCCCGGCGACCAGTCTAACAAAGTCAGTCCCGCGGCCGAAGATACCGGTGGTCGGAGGAACGCGCCAAGGAACGCAATGACAAAGATCGGGATCCGCACCCCGGTCGCGCCGGTTGAACATCGTTGGAAAAAAAACATTCTAGTCCACGAGGATCTTATTGGTGATCCGCTCGCCGTGGAGTTCCAATATCAGGAAGTAGACCCCCGGATCCACTCGATTCCCGTGGGAATCGGCCCCGTCCCACACCACCGGGACGATGCCGGGTTCCACCGTCATGTCCAGCAAGGGCCGCACTTCCTCGCCTTGAGCGTCAAAAACCTGGGCCCGCAGGCGGGTCGATTCCGTGACGTGACAATCGAAAGCGGCCTTCGTCCCCGGGCGAAGACGGTTGGTGCCGGTGATCACACCGGGTTCCCCCGGGGTGAGGACGAGGGAGTCCTCCGCCCTTTCGCTCTCCCGGCCCACGCTGTTGCGAAAAACCGCTTGAACGGTTTTGGTTCCTTCCCCCGAAGTAAACGTGATTTCCGGATCGCTCCGATAGGGGATCCATTGGTCTCGAAAGGCGTCGGCCACATCGCCTGAAAGCTTCATCTCCTGAGGATCCCCGCCCACCGTGATCGCCAGCTTCACCCGGGGAGAGGGGGGAACGGGGCCTGATTTGGACCGAGGGGTTGCGGAGCGGTTCGAACCCATACACCGCCTTGACGGCGCCGTAGGGGGCTTGGTACGTGATACCGAAATCGTCAAAGACCACCAGATCCCGAAACGCATCTCCGTTAAGGTCGGCAAAGGCGATGTCGCCGAAGTTTCCGTCCCAGACCAGAGAGCTCGCGTTCAAAGCGTTCAGATCGAACCCCCCCGGGCCGTTATCCGTGCTCAGCATGGCCAAAACTCTGCGGAAATTTCCTCTATTCTCCATAAGGAATAGATCGGGAATTCCATCCCCGTCAAAATCGTGGAACCCGCCCATCCCCGGTAACGAATAATTTGGGGCCAAAATCGGAAAGCTCTGCACCGCGTTCGGAGCGCTCGTGGATAAATCTAAAATCCGTCCGGCGGAGATGTCGGTCCCGGGAAAAACGGCGGCAGGGGGAAAAGAGTTGAATGGGCCCAAATGAACCAAGAGCTCGTCCCGACCATCCGCCGTCAAGTCGCCCGCGGCGGTTCCGCTTATATGTGACTGGGAGGACGCGCCCCACACCCGCACGTCCGCCGCGGGGCTTCCGAGTATCCAAAGGGAGGGGAATGTTCTCCCGCCGAACAAGATGTGAATTTCCCCGTTGTCCGTTCGACCTCCTACGTCCGCGTTGGGAGCCGAGAGAACAAGATCGTCCCACCCGTCTCCATTGAATTTTCCCTTGGTTACAAACGACCCCAAATTCCCTGTGCCCCGGATAACAGGCAGAGGGTGTGACCCAGCGAGATCGATGGTCCCCGCCAGGGGCACCGATCCGCCGAACACCAAGTAACATTCGTTCACTCCGGGGGCGCCCACCAGGAGGTCCTCCCGCCCGTCCCCGTTAAATTCGCCCACCACGAGGGAACTGCCCAGAAGAGATTGAGGTTTCCCAAGGATCACGAGATCACCGGGGGTCGTGTTGAGGTCCATCACGGAAGGAGGGGCCATGGACCCCCGGATGATATGAATCTCTCCCCGATCGCTCGTTGCGTTTTGGGAATTGCCGATGACCAACTCCTTTTTCCCATCTCCATCCAAATCCGCGAAGCCCAACGAATCGGAGTTGAAAATATAGTAATTCGCCAAGATGCGTAGGTCCTCGTCTGCCGAAAAGAGCGTTTTACCTGACGAGCCGCCAAAAAACAAACTGATTTCGTGTTGATAATTGGTCCGGGGTAGACTCACTGCCACATCGTCCCTCCCATCCCCATTGAAGTCTCCCGCCGCTAAAACCGCTGGCGTCCAATAAGCGCTTGTGGGGAAGCGGTCATTAAAAATATCGACGTTCTCTTCCCCCGATTGGACGTTGACGATGGCCCTGGCGGAAAGGGGAAAAAAAATCACCAGGAGCACACCCAATGGAGGGAAGGTTCGGTTTCTCGGGACGTCGCCCATGGGGTAAGTATAAGCCTGTTACGATTTTCTGCAAGTCTTATCGCCACCCAAAAAAACATGGATTTACAGATTTAACACAGGGGTAACCTGACTGAAATCCAGGTGAAATAGGTGTTCGGTAGACTGGTGGTAACGAAAGGCCGGGCGGTGAAACTTTTCCCCGGCGCCGGAGGAGGCAACCATGAGAAACATTCCTTGGGTTCAACGAGTCGCGATGATGCTACTGCTCTCTGTTTGGTGGGGGGTGGCGATTTTGGCCGTTTGGGGGATTTCGCGAGGAGTTCCTTCCTTGGGCAGTCTTTCCTTGTTGGGGATCTTCGTTTTTTCTTACCTCGCCTTCGGCGTCCTCCTCTATCGGACCGGAAGATTCTGGCGGCCGCTTCCCGCCGGGGAAATAATTCCCGATTCCCGCGGGGAATGGGCCTACAACGTGTTTCATCTCCCGTTCATGTTCTTCCTTTATTACCCGGCCGTTTTTTCCGGAATAATTCCGCCCCCCTTGAGCCGGCTTTTTTGTCGCCTGTGGGGAATGGAGATCAACTCCAACAGCTATCCCAGCCGTTGCGCCTTGACGGACCCCCCATTCATCCGAGTGGGGCGGGATGTTATTTTTGGCTATCAGGCGACTGTGACGGCCCACGTCATGGAGGGAGGGCGATTGGCCCATTACGCTATTCGCATCGGCGACCGTGTCACCATCGGGGTCAACGCCGTTATTCTGGCCGGGGTGACCATCGGGGAGGGCGCCATCGTGGCCGCCGGATCGGTGGTCCCGAAATTCACCCGCATCGGTCAAGGCGAAACCTGGGCGGGCATTCCCGCCCGTTGCATTCGTCGACCCTTACCAGTGGCCGAAAAAGTCGTTGCTCCCGTGCAAGTGGAGCGAATTTCATCCCCGGCAGACAACGCCAGTCTGAACAGAAGCGAACGATGAAAGCGGGCGGAAATACCTACAAAGGAGCGATGCCATGATCTCAAAATTGTTGGGCCTCCGCATCTTTGAGGTGGAAGTCTCCAGCTTCTGCAACGTCCACTGCCGCTATTGTCCACGGGAACTGGTCCCGGAATCCGGGCTGATGACGAGAGAAACGTTCTCCCGTTTTTTAGACGGCTTGAATTTGGGGCGGATGGACTCTGTCTCATTCGTCGGCATGGGTGAGCCGACGCTCAACCCGCGGTTGTCGGAATTCGTTCGGATGGTCAAGACCCGTTTCCCTAAGACGCACACGTGGGTGACCACCAACGGCACGAACTTGACGGCCAAGACCCTGCCCCCTTTGTTGGCGGCCGGGCTGGACACGTTGGGCATCAGTTTCAACGGGTTGGACCCCAGGACCTACGAGCAAAACATGCCCGGCGCAAAATTCGAGAAAACGTTGACCCATGTGGATGACTCGGTGCGTGCGGCCCGGTTGGCGGGGGGGCACACGCGCGTCCAAATCAACTACATCGTGACGGCCGAGAACGCCGAACGCGAGGCGGAAATTCAAGCCTTCTGGCGGAAGCGAGGCGTCACGCACTTTCGCCCACAACGGATGCATGATCGTGCCGGAACGGCCTCGGCCGTGCCCGGAATGTCCACGGTGGATTCAGCGGGTCTTAACGGCCGCCCGTGCGTGCGCTCGGCTGTTATGCCGTTCATCAGTTGGAAAGGCGAGGTGCTTCCCTGTGCGCACGACATGCGCCGCGTGAACGTGCTCGGCAACGTTTGTCAGGAATCGTGGGGGGACATTGAAACGCGTCAGCGGGACATCTTCCGTTGCACCCAATCGCCGGCCATGTGCGCGGCCTGCAAGGATCCCTTGCGGCATGACATGCTCAAAAAAATGGATGAAGTGGTGCGGAAGGAGTTGATAGTGCGTGTGAAAGATCGTTTGTTCACCCCCCTGCGCTCCACAGTTTGTTGGCTCCGGGGTTTGGTGCACAGGCGTGGGGTGCCGCCGGTGGGAAGCGTCGTGCTGAGTCCGGCGCCCCGTGATGTCGAATCGACGGGGCCGGTCGCGATGCCAACGGGCGATCTCGTTGACGGAGCGGAAATGGACTCCCCCCAGCCGGTTCTGTCGAAATGAGGGGATGTCGAGTTTTATGAAGTCGGATCGGGGTGCAATTTTTCATTTGCAGTCCCCGTCCTATCTTTAAGGAGGGTGTCATGGACAAGAAAAAGGTTCTCTTCATGCCGGGTTCGTTTTCTCTGGCGCACGTGGGCCGGTTGATCAGCCTGGCGGAGTCTCTGCCGAGCGATTCCTACGAGGTGGTGTTCGCCTGCGAAGAGCGGGACCAGCGGTTCATCCCGGCCCGGTTCGGCCGCCGCCGCGCTACGTCCCTCCGAGCGGAGGAGTTCCGCCGCCGCCTGGAGAAGGGGCACCCCCTGATCGACGCGCCCTTTTTGCGCCGCCAGGTCGCTGAAGACATTCATCTTTTGAAGTCGCTCCGCGCCGACCTGGTGGTGGGCGATTTCCGCCCGTCCCTCTCCATCAGTGCGTCCGTGGCGGGGGTCCCCTACATGAACGTCGTCAACGCCCACTGGAGCCCCTGGTCCAAGGAACCTTTTCAAGTTCCCGCCCTCTTGGACATCATGCCCGTCCAATGGATGGGGTTCCGCTTTGGGAAGAAGTTCCTGGACTCCATCATCCCCCTGGTTTTTCGTCTGCACAGTCGGGCTTTCAACCGGGTGCGGCGGGAGCATGGGTTGGCGGCTCTCCCGCACGATCTGCGGGGCGTCTATTCGGCGGGGGACTACACGGCCTACGCGGACCTGCCGGACCTGGCCCCGACGCCCGGGGCGCCCGCCGGACACCGCCACATCGGACCGGTTCTCTGGGAGCCGGACGTGCCTCTCCCTCCTTGGTGGGCGGATCTGCCCACCGACAAGCCGTTGGTCTACCTCTCCGCCGGGTCCACGGGTCGGACGGATTTCCTTACGAATGTATTGGCGGCGTTGGCGGATATGCCGGTGACGGTGGCAGTGGCGACGGCGGGAAGGACGACGGTGGCCCCCGTTGCCGGGCGGGTCTTCGTGGCGGAATATCTACCGGGCCTTCCGCTCTGTCAAAGGGCGGCACTGGCGATCAATAACGGCGGGGCCGGCGGCGTCACTCAAGCCCTCACGGCGGGGATCCCCGTTTTGGGGATCGCGGCCAACATGGACCAGTGCATGGTGATGAAACCCGTGGCGCGGTCGGGCGCGGGTCGGATGGTGTTGGCGGGGGAGGCGAAAACGTATGCCTGGCGGGAGGTGATCGGGGAACTGCTTTCCTCCCGCGCGGCAAAGGCGGCGGCGGAAGCTCTTTCGCGCCGGCTGGCCCTCCGATCGGCTCCGGAAGCGTTCCACGGGTGGGTGGATCAAATCCTGGGGGTTCGAAGCGAGCGCGCGGCGGTGCCGTTGATCACGTTCTTGCGTGGCGCGGTGAGCCGCTACTGGGAGCTGAACCTCTACCAAACCCTCGTTCAGGAAACCGGCGCAAACCCCCACGTGGCCGACGAATCGATCCAAAAGACGCCGGTCGCCAATGGCCCGGCGGGGAGGTAACCATGTATGCGATTGGGGAGTTCCGGTTTTTGGTGGCCACGACGCCGGACCTGCTGGACGCCGTCCACCGGCTCCGCTACCAGGTCTATGTGGAGGAGTACGGCTACGAGAAACCCGAAGATCACCCCGCAGGGCTGGAGAAAGACGCCTTCGATTCCCGCGCCATCCACATGGCCGCCCTGGACGGCCAGGGGCGGGTGGTGGGCACCATCCGGTTGATCCTCAACTCCGAGCTGGGTTTGCCCGCCTTACAGCTCGTGGAATCCCACTACCAGGACAAAAATCCCTCCTCCAAGAAGATTGTGGAGGTCTCCCGCTTCGCGCTCACGCGGTCCCTGCGGGGCAAGGCGGGAGAGGAGGGGTTCCGGGAACTGGACTTTTACTTGCGGAAGCTGTCGGTGAAACCCCCCGCGACGGCGGAGGGGCTGGACAACCGGGTGATCGTGCTCTTGGGTCTGATTCACCTGATGTTCACGGTGATGCGCGCGATCCACGCCACCGACCTCTACATCATGGCGGAGCGGCGACTGTGGCTCCTATTGAAACACCACAAGATGAAGTTCCGCCAGGTGAGCCCGGAGATCGATTACCACGGCAAACGGGCCTGTTTCGTGGCGCGATCGGTGGACGTGGCTGAACCCATGCTGGGGTTCCGCCGGGTGTTGACCCAAACCCTAGCGCGGACGGGCGCCCCGGCGAACCAATTCCAATTGCCGGCGCTTTTGGAGGCGGAAAGTTTCGACCTGGCGGGGTTCCGGTTCCAGGTGGCGAGTTCGGAGGCGGTGTTGGAGAAGGTCAGGGGCCTGAACCCTCCGGAACGAAGGGAGGGGCTATCCATTCAATTGGCGGCCCTGGACCGAGAGGGCCGGGCGGCGGGGGCGGTGCGGTTGGTGTTGAACGCGCCAGGGAGTTCGAAGAAGGAAGGGGCGATCGCGGGGTTCGCCCTGGCGCCGGAACATCGGGTGCCGATCCAGGGGGTATTGGACCCCGACGGCGGGCCGCTCTCTGTGCGGGAATGTCGGAAGGCCGCGGTGGTGGCGCTCGGGCTGATGCGTCTGCTCTACTGGGTGGGCAAAGGGCTCCGGCTAACCACCTGGCGGGTGAACCTCCCGGATTCCCTCGTCGGGATGATGGAGGGCCAGGGCATCGTCCTCCACGCGCTCGGGTCCGGAAACTACCAAATCCGGTTGTCGGAAGTGGAGGGACGGCTCCTCCACTTCCAGGGACTGCGGGAGAGTTTTAAGGAGATCCTCGCACAACGCCAGGGGAGGCGATCACCCCTGGAAGAATTACTAAATCGCTTCGAAGCGCGGGAAGAATCTCTTGAGCTAACCTCCCCAGGGGCCGTGTTTGGGGCTCGGGTCGTCTGAGAAATTTCCTATTCCACTTGACCCATCCGGCGGGCGGGCAGGCCTCCCCAGATCTCCCGAGGAGGGATCACCGTGGATTTGGGAACCACCGCCCCCGCCGCGATCACGGCGCCTTCCCCCACCGTGACGCCGCCCAGGATCACCGCGTTGACGCCGATCACGGCGTTGTCTCCGATCCGGATGGGGCTGTGCGACACCCGGTTCGCTCCTTCGATCGCGTGGGGGATCAGGGAGGATTGGTATCCCATAATCACATGGTCTCCCACCGTGACGAAACGCGGATCAAATATCATGCCGGCGCCGGGGTAAGTGTTTCGACCCAGTCGCGCGCCAAAAAGCGAAAAGAAAAGTCGGGTGAGAGGGATGGGGATCATTCCCGAAAAAGCGAGCGGATAGAACAGGCAAAACAAAAACGGCAAATAGAACACATGGTAGATGAACTCCTGCCGAGACCCCGGGGGAACGTCCCCCTCCCGCAGGGGGAAAAAGCCCATCAACGCGCGGTGGATTCCTAAGCCCACGATCACCCAGGCCGTGGCGAAAGCGAAGAAATACAAAAAGGGCCCCGCCCCGGGCAACCGGGGAACAAGGAGTCTGGCGATTCCTCCGGCAACTCCCATCCAAATCCCCATCAGAACAAAAGCGGCGATCCTTTGAGGCCACGGGATATTCCGCACGTGAGTTTCCCCTTTTTCGACTTGGTCCTCGTCCCGGTCAACGAAACCCGCAAAAGGGGCCATCGCCCCTCCCCGACCGGACGCTCCTCCCGGCTCCCGTTTTCTGCAGAGGACCGAGCCCTTGCGCAAGATGGCTCGAGGAATGGGTGCCACGGTCAATCCATCCTCCCCTTTGGATGCAGTGGGCGACGGGTTGAATCATCATTCTACTCGTCTGACACTGGACGTGCAAGGGAGCGGGGAGGTTTGCGCGAGAGACCTGCGGCGTTGGTCTGGTCTACGAAATGATCGTCCACTGGCGGATGTTGTAGCCGCTCCGGAGAACCGGTGCGGCCCAAAGCCTACGGGGACTGGGCGTGGTATCCCTCCGCATGGAGGAACACCCGCGAAGAAGAGTTCCTCGTTGCGGGCAACGCGATCCCCTTGACTGGGTGGGGTTCCCCCGTTAGACTACTGTTATGAGCGGAAAGCGGGTCCTTTTCGTCGCCGAGGCCGTGACCCTGGCCCATGTGGGGCGCATGGTGAGCTTGGCGGCGGGGCCCCGCAAGGTTGCCCACCCTCCGGCGCCGGACCGGCTGGAATTGCACGTTTCTCCTTATTTCTCGGGCCAAGAAACCTGCCGGCCGGCGGACCTGGTGATTCATAATGGCGGGAGCGGGAGCGTCAATCAATGCCTTCTGGGGGGCGTTCCATTCATCGGGGTGGCCTCGAATCTGGACCAGTTTTCCACCATGTATTTCGCCGAGCGGGCGGGGCTTGGAAAAACCATCCGAGCCGACCGCGTCGTCGCTTCCGCCGTGGCGCGCCTGGCGGGGGAACTTTTGGACGACGCCTCCCTTCGTCAAAGGGCCGCCGCCGTCCGGTCCCGCGCCCAAGCCTTCAAGCCCTCCGACATCCTGATGGAGGAATTGGATAAGATGGGTTTGGGGCGTTCCTGAAGACGGTCCTTCGGGTGTTCCAAGGAGGCGCGGGAAAAGTGGTAAAATCCCCGCGGGAGTTTGATCCCAACCACCATGACACGTGCCAGCGCTCCCCGGGGAACCCGGGACATCTTTGGTCTTGATGGGCGTTCCTTCCGCCGGTTGGAAGAGAGCGCGGCGAACTGTTTTGGGGCCTATGGGTACGAAGAGATCCGGACCCCGTCCTTCGAGAGCGCGGACCTTTTTTCCCGAGCCGTGGGGGATACGACCGACATCGTTGAAAAAGAGATGTATTTGTTTGAGGACCGTGGCGGCCGGCCCCTGGCTCTCCGGCCCGAAGGGACGGCGGGCGTGGTGCGCGCGTATTTGGAACACGGATGGGACCAGTCGGCTTCGGCCAAGAAACTCTGGTATGGGGGGCCCATGTTCCGGGCGGAACGGCCCCAGGCTGGACGGTACCGGGAATTCTGGCAGATAGGGGCCGAGTTTTTCGGAAACCCTTCTCCCCAGGCCGACGCCGAGACCCTTTTGTTGGTTCGCGACATCCTCCAACGTTCGGGCCTTAAAGAGGGCCTTCGCTTTTTGATCAATTCCATCGGGTGCGCCGTTTGTCGGCCGGGCTACCGGACCGCGTTGAGCGGGTATCTCGCCGCCCGAAAATCCGAGCTCTGTGAAAACTGCGTTCGACGGTTGGAACGAAATCCCCTGCGGGCTCTGGATTGCAAGGCGGATGGAGCGAAGTTCGGGGACGCGCCTTTGATGGCCGACCACCTCTGCGACGCCTGTCGCCTTCACCGGGACGAGGTGCTCGCCCTCTTAAAGAGCGCCGCCTTCCCCTATGAGGAGTCTCCCCGTTTGGTGCGGGGCCTGGACTATTACACGCGGACGGTTTTTGAGGTGACGGCTCCGGGACAGGGGGCCCAGGACGCCATTGGCGCTGGCGGGCGTTACGACGGGTTGGTCAAACTGCTGGGCGGGCCGGACACGCCCGCCGTGGGGTTCGCTCTCGGGGTGGACCGGGTCGCCCGGGCGCTCCAGGTCCAGGGGTTCGCGGACCGTCCGCTCCGGAAAATATTTTTGGCCCAGGCCGGGGCCGGGACCAGCGCCACGGCTTTCAAGTTGGCTTGGGACCTGCGGGTTCAATCCCAATCGGAAGGCGCCCCCGTGGCCGTTGAACTGGGGGTGTCTTCGAAAAGTCTCAAGGCCCAATTCCGCGCCGCCGACGGATGGGGGGCTGATTGGCTGGTCCTGGTGGGGGAAGACGAACTCAAACGAGGAGCGGTTGTCCTTAAAGATTTGCGCCACCACCGTCAGGAGGAAGTCCCCTGGCGGAGGTGGAGCTGAAGCTGTTCAATCGCATCGCCGTGGAGCCCCTCTCGTGAAACGAACCGTCTATTGCGGCCAAGTTCGGCCGGAGCAGGTAGGAAAAAAAATCACCCTCGCCGGTTGGGTTCATAACCGGCGGGACCACGGCGGCGTCCTTTTCATTGATCTGCGGGACCGGGAAGGGTTGGTTCAACTCGTCTTCCATCCGGAACGTCCGGAGGTGTTCGCCCAGGGCGAGGCCCTGCGGGGGGAATTCGTCGTGGAAGTGTTCGGCGAGGTCAAGCCGCGGCCCGCGGGCACCGAAAACCCCCACCTTCCGACGGGGGCCGTGGAGGTGTGGGTGGAAACCTTGGAAATCCTGAACCCCAGCCGGACCCCTCCCTTTGAAATTTCCGAACATTCCAACGCCAGCGAGGACGTGCGGCTTCAATACCGGTATCTGGACCTGCGCCGGCCCCCTCTTCAGAAAAATCTGATCCTCCGCCACCGGGTCACCCAGACGGTGCGGAGCTTCTTGGCGGACAACGGATTTTTGGAACTGGAAACGCCCTTCCTGACCAAGTCCACGCCCGAGGGAGCCCGCGACTTTCTGGTGCCTTCGCGGCTCTCGCCGGGGAATTTCTACGCCTTGCCCCAATCGCCCCAGCTGTTTAAACAGCTCTTCATGGTGGCCGGTTTCGACCGCTACTACCAAGTCGCCCGTTGTTTCCGTGACGAGGACCTGCGGGCGGACCGACAGCCGGAGTTCACCCAGATCGATTTGGAGATGTCGTTCATCGAAGAGGAAGATATTCTGAGCCTGGTGGAGGGACTGTTGAAGAACGTGTTCAAGGCCGCCCTTGGTAAGGACGTGGAAACCCCCTTCCCCCGGTTGTCCTACGCGGAGGCCATGGCTCGTTACGGTTCGGACAAGCCGGACCTTCGGTTCGGGATGGAGATTCAGGAAGTTTCCAGCGTTTTCGCTAAGACGGGTTTTCAGGTGTTCGCGAAAGCCTTGGCCGCCGGCGGCGTGGTGCGGGCCCTGTGTTATCCCGGCGGGGCCGCTCTTTCCCGGGCGGAAATCGACAAGCTGACGGAGTGGGTGAAAACCTTCGGCGCCAAGGGTCTGGCCTGGCTCAAAATGACGGAGAAGGGGGCGGAATCCTCCATTTCGAAATTCATGAGCGAAACCGAACTGGCCGAACTCCCCCGCGCCGTGGGAGCCAAGACCGGCGACATCGTTTTCTTCGGCGCCGGACCCGCCGCCCAGGTGGCGGCCTACCTGGGGCCGCTCCGGCTGGAACTGGCCAAACGGGCCGGGTGGACCAAGACCCAAGGCGTCTTCAAATTCCTCTGGGTGGTGGATTTCCCGCTTTTCGAATTCAGCGCGGAGGATAAGAAGTGGAACGCCGTCCATCACCCTTTCACTCGCCCGGCGCCCGAAGATGAAAAAATGTTGATGGAGGGGTGGACCGACCGACCGTTGGAGTCCTTGAGTTCCCGAGCCTACGACATCGTGTTGAACGGATCCGAGATCGGCGGCGGGAGCCTGCGGATCCACCAAACGGGCCTCCAATCGAAAATCTTTGAAGTCCTCGGCATCGATCCGGCCTCTGCCCGGGCCAAGTTCGGGTTCCTCCTGGACGCCCTGGACTACGGCGCCCCGCCCCACGGCGGATTGGCCCTCGGCTTGGATCGCTTGGTGGCGCTCCTGACGGGGGAAGATTCCATCCGGGACGTCATCGCTTTTCCCAAAACCCAGAAGGGGGCCGACCCCATGAGCGGCGCTCCCTCCACGGTGGATGAAACCCTTCTTTTGAGGGAACTGGCGCTCAAGATCTCCCGCCCGAGCGGACCGGTTCCGACGCCCGGCGCGCCTTTGAAATGATCGAGTCCAAGGGGGGCGATTCATGGTGACCCGACGCATGGCCCTGGCGGACCAGGAAGAAGCGGTTCTCCTCTTCGGTCCCCGGGATCGGAACATCAAGGAGATCGAACGGCGGTTTGCCGTCCAGGTCTTTGTTCGTCCCTCGGAACGGCTTCAAGAGGGGGGGCTTACCCTGGCGGTGCGGGGAAAGCCGAAACCCGTGGAGCAAGCCCTGGCCACGTTGGAAGAAATGAAACGTGCGGCGGCCCACTCCCGTCGGCAGGGCGGCCCGGTGGAGGCCGTGGAGGTTCCGAACCCCGGCGTCCCCAGCGGGCCCACCCCAGCGGACGCCGTTCTAAAAACCGTGACGGGGGAGGTCCTCCGCCCCAAATCGCCCACCCAGCGGGCCTACGTGAAAGCGGTCCAGGAAAAAGACATGGTGTTCGCCATCGGTCCGGCGGGCACGGGAAAAACCTACCTGGCCGTGGCCTGCGCCATCGCGGCCCTGGAGCGGGGTGCCGTCTCCCGCATCGTCCTCACGCGCCCGGTGGTGGAGGCGGGGGAAAAACTGGGTTTTCTGCCGGGGGATTTTTACGAAAAGGTCCATCCCTACCTCAAACCTCTCTACGACGCTTTCCATACCATGGTCGGCGCGGAGCGCTTTCGCTCTTTGCGGGAGGAGGAAATCGTCGAAATCGTGCCCCTGGCCTACATGCGGGGTCGAACCCTGGACGATGCCTTTGCCATCTTGGACGAGGCTCAAAACACGACGCCGGAACAGATGAAGATGTTCCTCACCCGCTTGGGGAACGGGTCCCGCATGGTCATCACCGGGGACGTGACCCAGATCGATTTGGAGAAAAAGAACCTGTCGGGGCTCGTGCTGATCCAGGAGGTTCTTCGCGGCGTGGAGGGGGTAGAGTTCATTCGTTTCACCGAGACCGACGTGGTTCGCCATCCGCTTATTCAGCGCATCATCCAGGCCTACGACAGCTGGGACGCCCGCCGAAAGGACCCGCCGGGCTCACCGGCCTGACCCCCATGCCGAACCTTTTCCTTCAGTTCGTAAGCCATTCCCTGAGGCCCTTCCTCCTCCGTTTGCTCCACTGGACGGAAAAAAGCGGCCCTCTGCCGGGCCCGCGGACTTCTCTCTTTTTGCACCGGGAGGTTCACGTCCCCACGTGGTTGGTGGCCCTCACGGTCTGGGCCATGCTCTCGGCGGTTCTTTTCTCCGAATTGGGGCCCGGCTTTCGGGCCTTGGTGGCGGTGTTGCTTCTGACCACGGGGCTCGTGGGCTTGTTCCGTCTCTTCATTCGCCACGACCATCCCGAACTTTACCATGACGACGACGCCATTGCTCTCGTGGGGATTCTGGTGGTGGGGGCCGTGCTTGGGATGGAATTGTGGTTCCGGCAAGGCTGGGTGTCCCCCTACGGAATGCCGCTGGCGGCGGTGAGCATCTTGGTGACGGTCCTCATCCACCCGCGGATCGGCGTCGTTCTCACGCTCGTGCTGGCGCTCCTTTTTGGACTCCTCAACGCATTTTCTCTTGAAGGATCCCTCGTGGTCTGTTTCGGCGGCATGGCCGGGGTCGCGCGATCCCTCCGCGTTCGGACCCGGCGCGACTTGACCTTGGCGGGGGTGTGGGTGGCCGGGGGGGGGTGGGCGGCGGTCGTCATACTGGCGCTCTTAGAACGGTGGCCCATGGACCAGGTCCTCTCCACCATGCGGTGGGTGGCGGGAGGGGCCGTTGCCTCCGTACTCCTCGTCCTGGCTCTTCTGCCGTTCCTTGAAATTTTCTTTTCCCGTCTCTCCAACATCCGTCTTTTGGAACTCTCCGATGTCAACCATCCGCTCCTGAAAAAGATGAGCCTGGAAGCGCCCGGAACCTATCATCATTCTCTCATCACGGCGTCCCTGGCCCAGGCCGCCGCCGAGCGGATCGGGGCGAACGCGCTCCTCTGTCGGGTGGGGGCGTATTTCCACGACATCGGGAAAATGGTCAAACCCGAATATTTCGTGGAGAACCAGGGGGCCCTCGGAAACCCCCACGAACTCCTGCCGCCCAACCTCTCCCGAATCGTTATTCAAGCTCACGTCAAAGACGGATTGGCCCTGGCTCAACGGCACAATTTGGATCGAATGATATCGGATTTCGTCTTGATGCATCACGGCACCAGCCGCGTGGAATATTTTTATCGGCGAGCCATTGAGCAGACCGGCGGTTCCGAAAGCGTCAACGAGGACCTCTATCGGTATCCGGGTCCGAAGCCCCACAGCAAAGAGACGGCCTTGGTGATGTTGGCCGATTCCGTGGAGGCCTCCAGCCGGACCTTGGAGGATCCCACCCATCAGCGGTTGGCGGACCATGTGGAACGGATCGTGGACGCTAAAATCGTCGACGGTCAGTTTGACCGGGTCCCCCTGACTCTGGCGGAGGTTCAGGAAGTGAAGGACTCCTTCGTGAACACCTTGGTGGGCGTCTACCACACCCGCGTCCATTACCCCACCAGCCAGGAAACCGACCTGGAACATCGTTCCCCGCCGCCGCGGGCCAAGTGAAAATCCTTTTCGCGGCTCGGGGGACCCCACCGGCGGGGGTGGAGAATCTCGCCCGGCGGGCGGTTCGGCGAGTCTTTGCGGGTCGCCGCCCGGTGCCCCGGGGCGAAATGAATATCGTGTGGACCACGCGGGAAGACCTCCGCCGGATGAACCGGCGGTTCCGCCGAACGGACCGGTTTACGGACGTCATCGCTTTCCGCCACGGACCTTCCGGCGTCATGGGCGAATTTCCTTTGGGCCCGCGGGGGGACGAGCCTTTCGGGGATCTCTACATTGCCGTGGACCAAGCCCGGGTCAACGCCCGCCGGTTTGGTGTTTCGCCAGCGGAGGAGCTTGTCCGCCTGGTGGTGCACGGAAGTTTGCATTTGTTGGGGTACACCGATTACGAACCCGCCGAAAAGGCCCGCATGTGGGCCGCTCAGGAACCCATCGTCCAATGCGTCGTGAAAAACGCCTCCGTCTGAGTCCTTGGTCCACGTCCTGATCCCGTGATCCTTTTTCAAATCACCGTTCTCCTTCTCCTTCTCGGCTTCTCCGTTTACTTCTCCCTCATCGAGGCGGCCATCACGACGTTGTCCGCTTTGCGGATGAAGAAGCTCTCTTTTTTCTCCCCGCGGCTGGCGCCGCTCTTTCAGGAATGGCTGGCCAACCCCCATCGGGTTCTCTCGGTTCTCATGGTGGGGAACACTCTGGTCAATATCAGTTTTTCTAGCCTGGCCGCGGTGGCGGCGGTCCCCTTGAACGATTATTTTTCCAGGGCCACCGTGAGCTGGACGGTCTGGGGCGTGGTCACGATCTCCCTCGTGGTCTTTGGCGAGATCGTCCCGAAGATCATCGGACGCACCTACCGTGAGCGCGTGGCCGAGGCGACCTTGCCTTTCCTGAGCCGCGCCACCCGGGCGCTGTATTGGATCTGGGGTCCCGTGGGCTGGGCCATTGAAAAATGGGTCCCGGCCCTCCACCAAGCGCCCGTCAATCCGCTCACGGTCGTGAGCTTGGAAGAACTTCACCACGTGGTGGCCGAGTCTCAGTCCGCCGGGCACCTTCCCTTGGATTCGGGAGACATGTTTCGTCGCGTGCTGGCCATGACCCAGCGGACCGCCGGGGAGGTCGCCCAACCCGCGGATCGTGTGGACGTCCTCGCGCTGGAGGTTTTGGACCGCCCGGACGGATGGAACCTGTTCGTGGATCTCTTGGTGGAAACGGGCCGGACGCGGGTTCCGGTGACGCGCGGGGGCCGTCCCGTCGGCTACGTGAACGTGATGGATTTTCTGGCGGCCGTCCGGTCCGGTCTCGCTCCGTCCGTGGAGGAGCGGATCCGTCCCCTCCGTTGGGTTCCGCCTGAAACCAAGGCCCTGGATCTCCTGGAACAATTTCGCGGTACGGGCGACGCGATCGCCCTGGTAGGAAACCCTGCGGCGGAAATGTCCGGATTGATCACGTTGGAGGATGTGTTGGAGGAAGTCGTGGGGGAGATATTGGACGAGTACGACCGGGAAGAGGCGGGAGCGTCGTGACGGTTCTTTTGATCAAAGGCGGGTGCGCCCTGGTCCTTTTGGTCCTGAGTGCGGGGTTCTCTTTGGCCGAAACGTCCTTCATGAGCCTTTCCCGTTTGCAGTTGGCGCGGCTCGGCAGGGCGCGGCCGGGGCGTTTGGACTTCTGGCAAAAGGATCCCGACCGCGCGCTGGCCGTCCTCCTCCTCATGAACAACGTGGTGAACGCGGGTCTGTCCGTCCTGTCCGTCTCCATGGCGCTGGACGCGGCGGCGTTCCTCCATATTCCGTTCCGCTGGGGCCGGGGGCTCTTCCCGCTGGCGAGCGGAGTCCTTCTGTTGTTATTGGGCGAAGTGGTCCCCAAAGTGGCGGCCCGGGCCCGCTCCGAATCTCTGGCGGTGGCGCTGGCCCCAGCGGTGAAGGTCCTGACGGATGTCTTAGGGCCCCTGATGCATGGATTGTTGGAAGGGGTGGAAATGTTGCTTTCCTGGCTCTCCCGAACGGTGCGCACGGATCGGGCCCAGTGGAATCAGGACGTGATCCGCGCTCTTTTGGACAACGCCCCCTTGGGGTCCCCCTTGCGCCGGGTTCTGAAGAACGTGGTCGGGTTCGCCCATACGCCTGTTTCGGCGGTCATGGTGCCTCGTTTGGAAATCGCCGCCGTGGACTTGCGGGCCGGGTTCGACGCCGTGATCGCCCGGATTTTGTCCTCGGGCTATTCCCGTCTTCCCGTCCATCGGGGGTCGATTGACGCCGTTGAAGGAATGGTCTATTCTAAGGACCTTCTGGCGCAATTGCGGAGCGGGCCGTTGATCGCTTTGGAAGATTTGGTGCGCCCCCTTCCGCGCGTTCCGCCGGACGCCCCCCTGTCCCGGCTCCTCCGCGACTTTCGCGCGGGCCATCACCACATGGCTCTTGTGGTGGAACCGGGGGGGAAAGTGTTGGGTCTCGTCACGCTTCAAGATACGCTGGAAGCCATCGTTGGAGAAATCGCCCAGGAACCCCGTCTCTTATGAGCCCCCTTCATCCCTCCGCCCTCTTCGTTCCGGAAATCAAACAACTCCTGGCCCAAAAAGATTACAGGGAGTTGAAGCAGGACCTTCTGGAAATCAACCCTGCCGATCTGGCGGAGGGGTGGGACCGTTTCACCCCCTTTGAGCGGATCGTGCTTTTTAAACTCCTGCCCATCGTCCGCGCCTCGGAACTGTTCGAGGAGTTGGACGTCCCGCAACAGGCGCACCTCTTCTCCGCGTTGGATCTGGGGGTTTTGGGCCCGATTTTGGAAGAGCTGGGGGCGGAGGCCGCGCAGGCCCTGTTCCACCGTTTGCCCGAGAGGACGGTGCGGCGCATGGCCACCATCGTGCGGCGAGCTCAGTCGGCGCGCGCGGAACGGGAATTGGTCTTCCCTCCCCACACGGCCGGTTCGCTCATGCACACGGATATTTTGAATCTGGGCCCCAAACTGACGGCCCAGCAGGCGTTGGATTTGGTTCGCGCCTCCAGCCGCCTTCACCGCATGAGCGACCTTCACGTCCTTTACGTGACGGACGAGCAGGGCCGGCTCATGGGCGTGCTGACGCCGCGGTCGCTGATCGCGGCGCCGCGGGACATGCGGCTCTCCCAAATCATGGGTCCGGTGCAACTCATCAAGGTCCGCGCCGACTTGGATCAGGAGGAGGCCGCGAAGGTCTTTTCGAAGTACAAGCTCCTGGCGGCCCCGGTGGTGGACCAGGACAACCGGCTCTTGGGCGTCCTGACCGTCGACGACATTCTCCACGTGATCAGCCAAGAAGCCACCGAGGACATCGCGAAGATGGCCGGAACCACGGCGGAAGAATTGGAAGACGCTTCCGCCGGCCGCGTGGCGCGGCTCCGGATGCCGTGGCTCATCATCACCTGCCTGGCCGAGGTGGGGGTGAGCGCCATCGTGCGGGGATTTGAGCACACGCTGGCCCAGGCCGTGGCCCTGGCCAGCTTCATGCCGTTGATCGCGGCCATGGGGGGGAACGTGGGCGCCCAGTCGTCGACTCTTTGCGTCCGCGGTCTGGCCACGGGCCACATCCAGCCCAGCCAATGGCGACGAATGGCCCTGCGGGAACTGCGCGCGGGGATCTACATGGGGTTGGGATACGGGTTCGCGGTGGGGCTGGCCGCCTCCGTCATTTATTGGGGCCGCTTCGGCCTGGCGTTTCCCTTGGTGGTGGGCGTCGGGGTTCTCTTTTCCATGACCGTGGCTTCCACCATGGGGTCCGTGGAACCTTTCGTTCTCCACCATTTCAAAATGGATCCCGCCGTGGCCGTGGGGCCTCTGGTCAGCACCATGACCGACCTCCTGAGCGTGACCGCCTATCTTTCTCTCGCCACCGCCGCCCTCTCTCTGGGATGGCTCCGCTGATCGCCTCATGCAGGTGAACGTGGAGGCGGTGGTTTTGGCGTCGGAGGCCCTGTCCGAGAAAGACAAGCGCTTGACTCTTTTTACGCGGGAACGGGGCCGGTTGTACGCCCGGGCCTCGGGCGCTCTCCGTCCCGGGGCCAAACTGGCGGCCGCCACGGAACCCGGGGTTCGGGCGCATCTTCGGCTTTGGTTGCCGGAAGGGGCGGCGGGCGGGGCGGGTGACGGGCGGCGGCCTGGTGGACGGCCATCCGAAACTCCGGGCGGAATGGGTCCGGCTGACCTCGGCGCTTTTTTTCTGCGAATGGACGGACCGCCTCACCCCGCTCCTTCACCCGTCCCCGGAAAAGTTCGATCTCCTGGCGCTGGCCCTGGTCGCTCTGGAAAATCACGAAACGGCCATGGTCCGGGGGGCCTTTCTGGCCCAGTTCGCCCGGCTGGCCGGGTATGGGCCGATCCCGGGGGTCCGGGCGGAAGTTTTGGACGCGTGGGATTTCGTTGAACCGCTTGCGGCGCCGGAGGCTCACAAGGTGGAGCGGCAAGTGATACAATTCTTCGCGCCTCTTCTGAATCGGCCTTTGAAAACGCTGGTTCAGGGGCGGGCTCTTCAACGCTTTCTCGATAAACCGCGAGTGGGACAACGCCGATGATTTTTCAAGACATCATTCTTTCGCTCCATAAATTTTGGGCCAAACAGGGCTGTCTGTTGTGGCAACCCTACGACATCGAAAAAGGGGCCGGCACTTTTAACCCGGCGACCTTTCTCCGATGTTTGGGGCCGAAACCCTGGGCGGTGTCCTACGTGGAACCTTCCCGCCGTCCGACCGACGGCCGTTACGGTGAAAACCCCAACCGCCTCCAGCACTACTATCAATATCAGGTGCTCATGAAACCCGCCCCCGCCGGCATCCAGGACCTTTATCTTGCTTCTCTGAAAGCCATCGGGATCGACCCCAAACGCCACGACATCCGGTTCGTTGAAGACGATTGGGAATCCCCCACCCTGGGGGCCTGGGGGTTGGGTTGGGAAGTTTGGTTGGACGGCATGGAGATCACGCAGTTCACCTATTTCCAACAGGTGGGCGGGATCAACCTGAACCCCATTTCCGTTGAGCTGACCTACGGCTTGGAACGGCTGGCCATGTATTCCCAAAAGAAAAACAGCGTCTACGACGTTCTCTGGACCGCCGACACCACCTACGGGCAGGTTCATCTGGAGGATGAAAAGCAATTCTCCCGCTACAATTTTGAGGAGGCGGACGTGGAAAAACTGCGTCGGCACTTCGATGATTGGGAAGGGGAAGCTAAACGCCTGGTGGAGAAGGGGTTGGTTTTGCCCGCCTACGACGCGGTCATGAAATGTTCCCACCTCTTTAATTTGCTCGATGCCCGTCGCGCGATTTCGGTGACGGAACGGGTGACCTACATCGGTCGTGTGCGCGGATTGGCCCGCCGCGCGGCGGAATCCTATCTCAAAGCCGATTCTCCCGCAGAGGCGGTTTCATGAAGGACCTGCTCCTGGAAATCGGGACCGAGGAAATTCCCGCGCGGTTCCTTCCCGCCGCCTTAAGCGGGCTTCATTCCTCGGGCCAGGCCGCGTTGGAGAAGGCCGGTTTGTCGTTTAAGGGATCGCAGGTCTATGGGACGCCCCGTCGGCTGGCTCTGGTGGTCGAGGGGTTGGTCGACAAAGCCCGGGACCAGGAACAGGAGTTTTTAGGTCCCGCCCTGGCCCAGGCCAAGGACGCGGGGGGGAACTGGACCCCGGCCGCCCAGGGGTTTGCCCGTTCCCAGGGCACGACGCCGGAAAAATTGGATGTCCGGGAAACGGACCGGGGCGCCCGCCTTGTTTTTCTGAAACGGACCCCCGGGGCCGCGGCGGAAAAAATTCTTCCCGCGTTGCTCCCCGAACTGATTCGGTCCCTCACGTTTCCCAAAGGCATGGTGTGGGAAGAAAGCCACTTGCTCTTTGTTCGGCCCATCCGATGGATCGTGGCTTTGTACGGAGCGAAACCGGTGGCGTTCACTCTGGCCGGGGTGAAGTCGGGGCGCCGGACTTGCGGGCTCCGCTTCCAGACCCGGAAACCCTTTGACGTCCCGGCGCCCAGCCGGTACGCGGCGGTCCTAAAGAACCACTGCGTGATCGTGGATCCCGAGGAGAGGAAAGACCTCATCCTGAAACAAATCCACCAGGTGGCCAAAAGCCATCACGGGCACGTGCCGGTGGAGGAATACCGGGAACTCCTGGAGGAAGTCACTCATTTGGTCGAACATCCCGTCGCGGTGTTGGGAAAGTTCGATCCGCGTTTCCTAGCGGTCCCCAAAGAAGTGCTGATCACCTCGATGAAAAAGCATCAGAAATATTTCCCGGTGTTTAAAGACGCGACCCGCCAGGTGTTGCTCCCGCATTTCATCGCCGTGCGGAACGGTTTTTCGGACAACCAATCCGTCGTCCGGGAGGGCTACGAGCGCGTCTTGTCCGCGCGGTTGTCGGACGCGGCCTTTTTCTTCGAAGAACATTCCCGCCAAACCTTGGCGAGTCGGGTGCCGGACCTCCGGGGGGTCGCGTTCCTGTCTCCGTCTCTCAGTTTGGCCGACAAAACCGAACGGGTCCAGCGCCTCACGGACCGTCTCTGCTTGGAGGTTCTTCGGACTTCGTCCGCTGTTCAGGCGGCCGCTTCTCGCGTGGCCCTCCTGGCCAAAGCCGATCTGACGACGGGCCTGGTGGGGGAATTTCCGGAACTGCAGGGGATCGTGGGGCGGCTCTACGCCGAGAAAGACGGCGAACCGTTGGAGGTCTCGCGGGGGATCGAAGAACACTATTGGCCGCTCACCGCCGACGGTCCCTTGCCGAGCGAGGAATCGTCGGCCTTGGTCTCTCTGGCGGATAAAATCGATACGTTGGCGGGAAACTTTCTCGCCGGCAAAATCCCATCGGGTTCCCAGGATCCCTATGGGCTCCGCCGGGCGGCCGTGGGCGTTCTCCGGCTGATCGAGTCCCGAGGCTGGGGCGTTCGTCTGACGGACCTGATGGCGGGAGCCCTGGACCTTCTTCCGACCGATCTGGGCGACCGTCCTCGGGCGGCGCGGGCCTTGGCCGACTTTTTTCAACAACGATGGGGTGCCTTGGCCGAAGCCAGGGGGTTCCGTTCGGACGAGATCGACGCCGCGGCCGCCGCGGGGTTCGAGGACGTGGTCGACGTCTGGGCCCGTCTCTCCGCCATTCAAGGCGTCCGCCGAAACCCCGATTTCGCGCCCCTCTCCATCGCCTTCAAACGGGCCGCTAACCTATTGAAGCAAGCGGAAAAGAAAGGGGAGTCTTTGACGGGGCCGGTGCGAAAAGACCTTTTTCGAACCGAGGCGGAAAGGGCCCTGGGATCGCGCCTGGCGGAAATTCAAAACGAGGTCGAGCCGTTCCTGGCCGCCCGCGACTATCCGAAGGTTTTGGCTCGGTTGGTATCCCTGAGGGGGCCCGTCGACGCTTTCTTTCTTTCCGTCGTGGTGATGGACCCGGACCCCGACCTCCGGCGAAATCGTTTGGCCCTCCTGGCCGGGGTTCGGTCCCTCTTCGGCCGGGTGGCCGATTTTTCCCGGCTTCAGGACACGCCGTCCGCCTCCGCCTAGATGATCGCGGCTGGTTTCACGTTGGCGGTGGTGGCCCTTTTTTTTCTGGCCCGTGGATTCGCGCGGGGGCTCGATGGAACCGATCGGCCTCGTTTCGTCCACGAAACGCCCCTCTGGCCGAAGGACCTCGCGCCCGTGGTTAAATCGGTGGACCGATGGCGGGACGAGGGACGTTTGACAGGGGAAGAACACGAGAAGTTGAGGTGGCTTCTGCGGGAAGACGCGGACCGAATCAGCCCCCGCCCTTGACAGCCCCGCGTTTTTGGATTATAAAGGGACCGGTGTTATATAAGAGAGGAATGTTGCCCGCTCATCCGGTCCGCCGAGAACATTTCCGGAGAATCATCCCTCTTCATCAGGAGGCCTTCATGAAATTCGCATCTGTGCTTGCCCTGTTGGTGGCTCTCACTCCGCTTTCGCGGGCCGCGGAATTTAATCAGGAAGACGCGACTCTGCCCTCAGCAGAGGCTCCATCCGCGGAAAACGTCAAAGCTTCCGAGCCGTCCACAGGTGGACCTGTGGAAGCTTCGGTGCCGACCACCAACGTGACCCTGGCGGCCCCGGAGACCGTTCCGGAGGCGACCGTGACTCCCGTCGCGCAAGAAACCCCGTCCGAGCCGCCCGCTGTCGTGGCGCCGAGCGGGGCTTCCCACCGGGTGGTGAAGGGAGACACGCTGTGGGATTTGGCGGGCTCTTACCTCAAGAATCCGTACCTTTGGCCGAAAATTGTTGAGGCCAACAAGGGACGGATTGAGAATCCCGATCTTATTTTCCCGGACCAAGATTTCATCATCCCGTCGGTCGAAGCGGCCGAAAACCTGGCGGTGGCGCCGGTTCCCGAAACCCCGGCGGAAACTCCCCAGGAAGCTCCGACCGCCTCTCCGGAGGTCGCCGCGGAAGCCGTGGCCCCCGTCCCCGAACCGGAGGCGGAGGTGAAAGCCCCGGCCCAGGCGGAGGACATGGACGCGGCACCAGCCCCTGCCAAAAAGACAGTGGAGTCCGTGGAGGACGTGGCGGAGACCCCGCCGGAGCCCGGGATCAATGAAACGAGCGACGAACGGGAAGCCAAACGGAAAAACAAACAGGCGGTTCCCGGAGCCGGGTTCATGGGCGGAATGGCGGATTCTTTTGTCGCCGACGAGAACTGGGAATATGACGGGTACGTCCTTCGGGACCGAGATCAACGGATGATGATTTCCCAGGGAGATGTGGTGTTCTTAAACATCGGCGCGGCGTCGGGAGTTAAACCGAAAATGTCGGCCCATGTCTACCGCGTGGGAAAACGGGTTCAGGACCCCTTCTTAAAGAAGAAGACCGGGCGGATGGTCAAGCGCGTAGGGACCGTTATCGTGACCGGGCAGATTACCGAGGAGGGCTGTACGGCCGTGGTGACCAACAGCCTGGAGCCGATCCGCGTGGGAGATATTGTCAAATTCGCGTCGCGCTGATGCCATAAACGGAGTCCAATGAAACGCGGGTTTCTTTTTTTCTGTTTTTGTGTCTTGTCCTTTTTCTATGGGTGGAACCAGCTGATCACCCACGATGGGCTTGGTCTTTACGTTGAACAGCACCCGGAAACCTGGGCGGGGGATAGCATTCTCTACGGGCTTGGAAGTTTCCACGAACTCATCAACCAAGATCGAAAAGCCTTGCGGATGTACGAACGGGTGGTTAAGTTGTATCCCGATTCTCCCCGCGGGGATGTGGCGCAATTCGGCGTGGCCTCCTCCTGCGAGCGCCTGAAGGAACGCCAGCGGTCCATGAAGGAATATGAACTCTATAAAGAGAAATACCCGAAGGGCCGGTATATCGTGTCGGTTTCCAGAAACATTGAAGTGTTGAAGGGTTTTTAGCGAGCCCCTGTCCAGGGGTTCTCACGCGCTTTCGGAAAATCCTCGATCCCGTCCCTCTCCTGATGTCGTTTCCAACGAACGAGCCGGACGCGCGTCTTCTTTTCAATCTGCACGAACCCCTGGGCCCGGTCCGGTTTGGCCGCCTTCTGAGCCATTTCGGGTCCGCCGTCTCAGCGCTGAGTTCCGGTCCGGGGCCCTGGGCCGAGGTCGAAGGGTTTGGCGACCGGGCCGTTGATTTTTTTCGCGCGCTGGAAAAAGCGCTTCCAGCCCTTGAGAATGAAAAAAAAGAAGCGGCCCGATTGGGCGCCCGGATTCTGTGTGGGTTGGATGACGAATATCCTGAGGGGTTTCGGCGTCTTCGGGACGCTCCCCCGGTTTTATACGTGTGGGGGAAACTGAAACCCGTGGATGGATTGGGCATCGCCCTCGTGGGCTCGCGGCGGCCGTCCCCTTACGGCGTGGCGGCGGCGGAGCGGTTGGCCCGGGAGTTGGCGAAGGCCGGGGTCACGGTGGTGAGCGGTTTAGCGCGCGGCATCGACGGCGCGGCCCACGCGGCGGCTCTGGCGGCCGGTGGACGGACCGTGGGTGTTTTGGGGAGCGGTTTCTCCCGTTTTTATCCGGTCGAACACCGGAAACTGGCCGAGAAAATGGCGGAGAAGGCGGCCGTGGTGACGGAGTTTCCTCTCGCCGCCGAACCCGATTCCGGCCATTTTCCCCGGCGCAACCGGCTCATCGCCGCGCTGTCCTTGGGGGTGGTCGTGGTGGAGGCTTTGGAGAGGAGCGGGGCGCTGATCACGGCGGGCCTCGCCGCCGAACAAGGCCGGGACGTTTTCGCCGTGCCGGGTTCCATTTTTTCCCCTGTCAGCCGGGGCCCCACCGTCTTTTGAAACAGGGGGCGAAACTGGTGGAGAGCGCCGCGGACGTGTTGGATGAAATCGCGGCGTTTCGTGATCTCTTGGGCTCAAGGCCGGTCGCTGGTGAACCGCCCGCCGTCCCTCTTCATGAAGGCCTCTCGAACCCAGGGCGGATTTTGTTAGCCGCCCTCTCGCTCGAACCGGTAGGGATCGACGAATTGGCGCAACAGACCGGCCTGACGGCCGCCTCGGCGGCCCGGGAACTTCTGAACCTTGAGTTAGCGGGGCTGGCTCGGGCGTTGCCTGGAAAAAATTTCGTTTGCTCGGAACGTTCACTGACACCCGATTAATGGAAAAGAGAGCCAGCCATGTCCAAATCCCTTCTCATCGTTGAGTCTCCCACAAAAGAGCGGACCATCGCGCCCATGCTGGGAAAAGAATTTGTGGTCCGGAGTTCCTACGGCCACATCCGGGACCTGCCCAAAAAGGGGCTGGGGGTCGATGTCGATAAAAATTTCGCTCCCTCCTATGTGGTTCTGCCCAAAGCGAAAAAGATCCTGACGGAGCTTGTTCGATTGGTCGCGAAGGCGGATCATGTCTACCTCGCCACCGACTACGATCGGGAGGGGGAAGCCATCGCCTGGCATTTGAGCAAGGCGTTGAAACTTTCCAAAGCCAAGGCCGAGCGCGTCACTTTCCACGAAATCACCCGGGAGGCCATCCGGGAGGCGGTCCAGCATCACCGCCCTATCGACGAATCCTTGGTCGACGCTCAAGTGGCGCGGCGGGTTTTGGACCGGCTGGTGGGCTACCGGCTGTCGCCGCTTCTGTGGGATAAAATCCGCCCGGGCCTTTCCGCGGGACGGGTGCAGTCCGTGGCCGTGCGATTGATCTGCGCCCGGGAAGAGGAGATCGAAAAGTTTAAACCCGAAGAATATTGGACCCTGACGGCCTTGCTGGCGAAAGAGGGGGCGACCTTCACCGCGGGGCTCTTCGCCAAGGGAACGGAGAAATTCGGCAAGTTCTCATTCCGCCAAAAAGGATCCGTGGACGAGGTGTTGGCCGACCTGAAGGGCGCGGCCTACACGGTGCGGTCCGTGGAGCCCAAAGAACGCAAACGGTCCCCCGCACCGCCGTTCACCACGGCGTCGCTCCAGCAAGACGCCTCGCGGCGGCTTCATTTTTCAGCCTCCCGCATCATGGTGGTGGCCCAGCAGTTGTACGAGGGAATCGAAGTCGAGCCGGGGGAAGGACCGGTGGGTCTCATCACCTACATGCGGACGGATTCCGTCCAGGTGGCTAAAGTGGCCCAGACCGAAGCGGTCTCTTTTATCAAAAAGACTTATGGGAAGGACCACCTCCCCCCCAAACCCCGGATTTACAAAACCAAGAGCAAGGGCGCCCAGGAAGCCCACGAAGCCATTCGCCCGACCCAACCCTCGCGCACCCCTGAATCGGTGAGGAAATATTTGGAGCCGGACCAATTTAAACTTTATGAGCTGATTTGGCGGAGGTTCCTCGCGAGCCAGATGGCCGACGCCCTCTACGATACGGTCACTGTTGATATTGCGGCTCAGGCCTATCTGTTCCGCGCCACGGGGCACACCTTGAGATTCCCCGGTTACCTGGCGGTCTACGGAGAAGTGGCCGAAGAGGACGCCAAGAAAGACGGGGAAGAATCCTCCACGGCGCTTCCGCCTCTGACCCAGGGCGATCTCTTGGTCCTTAAAGAGCTCACGCCCGAACAACATTTCACAGAGCCGCCTCCGCGGTTCAATGAGGCGAGCTTGGTGAAAACGCTGGAAGAGTTCGGCATTGGGCGACCCTCCACCTATGCTTTCATCATCCACACCATCGTGGACCGGAGCTACGTCCGCTTGGAAGAGCGCCGGTTCTATCCGACCAGCTTGGGACGCGTTGTGGACCGCCAGCTGGTGGATCATTTTCCCGACATCGTGAGCGTGGACTTTACCGCCACGCTGGAAGGTCAGCTGGACAGCATCGCCGAATCCAAGGCCGATTGGGTGAAGGTCCTCCGGGCCTTCTATGACCCGTTCGAGGCGGAGATCGAGAAAGCCAAAAAAGGAATGCCGAAGATCGAAATCAAACCCGAGCCCACCGACGAAAAATGCCCCAAGTGCGAGGCCCCCATGGGTCTTCGTGAGAACCGCGAGGGGCGCTATCTGGCCTGTAGCCGGTACCCGGACTGCAAGAGCACCATCCCGGTGGATCGCGAAGGAAAAAAAATCGTTCCGCAGGTGACCAACGAAGTCTGTCCCAATTGCGCGAAACCCTTGGTGATCCGCACGGGACGCGGGTTTGGCCGCCGGCCCTCCCGCTACCTGGCCTGCACGGGATATCCCGAGTGTAAAACGACTTTTTCCATCGACAAAGAAGGAAACAAAATCATTCGGCCCAAGCCCGAACCCACGGAACACAAATGCCAAAAATGCGGCCGCATGATGTGGAAACGGGTGGGCAAACGGGGCCCCTTCATCGCTTGTTCGGGGTTTCCCAAGTGCCGAAACATCAAGCCGTTACCGGCCTAATTCCGCGTGGGAATTGACGAGGCACTGGAGCGTTTTTGGATTTATTTGAGGGGAGAGCGAAGTTTGGCTCCCGCCACGCTCCGCGCCTATCGGTCGGATTTGGGGTCTTTCGCCCTTTATTGGCGCGAGAAAATGGGGGACCGGCCCGTCGCGAGCGCGGACCGCTCCGCGCTCCGCCCTTTTTTGGCGCGGCTCGGCGAGCGGGACTGGCGCCGAGCCACCCTCCTCCGGAAATACGAAGCGCTCTGGTCTTTTTTTCGGTTTCTCCAACGCAAAGGGATTTCTCCACAGATCGCCACCGAAGGACTCGTCCGCCCGAAACCCGAACGGCGGGTCCCCGGTTTTTTGAACGAGGGGGAGGTGGCGCGTCTTCTGACGCCACGGGAGGCGGGCCGCCGCAAGGGCGGAGCCCTGCGAGCCTCCCGAGACGCGGCGCTCTTGGAACTGCTCTATTCCTCGGGGCTCCGGGCGGAGGAAATATCATCGTTGACCGTGGCGTCCTTGGACCCCTGGGAGGGGTCGGTACGGGTCTTCGGGAAGGGATCCCGCGAGAGGCTGGTTCCTGTCGGGGAGTCGGCCCTGTCCCGCCTGAGGGTCTATCTTCAACAGCGGGGGATCGACCTTTTGACCGGCGTGGGCGGGGGAGCGTCCGTGCCGTTGTTCGCCGGCCTAAACGGAAAACGAATGGACGTGCGCACGGTGCGCCGCGCGGTGGAAAGCGCCGGTCGGGCGGCCGGCCTCGCGCGGGTGTATCCCCATCTTCTGCGGCATTCCTTCGCCACCCATCTCCTGGACCGCGGTTGCGACCTGAGG
Source organism: Elusimicrobiota bacterium (assembly GCA_016721625.1). Classification (NCBI taxonomy): domain Bacteria; kingdom Pseudomonadati; phylum Elusimicrobiota; species Elusimicrobiota bacterium. The sequence goes on from JADKHR010000001.1 coordinate 2,625,527, forward strand.
TCCGTCCAGGAAATGCTGGGACACAAAAACCTGTCGACCACCCAAATCTACACCCACGTGACGACCGATCGACTCCGCCGCGTTTATGAAAAAGCGCATCCCCGCGCCTGACCGATGATCCCCGATCCCCATCCTCCGGACAAAATCCAACTTCTGATGGAGGAGACCTCCTGCGACCGGGCGGAGGCGGAACTGGCCATGTCCCTGGCGGGGTTCGACTTGGAAAAAGCGATCCGCACCATCGGATCCCTGCTCCGCCACATTGTCGTGGTCAAAGGCAAGTTTGTCGACGGCGACCGGAATCTCCACGGACTGTTGATCCTGATCGCGGACACGCGGCGGGAGCACCTGTTCCGCGCCCGCGCCGTCGTTTCTTACAATCCCGGCCTCCATGAGACTTCCCTGGACCACCCGTGGTATGAATTCGAACGGAGCCTCTACGCCGCCCGTCTCGGCGAGGGCGCCCTCCAGCAGTTGAGCCAGGATCTGGAACGCGCTTTCACGGAACGGCTCGAATCCCAGCGGGATCGATTTTTTTCCGCTCTTAAATCTCCTCAACATGAGGGCCTTCCGGAATTTCTCAACGAAGGGCTCTCGGCCGCTTTTCCGGGCCGGGTGGAGGCGGTCTACGTGCCGGAAGTGATCGATTGGGATCAGTTTCATCGCTTTCCCATCAAGGGGGAGGAACGGGCGTTTCCGGGAGGTCTTCCGTCTCGGCCTCACCCCCCCGGGGAAAACCTGGCGCTCCACCTCGACTTGATGCCCGAGGAGCAGGGGGTCGCCGCGCGGGACATTCGCGTGGGAGACACCGTGACGGCTCTCTTGGCGGATGGTCGGGACATCGCCCAATATCTGGCGAAACTCTTCGGAGCCATGGCCGAAACAGGGCCGCGACCTTTTGAAGCGCCGGTGGAAACCCTGCGGAACGAAAACGGGCGGGTGCGATTTCATCTGCGGATTTCCGCCGGGATCCTCGGCGTGGCGGAAGTTTCCGAAGAGTCCCGCGTGCGGGTCCGACGGCGGCGCGCCGAAAGCGGGTGGCGCCGTTGGTTGGGTGTCGGCAACGCCCCGTCCGTTTCTCGTCGTTAGAATTCCTTTTCGTTCCTCTCTTCAGGTCCCCAAAAAAGCCCCCTAAAAAGATCTTGACAAACCCGGCGGTCTTCACTATGCTTAAACAGTCGTGGAAGAAAGTGGGGTTCAATGGGGACAATTGTGGAAAAGTGGGGAAAACAAATTCCGTTTCTCAGCGGCGAGCATCGGCACGGGCTCGACGAAAAAAGGCGGCTGGCGCTCCCGGCCCGCCTCCGCCAAAACCAGCGGCGCTGGGTGATGGCGCGAGGGTGGGAGGGGTGTCTCGCCCTCTACACGGAGGTCGAATGGAAGAAATTGATAGCGAAGTTAGATGCGCTTCCGGTCGCCAACAAGGTTCATGCTCGCGCCTTCAAGCGGCTTTTAATTTCCGGGGCGATCTTGGCGGACGTGGATGGGCAGGGGCGCCTCTTGGTCCCCGAATCCTTAGGGCTCTACGCCGGCATTCAAAAAGAGGTGACCGTTGTCGGAATGGAGACCCGGATCGAACTTTGGTCTTCGGAGCGCTGGGATCGGTATAAGAAAACAGCGGAAAAAAGCGCGGCTCGGATCGCGGCTGAAATTGATTTGTAGGCGGGGCAAGGCGGGAACTTGGACGTGATTGAAGAGGGCGCCCATCGGTCCGTGATGGCGGCCGAAAGCCTTTCGGGGCTTCAGGTGAAGCCCGGGGGTGTTTACGTGGACGCCACCGTGGGTTTGGGCGGGCATGCGGAACTGATCTTGGAGGCTTCCGGGCCTGACGGGCGGGTGACGGGTTTGGACCGGGACCCGAACTCTCTGGAAGCGTCGCGCCAACGGTTGGCGCGATTTGGCGACCGGGCTCGGTTTGTGGCGGGAAACTTTAATCGTTTTGACGAGCGCGCCGGTTTGGGTCCCGCCTCGGTGGATGGGATCTTGGCAGATTTGGGCGTTTCCTCGCCCCAATTGGATCGGGCGGAACGGGGGTTCAGCCTGCTTCGATCCGGTCCGCTGGACATGCGCATGGATCCCACCCAGGGGCTCACGGCGAAAGAAATGTTCCAACGCGCTTCCGAAGAAGAGATCGAGGGGTGGTTGCGGGCGGCGGGGGAAGCCCGCTTTGCGCGGAAACTGGCGCGGCGGTTAAGGGAGGCGGCTCCCGGTATTTCAACGACGGAGGATTTAGCCGGGGCGGTGTCTCGCTGGGTTCCAAGGCGGGGTCGAACCCATCCGGCGACCCGGGTCTTTCTCGCTTTCCGGATGGCCGTGAACCGGGAATTGGAAAGTTTGGATGAATTTTTGAGGAGGGCGCCGGCGGTCCTGAAGCCGGGGGGGCGGCTTGCGGTGATCTCGTTTCATTCGGGAGAGGACCGAAAGGTGAAGTGGTTCGGTCGGGAAGCGTCGGCCGCGGGTCTTTTAAAAATCGTGGTCAAGAAACCGCTGGAACCTTCCGATGCGGAGCGGCGCGAGAACCCCCGAAGTCGGAGCGCGAAATTGAGGGTGTTCGAAAAAATTTAACGGCGACAACGCCGCAGGTTCAGAAAGTATCTTTACTCGGCGGATGACCCGCTCTTTTTTGACGCCGCGAGCGCGCGGCGAACGGTTCGGGGATCGGGAGTTCCTCTCGGCGGAACGCCCGGTCTCCTTGACACCACGAGCGACACACCCCGGGACGGGAGGGAGAGGGGAACCCCCCCTTTCCCTCCCTCCCGGGTATTTTTGATTCCATCGGAGGGGGCGCGTGCGGAGTTGGCGGAACATTCTTCCCACGGTTGTGATCCTGGGCGGGGGGCTCTTTGGCCTGTTGTCGTTGTCGGGCTGGCTCCAGGTTCAGGCGGTCCGTCTTTCCTATCGGGCCCAAGCGGTCCGCCGGGAATTGGATCAGCTGGACCGGCGTGAACAGTCCGACCTTCGCCGACTCGACGTCGCTTTGTCCTTGGCCCGCCTGGATGAGAGAGCGCGAGGACGACGGGGGCTCGCTCTCCCTCGCTCCGAACAAATCCGACTGCTCACCGATTAATCGTGCGTAACCGTTTTCGCCTGGTGGCCGGGATCCTCTCTCTGGGTTTCCTCGCGGTCCTGGTCCGGTTGGGTTATCTCCAAGTGTGGCGGCACCAAGACCTCTCTCTTCGGGCCGACGAGCAGGCTCGCCGCTGGGTGAGGGAAGCCCCGTGCCGCGCCCCCATTCGGGACCGGAACGGCGCCGTTCTGGCCGAATCTGTCCGCGTCGCCTCCTGTTACGCCGATCCGACCCTTCTTTCCCATCCCGAGCCCACCGCCCGCCGTTTGGCGGGCCCTCTGGGCCTCTCGGCGGCCACTTTGGTGGATAGGATCCGCCAAGCGCCTGGCGCGTTCGTTTGGTTGAAGCGCCGGCTTTGCGCCGAAGAGTCCCAGGCCGTCGAACGCGAGAACCTTCGGGGGATCGGACTGAAGTGGGAATACCGGCGTTTTTATCCTAATGGCGATCTGGCGGGTCCTCTTCTAGGCATGGTGGGCGAGGAAGGCCGGGGTCTCTCCGGGTTGGAATACGCCTTTAACGAGGATTTCGTTGATGACCAACCCCCCGTCCAGACGTTGCGGGATGGGCGCGGCCGGCGCCTTCCCCTGGTGGGCGCCTCGGAGCGAGTTCCCGCGGGGGGACTTCGGCTTTCGATTGACCGTACTCTTCAATTTATCGCCGAACGCGAACTGGACTGGAGCGTTCGCCGTTCCCGCGCGCGGGGGGGGATCGTGGTGGTCCAGGACCCGCGGACGGGAGAGATTTTGGCGATGGCGGGCCGGCCCGCCCTTTCCTTGAGGGGGGAAGAAGGGCCCAGCCCGCAGGAATTGATGGTGGGGGCTGTGCAGTGGTCCTTTGAGCCGGGGTCCACCTTTAAAGTGGTCACCGCCGCGGCGGCGTTGGAAGGGCAACGGGCGCGGCCCGGAGACCTCTTGGACTGCGAATCAGGTCATTGGACGGTGGCGGGGGCCGCCATCAACGACCACGAACCCCAGCGCGTGATCACCTTCGCGCGGGCCATGGAGGTGTCCTCCAACATCGGGTTGGCGAAAATCGGTCTTCGCGTTGGAAAAGAGAAACTTTATGATACTATCCGAGCCTTCGGTTTCGGCGCGCGCACCGGTTTCGATCTGCCCGGGGAATCCGCCGGGCTCTTGCGCCCGCCAGCCCAGTGGAGCGGCGTGTCTCTTCCCGTCGTTTCCTTCGGCCAAGAGGTGGGGGTCACCGCGCTTCAGCTGGCGTCGGCCTACAGCGCCATCGCCAACGGGGGCCTCCTCCTGGAACCGCGGCTCTGCCTCGACGCCGAATGGCCTTCGGGCGCCCATCCCCGTTGGCCCTCCGTGAGCGAGATTCGCCGGGTCATTTCGCCGGAGACGGCCGCGACTTTGACGGGCATGCTGGAGGGGGTGGTGACCCGGGGAACGGGTCGGGACGCCGCTCTCCCGGGGTGGGCGGTAGCGAGGAAGACCGGAACGGCTCAGAAGATCGACCCGCGGACGCGGGCCTACTCGGCGGACAAATACGTGGCGTCGTTCTGCGGGTTTGTCCCCGCCGGCCGTCCGCGTTTGACGATCGTCGTCATCATCGACGAACCCAAGGGAATTTCCTGGGGCGGCTACAACGCGGGTCCCGTGTTCAAGAACATCGCCTGGCAAGCCCTCTCTCTCCTGGGGGTGCCGCCGGACGTCGCGCCCCAGTTCGCAGAAAAGAAAACCAAAGGACTGCCTCCCACGTGAAGCCCCTGGGATCGTTGCTGGACGGAGTTCCCGCCCCGTGGCAGGCCCTGCCCATTTCCGGCATCGCCGTGGATTCCCGCGCCGTCAAACCGGGGAATCTTTTCGTCGCGGTCAAAGGGGCCCACCACGATGGCCATCGGTTTGCGGAAGAGGTGGCCCTCTCCGGCGCCGCGGCCATCCTGGCGGAACAGCCCCTTTCGGCGTCGATCCCCGTCGTGCGCGTTCCTTCAACGGGAGCCGCCCTTTCGGAACTGGCGGCCCGATTCTACGACCACCCCTCCCGTTCCATGGATGTGGTGGGCATCACGGGAACCAACGGAAAGACCACGATCACCTATTTGTTGGAGAGCATCTGGCGAACGGAAGGGACGGCCGGGGGCGTCCTGGGCACCGTGGATTATCGCTGGCCGAACCATATGGAAAAGGCGGTGAACACCACGCCCCACGCCCTGGACGTTCAACGCCTGCTGGCGGCCATGCGGTCCGACGGAGTCACGCGGGCCGCCATGGAGGTGTCCAGCCACGCGCTGTCGCTGGGCCGGGTGGAGGACGTGGTCTTCGCGGTGGGCCTCTTCACCAATCTCACCCAAGACCATTTGGATTTCCATGGGGACATGGAAGGCTATTTTCGGGCCAAGGCCCGGCTGTTCGAGCTTCTCGCCCGTTCGCCCCGTCCTCCGCGAAGAGCCGTGGTGAACCTGGACGATTCCTGGGCAAAGCGGTTTCTCGAAACCGTTCGGACTCCCGTTTGGACGTACGGCGTGGAGGGAACCGCCGATTTTCGCGCTGAGGGACTGACCCTGTCGGGGGAGGGGTCGCGGTTCCGGGCGGTGACCCCCCGGGGCACGCGGGAAATGCATCTGGCTCTGGTCGGCCGACACAATGTCTACAACGCGCTCGGCGCCTTGGCGGCCGCCGCGGCTCTCGGAACGGAGCTCGATACGGCGGCTCGCGGCCTGGAGGCCCTGGCGGGCGTTCCCGGTCGGCTGGAACGGGTGACCGAGCATCCGGCCGGATCGCGGAATCCGTCGGAAATTCCTTTTGGGGTCTTCGTGGACTACGCCCACACGGATGACGCTCTGCGGAACGTCCTCGAAACCCTGCGTCCCCTCACCCGGGGGCGGATCATCGTTCTTTTCGGATGCGGCGGCGATCGGGACCGCACCAAGCGACCGAAAATGGGCGAGAGGGCGGCTCGGTTAGCCGACCACGTGATCGTGACGTCGGACAATCCTCGTTCCGAGGATCCCCAGACCATCGCCCGGGAGGTGGAAGTCGGGGTCCGCCGGGTTTCCGGCCGGTCCTACGACGTGGTGGTGGAACGGGGCGAGGCCATCGAGAGAGCTCTTTCATTGGCAAAAGAGGGGGACGTGGTTCTCCTGGCGGGTAAAGGCCACGAAACCGTTCAGATTTTTGGGGACCGGAGCGTGTCGTTCGATGACCGCGCCATGGCGCGGCGCCTTTTGGCGGGCCGCGCGGGGCGCTGACCGATGCTGACCTATTCCTGGTCGCAGTTGGCGGTCTTATGCGGGGGACGTCTGGCGGGGGCGGGCGCGGAAAACCCGCGCCGGGTGGTGATCGATTCCCGGGCCGTTCAGCCGGGGGACCTCTTCGTTGCGCTCCAGGGCGAGCGGCGGGACGGCCATGAATTTCTGAAGGACGTCGCCGCCGCCGGCGCGGCCGGCGCCCTGGTGAGCCGCGAGGTCGGAGATTTGCCGGCCACCTTCGGCCAAATCAGGGTGGAGGAAACCTTGGCCGGTTTTCAACGTTTGGCCCGGGCCCATCGGGAAAAAATGAATGTCCGCGTGGTCGGGATCACGGGCTCCAACGGGAAGACGACGACCAAGGAGATGCTGGCGCATCTTTTTCGGGAGAGCGGGCGGACGGTTTTGGCCACCCGGGGCAACCTGAACAGTCAGGTGGGCCTGCCCTTGATGCTCTTGGAGTTGGATTCCTCCCACAGCCACGCGGTTTTTGAAATGGGCGCGTCGGGCCCGGGCGACCTCGCCCGTTTGGCGGAATTGGCGCGGCCCCACATCGGCGTGGTCACGGGCATCGGGAAGGCCCATCTGGAAACTTTCGGTTCCTTGGACGGCGTTCTGGCGGCCAAGTGGGAACTGGTGGAAGGATTGGGCAAGGACGGAATCGCCTTTTTGAACGCCGACGATCCGCGCCTCCTCTCCCGCCGAGCCACGGCCCAGTGTCCCGTCGTCACTTTCGGGCGGTCGGCCCAGGCCGATGTCCGGGCCGAAAACCTCCGAGTGGATCCGAACACGGCCTTCGACCTGACCGTGGGGGGCGCGCGGGTCCCGGTCCATTTGCCCGTGACGGGCCTCTTCAATGTCACGAACGCTCTCGCCGCGGCCGCGGTGGCTCTCTGGGAACGGATCCTTCTCCCGGAGGTGGCGCGCGGACTGGGCGGTTTTGCTCCGCCGGCCCAGCGGATGCAGATGCGGCGCCGCATCGACGGGTCTCTGTTCTTGATCGACGCCTACAATGCCAACCCCGACTCCATGGCGGCGAGCCTGGCCAGTTTCGCCCAGGCCTTCCCACATTGGCCCCGGGTGGCGGTTTTGGGTAGCATGCTGGAACTGGGCGCCTCGGCGGAACCGGAACATCGGGAATTGGGCCGAACGCTCGCGGGCTCCCGTTTAGATAAAATCCTTTTCGTCGGTCCGGAGGGGCCTTGGGTGCGAGAGGGGTATGAGGCGGCGGGGGGAAAAGGGTTTTTCAAGGCGGGGGAAGATCGCGAAGAGATCCGGCGAGAACTTTCCAAAGTCATCACCCCCGACTCGGTGGTCCTGTTTAAAGCGTCGCGGGGGGTTCGTCTGGAAGACATCTATGAGCCGTTCTTGGTTCCGGGAGAGGGTGGAATTCAACCCGGTAGGGTTCATGGCGGCTGAGTTTCGAAGTCGGTCTATTTAAGGAGGTCGCATGCTCTATTTTCTTTCCACCTGGCGGGACCTCTACTCCCCGCTAAACGTTTTTCAATACATAACCTTCCGGTCCGGCGGAGCTTTCCTGACGGCCCTGGGGTTGTGTCTTCTGTTCGGGGGCCCGCTGATCGGTTATCTCCGACGGTTGAAGATGGAGCAGTTCATTCGGGAATACGGGCCCCAGTCCCACCTCAAGAAAGCGGGAACGCCGACCATGGGCGGTCTCCTGATCCTGGGGGCCATCCTCGTGGCCACTCTCCTCTGGGCACGGCCGGACAACCGTTTCGTCCTCCTCGTCTTGGCCAGTCTCCTCTACCTGGGGGTGATCGGGTTCATTGATGACTACCGTAAATGGTTAAGCAAACATCCCGCCGGCGGGCTTTCGGAAAACGTCAAGATGGCCTCCCAGGTGTTGCTGGGCCTCGCCATCGGGTGCTATTTTTATTTCGATCCCCCGAACGGGGCTTTCGCCCAGAGGATTTCCATCCCCTATCTGAAAGGCGTTTCGATTAACCTCGGCGGTCTCTCCGTGGCGCTCTCTCTCATGGTCCTGGTGGGATCGTCGAACGCCGTCAACCTGACCGACGGATTGGACGGACTGGCGCCCGGCACCCTGCTCGTGAGCGCCCTGTCGTTCAGTCTGTTTTCCTATTTGGCGGGCAACGCCAAATTGGCGGACTATTTGAGGTTGGTTCATGTGCCCGGCGCGGGAGAACTGACCGTGTTTCTGGCGGCCATGGGCGGGGCCTGTCTGGGGTTCCTTTGGTTCAACGCCCCGCCGGCCGAAGTGTTCATGGGGGACACGGGGTCGCTTCCGCTTGGGGGAGCGTTGGGGGTGGTCGCGCTGAGCGTGAAACAGGAACTCCTCTTGGTGATCATCGGTGGAATCTTTGTCCTGGAGGCCCTTTCCGTTTTGCTTCAAGTGGGATCGGTTCGGTTGCGGAAAGGGCGGCGGATTTTTCGCATGGCGCCCTTGCATCACCATTTCGAAGTCGGGGGGATGCCCGAAACCAAAGTCACGATTCGCTTCTGGATCGTGGCCATGGTTCTGTCGTTGGTGGCCCTCACGTCGTTAAAGATCCGATAACGTGTTTCCGCTGACCCAACATCCTCTCCTCCGCGGTTGGTGGGCGGGTCGGCGCGTCCTCATCCTGGGCCTCGGAAAATCGGGGTTGGCCGCCGCTTCCCTCCTGTCCAAATTGGGTTCCCGCGTGGCCGTGTCGGAAAAAAAATCGGAGACGGAAAGCCGGGCGTGGATCCGGGATTTGCCCCCCGGGGTGGAAATTGAAACCGGGGCCCATGGGTTTCTGAACCGGTCCTGGGATCTGGTGGTCGTCAGCCCGGGGTTCCCTCGTCGGTCTGGTCGTCGGCGCGCCAAAGGGGCCTCACGGTTTGGGGGGAAATGGAACTGGGATATCGGGTCTTGTCTCTGGCGGGCCGATGGCCGGCGTGGTCCGCCGCCGTCACGGGGACCAACGGAAAGACGACGACCACGGCGTTGTTGGGGGCGATCTTTCGCGCTTCCGGCCGTTCGACGGTGGTGGCGGGGAACATCGGCACGCCCCTTTGCGCCGTAGCCGAGCGACTGACGGAGGCGAGCGCCCTGGCGCTGGAGGTTTCCAGCTACCAGTTGGAAACGGCCGAGGCGTTTCGGCCGGCCGTCGGCACCGTTCTGAACGTGACGCCGGACCATTTGGCCCGTCATGGAACCCTCGAAGCCTACGCCCGGGCCAAGTTCCGACTTTTTCAATCCCAGGGGCCCCGCGACATGGCCGTCCTGAACGCCGGCGACCGTTGGTGTCGGCTCCTCTCCTCGTCGGCTCCGGGACAGGTGGTTTGGTTTGGGGAGAAACGTCCGGGGCCGGGTTTGGAATGGGACGGCCATTACCTGCGTGGACTTTCCGGCCGGTGGGCGGCCCCACGGCACCTTCCCGGGCGGCACAACATCGACAACGCGTTGGCGGCCGTGGCCTGCGCGCGAGCGTTGGGTGTTCCCACGGACGCCATCGCTCAGGGTTTGGCCCGATTCCGCGGCGTCGAGCATCGGCTGGAAATCGTCCGCACCTGGAGGGGAATCCGTTTCGTGAACGATTCCAAAGCCACCAATGTGGATTCCACCCGGGTCGCGCTGGAAGCTCTTTCCGGTCCCCTCACCGTGATCCTGGGCGGAGAGGACAAGGGCGCGCCCTACGGTCCGCTGATCCCACTGCTCCGAAAAAAGGCCCGCGAAGTCCTTTTGATCGGAGAAGCCTCCTCCGTGATTGAGCGCCAGCTGGGTGGGAGCGCGCCTTTGGTCCGTTGCGGAACGCTCGACCGGGCCCTGTCCCACGTCGCGCGGACGGCTCGTTCGGGAGAAGACGTCCTCCTCTCGCCGGCCTGCGCCTCCTTTGATCAATTTGATAACTTCGAACATCGCGGGCGGCGGTTCAAAGAGCTCGTGGCCGCCCTCTGATGGCTTCCCTCGATAAAACCCGGCGGCCTCCCGACCTGGGCCTTTTGCTTATCACGGCCACTCTGGTGGTGTTCGGCTGGCTCGTGCTCTATTCCGCCAGCGCGCTCGTGGCCGAGAGCCGTTTCGGGGACCAATATTATTTTTTAAAGCGACAGGTCCTGTGGAGCGTCTTGGGGGCGGTGGCGCTGGGGGTCTCCATGCGGTTCCCGCTTCGCTGGGTTCAAGCGGGAGCCCGGCCGCTCTTGGTGGGGACGGTGATCCTTCTCGTCTTGGTCTTGCTCGCCGGGCACGAAGTGGGCGGCGCCAAACGCTGGCTCCGCATCGGAGGTTTTGGGTTCCAACCGTCGGAAATCGCCAAGCTTGCGGTCATCCTCGCCTTGGCGGACTACCTGGACCGCAAGCAGAGCCGCCTGAGCCGGTTTTTGGGAGGATACGTTCCCGCCCTCCTGGTGACGGGCGTGGTCCTCGGTCTTATCGTTCTGGAACGCGATCTCGGGACGCCTCTGCTCATCGGCTCCGTGGCCTTGGGCATGATTTTTCTCGCGGGGGCGCGTCCGGCCCACCTGGCCGCCACCGCGCTGGCCGCCCTCCCCGTCCTTTACGGGGCCGTTTTCCACGTGGCCTATCGTCGCCAGCGTCTCTTGGCCTTCATGGATCCCTGGAAGAACGCCCAGGGGACCGGCTATCAATTGGTCCAATCTCTCCTGGCGATCGGGTCCGGGGGAGTGTGGGGTAAAGGCGTGGGGGAATCCACCATCAAGATGTACTATATGCCGGAGTCCCAAACCGATTTCATCTTTCCGATCTTTGGGGAAGAATTCGGTTTCGTCGGCACGTCGCTCCTGACGGCGGGCTACTTCTACTTGAGCTTTGCCTGTTTTCGAATCGCTTTTCGCGCGGTGCATTGGTTCCATGCGCTTCTGGCCGGGGGGGTGGGCCTGATGTTGGGGGGACAGGTGCTGGTCAATTTGGGCGTCGTGACCGGGCTCCTCCCGACCAAGGGGATTCCGCTCCCGTTTCTTTCCTTCGGCGGTTCCTCGGCCTTGGTCCTTCTGACGGCCATCGGCCTGGTCTTGAACGTTTCCCGCCAGTGCGGGACGCCGGTGATCCTGGCGGGCCCGTCCCGACGGAGAGCCTGACTTTTTCCATGCGCGTTCTGATCGCGGCGGGGGGAACGGGGGGCCATCTTTTGCCGGGATTGGCGGTGGCCAAGGCGCTTCGCGAGCGGAATCACCGGGTTCATTTTGTCGTCAAGAAAGACCGGGATTCCCAGTCCTTCCTGGCCCGGGAGGGTTTTCCTTCCTCGGCCTTCCACTTCGAGGGCTTTCCGCGGACTTTGTCGCCGCGGGCGGCTCTTTTCCCTTTCGCGGCCGGGGCGGCTTTGCTGGCGGCGCGCCGGATCGTGAGGCGGGAGGCGCCGGACGTTTTTCTCGGAATGGGAGGGTATCTTTCCGTTCCGGCGGGCCTCGCGGCGGTTCTCCGCCGAGTGCCCATGGTCCTGCATGAGCAGAACACCCACGCAGGACTGGCCAATCGATTCCTTTCCCGTTGGGCGCGGACCGTCGGTCTCAGTTTCGATCCGACCACGGGCCTCTCCCCTCGCGTCGGCCGCACGGTTTGGACGGGCCTTCCTCTCCGCCCCGACTTGGAGCCGCGGGACCCGGCGGAGGCCCGCCGCTCTTTGGGGCTGGATCCCAACGCTTTTACCCTGCTCGTGTTCGGGGGAAGCCAGGGCGCCCGGGCTTTGAACGCGGGAATTCTGGACGCCATCCCCCGACTGGCCCGGGAGCGGCCCGATTGGCAGTTCATCCATCTCACGGGGGCCGCCGACGAAGAGAAAGCCCGAACGGTGTACGCGGGGACTTCGCGGAGGGCCTTCGTTCGCGCCTATTTTGCCGATATGGCGGCGGCCTATTCGGCGGCGGATTTCGTTGTGGCGAGGGCGGGGGCCAACACCGTCATGGAGCTTTCTCTGATGGGTCGGGCCGCCCTTCTGGTCCCGTTCCCCCACGCCACGGACGATCACCAGCGGTCCAACGCCCGTTTCCTTGAAAAAACGGGCCAAGCCCGCGTTCTTTTGGAGAGGGAGATGGACGTGGGAAAATTGACGGAACTTTTAGGGTCTTTGCCGGAGCGGGAAATCCTTCGTCGTGAAACAAAAGAGCGGTTGTCCCGCGTTCCTCCGGAAATGCGGACGGCCGCCGGGCGATTGGCCGATTGGGTGGTGGAGGGGGGAGAATGAAACGAGCTCAAAAAAATATTCTGGTGGTAAACGATGACGGGATTTACGGCGAGGGCCTGAAACCCCTGGCCAAGGCCCTGGGGGTCCTGGGGCGGGTGACGATCGTGGTTCCGGAACGGGAACGATCCGCGGCCAGCCATGCCATCACTCTGCACAAACCGATCCGGGTTCGGAAGCTGGAAGAAAACCTCTACATCATGAACGGAACCCCCGCGGACTGCACGCGGTTCGGGGTCATCGCGATGTTGAAGGAACGGGCGGACCTGGTGGTCTCCGGCATCAACCACGGGGCCAACCTGGGGGCGGACACCATGTATTCCGGAACCGTGGGCGCCGCCAAGGAAGCCTGCATGCTGGGCATCCCCGCGCTGGCGGTGTCGGTCGCGACGAAGGAAGAAAATCCTCACTTCGCCACCGCCACCCGGTTCAGCGTTTTTTTGGCTCGGCAGTTGTTGGCTCGTTCCATCCCGAAGAACACCTGCCTGAACGTGAACGTGCCCAACCGATCCTGGGGAAATATCCAGGGGGTCGCCGTCACCACCTTGGGGAAGCGAATTTATGGCCGGGCCCTGTCCCCCCGGGTGGACCCGCGGGGGCTGACCTATTACTGGATGGCCGGGGCCGTGCCCCGGGGGGTCGGCGAACCCGGTTCCGACATCGCCGCCATCGAGGAAGGGAAAATCTCCGTCACGCCCCTCAAACTCTATTTGACCGATGAGGTCTTTCTTCCGGACCTCCGACGATGGAAATGGCCGAAGTGATCGGGCGTTTCCCCCGTGGACCGTTTCGAAATCGTTTCCAGTTTTAAACCCGCCGGGGACCAGCCCGACGCGATTCGCCAGCTGACCGAGGGCCTGAGGGCGGGCCTGCCGCACCAGGTCCTCCTGGGCGTCACGGGGAGCGGGAAGACCTTCACTGCGGCCAACGTCATCGCCCAGGTCAACCGCCCGACCCTGGTCATCTCTCCCAACAAAATATTGGCCGCCCAGCTCTACTCGGAGCTGAAGGCCTTCTTCCCCAAAAACGCCGTGGAATACTTCATCTCCTACTACGATTACTACCAGCCGGAGGCCTACGTCCCCTCGAGCGACACCTACATCGAGAAGGACTCGTCCATCAACGACGAGATCGACCGTTTGCGGTTAAAGGCCACCTCCTCGCTCCTCGAACGGCGGGACGTGGTGGTGGTGGCCTCGGTGTCGTGCATCTACGGGTTGGGGAGCCCCCGCGAGTACAAAGAAATGTGCGTTTCCCTGGAGCGGGGCGCGCCCAAAAACCGGGAAGACCTCCTTCGCGAACTGGTCGACATCCAATACGAGAGGAACGAAATCTCATTCGTTCGGGGGAAATTTCGGGTCAAAGGCGACGTCGTCGATATTTTTCCCGCTTACCTTGAAACGGCTCTCCGGGTCGAACTGGACGGCGATCGGGTCTCCCGTTTGAGGGAGATCGATCCCCTCACGGGACGCACGATCCAGGAAAAGGACCGAACGTTCATTTACCCCGCCAAACATTTCGTGACGACGTCCGATATCATTGAACGCGCGCTCGGGGACATTCGAGCCGAACTCGCCGAGCGTCTGGGGGTCCTCCGGGGCCAGAATAAATTGTTGGAAGCCCAACGCCTGGAACAGCGAACGCGTTTCGACATGGAAATGATGAAAGAGCTGGGGTTTTGCCACGGCATCGAAAACTATTCCCGCCATTTGTCCGGCCGCCCGGCGGGGGAACGCCCGGCTTGCCTCTTCGATTATTTCCCGAAAGATTTTTTGTTGGTCGTGGACGAATCCCACGTCACCGTGCCGCAGATCGGCGGGATGTTCGAGGGCGACCGTTCCCGGAAACAGACCTTGGCCGACTACGGGTTCCGTCTCCCCTCCGCGCTGGACAACCGGCCGCTGAAGTTTCCCGAGTTCGAGGCGCTGGTTCCCCAGGCGATTTATGTGTCCGCCACCCCGGCCCCTACGAGTTGGGCAAGACCGGGGGGGCGGTGGTGGAACAGGTGATTCGGCCCACGGGTCTGGTGGATCCCGAGGTGGTGCTCCGTCCTTCCCTGGGCCAGGTGGAGGACCTGGTGGCGCGGATCCAGGAGCGCGTGGGAAACCAAGAGCGGGCGTTAGTGACCACGCTCACCAAAAAAATGGCGGAGGACCTGGCGACGTATTTGGGCGGCCGGGGACTTCGGGTCCGTTACCTCCATTCAGACATCGAAACGCTTAAACGGGTGGAAATCTTAAAGGATCTGCGGAAGGGGACTTTTGATGTTCTCGTCGGGATCAACCTCTTACGGGAAGGTCTCGACCTCCCGGAGGTCTCGCTCGTGGCGGTTTTGGACGCCGACAAGGAGGGTTTCCTGCGTTCGGAGACGACGCTCATTCAAGTCTGCGGCCGGGCGGCCCGGAACGTCCATGGCCAAGTGGTATTTTATGCCGACCGGGTGACGGGATCCATGCGCCGGGCCATGGACGAAATGGACCGCCGGCGAAAAAAGCAGGAGGAGTTCAATCGCCGCCACCATGTGACGCCTAAAACCATCCTCTCGGCCATACACGATCTGGAGGAATTCCAGCTGAAGGCCAAGGTCGAAGGGCTCCCTCTGCTCTTTCGCGAGGCCGGGGAGCGTTATTTGTCCGGGAAAGACCTGCCGGGCCTCGTCCGGAGTCTCGAAACCCAAATGAAAGAAGCTGCCGACGCCTTGGATTTCGAACTGGCCGCTTTATTTCGGGACAAGCTCTTGGAAATCAAGGACATGCGTTCCGGAATTCAGACCCCGGGGAAGAAAAAGAAAAGGTGATCGGTTGTCGCCCTTCCGTAAGGAGGGGGAGGTTCCTCCCTCACCCTCCCCTTGGGAAGGGGAGGGGATTCAAAAAAATCAGGCGAAACCGGATTGTTGGGAGGGGGTCAGGACGGTATGGAAACCGTCTGAGGGCCGGGCGCGGGTGGGGTTTCCACGGGGTTGTCAGCGAAGCGTTCCATGACTTCGACTATTTTGGGGAAGATGTTTCGGAAGGCCTCAACGAGTTGGGGATCGAAATGCTTTCCGGCCCCTTCGTCGATGATTTTGGTCGTGTCGTCCAAAGAAAAAGCCGGTTTGTAACAGCGGCGGGACGTGAGGGCGTCAAAGACGTCGGCCAGGGCCACGATGCGCGCCTCCAACGGGATCGCTTCACCCGAAATTCCCAAAGGATAGCCGGTTCCGTCCCACTTTTCGTGGTGGCCACGGGCGACGCGTTCCGACATCCGGAGAAGTTCATTTTCGGAGTTGGCCAGGATATCGCCGCCGAAGAGAGGGTGCCGGCGCATGTCCACCCATTCTTCTTCAGTCAGTCGTCCGGGCTTTTTTAGAATAGCGTCGGGGACCCCCAGCTTCCCGATGTCGTGCATGGGGCTGGCCAGGGCCAGGCGGGCGCACCAATCTTCCGGCATCCCCCGTTCTTCGGCGATCAGCGCGGCGTAGCGGCTGACACGTTCCAGGTGATTGCGGGTGTCGTGGTCTTTGAATTCGGCCGCCGCAGCCAAACGAAAAATCGTGTCTTTGTAGGCGGCCTGAAGTTCATCATAAAGCTGGGCGTTCTCCACGGCCGCGGCCGCTTGTTCGGCGAAGAGGACCAGCATTTTCTCATCGTCCGGGAGAAACGATCCCCCCGTCTTGTTCAACACCTGCAGGGCGCCCAGGACATCCCCTTGGGTTTTAATAAGGGGGGCGGTCAGCAAGGTTTGGGTGCGAAACCCGGTCGTTCGGTCGACGTCGGGGTTGAATCGGTCATCGGCGTAGGCGTCGGTGATGTTGATCACCCGGCGATGGGAGATGGTTTCCCCCACGATCCCGCGGTGGGCGGGGACGCGGATCGTCCGTTCTCCGGTGGCGACCCTCGACCAAAGCTCGTTATTTTTTTTATCCAATAGGAAAACCGTGCACCGTTCCGCTTGAAGGATTTCCCGCGCGGCCTCCACCACCAAACTCAGGAGAGATTCCAGGTCTTTCCGGAGCGACATGCGGCGCGTGTAGTCGAGCAGGAGGTTCAGCCGACGGCGCCACTCGCTCAATTCCTCCATTTCCACTTTCGCGTCGTTCCGCTCCTCCGGCAAGGGGTCCGGCGGGAACGGCCGAGGGGCGGGGGCGGGGTGCATGGCTCTAAGCCTACCAGAGGTTTCTGCAAATTTCCAGGGGGGGCCTACGACCCCATGGCGCGGGGCCTTTGACAGGCTCGGCGTGCAGAGCTAGAATGGTCCTATGAATTTCCGACGAGAAGCGCGGCGGGCCCTGGCCGAAGACCGAGCCCGGCGGGACGTCACCTCAAAAGGGTTCGTTCCCCCCGACGCCCGGGGCCGGGCCCGGGTGGTGGTGAAGGAGGCGGGGGTCCTCGCGGGGGGGCCCGTGGCCCTCGCTGTTTTTCGTGAGATGCACCCGACCGTTCGCGCCCGGTCCTTGGCGCCGGACGGGAGCGAGGTCTCGGTCGGCCAAGCGGTGCTGGAGGCTAGCGGCCCGCTCCGCGCGCTTCTCTCGGCGGAACGCTCCGCCCTCAATTTCTTGACGCACCTGTCCGGCGTCGCGACCTTGACCCGTCGTTTCGTCCAAGCGGCCGGGCCCCAAGGGCCGGCGATTCTCGAAACGCGGAAGACCTTGCCCGGCCTGCGGGATCTGGAAAAATACGCGGTGCGAATGGGGGGCGGCCAAAACCATCGCCGCGACCTTTCGGACATGGTTCTGATCAAAGAAAACCACCTCGAATTTTTCAAAGGCCCTTCCGGCCGCGCGGACCTCGTTCGCCGGGTTCGCCGGGCGAGGGGTTCCGGCGGCGCGGGTAAAAATCGGTCCCGTCGTCTGGTGGAAATGGAATGTCGGAACCGGGACGAAGTCCGGTGGGCTTTAGAGGCGGGCGCCGATCTTTTGCTCCTGGACAACATTCCCCTCCGGGACCTTCCGGCTTTTGTTCGTTGGGTGAGAGCCGAAGCCGCCCGTCATCCCGGCGCGCCCCCTCTTCTGGAAGTTTCCGGAGGCGTGACGCTGGCGGCCATTCCACGTTTGGCCCGGACGGGGGTGGACCGTGTTTCCGTGGGTCGGCTCACCCATTCCGCTCCCGCCCTGGACATGAGCTTGGACGTGGAGGTTCAATGAGAACCGATTCCCTTCTTGCGCGCCTGCGGGCGGCCGACGGACCGCTTTCCGGGAGCGCCCTGGCCGACTCGCTCGGAGTGACGCGGGCCGCCGTCCATAAACGGATCGAAAAGCTTCGGGTTTCGGGACACCGTATTTCGGGGACCCACCGGGTGGGCTACCGGTGGTCCGGGTCCACGGGTCGCCTGGACGCCTCCGTGTTGCAGGGGCCCCTGGCGCGAGACGTGATTCATCGCCGAGTCCTCGCTTCCACTCAGGACACGGCCAAGGCCGGCGCCGTCCGCGGCGCGGCCGAAGGGACCCTCGTCATCGCCGACCGGCAAACCGCCGGTCGGGGCCGGATGGGGCGCCGCTGGTCTTCACCGGCGGGGGGTCTCTGGTTTTCGCTCGTTCTTCGCCCTGCGGTTCGCCCGGACCGCGTTCCGCCTCTCCCTTTGGTGGCCGCCTTGTCGTGGGTGGAGGTCTTGCGGGCGCGGGGCGTACCCGCTGGCGTCAAGTGGCCCAACGACGTTTGGGCCGACGGAAAAAAAATAGCCGGATTCTTGACCGAAATGTCCGCCGAGACCGACCGCGTGCAGTGGGTGGTCCTCGGCGCGGGGGTGAATGTCAACAACCGGCCTCCCTCTTCTCTTCCCGGAGGCCTGCCGGTTCCCGCGGGGGCGGTCGCCCAGTGGACGGGGCCGGTGGTCCTTGAAGAACTGTTGGGAGATTGGTTGTCCCGCTTTTCCCGGTCCTACTCCCGGTTCGTCCGTGCGGGATTCTCTCCATTTCGGCCGGCGTTCGAACGATGGTCGGTGCTCCAGGGCGAGCGGGTGTTCTTTGAGGGGCCTTCGGGCCGGTGCGAGGGCCGCGTGATTGGGATCGACCGGGAAGGCCGGTTGCGACTGACCTCGGCGCGGGGGGAAACGACCTGTGGGGCGGGCGAGGTTTCCTTGATTCGCCCCGAACAGAGGCATGGCCGACCGAGGTCTTTCCCATGAGTTCTTCCGTTCCGCTCCGCCTTCTGATCGCCGACCAAGATCCGGCTTTTGTGAAACTCTTCGCCCGGCGCATGGCGGAACTGACGGCCTGGACGGTCACCGTTGAATCCTGTGGGGCTGGAGCCGAACTTTTGCAACGCATTTACGCCGAACCCTTCGATCTGGTGTTTATGGACCTGGGGCTGACCGACATCGGCGGTTTGGATTTGTTGGCCCGGCTCGCTCGGACCTCCTTGCCCCTGCCGGTGGTGGCCCTGTCCTCGGAAAACGAGGCCCGTCCTGCGGTGGAGGCGATGAAGCGGGGCGTTTTGGACCATGTGATGAAGGAGGACTTCGCCACCATGGACCTCGGGGGTTTTCTGGGGCGGCTCACCGAGACGTTTCGACTGAAACGGGAGAACGCCGAACTCCATCAAATCGGCCAGATGAAAAACGATTTCCTCGCCACCATCTCCCATGAGCTTCGCACGCCGCTCACTTCCATCCTGGGACTGAGCGAATTGCTTATGGCCGGACGGATGGGGCCGGTGGCGGACAAACAGGCTGATGGCCTGCGGAAAGTGATCGAACAATCTCAGAACCTTGCGCGCCTGATCAATCAACTCTTGGACGTGCAAGACACGATGTTGGAGCGGGCGCAGGGGGATTTCCGGCCTGTGTCTCTCACGGAAATCGTTGATCGCCACGTCACCTCTCTCCGTCCGTTGTTCGAGAAAAAGGGGATCCAGCTGGCGCTCTTCCTTCCCGGCGAACCGTTTTTTGTCCATGGGCACGGGGAATCTCTGGGGAAAGTCATGGAGCAACTTCTCTTGAACGCCCTGAAATTCACGCCGTCCGGAGGAGGTGTGACGGTTTCCCTTCAGGGCATGCCTCCCCAAGGGGCGCTCCTCTCCGTCCAGGACACCGGCCAAGGAATTCCGAAAGAGGCCTTGGGGTTCGTGTTCCAAAAATTTTTTCATGCCGACCCCAGCCTCACCCGGACCACCGGGGGTTTGGGTCTCGGGTTGGCCTATTGCCAGCATGTCGTGGAAAGCCACGGCGGTCGGATCTGGGTGGAATCGGCGGGTTCCGGGCAGGGGACGTGCGTTCATATCTCGTTGGCGTGTCTGGCCAGGAAAGGTTTTCCCCCTCCGGTGCCCGCGCGGGATCATCAATTGGTTCTGTGGGTCGACGACAACCCCAACATGCTCGAATTGATGGAGGTGGGGTTCGCTTCCCTGCCGGAAACGGTCCACCTGGTGACGCGTCAAAGCGGCCAGGCGGCCCTTGAAGAAGCCCGCGCCCGGCCCCCGGACCTGATCGTCCTGGACCTCATGATGCCGGACATGAACGGCTTGGAAGTGTTGAGCCACCTCAAGGCCGACCCCGCGACCGCCCGGATTCCCGTTTTCGTCGTCACGGGTTACCGCGAGGCGGCTCAGGAGGCCGTGGCCCAGGGCGCGGTCGACTCTTTCCTGAAACCCTTCCGCATCCCGGAAATATTGGAAAAAATCCGAGAAATCCTTCGCCTCCCGTCGTCCGCCCAGAAGTTGTAGAATCGCTCTCATTCGATTCTCCTGCGAGAGGGGTGCCCTTTGCCGAAACGCCAGCGTTCCACCGAACCCGTCCGCCTCGCCGTCATCGGCGGGAGCGGGCTTTACGATGTCCCCGGAATTGAAGACGTCCAAGAAATCCGGGTCAAAACGCCCTTTGGGGACCCCTCCGACGTTTTCGTGGTGGGCCGGCTGGCCGGGGTTCGTTGCGCCTTCCTTCCCCGCCACGGCCGCGGCCACCGGCACCTCCCGACCGAGGTCCCCTCGCGCGCCAATATTTACGCTTTGAAATCCCTAGGCGTCGAACGCGTCATCGGCGTCGGCGCCGTGGGGAGCCTGAAGGAGGAACTGGCGCCGCGGCATTTCGTCGTTCCCGATCAGGTGTTTGACCGCACCAAGCTTCGGTCGACGACGTTTTTCGGCGACGGGATCGTGGCTCACATCGGAGTGGACCAGCCCTTCTGTTCGTCTCTCAGCGGGGTCCTGGCTCAGGTGGCCGGGGAACTCGGGGTCACCGTTCATGGGGGCGGCCAGGACGTCTGCATCGAAGGCCCCAGTTTTTCGACCAAAGCGGAATCCCAGGTGAACCGCGCCCACGGTTTTTCGGTGGTCGGCATGACGCTGGTCCCGGAATACAAACTGGCTCGGGAAGCCGAGATGTGTTACGCCACCGTTTCTCTCGTGACCGATTACGACGTCTGGAAAGAGGGGGAGGAAGTGTCCGTCGAAAAGGTCGTGGCGACCATGCAGGCCAACGTGGCCCACGTGAAGGACCTCCTCCGGGTTCTCTTGCCGCGATTGACGGGCCCCCGGACGTGCGCCTGCGGCACGGCTCTCCGGAACGCCGTCTTCACCGACCTGAAGGCGATGAAGCCTTCCACGCGGCGAAAACTCGATCTTCTTTTGCGCGGGCGCGTTCCACCGATCCCCTAGTCCCCGGCCATGCTGAAGGATTTCCACCAATTCTTTCCGCTGTTTTCCAACGTCGTCATGCCGGTCATCGCCGGGCTGATCTTTTTCGCCATGGCGAAATACGTCAAACGGATCGGTCCCCTGCGGACCTTGATCGCGGGCGAGCTGACGTACAAAGGGGCCTACCTGGGGTTCTTTTTCCTCGGCCTTTACCTGGCCACGCGCCCTGTCCAGATTCTTTTTCCTCATCCTTGGCCGCTTATCGTTAACAATCTCCGGGAATTCTGCATGATCGGGGTTTTTGGCCCGGCAGTGTTCCTCGCGATCCTGAGCCTGGTTTTCGGCCACGACAATATCCCCAGCCGACTGGTGTGGGGCATGGGAATTTTCGGCTTCGTCCTGGCGCTGGTGTTCGTGATCGCGAACACCTTCGCCATTGGGGGATCGGAACCGATTTTCCATGTGGGCCGGCTGACGGCCTATGACGGCCTGTGGTTCAAGAACCCCGACCTGGGACGGCGGGCGCTCATGCCCATCCTTTTCGTGGTGCGCGTTTTAGATCCGATTCTTTTGGTGTTGGCGGCCGGCACGATCGTTTTTTGGCACGCCGCCACTTACCCGGTGGAAAAAAAGATGTTGTACGACAACATGCCGGTGAAACTCTATTTCCTGGGGTTTGCCTGCTTCGCCTTCGCGCTTTCCATGCTGTCGGTGGGCCTTTTGTTCGTCTTCGCCCGGATCCCGAATCAGTGGTGGATCTATTATCTGGGCGCCCTGGCCTCCGGATTTTTGGAAACCCTCTCTTTGGCTCTCCCCATGAAAAAACACGTGCAGGTGAGCGAGCACCAATGACCTCCCGCTGGGTGGAGCGGCCGGTTCGCCGGCGGCGGGTGTACCGCGGCCGGGCGGTGGACTTTTGGGCAGACACGGTTCGTTTGCCCTCCGGCGGCACCTCCGTGCGGGAATATCTGGGCCATCCGGGAGCCGTGGCCGTGGTGGCCATCGCGGGGGGAACCGCCAGGGACCCCGACATCCTGTTCGTTCGTCAGTACCGCTACCCGGTCAAAGAGGTCACCTTGGAACTCCCCGCCGGGAAACTGGACCCCGGGGAATCCCCGAGGGTTTGCGTTCGACGGGAGTTGGAGGAGGAAACCGGTTTTCGGGCCCGATCGGTGAGTCGAATGCTGTCCTACTGGCCCACGCCCGCCTTCGCCGATGAGGTGATCCATTTGTTTCTGGCTAGGGGCCTCTCCCCGGGCCGTTTTTCCCCGGACGAGGACGAATTCATTGAACCGGTCCGACTGCCATTGAGCCGCGCCCTGGAGCTGGCCCGCCGGGGCCGCCTCAAAGATTCGAAAACGCTTATCGGCCTCCTGGCTTTCGACCGGGTTCTCCGAAAGCGGTGATTTCGGGATGGGACGCCGCACCGTGGTCCTGGTGTTCGTCCTTCTCCCCGCCCTCCTCCGCGCTACGATCCTCATCAACGAAATCGCTTTCGACGAACCGTCGGGGTCTCCCGATTGGGTGGAACTTTTCAACGCGGGACCCGGGGCCCAGTCCGTGGACCGCTGGACCTTGACGGACTTGGACACCGCGGCGGGAAAAGAAATATACCTCGCGTTCCCAACGCCGATTCCCGAGGGCTCGTTTTTGGTGGTCTTCGTGGACGCCGTGGGGCCCGCCGATTCGGATTTCTCGGATGGGACCGGTTCGGTTTACAGCGGGACGGCGACGACGGTGGATTTGAACGCGACGGAAGACGAACTCGCGCTGTTCAACGGCCCGACGGTGTCCACCGGAACCCTGGCTGATTTTATGGCTTGGGTGACGGTGCTCCCCTACGATGGGGAGACCAACGGGGATCAAACCTTCGCCGTGGCCGCCGGGGTTTGGACCCTGGGCGACGTCTTTTCCCTTTCCGATTCCGGCGGTGGTTACAGCATCGGTCGAGGGCGGGATGGGGTCGACGCCGACCGTTCCTCCGATTTCCGGTTTTTTCAGCGGCCCACCCGAGGCCTCTCGAACACCCCTCCCCCCTCGCCGTATCCGTCCGCGTTGACCGTCGATCCCGCCCGCCGCGCGTTTTCACCCTTCGATCCCGACCCTTGGTTCCAAACGACGCGTTTTTATTTTAACTCGAACGCCGAGGCGATGAAAACGATTCGCGTCTTGGATGTTCGAGGCCGCGCGGTGAGGACCCTCGTGGAAGGCGACCGGGAGGTTGGGGGGGCGGATTTTTCGGGGACGGCGAGCGGAAGCGTTCCCTGGGATGGGCGGGATGACGCCGGAACCGTCGTCCCTCTCGGCCTCTACCTGGCCACCCTGGAGGCGGCCGATCCTGGGTCGGGGGAAACCCAGCGGGCCCGGGCTTCGGTGGCGGTGGGGAGACCCTGAGTGCGCCGGAACCGGGCGGCGGGAAGCCGGTTCCGTTCCCTCTGGGCGGGGAGCGTCCTCTTCCATGTTTGCGTGGGCCTCCGTCTCTTTGCCGCTTTCGAAGGAAAACCCTTTTCGGCCCGTTCGGCCGCGCTGGGGGAATCCCTCGTGGGCGCCACCGTCGGTTTGGACGCGGCCCACGAGAACCCGGCCTCGCTCGCTTTCTCCGAGCGCTCCGGCGTCTCGTTCGCGCACGCGCGCTTGTTTGGCGAAAACGATCTGCCGATGAATTCCATCGGCGGGGTTTTTAGGACCGAACATCGGGGAGGCTTTGGGGGGTTCCTGACGGACTTCGGGTCGTCCCTTTATCGGGAAAGAGAAATGGGGCTCTCTTGGGGGGGACGGCTGGCGGACCGGGCGGGCCTGGGCGTGACGTTGAAACGGCAAGATCTCACGATGGACCGTTACGGAGGCTTTGGGGCTTATCAGGTGGACGTGGGGGTCTTCGGCCGTCTCCTTCCCGTTTTGTCCGCAGGAATAACCGTCAAAAATCTGACGCAGTCCCCTTTAGGAGGCACACCCGAGGCGCCTCCGGCTATTTTTTCCGCGGGGGCCTCGCTGGATCTGTTGGCCCGGGGATCCACCTCCCTGGCCGTCGTTCAGGAGTCGAGCGGGCGAGTTTCCTGGCGGGCGGGGCAAGAGGCCTGGCTCCACCCGGCTTTCGCGCTTCGGGCCGGTTTTGAAACCGGGCCCAATCGATTCGCCTTGGGGATGGGTTTTCTCCGTCCGCTCTTCGCCCTCGACTACGCTTTCCTCACCCATTCCACCCTGCCGGACCAACATCAGTTTACGTTTTCTTTTTTCTTTCGAGGTTCGTGATCCCTCGGCCAGTTCCGACGGCGGCCGTTCTTCTTTGTTTCCTCGGTTCCGTGGGCCGGGGAGAAGAGGACGCCGTGAGCCACCTGGAACGGCGCACCGAAGACGGAGAGGACCCGGAGACGGCGCCTGGGCTTGGGTTCTCCGGAGAGGTTCGGGTTCGCGCCCGGGAGGTGCTTCCCCCGGGATCCACCTACGACGCCGCGCCGCCGGAACTCCAACACAATGTCTATTTTTACCAGCGGACCCGGTTGGCCCTGGGACGCGTGGGCGCCGGATGGCTGGCCAAGCGGGCCAGTGTGGGCCCCGCTCTTTCTATGGAAAATTTAAACCGTTACGGGATTTTAAAAGGGGCCGTGGAACTTCGGGACTGGGGTCCCGTCGCGCGGGCCGTGGCCGGAAACTTCACGATGGCTTTGGGCCAAGGCCTCCTGTTCTATGACGGGTTCGGGGAATTCGTTCGTCCGGTCCAGGTCAAAGACAAGGGGCCCCGCCCCGACTATACCACCAGCGCCAACGACCATCTCCGGGGGGCGGCGGCGCGGGTCCACCTCGGCCCTTTGGGGGTGGACCTGTTCACTTCCGAAAAACCCCTGGATTTCCCGCTCAACCCGGACGGAAGCGTGAACGCCAACCTCGACACCCTACACGAGGGAACGGGCGACGTCCAGACCGCCGAAGCCCTCGAGAACAACAACAGCGTCTCCGAACAGCTGGCGGGGGGGCGGCTGGCTTGGCGGTGCGGGGTCCTCCAGGGCGGCCTGTCCGGATTCGGCCTCCGGTTCAGCCGCCCTTTCAATCCGGTGGACGACCAATTCGCCGATGCCCGGGCCTTTCGCGGCGACGGCTTGACTCTGGTGGGCGGGGACGTGGAAGCGGCCATCCAGGAATGGCGGTTCGTTTTTGAGGCCGCCCGTTCCCGCTCCTCCGGCCCCGGCATGGTCAAGCCCGGCGGGCCGGCGTGGACAGGGTCCGCTCTTTGGGGGGCGGGGCGCTCCCACTTCTGGCTGGGGCTCTTCGACTACGATCCGGATTTCATTTCTCCCCATGGAAAAGGATTGGCCTTCGGCGTTTCCGGCGGGCCCGAAAACCTTCCCCGTAACCAGAACGGCGGTGTGCTGGGAGGAGAATGGGTCGTCGGGTTCTGGGCGGGACGGGTCAACGCGACCTTCGCCCGGTTCCCGGAGGCTGTGGGTGACGGCACCAACACGGGGCCCATCGCTCCATCCCAGGCCCGCTACCTTTTGGCGGACCAGCGCTGGGCCGCTGGAAAAGATCTCGAACTTCGACTTATGTTTCAGGAGCGGTTGGAAGACAAAAATCTCCCGGACCCGGTTTCGGGGTTTCCTCGCCAGGTCGCCGAACGGACGCAGAAATGGAGGGGCGCCGTGGCCTGGGACCCGACGCCCGGGGTTCGCTGGACGCTTCGTCACGACCTCCGTCTGGAGCGGACCCCCGCCTTTGGGGTAAGCCAGTCGGGGCGAATGTGGGTGGCCGACGCCGCGTTCGCCCCGCATCCGGGAACGCGGATCAAAGTCCGGACCTATTTTTTCAACTCTCCCGAGGCCTACCTCACGACGGGACCCGAGGAAATTTGGGACGGCGTGGTTTACGACCGCTTGGCGGGAAACCAGGGAAACCTTCGCGGGTCGCCGGGGACGAGGACTTATGTGATCTTTGGACAGAACATCGGTCTCTCGCGCCTCTGGGGAAAATTCGAAATCACCAGCCGTCCGGAACAGGCGGAGGGACGATCGTCGAATCCGGCCCCGGCCCGGCGGGCGTGGCACGTTCAATGGGATGGACGTTGGGGCCCGAAATTATAGAATGAGGGCGGGATGAACTACGACGCGATCGTCATCGGGGGGGGCATCACGGGCGCCGGCGTTTTGCGGGACCTGGCGCTTCGCGGGGTCCGGTCCCTCCTGGTGGAAAAAGGCGAGTTCGGCCGGGCCACCACCGCCGCGTCCAGCCACCTGATTCACGGGGGCCTCCGCTATCTCCTTTACGATCGTCTGACCACCCACGCCACGTGTTGGGATTCCGGCCACATCGTGCGCATGGCCCGCCCGCTCCTGACCCGGCTCCCGATCCTCTGGCCTGTCTACCGCGACCATCGGCGGGGCCTGGACACCGTGGAAACCCTGTTGGAATCCTACGACGGTTTTCAACCCATGAAAGAGGGCCGGTCCCACCGGCGCCTCAGGGCGGAAGAAACCCTTCGGCTGGCGCCTGGATTAAAACGCGACGGATTGCGCGGGGGCCTGCTCTTCGACGAATACTGGGTGGACGCGGTCCACCTGGTGGCGGCCAACATCGATTCGGCTGTTCGGGCGGGCGCGGAGGCCCGGACCGGGGTGGAGGTGATCGGGTTCGAACGGATGGGAAACTCCTCGGAGATTCGGGGGGTTCGCCTTCGCGGCGTGGACGGGAAAGAAGAAACTCTTTTGGCTCAAGTGGTGATCAATGCGGCGGGCCCCTGGGCGGACCGCGTCGCGGCCCTGGCGGGCGCGGAGGTTTCCCTCCGACTTCAGAAGGGCTCCCATTTGGTTTACCCTTCGAGCCCCTTGGGGGCCATGCCGCTGAAAATGGGCTTTTGCTGGAGGCGGTGGATCGGGAGCGTTACGTGTTCATCCTTCCGGGGCAGGGAAAAACCTTGGTGGGCCCCACGGACCTGGCCGCCGCGGAGAGTCCGGACCATTTGACCGCCAGCGGGGAGGAAATCCAATACCTGATGGCCTCTTGCCGACGGTATTTTAAGGGGTTTCCGGAAAACTTTACCGAAACGTCGGTGGGGGTCCGGCCCATCCTGGGGCAGAAAGGCCCTGAAAAACTTCTCTCCCGGGGTTTCCGGGTCATCGATCATGGGCGGGAGGGCGCCTCCCGTCTTGTCACCGTGGCGGGGGGGAAAATGTCAGACTTCCGTCTTATGGGGGAAGAGGCTGGGGACGCGGTTTCTCGATACCTTAAAACCGCAGGGCCTTGCTGGACCCGAACCCTGGCTCTGGACGGA
Source organism: Elusimicrobiota bacterium (assembly GCA_016721625.1). Classification (NCBI taxonomy): domain Bacteria; kingdom Pseudomonadati; phylum Elusimicrobiota; species Elusimicrobiota bacterium. Next base: position 2,652,744 of record JADKHR010000001.1, read on the forward strand.
CAGAAAATCACGGACGCCACCGTCGGAGGGCCTCCTTCGACGCGGCTAAAAGAGTGGCTGGATCTCCATCCTCGCTTGCGCGAGGCCCACGCCCTGGGGTGGTTGGGGGTGGCCTTTGCCCGGCACTTGGCACGGAAGGTTTTTGGCGGAAGTCGTCCGTCGAACGTGGAAGACGTTTTGGTGCATTACGCGAAATAAGACTTGAAAAATCGGCCCATCGGGGCCATGCTTTCGGCACGAGGTAACCCTATATGACGGATGTTCAATTTCCAAACGGTCAAAACGAAATGCGGATTTCCGAGGATTCTCGGACGGAGTCCTTCAACGCCTGGGACCCGGAGATCACCGCCCAGATCGACGCCCTGGTTCAGCGGGCCCGCGCCTCCAACGTGGCGGAGGAAGACATCAGCGACTTGGTGCGGGAGATCGTCGTGACGGCGCTCAAAACCCAACACAGCCAACTGGGCCGGGGTGACGCCAAAATCTTGAGCCGCGCTTTGCGGGAACTTCGTTACGGTTTCCGCGTCTTCAGCCCGTACCGCCACCGGCGGAAAGTCACGATTTTCGGTTCGGCCCGTACCCGCTCTTCCGACGTGGACTACAAGCAGGCCCGGGCTTTTGCGCGGAAAATGGTCCAGCGCGGGTTCATGATCATTACCGGGGCCGGCCCCGGTATCATGCAAGCCGGAAACCAAGGCGCCGGTGCCGAACACAGTTTCGGCATCAACATCCGCCTCCCTTATGAACAGGGCACCAACGCTTTCGTGGACAAAGGCGAACGGTTCATCGATTGCCGTTTTTTTTTCACGCGCAAACTGATGTTCGTGAAAGAGGCCAACGCCGTGGCGCTTTTCCCCGGCGGGTTCGGCACCCATGACGAGGGGATGGAGGTCCTGACCTTGATTCAGACCGGGAAAGCCGACCCCATGCCCATCGTTTTCATCGACACGCCGGGCGGCGATTATTGGAAAGACTGGGAGCGATACGTCCGCAAGCACCTCCTGCGGCGGGGTAAAATCGCCGAAGAGGACTTCAACCTTTTCCGCGTCACGGATTCCATCACCCACGCGGCGGACGAGATCGCCCACTTCTACAAGAACTACCACTCCCTCCGCTATGTGCGGGACCGCATGGTGATCCGGCTCCAACGCCCCATCCCGCAGTTGAATCTGGATGTCATGGAACGAGAATTCAAAGACATTCTCCTGAAAGGCTCCCATTTCATGAACCAAACGGCCCTTCCCGAGGAGTCGGAATTTCCCGACCTCCCCCGGCTCGTGTTTCCCTTCAACCGCTTCAATTTCGGCCGACTCCGCCTCCTCATCAACGCCCTGAACGAATTCTGAAAAAGCGCCTAAAAAAAACCGCCGCCCGGTCATTCCACTCCCTCCACGCTGTTCGAGGAATGATAAAATAAGTCACCGCACCCCCCGGGATTTTCTCCGGGGTCATTCGGAGGAGATTCCCATGAGCGAAACCGTGAAGTATTTCCTGGACGAAAAACGCATCCCGAAATTTTGGTACAACCTGGTGGCGGACCTGCCCGTTCCGCCGCCCCCCGTCCTTCACCCGGGGACACACCAACCCGTGGGCCCTGGCGACTTGGAGCCTTTGTTCCCCATGTCTCTCATCCTTCAGGAAGTGTCGCGGGAACGTGAAATCGAAATCCCTTCTCCCGTGCGAGAAATATACCGTCAATGGAGGCCGTCGCCCTTGTATCGGGCCCGGCGACTGGAAAAGGCGCTGGATACCCCGGCCCGGATCTATTACAAATATGAAGGGGTGAGCCCGGCCGGCAGCCACAAACCCAACACCGCCGTCCCCCAGGCGTTCTATAATAAAGAAGCGGGCATCAAAAAGATCGCCACCGAAACCGGCGCCGGCCAGTGGGGGTCCTCCCTGGCCTTCGCCGGGGCGCTGTTCGGCATCGATGTTCAGGTCTTCATGGTCCGGGTCTCCTACGATCAGAAACCCTATCGCCGGGCGCTGATGGAAACCTACGGCGCCCGGTGCGTGGCCTCCCCGTCGGAGGAAACCAACGCCGGCCGTGCCATCTTGGCCAAAAACCCCAAACATCCGGGGAGCCTCGGCATCGCCATTTCGGAAGCGGTGGAGGTGGCCGCCCAGCGGGACGACACGAATTACGCCCTGGGTTCGGTCCTGAACCACGTTCTTCTCCACCAAACCGTCGTCGGTCTGGAATCCATCGAGCAGATGGCCATGGCCGACGATTACCCCGATGTTTTGGTCGCTTGCACCGGCGGGGGGTCGAATTTCGGCGGGTTGGTGTTCCCGTTCCTGGGAGCGCAACTCCGGGGCGGAAAAAAAGTTCGCGTGGTGGCCGTGGAACCCGCCGCCTGTCCCAGCCTCACCCGGGGCAAGTTCGCCTACGATTTCGGCGATACCGCGCACCTGACCCCCTTGACCAAAATGCACACCCTGGGCTCGACCTTCACCCCTCCCGGCTTCCATTCGGGGGGCCTTCGGTACCACGGCATGGCCCCGCTCGTGAGCCACGCCATGGACCTGGGCCTGATCGAAGCCACGGCCTATCACCAGACGACCTGTTTTGCCGCCGGGGTCCAATTCGCCCGGGCCGAAGGCATTCTCCCCGCCCCCGAAGCGAATCACGCCATTCGTGGCGCCATCAACGAGGCCCTGAAGTGCAAGGAGGAAGGCGTCTCCCGGGCGATCCTCTTCAACCTCTGCGGTCACGGGCACTTCGACATGCAGGCCTACATGGACTACAGCGCGGGCAAACTCACCGACCAGAAACTGGACGAGGGCGAACTCGCCATGGCGTTGGCGGGCCTGCCTTCCGTGTCGGCATGAACCAGGACCTAGGCATGCGTCGTTTCGCCGGCCGGCTCTCGTCCTTTATCCTTTTCGGAGTCTTCGTGTCCTCGGCGTTGGGAGCCGCGGACGGGGAAAAATTCCAGGGCCGGGTGGTGGGAGTGGCCGCCGGTCACGCCGTGACGGTTTTAAACGAGGGCCGGAGCGCCCGAGTTCGTCTGTTCGACGCCCAATGTCCCCGATCGGACCAGCCCTTCGCGACCGCGGCGAAAAAATTCACCGCAACGGAAGTTTTTGAACAATTGGTGACGGTGGAGGTCAAAAGCCGGGATGCGAACGGCGTCATTTTCGCCAAGATCCGTCTTCCAGGCGGGCGATCCTTGAGCGAGATGTTGGTCAAGCAGGGGCTCGCCTGGTGGAACCGCACCGCCGCCCCCGACGACCGTCGGTTGGAGCGCCTCGAACGGAAAGCCAAAGAAGCCCGACGGGGTCTCTGGTCGGACCCCAACCCCGTCTCTCCCTGGAAGGTTCAGAAGTAGCTTAGCGACTCTCTTTAGGTAAATCGGATCGATTGGCCCCGTTTTAGCCCAGGTGGTGAAATCGGCAGACACACAGGACTTAAAATCCTGAGGGCCGCAAGGCTCGTGCGGGTTCAAGTCCCGCCCTGGGCACGCTTTTTGAACCATCACTTAAGAGGTCCCGGAATTCCGGGGGGGAGGAACCATGACGAAGTCCTTGGATGATGAGGGGTTTGGGCGGGAGAGGCCGAACGTGTCGGCCTTGGCGGTCCCGGCGGCCTTGGGCGTTTTGCTTTTGGTCATCGCGATTTTTCGATCGATGGTGATCATTCCGGCCGGGTATGTGGGGGTTCGGGACCTTTTCGGAAATATCTCCGACCGGCCCCTGTCGGCGGGGCTCCATTTGATCAATCCGCTGGCGCGCGTGCACAAGATGTCAGTTCGGACCCAGGAGATCAAGGAATCCGCCAATGTCCCCTCCAAAGAGGGCCTGGTTCTCCAACTGGAGGCCTCCCTCCTCTACAGTCTAAAACCGGAGAAAGCGGCGGAGGTCTACCGGACCATCGGGCCCGTATTTGAGGAGGTCGTCGTGCTTCCCCAACTCCGGTCGACCATTCGCGGCGTCACATCGGTGTACGAAGCGAAGGCGCTCTATACCTCCGAGCGGGAGTTGATTTCCAGCGAAATCAAAAAACTTCTCGCCCCGCTCCTTGAAACCCGCGGCATCACCATGGAAAATGTCCTCCTCCGAAACATCGCCCTGCCCCCGGTGCTGGGGGCCGCCATCGAAAAGAAGTTGGAGGCGGAACAACAGTCGGAGCAGATGAAATTCGTTTTGGAAAAGGAACGGCGAGAGGCGGACCGCAAGCGGATTGAAGCCCAAGGCATCGCCGATTTCCAAGCGATCGTCACCCGCGGGTTGAACGACAGTTTCCTTCGCTGGAAAGGGATTGAAGCCACCAAGGACCTCGCCAACAGCCCCAACGCCAAAATTGTCGTCATTGGAAGCGGCAAGGACGGACTCCCCATTATTTTGGGGGACAAGTAGTTGCTTTTGGTTCGAGGCTTCGCTCTTCTCATCCCGATCTTCCAAATCCTCGCGGCCGTCCACGCCTTTCGTAACGGCCGAGAGTCCTATTGGTTGTGGATCATCCTTCTCTTCCCCGGAGCGGGAACGCTGATCTATTTCTTCTCGGAAATTCTTCCCGACATACGCCGGGGATCTCTCTGGGATCTTTGGGAGGAGACTCTGTCGTCCTGGATCCCCGGTCGACAGTTGAAGCGTCTGCGGGAACAGCTGGAAATGACCGATACGGTCGCCAACCGGCAAGCCCTGGCCGAGTTCCTCCTGGAACTCGGGCGGGACCCAAGCTGGCCCTTTTTCAGGAATGTCTGGAGGGCCATTGGAAGGATGACCCTGAAATTCTGTTGGGCTTGGCGCGGGCCCATCTGATGGCTGGGTCGCCCGATCTGGCCCTGGTTCCATTGGAGCTCCTGGAAAAGTCAAAACCCGAAGTCCAACCGGCGAAACGGGAACTCCTTATCGCGAGAACGCTCGAGAAGAAAGGTCGGGTGGACGACGCCCTGCGCTTCTATGAACGGGCCGCTGCCCACGCCTCCGGCGCCGAGGCCTTTTTCCGGCAGGGGCTCTTTTTGGCGCGGTTGGGCCGGAAAGAGGAAGCTAAGAAGATTCTTGAACAGGTCCTCTCGCAGGCGAAAAGCTCGGGAAAAATCTACCGGCGCCTGGAGCGCGACTGGATTCAACGAAGCAAGCGGGTCTTGGCGGAATTGCGAAAATAAATAGAAAAACGAAGGGAATGGGCCAAGTCCTGGTGGAAGTTTTATAATCTCTAACATTCCCGGACGGCGCGGGGAGACCAACCATGCCCCTTTCCCTCGTTTGCGGTCCCTACGGTTTCCTTGAAAAAGCCTTTGTCTCCCATCTGACGGCCCGTCCCCCGGGACCGGCGAGACGGGTGGGGGTCGTGACCACCTCCCAACGCATGGCGGAGCGGCTCCAACGTCTCTTGGCCTTGGAGCGCGGCTTGGCCTTTTTCAACCTTCGCTTCCACACCCTCCACAGCCTTTCTCTGGACCTCCTTCGCGCGTCGGGGGCGATTCTTCCCGCGGTCAACAACGACGACCTATTTCACGAGCGGTTGGTGGAGACGCTCTTGATCGAAAGCGGAGGGTGGGAGCCGGATCGCGCCCGCGCCTTGGCGGGGGCCCATCGAGCCACGCTTCGAGACCTGGTGGAAGCGGGGGTGGAAACGGCGAGTTTCCGTGAACACTTCGGCGATATGGAGATCCCCGGCGAAGGGAAGCTGTATCGTTTTTTGAACCTGGCCGACCGTTACCGCGAGCGGTTGGCGAGTTTGAACGTGGCCGGGTCCGCCGATCTGGGCCGGATGGCGACGGTCGCCGTGGAAGGCCACCCGGAAATTTTGGCGGGGTTTGACGAATTGCTTTACTATGGGTTCTATGATTTAAACGGGGCCCAATCGGATTTTTTGAGCGCGGTGGCCGGCCCAGGGCGGGTGACCCTTTTTTTCCCCTGCGTGAAAGGGCACGCGGGCTGGAAATTCGCCGAGCGATTTCTGGACCTTAAAATATCCGTTGGGGTCGGCGGTTCACGTTACGAAACGGCGATCGGTGAGGGGCCACTGGGGGACGCGCTGGGCGGATTGTTTGACCCAGGGTCGCCGCCCGTTCAGGCGGGAGAAAATGTTCGGATCATCGATGTTTCGGGAGAACGCGACGAGCTTTGGCAGGTGGCCAAAGAAATACTTCAGCTTCGGGAACGTCGGTCCCCTCTGGAGTGGGAGGACATCGGCGTGGTGGCGCGGGGGTTGGACGCTTACGCGGAATTAATTCCGGAGATTTTCGGCGCCCATGGCATCCCCTATTCCATTTCAGAAGGGGGGCCGCTCCTGTCCCACCCGGCGGCGCGGTTGGCGTTGGACCTGATGGAGATATCCGGTCGGGGTCACGAACGCGACGCTCTTTTGGACGTCATCGGTTCCCCTTGTCTTCAAGATGAGGTCTTCGCGGGGCCTTCCCGCTCGGAAGCCCGGGCTTACTTGCTCCAAGGCGGACCCCGGGCGGGCCTGGCTCATTTGCTGGAGGGGTCGCCGATGGGACGCGAAGAAAACCCCGACCCGCTCCGGCCCGCGCTTCCTCCCCAGGCCCTCAAAGATTTTGCGGTTCGTGTGAGCGCGGAGACGGAGGAACGAATTTTTCCTTGGGTGGAACACGCCCGCCGCGCCCGGCGGCGCATGGAACGGCTGATCGTTAAAAACCCGGAGACCGTGCCGGTGCTGGATCAAATGGAGGCCATTTTGGAACGCCTGGAGGAACTGGACCGTTTCTCCCCGCCGGTGGACGACGCGGAATTTTCGGAGACCTTCGTTGAGGCCCTGCGCCGCGCCCGGCGCCCGGGGACCGGGCCCGCGCAGGGGGTGCGGGTTTTGGGGGCCATGGAGGCGCGGGGCGAGAGTTTTGGCGCCCTCTTTCTCGTGGGTCTCAAGGAAGGCGTGTTCCCCCGGGTGGTTCGGGAAGATCCTCTTTTGGGGGACGACCTACGACGGATTCTTCGGGACCCCGGGGGCTACTGGATCCTTCCAAAACTGGAGGGGTACGACGAGGAAAAACTCTTGTTCACCCTGCTGGTCTCTTCGGCTCGGGAAAAACTTTACCTGCTTTATTCACGCTCCCGGGAGGACGGCCGGGCGGAAGTCCCCTCTCTCTATTTGAGGGAACTCGCGCGGGCGGCCGGAATGTCGTTGGACGAGGCGGAGCGCTTGCCTCGCCCCCCCTTGGAGAAATGGAACGCCGTTCCCCGGGGTCTTTTAACGGTTCAAGAGGCGGGATTGGCCGACCTTCTGGAGGCTCGACCTCTTTCCGGCGAATGGGGCCGGATCGTCCAGCGGGCCGCCAAGATCTCGGCGTGGGCGGGGCCCACGGGGGTGGACGGTTTGGTGGGGCGCCCTGAGGCGTACCTCTCCCGGCGCGCCTCGCGGGGGCTCTCCCCCAGCGCGCTGGAGACTCTTGGCGATTGCCCCTTCGAATTCTTCCTTTCTCGTCTGGTGGGTCTCAGGGATCCCCGCGCGACCTGGGACGGAGAGAGCGTGAGCCCCTTCTTCGTCGGCACTCTTCAGCACGCGATCCTCCAACGGGTCTACGCCGGTTTCCTTTCCCAGGATCTTCCGGCCCCGGAAGAGGCCGTGGTCCGGGTTCGCGCCGAAACCCGGGCCCTCTTCTCTTCGTCGGGGGACCCGTCGGGCGGACCGTACCCCCTTCTTTGGGAAGCGCTTCAAAACACCGTCGAGCGCCAATTGGTTTCTTTCGTGGACCGGGACCTGGCGAGGCTAAAGGCGGAGGGGTTCCGACCGGAAAAATTAGAGTGGGGGCTTCAGGCCCCCATGGGGAACGGCGAATTCCTTTGGTCCGGCCGGTTGGACCGGGTGGACTGGAACCCCGTGTCCCGTCGGTATTTTGTCGTGGATTACAAGAACCGAATCCGTGACAAATCCCTGGAAGAGCGCGTGCTGGAGGGGCATGTGCATCAGGCGCCGGCCTATCTGGAATTGCTGGAGGCCCAGAGAACCTGGGGACCGGAAACCCGTGCGGCCGGGGTTCGCTTCGAATACCTGGCGACCAACGAGACGGAAGAGTTCTCTGAGGCGGTTTGGCGGGAGAAACGGGGTGAAATCGAGGTCCGGCAAAGAGCCCTTCTTTCCACTCTCACCAACGGACGCTTTCTCATCCGCCCATCGGACGGCCCCGCGGGGCACTGCCGTTTCTGCGATTTCGCCCGAGCCTGCCGAAAAGCCCATGGACCTACCCGAAAAAGATGCGAAGGGGACGTGGGTTCCGAGACCCCAGCGGACCTGGCCCCCGCGGGAAAAGAAGATCTCCCATGACCGCTGACCGGCCTTCCCGGGACGTCGCCCGGAAACAATTGGATGTGAACGTCGTCGTGGAGGCGGGAGCCGGAACGGGGAAAACCACCCTCTTGACGGATCGCCTCCTCTTTCTCCTTTTGGCGGGAGGGCCGGAACGGGAGGGCCTTTCCGTCACTCGGATCGTCGCGCTGACCTTTACGGAGAAAGCGGCGGGGGAAATCAAACTGCGGCTGGCCGATCGGTTGAACGATCTCCTGCGACGGTTGGAGGGACGTCCCTTGGCGGCGAAACGCGGGGAGCGGACGGAGGTTTGGCTGGCGGAGGCCCGGGCCGAATTCGGGGCGACGGAAGAACGCCTGCGCCTCATGGCGGGGGACGCGTTGCGGGACCTGGACCGCGCCCCCATCGGCACCATCCACAGTTTTTGCAAAACCCTGCTCCAACTGTTTCCCTTAGAAGCCGGGTTGAACCCGAACTTTCAAGTGGATAGAGGGGACGCCTTCGAGGAACTTTTCGAGCGGGAATGGGGACGTTGGTTGGAGGGAGAACTCATTCCCGGGGGGCCCGCGGTGGAGCTGTGGCGGGAGGTTTTGCCCCGGGTGGGGTTGGGGGATGTGGCGACCCTGGCTCGCGCTCTGGCCCGTTCTTCGCCCGCTCTATTGGATCGAACCTTCTCCGCCGATCGTCTGGCGGAATGGCGGATGGCCCTCGAACGGGTGCCGGTGGGAAAACCCAAACCCCGACGGGGGAAAATGCTGGAGTCCATCCAGCGGATTGCCGAACGCCTCCGCGCGGTGGAACAGGTGGCGCGGGACCCCTGGGGTCCGTGGCCCGAGGCGGACGACTGGAAAGAAGCTCCTAAAACGTGGCCCGGCGAGTGGGAAGAGTTAGAAGGGGAAACGGTGTACGAGGACGCCTGCGCCGTGGCGAAGGCGGTTTCTCCGGTTGGCGAAGCGGCGCTGGCCCGCGTGCGGAAGCTTTTGTCTCCTTTTCTGGACCACTGCCGGGCCCGTTACCGTGCTGCCGGGTGGATGGGGTTTGACGATCTTTTGAGCGGTGCGCGGAACCTGTTGGCCCAGCACCCTGAAGTTCGGCGGGAATTGAAATCCCGCTACGGGGCGATTTTGGTGGATGAGTTTCAGGACACGGACCCGCTCCAGGGGGAACTGTTGCTCTTCTTGGCCGAGCGGGCGGAATCCGAGGCGGCCGCCTGGAAGGAGGTGTCGCTCGCGCCTGGAAAACTATTTATCGTCGGGGACCTAAAACAATCCATTTATCGGTTTCGCGGCGCCGACATTCGAGCTTACGAAGCGTTTGTCTCTCTTGTTATCGCCCAGGGCGGGCGCAAGTGCGATCTCCAAACCAGTTTTCGGACCCACGAAGGAATCGTGGGTCCGGTCAACCGACTTTTCACCGACTTGATGCGGGAGGCCCCCGGTTTGCAACCCGCCTATTTGCCTTTGCTCCCTCGGCCGGGAGGAGGGCCGGACAACGGAGGCGTTGAACTGGCGATCGTTCCGGCGGGTTCAAAAGGGGAGGACTCTTCTTCCTTGGGTCAGGAGGCCGAGGCTCGCTGGATCGCCCGATGGATCGTGGACCGATGCGGACCGGAGGGGTCCGGGCGTCCCTGGCGGTTGGGCGATGTGGCCCTCCTCTTTCGGTCCACGTCGGCTCTAACGGTCTATATGGAGGCCCTGAAGGCCGCCCGGATTCCCTATTTGGTGGAAAGCGACCGGGCTTTTTACGGCACGCCGGAGGTGATGGATTTTCTTAACCTTCTTCGTGTCGTGCAGGATCCCGCCGACCGGGTGTCTTTGGTGGGACTGTTGCGGTCCCCCATGGTTCTTTTGGAAGACCGCCACCTCCTGGCCCTGGCCGAAGCGGGTCGACTGGACGATCGGCTGCTTCCCCCCGAGGGGCTTCCCCCGGAGGTCTCTCGAACGATCGCTGATTTCTTCGGTGTGTTGGGACAGCTCCGCGCGGCGGCGCAACGAGAAAGTTTAGGCGAGGTGTGCGCCCGTCTCCTGCGGGAAACCCCGCTGTTGGCCGCTTCCGCCGCCGCCTATTACGGCGAACAAAGCGTGTCCAACCTGTTCAAACTGGCCCGATTGGCGGCGGAGGCGGGCGCGGCCCGGGGAGAAACCCTGGACGGGTTCGCCCGCCGACTCATGGCGGCCGTGGCGGAGGGCCGGGAAGAGGGGGAAAGCTCCTTGGGGGAGGAAAAAGTGGAGGCGGTCCGGCTTTTGACGGTCCACAAGGCCAAAGGGTTGGAATACAAGGTGGTGTTTTTGCCCAACCTTTCCGCGAAGGTCCAGGGCGGCGCCCGTCATCCTCCGGCCCTTCGTCAGGATTGGGCCGAGGGGCGGGTGGGTCATCGTCTCGTCCAAAAGAAATGGGCGGACCTTGAAATGGTTTTCCTGGAAAGCGACGAACGCCGCCGGGAGGCGGAGGAGTCCATTCGGCTCTTTTACGTGGCCGCCACCCGGGCCCGGGAACAGGTGATCCTCGTCGGAAATGAAAAGATCGCCCTCGGGTCTTTCATGGGCATGTTGAGCGGGGCGGCCCGACGGGGGGTAGGGGCCTGGGAATGGGCCGATGGCCTTCGCCTGCCGGTCACCGTTGTCTCGCGGGAGACCGGGGGCGAACCCCGTTGGCCGAAGGGGGAATCCCCAGGCAAAAACCGTCTGACGCCCTCGCTCGTCCGTTCTTGGGAAAAACGGAAGGTCCTCGGGGCGGAGATCCAAGGGCGGCCCCTGTTCCGCAGTCCATCGTCAAAAACCCAGGAGTCGGAGAAGATCGCGGGGGGAGAGCCCAGCCTCCCCTCAGCGGAAGCCGCCCTTCTGGGTCGTTTGTGCCACGCGGTCCTGGAAACCTGGGAGTGGGGAAGCCCCACCGACGTGTCCCCCGCGGTGGGCCGAACCGCCGCTCTATTAGCGCCGGAGCATCCGGCCGCCGATTGGGCCCGATGGACGGAGGAGGCGACGGGGATTCTTTCCGCTTTCCTTCAATCGCCGGTTGGGCGGTCCTTCGCCCAGGAAAAAATATTAGCCCGGGAGGCGCCGTTCCTTTTCGGGGAGAAGGAAGGCGTGGTTCGCGGCGTCATCGATCTTCTATACCGTCGGGGCGCGGCGCTCTGGGTGGCCGACTACAAAACCGACCGGGTGCGCCCCGGTGAAGAAAAAGAACACGCGCGCCGTTATGCCGAACAGGGAAGAGATTATCGCGCGGCCGTTCAAAAAGCCTTGGGGGAGCCCTGCGGGTTCGAGGTGATCTTTTTACGGACCGGGGAGAGTGTCGTTCTGGAGGAACCGCCTCTTTCTCTGGAGGCTTAAGAATCTAAGGTTGAGGAAGGGGTGTCTCTTTATCGTTCCGAAGCGATTTTTGTAGTTGCCCGATTTATCGGGCGGTCTTCCGTTAGAAGAACTCGCCCCGGAAAACGGTGGCCCCTTAAATGGGGCCACCACAAAAGCCATGCTCCGTCGGACGCAACGGGCGGCTAAAGAGATACAGGAAGGGTTTACCTCCCCTTAATCCCCTCCTTGGGAAGGAGGGGATTAAAAGAGACCACGACAATCTCATGGTTTTTCTCCCTCCCCTTGGCAAGGGGAGCCCGTCGCAGAGCTCCGGACACTTGGGGCGCCAGAGCCGCTGATGCGGGGCCGGGGAGGGGTGGTCTTTGACGGTGTCTTTTTATCCGATCGCCAGGCGGCCCGTTTCTCCCGTTCGAATCCGAATGACTTGGCCCAAATCGAGAACAAAGATTTTCCCGTCGCCGACGTTCCCTGTTCGCCCGGCCGATTGAATGGCCTCCACCGTCGGCTGAACATATTCCTCGTTCACCGCGACTTCCACCTTCACTTTCTTAAGCAGGCTCCCGCCCTCTTTGTGGCTCCGGTAGACTTCCGAAATGCCTTTTTGACGGCCCCGACCCATGACGTTCGAGACAGTGACCAGGTGGATGGCCTTCTGTTCCAAGGCGTCCAGCACGTCGTCCAGCCGGTCCGGTTGAATGATGGCAACGATGTATTTCATAGGGTTTTCTCCTGAAAAAAGATTAGTCGATGATCGTGTAGGCCGCTTCGCGGTGTTGGGTGAGATCAAGGCCGATGCGTTCGTCCTGATCGGAAACCCGGAGCCCCACCAACACATCCACCAGTTTAAGCAAGACGATGCTGAGAACGAAGGAGTAGATTCCCGTCACCAGTACCGCCTTGGTTTGGATCCAAACCAGCCCGGGGTTCCCGTGCAAAAGCCCATCGGCCCCCGCGGGATTGACGGTTTTCGTGGCCCAAATCCCCGTGGCGATGGCGCCCCAAATGCCGCCCACCCCGTGAACGCCGAAGGCGTCCAGGGAATCGTCATAACCCAATTTCACTTTCACGTACATCACGGAAACGAAACAAATGAGGGCGACTGTGATCCCGATGGCCATGGCCCCGAGCGGCGTGACGTACCCCGCCGCCGGTGTGATGGCCACGAGCCCCGCCACGGCCCCCGTGATGGTGCCCAGCATGGTGGCGTGCCGGTTCACGAGGACATCCAACCCGGCCCACACAAGCCCGGCGGTGGCCGCCGCGATGTGGGTGGAGACGAAGGCCGTGGTGGCGAGACCCCCGGCGCCCAGGGCGCTCCCGCCGTTAAACCCAAACCAACCGAACCACAACATCCCCGCGCCCAAGACCGCGAAGGGAAGGTTGTGGGGCGGAGACAGGCGGGTGGGGAACCCCCGCCGTTTCCCTAAAACCAGAGCCGCGGCCAGCGCCGCCACGCCGGCGTTGACGTGGACCACGGCGCCGCCCGCGAAATCCAGGGCCCCGGACAGTTTCAAAAACCCTCCCGTGCCCCACACCCAATGGGCCACGGGGTCGTAGACGATGGTGCTCCAAAGAAGGGAAAAGAGAACGTAGGCGGAAAATTTCATCCGTTCGGCGAAGGCGCCCAAAATAAGGCCCGGCGTGATGATGGCGAACATGCATTGGTAGATCATGAAGGCCTGGTGCGGAATGGTGGGCGCGTAGTCGGTATTGGGCGTCAGTCCCACGCCGTTCAACCCGAGCCATTGAAGGTTTCCAACGAGGCCCCCAATGGTGGGCCCGAAAGAGAGGCTGTACCCCATCACCACCCATTGCACCGTGATCAGTCCCATGACCGCGAAACACTGCATGAGAACGGACAACATGTTCTTTCGTCGCACAAGCCCGCCGTAAAAAAAGGCGAGGGCCGGCGTCATCATCAAAACCAACGCGGCGGACACCAGCACCCAGGCGGTATCTCCGGAACTCACGGCGGAAGGGGTGATCTCTCCCGCGGTTTCCGCCCATAGGGCGGGCGCCAGGAGCGAGGCAAAAATACCAAGGACCAAATGTCGAATTCGTTTCATGTCAGCAGTGACCTCCTTAAATGGTTCAGCGGGGGGCGGAATAAAAAACGCCTCGCGTCGCGGCAAGTGCCGCGCGGCGAGACGTCCATGTCTCCGACCCCGTCCGCTCTCAGGTCCCATTGGACCGGAACGTCGTTGTCTGAATCTGTCGGCACAGCGCTGTGCCGACAAAGGATTCTACACTGCCCTGATGGTCGCTGTCAATTTATTCAGTAACTGAATTTTCCGAGTTCGACCTTTCCGCGGAAAACCTAAAAGCTCCCGGCGGTGTAGGCCAGGACCATGGGCATGCCGAGGAAAACGATCAGGTGCATGATCGCGAGGTTTTTTTCGGAGGGGTCTTACGAGGCGATGATTTCTCCATCCCATAGTCGGCGTAGGAAATCGGCCCAGGGAAGGACGTGCACAAGGCCCATTTGACGCGGGCGGGGGTCGTGCGTCACCAGGATCAGCTTTTTGACCGTGTATTCTTCCGCGAAGGCCATGAGACCCTTGGCGTGGCGTGGTTGGGCCATGTCCGTGGATTTAACTTCCACCGCGACCTCGTGATCTCCGAGAATGAAGTCAACTTCCAACTGGGAGGCCGTGCGCCAATAGGAGAGGGGATACCGTATCCCCGAGTAATGGCTGTGCGCCAATAATTCTTGAAAATGGAAGTGCTCAAAAGCTTTTCCATAAGATTCGCTTTTCGGAACGATGGGTCCCCTCTTGAGAAGAAAATTAGCGAGTCCCACATCAAAGTAATAAAATTTCGGCGATCGGATCACCCGCCGTTTCGGCCTTTTTTGAAAAACGGGGAGAAAGCGACCCACCAACGTGTCCTCCAATATCTCAAAGTATTGCCGCACGGTGGGACCGCTGACGCCGCACTCTTGGGCAATATTCAGTTCATTGACGATTTCCCCATTGCTGAAAGCCGCCGATTCCAGGAACCGATGGAAAGCGGGAACATTGCGCACCAGCGCCTCTTGGGCGATCTCTTCTCGGAGATAGTCGACAACATACGACTGCATCATTTCCGTGTAATTATTGGAAAGGTAGTGCCGGGGAATCAACCCACGGTTCAAAGCCCAGTCCAGGCGAAAGCGGGGGATTTCCCGGGAGACCAAGGGAAACATTTCATAGCGAAGGGCTCGCCCTCCCAGCAGGTTCCCGCCCCCTCTTTTAAGTTTTCGAGCGCTGGATCCACACAGGATGAACTGGAATTTTGAGTGGGTGATCAGCCATTGCACCTCATCGAGAAGAGCCGGCACCTTTTGAACTTCATCGATAATGATGGGACGACGGGCGAGGGTCGGGTTTTCCAACAGTTCTTCCCGCAGAAGAGCAGGTCTTTTTTGAAGACGGTCATAGTCATCCGACAAAAGCAAATTATAAAACCGGGCCGTCGGGAACGATTTCTCCAGCCAGGTGCTTTTGCCCACCTGCCGGGGTCCCCAAAAAAAGCACGTCTCGCGCTTTAATCGGGGAAATGTTTGCATGCGATTAAACATGATAAAAGAAAGTATACTTTGTTTTATCATGATGAAGAAGGGCCTTTTTCCGCCCGGCGCGTCGCGCCGGATCAATAGCTGAACTTGCCCAGCTCCACTTTCCCTCGGAAAACCCAATAGATGACGGCGGTGTAGGCCAGGACCATGGGCATGCCGAGGAACGCGATCAGGCGCATGATCGCAAGGGTTTTTTCGGAGGAGGCGGCGTTGTAGATGGTGAGGTTGGCGGCGGGGTCGAGGCTGGAGACGGCCAGGTTGGGGTAAAGGGCCAGGCCGAAGAGGAAGACGAAAGCGGCAATGGACGCTCCGCTGGACAGAAACGCTTCAAAGGGCCTGCCGCGAAAAACAGCCCGGGGAATGTTGGCGACCGCCAACACGTTCAACACGACCACGGCCCACGCCCAAGGGTGGTGGGTGAAATTTTCCACGGCGCGGGGAACGGAAACCAGGGTGAAGATCGTCGTCAATAAATAGGTGATTAAAAACCAGCCGAACAGCCGCCAAATCCATCCCTGCAAACGCGCCTGGATCGGCCCCTCTGTTTTAAGGTAGAGATAAATGGCGCCGTGCATGGCCGCCGTGACGATGGCAAAAAGGCCGACCAGAACAGGATAGGGGGTCAGCAAGCCAAAAAATCCAATTCTCAGTTCTCCGTCCAACCCGATCGGAAGGCCGCGGAAACAGTTTCCCACGGCGGCGCCGAAAAGGAGGACCGCGGTGAGGCTTGATCCGAAAAAAGTCCAGTCCCAAAAAGATCGCCAGATTTTAGAGGGGCGCTTGCTCCGGAACTCCATGGACACCGCCCGGAGGATCAGGCAAAGGACCAACAGCATAAAGGCCGCGTAAAGGCCGGAAAACATCGTCGCGTAGGCCCGGGGAAAGGCCGCGAAAAGGGCGCCGCCGAACGTGACCAGCCAGACTTCATTGCCGTCCCAGAGGGGGCCGATGGAGTTCATGAAAATCCGACGTTCCTCATCCGTCCGAGCCAGGGGATGCAGGATCCCCACGCCCAAATCGAACCCATCCAAAATCCCGTAACCCGCCATTAAAACGCCCAACAAGACAAACCAGAAAATGTGTAAGTCCATTGCGCCTCCAAAAAAAGTGGAATTTAACAGGGTGTCGTTGCTAAGACCTCCCCCAGCCCCCTCCTTGCGAAGGAGGGGGAACACGGCTCCTCCATAAATGGGATTTCCCTTCCCAGGGAAGGCCCGTCGTCCGGATCCTCATGATCCGGGTTGCAAAAAGACCCACGCGGGCTTGTCTTTTTTTCCCCTCCTTCCCAAGGAGGGGATTAAGGGGAGGTTAAAGCTTTGATGCCGGTTCAAAACCTCCGTGTCCAGCCCAAGCGGATGGGGGAAAGGGACTTCCCCGGCCGAGGGTGTTTCTTACTCTTTTCCTTCCGTCAGAGATCCCCCGGCTTTTAGATCTCCCACGGTTTGAATGAACCCGTGGGAGGGATCCCCTGGGGCCAGGAAGGACATTTCCTCGGGGCCTTGTTTGATCTTGTGGTCGATCACGGAAACCCAAACGGCAAAAAGAAGGGCGTAGATTACGCCGAACATCAGGATGGAACCCAGCACTTGGTTCGCCCGCACCACGGGGGAAAGGGCTTCGGAGGTGCGAAGCAAGCCATAGACGATCCACGGTTGGCGTCCCACTTCGGCGGCCACCCATCCCAATTGGTTGGCGGCCACGGGAGCGAGAACGGCGAAAACGAACGTCCACAAAAGGCCCCGCTGTTCAAACAGTCGGCCGCGGGCTCTCAGCCAGGCGGCCAGGCCCGTCAGTCCCATCATGAAAAATCCGAGGCCGACCATCACGTGGTAGGAATGAAAAGAAACCGCCACGGGCGGCCGGTCTTCTTTGGGGAACTTGTCCAAGCCGGTCACCGGTTTTTTGAAATCGCCATACACCATGAAACTCAGGAGGCCCGGGACGGCGATGCCTTTGGTGGTTTCTGTTTTCGCGTCGGGATGGCCCACGACGTAGAGAGGGGTTCCTCCCTCGCCCGTTTTGAAATGGCCCTCAAAGGCCGCCAGCTTGGCCGGCTGGTGTTCCGCCACCACGCGGGCCTGGTGGTGGCCGGAAAGAAGTTGGCCCCAACTGGAGAGCGTGGCAAGGAGGAGCGCCACCGAAAACGCTTTCTTAGAGATGTCCAGGTGGCGGCCTTTCAGGATGTAATAGGCCGTGACGCTCATCACGAAAAAGCCTCCCATCGAGAAGGCGCCCAGCCAGACGTGGACCAGCCGGTCCATACTCGAGGGGTTAAACACCACGGCCCAAAAATCGGTTATCTCCGCCCGGGCGGCCAGTCCCTCTCCAACGATGTGGAACCCCGCGGGAGTCTGTTGCCAACTGTTGGCGACGGTGATCCAAACCGAGGAGAAGATCGATCCCAGAAACACCATCACGGTCGAAAAGAAGTGCATGCGGGGGGAAACTTTGTCCCAACCGAACACCAAGACCGCCAAAAACCCCGACTCCAAGAAAAAGGCAAAAATCCCTTCCGCCGCCAGGGCCGACCCAAAAACGTCTCCCACGAAACGGGAGTAGTTGGCCCAGTTCGTCCCGAACTGGAATTCCATGACGATCCCCGTGGCGACGCCCACGGCGAAGTTGACGGCAAAAATCCGCGTCCAGAACTTGGCCATGGATTCATACTGGGGGTCTTTCGTTTTTAAATACATGCCTTCCATGAAAACCATCAGCGCTCCCAGGCCGATGGCGAGCGGGGGAAACAGGTAATGAAACATGATGGTCAGCGCGAATTGAAGACGGGAGAGGAAAAGAACGTCCATGGGACACATTGTGAAATAAGAAAGGGCGGGGGTCAAGGACCCCCGCCCTTTCTGGTGAAGCGTTGGGAACGGCTAGCCGATGGCGGCTTTGCCCTTTTCTCCGGTGCGGATACGGACGACTTCTTCGAGAGGGACCACGAAGATTTTTCCGTCGCCGATGTTCCCGGAACGCGCGGCCTTGGTGATGGCCGCGATGCAGGGTTCGACATACTCGTCGTTCACGGCGATATCGAAGCGGACCTTTTTCAGGAGGTTAACCTCATACTTCGCGCCGCGGTAGCTTTCCGTGTAGCCCTTCTGCCGGCCGGAGCCGAGAACGTTGGACACCGTCATGAGGTGAATTTGGGCGTCGTCCAGGGCTTTTTTAACTTCCGCCACTTTGTGCGGTTGAACCATGGCAATAATAAGTTTCATGGATGATTACCTCCCGGACCCGGCCAATTTAGGCTCGGGTTTTGAATCACCGCTGTCGCCGGCGGGGGCCAGACCGTATTCCGTCATGTAGATTTGGAATCCAGCGTAGGCTTCCATTCCGTGTTCGCCGATGTCAAGGCCGCGGATTTCTTCTTCGCGGCTCACCCGGAGACCCATCATGGCTTTCACGACCAACCAGAAGATGACCGAGAGCACGAGCGTGAACAGGATCGTGGTCACGGACCCCAATAGCTGAACTCCCAGGAGCTTGAATCCGCCTCCGTAGAAGAGCCCGTTTCCGGTGCCGACGCCGGTGATTTTGTCGACGGCGAAGAGACCCACGGCGAGGGTGCCCCAGATGCCGTTGGTCAAGTGCACGGCCAAGGCGCCCACGGGGTCATCCACCTTGATTTTGTCGTAGAACAATACGGCAAAGACCACGAGGATTCCGCCGATGCCGCCGATGATAATAGAGGCGGGCAGAGTCACATAGGCGCAAGGGGCGGTGATGGCCACCAATCCGGCCAAACAGCCGTTGATGGTCATGCCCAGGTCGGGTTTCCCTAAAACCATCCACGCTGTGATCGTCGCGGTCAAAAGGCCCGCGGCGGCGGCCAGGTTGGTGGTGTTCAGGATGTGGCTGATGGCGCCGGCATCGGCGGCCATGGTGGACCCGGGGTTAAACCCGAACCAGCCGAGCCAGAGGATCAAACACCCTAGGGTCGCGGAGGTCAAGTTGTGACCCGGGATGGCGTTGGGGGTTCCGTCGGGACGGAACTTCCCAATGCGGGGGCCCAGGATCAAAATCCCGGCCAAGCCCGCGACGCCGCCCACGGTATGAACCGCGGTGGACCCGGCAAAGTCCCAGAAGCCTTTCTGGGCCAACCATCCGCCGCCCCATATCCAGTGGCCGGTAATCGGGTAGGCGATGCCCACCAGGAGGGCGCTGAAGACGATGAAGCTCACGTATTTGATCCGTTCCGCGACGCAACCGGAGACGATGGTGGCCGCCGTGCCCGCGAAAACCAATTGGAAGAAGAATTTCGCGGAGAGGGGAACGCCCGTCCAGTTGATGGCGTTATAGACGCCGGAATAGGCCGACCCCGTGGCGGGACTGTTGTCCGCCCCGGAGATCATGAAGAGGCCTTTCAACCCCATGAACCCGTTGCCGTCGCCGAACATGACGCCCCAGCCTAAGACGTAAAAGGCCAGGGAACTCACGGCGAAGACGATGAAGTTTTTGGAGAGGATGTTGACGGCGTTTTTCGCGCGGCACATGCCCGATTCCACCAGGGCGAACCCGGCGTTCATCCAGAACACCAGGAAGGCCGTGACGAGAACCCAGATGGTGTCGGCGACGACTTTCCGATCGGTGAGGCCCTGCTCAATGGCGGCCAAACGCGATTCCAGGGCCGGGGCCTGATCGGCCACCGCCACCGTTCCAGCGGGAGCGGGGGTGGGTTCCTCCGCTCGGAGGGCGACCGGCAAGAGACCGGCGCCCCAGGTCAAAAGCGCGAAGAGTCCACCGCGCCAAAGACAACGTTTTGTTTTTGACAGCATAAGTTCCTCCATTTTATTTAAGCGCCCGAGGGCGCTGTTGATTTTTTGGAGACAGCGCTGTCTCGTGAAAACCGGCACAAAAAAAAAGCCCTTTCCGAAACAGCGGAAAGGACAGTCTTTGTCCAGACGATGCATCAACACACCCGTGTGTTGTATGGGCAGATTTTAGCAAATTCTACCCGATTGTCAAGTTCTTTCCTGAGCAACCAAAATCCGGGGAGGGCCGTCTGGTCTTGTTCCAGGCGCGCGGGGGAGGCGGTATTCCGGCCGGGCCGATCGTTTCTCAGGCGGGGCGGAGAAAGGTATTCAGCGGTCGTCGAAAGGTGCCTTCCGGCACAGGGGCGGCGTAGCCTAAACGGAAAAGCATGATCAGCCCATTTCGATCGAAGTCCACCTGGGGAAACCAAGGTCGAGCCAGTTCCATGGCCCGATGCAGATGCCGGCTCGAGTGCGGGGGGAAAGGAGCGTCTCCTTCGGAGCGCCAAACGGTCCAAAAGAACACGAGGCTGGCGTTGGGTTGTAGCGCCAGCCCGTGGGCCGTGGCGGTCAACCAGACCCGTTCCCAGGCTCTTCCCCCGTGAAAGAAATCGAGCAGGTCATCTCCCTTCATGGTCAGAAGGCCCACGGCGGAGGAGGACAAAATGGAGTCCCTTCCGATCTTGGCGACCAAGTTCCCGATCCCGCAACGGTTGGCCAGGTCCATGACGGGCCAAGGACGCGTCAGCGTCAGGAAAATTCGCCCGTCGATCCCGGCCATGAGATTGTTGTAGGAAAAACCGTCGCCGCGGGAGCGGGCCTCCGCGGCGTTTTTCCGAATGGACTGGTACAAGGGTTTATGGCACGGGCGTAGGGTGACCCGGGCCCGGTCGGCCCAGTAAACGGCTTCGGCCATGGACTCGATTCCCGGGCGGTCCGTCACCAGGTGCAACGCCGCCCCTCGCTCCGCGGCGGAGGAGACCAGGGCGCGCTGGGTTTCGAGGGGGATGGGCCGTTTGTCAAAAAGGCGCCGGTTGGTGTCCCGTTCCCAGACCATATCGGCCAAGGGGTCCCGGGCTTTTTCCGCCGGGACGAACCGGATGGACGCCACCCGCTCGTCCTGTTGCCCCACCGGTTCGGCCTCCACCACCGTTTCAAGGCCGAAGGCCGACGCGGCCACCGTCATGTTTTCCAAAATGGCTCCGTTGGAAATCAGCGTGGCTCTCTGCTGGAAGTTGAAAAACGAGGGATCCGCCTCCGCGTTCAAAAGAATATCGACGCGGTCTCCTTTCTGCCGGAACGCCCAGGGCTGAATGTTGTCGCCCGAGGGGGCCTGCAGTCCGGCGTGGAGGAGGAATTCCATCACGTTCGGCGGAATCGGGCCCCGTCGATCCCATTCCGCCTTGGGCGCGGCGGACCGAAAGGCATTGGTTTGTCTCGCGATGGCCCGACGCCCCAGCCAAATTTTAAGTCGTTGGAGCGGGCCTCGGTTCCCCCACCGTAGCCGCCCCTGGCGGAACAAATGGAGATAGGCGTCGAATTGAAAATGCCACGGAGCCGGTTTGAGGCCCGGACGCCCCAGGATCAAACGGAGGACTTCCGTCGCGGCCAATCCCGAGGCCAGTTGACAGGCCAATCCCAGGGAAGGCCCGCTTTTTTCGGCCAAGCGAATACGCCCCGGGATCATGTATTTCGTGTGGAGGAGGGTTGGGGTGATTCCCAGATAAAAACGGAGATATCCCTCCAGAAGGGGCGTCTGGTCGTTGAGGTCAAAGTAGTTGTCAAAACTCATGCTGTCCGGAGTGAAGACGATGAAGGGGGACCCGAACCCGATGGGGCCCGCCGTGACGACGGGAATCCTTCTTTCTCGGGCGCGTCGAAAGAAGAGGCGCCTGGCCGGAAGAGCGAAAAAATCGAGGCCGTCCAGGGCCACGTCGACCCCGTCCAAAAAGGCGTCCACGTTGGCCGGGGTCACCCCTTCCGGAAAAAGGCGAACGTCGGCGAAGGGGTTGATGGCGAGGATGTCTTCTCTCAACACTTCGGCTTTGGGGCGGCCGAAGGTGGCCACGCGGGCGCCCTGTTGGCGGTTGATGTTCACCGGGTCAAAACGGTCAAAATCGGCCAGGTGAAACCGGCCCACCCCGGAACGCGCCAGGGTGGTCGCGTGGGATCCGCCCACCCCCCCTCCCCCGGCGATGGCCACCCGCGAGCGGGCGAGTTTTTGCATGTCCGCCCGGGTCAAGATCCCGACGTTCCTTGAAAAAGCCGAGGCCCAATAAGCTTCAGCGTTTCCGAGGTCCCAGGTTTTTAGTTGGGCGACGAGGTCTTCCGGATTGAACAAAGTCATGGAGATAACCGCTCCTCTTCTTGTGAAGGATTTCAACCAAAACATAGCCCCAAACACCCTTATTGTCAAGAGCGTTCGTCAAAAAAATCGGGGAAGCACCGGCCGAGCATTAAAAGGGTTGAAAAATACCGGAACCGGGGATAGGATGGAAGCGATTCGAACGGGACGGACGGCGCCCCGGACATCCAAAGGGGAAAACGAGGCGGATCCATGAACTTTCACGGCCATACGATCGTTCTCTGTAACGGGGCGAGAACCCCCTTCGGCGCCCTGGGAAAACTGTTGGCGGACGTGTCCCCCGAAGAACTCATGGGGACGGTGTTCGCGGAGGTGATGAAACGGGCCCGCCTGCGTCCGGCCCAGGTGGACGGGGTGATGGTGGGCTGGGTCGGGGAGGATTCCCATGCCTTGAATATCGCCCGGGTCGCGGCCCTGCAGTTGGGCTTGCCGGTCAGCACCCCGGCGCTCACTCTCCAAGCCAATTGCGTGGCCGGGCTCGAAGCTGTCTGCGCGGCCGTGGGGCGCATCTTGGCGGGAGATGGGGAACTTTTCCTTGTGGGAGGGACCGAAAGCATGTCCCGCGTCCCCTTCGCCATTCGCGGAACGCGGTCCAGCGCCCTCCTGCGTTCCTTGGAAACGGTGAAAGCCCATTGGGCCGAACTCCTTCAATCCGCGGACGTTTCTCTGGTGGACATGTTGGAGGAAGGGCTCACCGACCCCGTCGCTCACATCAACATGGGGGCGACGGCGGAAGTGCTGGCTCAGATTTTTCGCATTGACCGGGCCGCCCAGGACCGCTATGCCATGGAAAGCGTGCGCCGGGCGGTGGCCGCCACCCGGGAGGGGTTTCATTCCTCCCATATGGTTTCGGTGATGCGAAACGGCGTCACTCTGTTGGAACACGACGAAACGCCGCTCCACCGTTCTGTGATCCTCGAAAAACCGAGGCTGATGGAAAAAGCGCCGGCGCTTTTCGATAACGGTGTTTACTCCCTGGGCGATTTCTATCGAGACAACGCCGTCCACCTGGGGGATGCGCCCCTCACCGAAACAAGCCACGGCACCGTGACCCTTTTGAATTCCTGCGGCCGATCCGACGGGGCGGCGGGGTTGATCGTCACGACGGCGGAAAAGGCCAAGGGGTTGGGGTTGGAGGTCCTAGCGGAAGTGGCCGGATGGGCCTTCCGCGGGGTGGAGCCGGAACGCATGGGTTTGGCCCCCGCCGTGGCGGCGCAGGAAACCTTAAAACGGGTGGGCCTCTCCTTTGACCAATTGGATTTGATTGAACTTCACGAGCCCTTTGCCGCCAGCGTGTTGGCGCTCTTTAAGTTCGCCAAGGAGACCTTCGGCCACGATTGGGAGTCGGCCCAGGCGGCGGGCCGGGTCAACGCCAAGGGGGGAACCTTGGCCCTGGGCCATCCCATCGCGGCCACGGGGATCCGCATTCTCCTCACCTTGGGTTATGCCCTGAAAGGGCTCCATCGGCCCTGTTGGGGCATGGCCGGCGCCTGCGCCTCCGGGGGCATGGGCGGGGCCATGGTTCTTCGGCGGCCGACTGCTTGAACGAGAACCTTAGAGGGGGGGGAGACGGCATGACAATTCCGTTACAGAGAATCCAAAATAAATCCCGGTGGTTCGGAAGGGTTGTCGCTTATCTTCAACGTCTCTGGACGGTGTATGTCTTGGAAGGCTGGGTCCTCCGACGATCTTTAAAGGAATTCTATCTCGTGATGGGCGGCCATATTTATTTTCAATCGGTGGCCGCCGCCGTTCGATTCGACCTCTTCAGTTTGTTGGCCGGGGGGAAGCGCCTGATGGCCGAGGACCTTCGCCGGGCCATGGGGATCGAGGATCAACCCTGCCGAATTTTACTGCTGGGGTTGACGTCCCTGGGGTTGTTGATAAAAAAAGGCGAATCCTACGCCAACAGCCGGATCGCCGAACTTTTGCTCACCCGCCAGAGTCCCCGGAGCATGACGAACATTGTTCTGTGGCAACACCACATCAACTACAGGGCCATGTTCTTTTTCTTCGAGGCCCTAAAAGAAAATCGGAACGTGGGTTTAAAGGAGTTTCCCGGTTCCGAACCGACCCTCTATCAGCGCTTGGCCCATGACCCTTTCCGTGAAAATATTTTTCAGGACGCCATGGAACAAATTTCCCGGCAGGCCACGGACCTCCTGGCCCGCTACGTGGATTTCCGGGCGGTCCGCCACCTGGTGGATGTGGGGGGCGGGAACGGCACGAACATCCTCCATATCGCACGGGAAAACCCCCACCTCACGGCCGACGTATTTGATTCGGACACGGTCTGCGCCCTCGCGCGGGAAAACATCCGGGCCCAGGGGATGGAGGGGCGGTTGGGCGCGGTGACCGGGGACTGTTTCAAAGACCCTTTTCCCCAGGGAGCCGACGCCATCCTGTTCTGCCATTTCTTCACCATCTGGTCGAAACAACGGAACCTGGAACTGTTGAAAAAGGCCTTCCGGGCCCTGCCGGAAGGCGGCCGGGTCCTGATTTTCAATATGATGCAAGACGACGACGGGAAGGGCCCTTTGACGGCGGCCATGGGATCGCCCTATTTCCTGACCTTGGCCACGGGGAAGGCATGCTCTACCGTTGGTCCGACTATGAACAACTCTTTCTGGAGGCCGGTTTCACCGATTTGCAACGCCTTCGTCTTCCAAAAGATCATGGGGTGATGACGGGTTTTAAACGTTCGGCCTAAAACAAGGGGGCAGGGCTTCGACGGTTTTCGTTCGGGGGGAAGGCCTCGCAGGACCACCCCGGTCTCTAAACCGCGGCCTCTTTGGAAAAAACGTATCCCGGGTTCAGCCAGAAGTTTTGAGGAACTCAGCCCAGGTTTACTATCTCACCCAATCCGTTTTTCCCGTCTTTAAAGTCCATCGATTGAGCCTCTCTTCCAGCAGGGTTTGACGGGTCCAGGAGGGGCCGAGCCGTTCTTTCCAGAGGGGGGTCAAATAGTCGGTGAACGGGTTGGTTTTCCAAAAGGGGCGAACAAATAACCGGGTCCGGTCCGCGGGCAGGCCCAGGAGGCACTGCATGGAGGGGACAAACCGGGGTGTCCAATGCACCCACCGGCGCTCCGTTTTTTGAGGGACGGTTTTTCTGAATTCGTCCATGGTCCAGGCCGCCTCCATGGAATTTTTGAAATCCTCGAGAAAATAGTTCAACCCCTGCCGAACATAATCGTAACCCAACGACTCCACATAGAGGTCGGTAATTCGTCGGGTTTTGAGGCGAATGATATCGACGACCAACACGAGCCCGTCCGGGCGCGTGACGCGGTCCATGGCGGCCAAGACTCGGGAGACGCTGTCCAGGTCCCTCAGGTGATGGGAGGCGTCCGTGAACGTCGTCAGTTGGAAACGGTGGTCGGGAAACGAATCGAGCCGCGTGGCGTCCTCGGATTGAAAGGACACCCGATCGCCGAGGCCCAGTCGGGCGGCGTTGGCCGCGGCTGTCCGGATCATGGGTTCGGATAAATCCACCCCGGTCACCCGGGAATAATTCATAAACCGGGCCAGGGCGAGGGTCAAATGGCCGGGTCCGCAGGCGATGTCGAGCGCGTCGCCGCCGCTTTTCTGGGGGCGCGTTCGGTGGATGAACTCCAAAATGGCCGAGTAAAGAAGGGCCATCTTGGTGAAAAGGACCCGATCGTAATTGGCGACCGCGCCTTCGTGGGCCGTCAACGCCGTCGGTTCCGGCGTTCGTTCCAGGCGCTGGGGATATATTTTCTGAAGAATCGCCGAGGCGATGAGGCGGACGGTGTTGAGCCCTTCCATGACCCTATTGTGGGGCGGAAACTCTCCCTCGTCAAGGGTTTTGCCACCCCCCCCTCTCAGATTTTAATGGAGACAGGTGGAGAGTTTGCCTTCTGCGAAGATCAGGAAGGTCATGAAAAGGGCGATCTCAAGAATGACCGGGGTCATGGCCTTGATCCACTGGAAAGGCGTGAAGCGGGCGTCGATTTCTTTGTGAATGAAGGGGTAGGCCACCACGGATTGGGCGGACCCGATATGCGTCCAGCATCAATCAAACGGCTAGGAAGGTTAATGGACTAACGTGAAACCGGATGGCGAGGCGGCGAATTTGGGTTAGATTTAGTTTTCGCTTGCCGGAGAGAACGGAGGAAGCGTTGGGTTGGCCGCCAAAATCTTCGGCGAGGTCGGTTTGGGTCAATCCGTGTTGCTCGATCAAAAATTTCAAAGTATCCAGGGGCGTGGAGTCGGAAGGAAATTGGTCGCGCTCGTAATGAGAAATGAGATCTTCAATCACGCGGGCGTATTGAGCGCAACCGTCCCGTTGTTCTTCCAAAGAAGGGTTGTTTTCAATTTGGTTAAGCAGGAGGCTGATTTTTTTTAGCGCTTCCAGAAAGACCTCGTGCTCTTTGGCCGTTACGATGGGGCGCGGTGGGAGTATGCGCATGAGATTTAGGAAAAAGATGTTCTCCGCTGGAGTTTTTGACTCCAGTTTTTTTAATTCCTGATCGAGTTCTTGAAGAAGAGTCACTTTAGTGTCCTCCCCCATCGGGCGTATTCTTCATGCGTCATCACTTTTTCAACGATGCACCGATTTTCGCGATAGACGACGATGACCGCTACGCGGTAACGGTTCCCCCGGATATCAAAAACAGTATACGGGCTATTCTTCACGAAATCAACAGATGGGAACACGGCGCGAAGCGCCATAAAATCTTTGAAGCTATTTTTTTCAATGACCGCTTGCCATTGCGACAATGCTTTTCGCGCATCGGGATGCTTTTTTTTAAAGTCGTCCAGCGCGGATTTGCCAGTTAAGAGCACGCTTTATCTTATATCATACTGATATAATTTTGTCAAGGGATTTGTGCGGAACGCTCGGGTTTTAATGAAGCCAGGCGGAGAGTTTGCCTTCTGCGAAGATCAGAAAAGTCATGAAAAGGGCGATCTGAAGAATGACCGGGGTCATGGCTTTGATCCACTGGAAAGGCGTGAAGCGGGCGTCGATTTCTTTGTGAATGAAGGAGTAGGCCACCACGGATTGGGCGGACCCGATATGCGTCCAGCATCCGCCCAAGGCATACCCGGCAATCTGGGCCATGGCGAACAGGTGGATCAGAACCACGTCGAGATTCTTCAGCGCCCGGCCCAGGAAGTCGGCCACCACATTATTGTCCAGCAGGGCCGAAAGAACCGTGGCGAAAGCGAATTGGCCAAGGGCCACGGGGGTTTTTCCGTAGTTCTCCACGCCCGATTGGATGAAGTGGGCCACCTGGTCAAAGAACCCGGTTTTTTGGAGAAGCGCGATGGAGAGGAACAAGGGAAGAAGGAAGAGGTATTCCTTGTATTCGTGCGCCCCGTCGTGCAACGCCAGTCGGCGGGTTTTGGGCCAGGCGACGATGCTCAGAAAGGCCACGCCGAACCCGACGAAGGACGCCAAAAAGAGCGGCACCTCGTGGTTCACGGCGTGAAGGATGAGGAGCCCGATGAAGGGGACGAAAGACAGGACCCCCACCCACTGGGCGCTCCTTCGTTTTCGTCGTGTGGCGTCCAAAACCTCGCCCAGTCGCCGAGAGGATTCCTCGGCCTTATGATCGTTTCGGCCAAAGGTATGGACGTAGTAATTGTCTAGGTCCTGGGCCAAGGACTCGTCCAAATAGTCGGCCAGAAGCGGGACCCTCTTTTCGGAG
Organism: Elusimicrobiota bacterium; assembly: GCA_016721625.1. Classification (NCBI taxonomy): domain Bacteria; kingdom Pseudomonadati; phylum Elusimicrobiota; species Elusimicrobiota bacterium. The sequence goes on from JADKHR010000001.1 coordinate 2,680,622, forward strand.
GGTATATGTTCGTTGACCAACGCCTCGCCAAAGGGGATCCCCTGGTGGATTCGTTTCATCACCCCATCGTATTTCGCCCCGATGGCTTCAGCGTGGGATTCGGCGAATTCGACGGCCGTAAAAACCTTCCCATGGCGGGACGCTTGAAGGAAACGGACGTCGGCGGTGTGCCGGTCCAAAATATCCAGTTTGCGAAGATCCACCGTCCGTCCGGCAAACCGTTTTTTCATGTTCCAAAACACGATGGCGTAGCTTCCCACGGCGGCGGGAAGGCAGTAGCGAAGAAAGAAGGCGTTGTCCAAATGGGGATAAAGATTCGTTTTCATGATAAGGTTCGGCGGTTCGCCGTAGGCCAACCACATGCCGCAAACAGTGGTGACCACGGTGGACACCATCACGGCGTAAACCACGTGGTCGTCCTTCACCTTGGCGAGAAAAAGCAGGATCACGAGGGTTCGGATCATCAGACCGATCATGGAAACCCCGTCCAACACGCCCGACGCCGCCGCCACGATGGCCGTGAGGGCCGCCACGGTGGGGACCAGTCGACCCCCCGCCTGGTCTAAAACGGTGAAACTCACGGTTTCCAGCAGGCGCGTTTGGGCGATGGCCGCCACGAAGAAAGTCAATCCCAGGATGAACAGCATGGTGTCGGCATGGATCACTTGGTCGAGCCCCTCTAGGGTCAATAGGTAGTGCCGGGCCGTATCCCAAACGTGTCCCCACCAGGACAGACCCGCGGCGGCCACCGCCGGGCCTCGCGTGGCTTGCCATAGGGGCCAGAAACTGGCCACGATCACCAGGCCGGCGCCGTAGGTGAGAGCATTTTTGTCGATCCGATATTTGATGGATCCGAATACGAAAAGAGCCAGGATGGTGACCAAGACCTCTCCCGCCAAGAGGGCGGGAGGGAAGGGTTTGGCGGAGCCCATAAAAAGCGCGGTCACCGCGACCAGCGCGCACCCCGCCAGGAATTTAACGGAAGAGATTTGGACTATTGGTTGGTCGTTTGAACTCATTTGAACCTCCGTGGATGAACAGGTGTCATTTGGGCAAGGCTGTCAATTTGAGCCGCACCCGGATCGGGAGAATCACCGCTTGGTACCCGGCGAAGAGCAGACGGCGTTGGAGCACGAAAGACGTTCGGTTGTGGAGGAAGCGGGTCCAAAAGGTTTCTCCCTCAAAGGCCAACTGGCCCATGAAGAAGACCCTTTTGGGCCACTCCCGGCCCACCTGCTCGCAAATCCGTTCCAAGCCCTCGATGACGTCGGTTTCTAAAATCATTTTCGATTCCGAATAAAGGCCCATGCGTTGGGAGAGCTGGACGTATTTGTCCAGGTCCGCCTGGACGGAGCCTTCCAGGTTTTCGATCTCGGCCTTGCCCTTGAACCGATCAGAGTCGATGACTCCAACGGAAACGAACACGAAATTCTTGAAGTGGCCCGGAAAAAGGCGATGAATGGAGAGGAGCGAGTGGATCCCCATGCCGTTGTAGCCGTTCACGAGTAAGACCGCCGTGGGTTTGGAGGGTTGTTTCTTGGTGACCGGGGCTTCTTCCGGGAGTGGGAGATGGGTGAGGATATCATCTAAATGTTGGAGCGCCTTGGCGGTGTCTTTGTAGTGCCGGTGAACCCAAACGCAGAAAGCAATGATCGCTCCGGTGAAAAGCAGGGTGACCCATCCGCCTTCCCGAAATTTGATGAAAATGGTCACGAGGAGGATCAAGGCGGTCATCAGCATGCCTATCCCGTTGATCATCAACTTTTTGCCCCATTGGGGGCCCTTGTCCTTCACCCAGTGCCGGACCATGCCCAGTTGCGATAAGGTAAAGGTGAGAAAGACGTTGATGGAATACATGACCACGAGGATTTGAACCGATCCCTTGGTGTAAATAAGGACGGCCAAAGCGGAGAGGCCCATAAAAAGAACGCCGTCTTTGATCACCAGCCGATCGGACAAGTTGGTCAACCGTCGGGGGAGCCAGTTGTCGATGGCCATGTTCGACATGACGCGGGGCCCGTCCAAAAATCCGGTTTGGGCCGCCACGAGCAAAAGCGCCCCCTCGGAGAAAAGCGTGATGAGAAGGATGGTCCGGCCCAGAGGCCAGTGTTCCGTCACCTGACCGATCAGCACCGCGTTCAAGGTTTGGGTTTGCCCTGGCACGTGGCGAACGCTGTTCAGCACATAGTTAATTAAAATACCACCCGCAGTGAAAGCCAGGCTGAAGGCCATGTATTTCATGGTGCGTTTGGCCGTGGACACCCTGGGTTCCCGCAGGATTTGGATGCCGTTGGAGACGGCCTCGATGCCAGTAAAAGTTCCGCCTCCCAGGCAAAAGGCCCGCATGAAAATGGCGGCCATGGCCAGGATCCCGATTTCGGAGATGCCCTGGCGGGTTTCCTGGACGGTGTCGTGAAGCATGGTGGGGAGTTCCGCCCCGTGGCTGAAGATGCCGTACAAAATGATGGCCGTGTGGGTGAACACAAAGATCAAAAAGATCGGGGTCAGGAATTGGACCGATTCTTTGATCCCCCGGAGGTTCAAGGTCATGAGCAGGAAGAGCGCCGCGAGGATAGCTGTGAACTTGAAGGCGAGGAGGTGCGCCGGTAAAAAGCTGAAAATCGCGTCCATGCTGGACGCGACGGAGATGGCCACCGTCAAAATATAATCTACGAGGAGCGCGGACCCGGAAATTAAACCCGGGTATGGCCCCAAAAGTTTGGAGGAGACCAGGTAGCCCCCCCCGCCCGAGGGGAAACATTCGATGATTTGGGAATAGCTCGCCGAAAGCAGGAAGACCGTGACCGCCATGGCCAGGCCCAGGGGAATGGCCAGGTGAGAGTAATGCCCCAGGGCCCGAAAGGCCTCCTCCGGACCGTAACAGGAAGAGGAAAGTCCGTCCGCCCCCAACCCCACCCAGGCGAAGAAGGCGATTAACGAAATATTATGAAAGACACTTGGATCCAGCGGGTTTTTTGGTTTCCCCAAGACCCAGTTCTTGATGTTTTTGACCATCCACCCCCCTAAAAAAAAGCGCCTCGTTCCGAAGGGAACGAGACGACGCGGATTACACCGATGTAAGGGCCTGTCGTATGCCGCCGTCTTCCCGTTAGGAACGTCCGGCTGGGTAAAATCTTACCAAATGCCCCCAGCTTGTCAAGGGCGGAAACCCTCACTTTTTTCCAGGTGGGGGTCCTTTGACCAGACGTGGCGCTTCGGTTTACGGATATTGGGGCCCGATTAAATCAAAGGCCTCCGCAAGGTGGGGACCTGTATCTAACCCTCCATTAAGTTGGTTGAAATGGTGCATCTAAACCGAATAGGGAACAACGGGGTCTTTTAGTGAAATCGGGCGTGGTGACATGGGGGGCGTTTGATGTTAAACAAGTTTAAAGGGCTCGAATTGGTTTTTATACCAATCGTTTTCGCCCTGGCGATTTCAAGAAGCGCGGGGGCGACCACTCTTTTCCAGGACGACTTTGAGGGGGGAAATTATTCCCAATGGACCGATACCTCCCCGTTGTCGGTCTGGTCCGTTACCGGGAACCCCGGAAACCAGACACTTTATCAAAGCAATACCTCCACTGGCTTGCACGCCCAGATATATCGCTATCAATCCCTTCCGGCGGATTTCTCCATCCGTGCCAGCGTGCGGCCCATGGATTTCGGGACCCTCGGCGGCCGAATTAATCTTTGGTTCAGCCATAACGACGCCAACAACACCTTTTTCCTTGAAATCTCCTCCTTTTCGATTCGCATGGACAAAAAAGTGGGTAGCCCCAATACCGTCTTTGGCCCCCCCGTTTTTATGCCCTTCCTTCCCAATACCACTTACGTGGTGGAAATAACGGCGATTCGTTCCCGCTTGAGAGTTTATATCGACGGCGTATTGAAAATCGATACGGTGGATACGGACCTCCGGGCCGGAAGAAAGTTCGGGCTATCCACCTGGCAAGCCGCCGCGAAATTCGATAACGTCACCCTGGGGTCCATCGTGAACGAAGAGCGGGACTTCCCCCTCGGGGTCAACCGGCCGAACCTGTACTGGTACGGGACCTTGGCCCAGGAACAAGCCCTTCTGGATACCATCGTGACCTCCGGCGTGCGCCGGGTGCGGCTCAACATGAATTCCATGAAAGACAAACAGGACGTGAAAGAACACATCCTCGCCTGCAACAGCAAGGGGATAGAGGTCCTCCTCTTTTTGACCCTGACCGCGTTCAATGCCGATGAGTTTTATCCGCCGGGAACCGTGCCGGTGACTCCCGCGGCCAACTTTCGCGGATGGCATTGGCCGAGCTACCGGTTGTCGGACCTGGATACCGGGCTTTTTGACGCGCGGATTCGGGATCTCTTGACTTTCTTTAAGGCGAACCACTGCCGCCTTCGCGCGGTGGAAGTTGGGAACGAACCCGGTTGGGCGGCCTTCAACGGGGATTTGCCCCTGGGCGGTTCCTTCCGCGTGTACGACGACAGGGTGCCTGGCAATGACCCGGATTACCAGCGGATTCGCGTGGGACTGCGCAAACTGGGTCAATGCGTTCAATCCGCCAAAAACGCCGCCGACGAGATTTATGGGAGCGGTGAAATCTTGGTGGTGCTTGGCGGCCTCAATAAGCCGAAAAATCCTTATCTGACATCGATCGGGGCCAGCTTCACGCCGCCCGACGTGGTGATCGATATCTTGAAAGGAACCCACCGAAGCCTTCCGCCGGGGTCCACGGATTACTTGAATTACCTGGATGGGATCGGGGTCCATATTTACCCCGACCTGGGCCCCTTCAACCCCGAGACGGTCTCCGATTTGATAAAGACCGACGTGGATGACCTCATGACGCCGCTCCTCCAAAAACTCCCCGCCCAAAAACCCGTTTGGGTGACCGAATTCGGTTTTTCCACGGCCGCCTTCGCGGCGGGAAGGGATGAGCAGAGGCTGGGCGCCCTCTCTTGGCTGGTCCGCGGTTTATCCGATGACGCCTTCGCCAACGTCAACTGGAACCGTCTCTACCTGTTCACCTTCGACGATGATTCTTTCCAAGTCTACAACGGCGGCCTTATGCCCGCCGGGCGAATTTTCAGCCAGTATCCCTACGTCCCCATAACCGTGGAGCCGGACAACGCGCCGCCGTGGTTTCCCGGGGCCCCGATGGCCGTCGGGGGGGACCGATCGATCTCTTTGACTTGGCCCGCGGCGGTGGATACGGGCGGGAGCGGGTTGTCCACCTATCGACTCGATGTCTCCAGCGACCACTTCGTCACTTTTGTTCCGGGGTGGAACAACGTGGCGGTGGGCACCGGAACGGCCCTCACGGTGGCCGGACTTGATCCCGGGACGCTGTTTGAATGCCGCCTTCGCGGCCAGGACGGCGCCGGGAACCTTTCCCCCGGCGTCACGGCCTCCACCACCACCCGGCCCTTCATCGGTCCCTCCGGTTCGATCATCGCGGTCACCGCCCGTTCCGTTTCCGCCGCTTGGGCCCCCGCTCCGGGGGCCGTCCGTTGCACCCTCGCCGCCGCCCTTTCCCCCGGCGGTTTGACCGATCCCACCACGGTGCAGGCAGGGACCGGCGTTTCCGGGGGCTCCCTTTCCGGACTTTCTCCCAACACCGTTTATTGGCTCTTCGCCAGCGCCTGCGACAACAGCCTCTGCACCCCCTTTGTTCTATTGGATTCCACCGTCACTTGGGCCAATACCCCTACGGTGGCGGCCGCTGGGGTTCGCCCCCAGGAGGTTCAACTAACCATCGATCCCCAGGGAAACCCGCCCGGAACGGTTTACCGCATCGAGAAAAGTGAAAACGGCGGAGCGTTTACAACCCTGGCCGCGGGTTCCTCCCTTCAATACGTGGCGTCGGGGCTCACCGCCGGCGCCCGCTACGTATTCCGGGTCCTGGCGCAAAACCGCTCGGGTCTGTTCAGCGGGACCTCTCCTCCCATGGAGGTGGTCCTTCCCCGGAAACGGTGGAGGCCGCCCGGGCTTATCCGTCCCCTTTTCAACCCGGCCGGGGGGCCCGGGCATCACCTTTGATCAACTTCCGCCCCAAACGACACTGCGTATCTTTACCAACGCCGGGGAATTGGTGGCCGCGCTGACCACGGACGATTCCGGAAAAGTCCTATGGGACCTGGCCAACCGGGAAGGAACGCCCGTGGCCAGTGGGGTTTATTTGGGTGTGGTTGAACAAAACGGTAGTAGAAAGATTTTGAAAATCCTGGTGCAAAAATAATGGCTTGGTGATGGGCGTGGGAGGAGCGGAAATGAAAATTAAACTTTGGATGGGTCTGGGTTTAATTCTGTGCGTGTCGCCGTTTCTTTCGGCCGAAACCTATTACGTTGATTCACAATTTGGACAAGACGCCTGGAACGGAAAATCTTCTGCACTCCCTTCAACGGGATGCTCTTCTAACTGTGCCGGTCCCTGGAATACCCTTGGTAAAGTTTATGCCAGTTCCGCTTCTTTTCGTCCAGGCGATTCCATCTTGCTGAAGAAGGGAAGCGTTTGGGGAGAGGGGCTTACTGTCAAATTCTCAGGAAGTCCCAGTGACCCGATTTTGATGGGGGCTTACGGAGCCGGTAATGCCCCTCTCATTTATCCTCCCATCCCCATTGTTTCTTGGATAGGGGGGCCCTACGTTTGGGAAGCGGCTGTCCCGCAAAATCCCTCGGAGAATGTCTGGGTGGATGAGATTCGGCAAGAAGTGGCGAGGACGCCCAACGCGGATGCGGCAGGGAATCCGGTGTATTTTACGATTGAATCCACCGGCCCTCTGGCCACACAATTTGTGGTCAAGGATGAAGCGAGTTTGCCTTTTCCGATGGCCAACGAGGTCATTGGGTCAACCGTCGCCCTCCACATGACCAAATGGACACTGGAAAAGCTTGTGGCGACGGCCTATGACTCCAACACCCGCCGGGTCACCCTTAGTACAGCACCCAAGGACTGGGTTTTGGTTCCCGAAGGCCGGTTTTTTCTCATGGGGAAAAGCAGTTTCATTGACCAGCCAGGGGAATGGGCGTGGGAGAATGGCTCCCTGTATCTTCGCCCTTCCGATGATCAAACCCCGACGGGCCGTTCGGTCACTGTGTCGAGGAGCGCCGGAGGCTTGGTGGTCCGTGGGGTTCAAGATATTCAAATTGAAGGCGTGTCTATCCAGGGGGCCGATCCTCAGGCTGTTTTAATTGAAAACTCAAGCGGAATTTCGCTAAAAAAGCTCCAAATCAAAGATTCCGGAAGAATTGGAATCCTCTCTCAACTATCAAACAACGTTAAAATCGATGATTGCGATATCTCGAATAGCGGTAAAAATGGAATCCTGAATTATTTGACCGACGACGTCACCATTTCGAACAACAGAATTAAGAACAGTGGAACCACGGTCCAACATATTGGTTGGGGTGCCATTTTCACGGCCTCATCCACCCGTGTCAATATTTTAAACAACGCTATAAACAATAGCGGGTATCATGGGATATCGGCCAGCGGGGACGATACCCTCGTTCAAAACAACATCATCGAAAACGTTTGCTGGCTTTGGGACGATTGCGGCGGCATCTACACGAACGCGAACAACGGAGAGCGTCCGAGAACCGGAACGATCCGGATTATCGGCAACATCGTTAACGGCATGAAGAACACCCTTTCCGGAGGCATCTATCTGGATGACTTGTCCCATAATGTCATCGTGCAGGACAACACCATCCAAGACGTGGCTGGGTTCGGCATCTATATACACAATAGTTACAACAATTCGATTTCTGGGAATACCATTTTTAATTCGAAAAACCCATCGATCTGGTTCCGGGAAGACAACGGAAATTTCCCGGTTGGAGTCACGCACGACAACACATTAACCGACAACCTCTATTTCCCGGGTCCCGAAGCCTGGTCCATGGTGGAGCATGTCCGATTTTTTCCACACGAAAACTTTGGCACCTACGATCGAAATGTTTTTTGGCACGATTTTTTCCACCAGCGCCGGAAACACCAAGGATTATCAAAAGAATAAAATATTCTATTCCTTGTCGGATTGGCGCACCCATTTGATTACCCAGGATCCCCAGATTGCCCGGGGTCCCCTGATTGAGAATAATTCCTCTGAAACGGCTTCGTTTTATGAGTTCCGCCCGCTCCGTCCCATTGAACCAGAACTTATCGCGAATGGAACGTTCAATTCAAATGCCAGCTCTTGGTCCCAATGGACAACCACCGGGGGAGGGGCCATCGCCTGGAACGACACGGTCGCTTGCGGACATGCCGGCGGTTGCCTATCCGCCGTTTATAGCGCCGGTTCCTCAGACGCCATGACGGTGAGCACTCGTTTCCCCGTGGATACGACGAAACTTTACGAGGCTCGCTTGGACCTACGGAGCCAAAAACCCGGAAAAATGTGGCTCGTCATTCGACACAATTCGCTTGGGAGTCCAGATATCCGATATGAGTTCAATATGACGCCGGGGTCGTGGAAAACTATTTCCCACGTCTTCACGGTAACCGTTACGACCCCGGCGGCCAGCTTCTGGCTGGAGACCCGAGGCGACACCTCGGATTATCAGTTCGACAACGTCTCTTTCCGGGCTGTGAATGTCACCCCGAACGACTTGACCAAAGCGGTTGAATTGCGGGTCAACCAGCAGGCGACTCCCCAAACTTTCCCGCTGTCGGGTCCCTACGTGGACGCCCGGAATAACACCCTGGCGGGCGCCGTGGTTTTGCCTCCATTCTCGTCAATGGTCTTAATCCCCGCGTATAACAACGACGACGGTTCCTGCAACAACCTGGAAACCCATTTCACCGCGCCCGGCGATTGCCCCACGGCGGGACCGCCGGACGTTACCCCGCCTACCGTTGCGCTGTCGTCGCCGAGCGCCAACCAAACGTTCACGACCCATCAAACGGTTTCAATCGAGGGATCCGCGAGCGATGATGTTTATATTTCAAAAGTTCAATTTTTTCTGGACGGCGTTCTTTTCAGCACGGACACCACGTCTCCGTATTCGACCCCATGGCCCATAACGAAGGCCGACAACGGAAATCACACGTGGTCGGCCACGGCCTTCGATGCGGCGGGAAATTCTTCCACCACGGCCGTTGTCCCGGTCACCGTCACCATTGAAACGATTCCTCCCACCGTGACCCTGAGTTCCCCGACAGCCAACGCGCAGTTCTTTACGCGCAAACGGTGCCCTTGTGGGCCGCGGCGACGGACAATGTGGGGGGGGGGATCCGCCGGGTAGAATTTCTATTGGACGGATCGGTTTTTGCCACCAGCACGGGCCCTTTCAGGGGATCTTGGCCCATCACGGCTGTTCAGAACGGGACGCACACCTGGTGCGCCCGGGCCTTTGATTTGGAAGACAACAGCGCCGTTTCTTCCACGGTCACGGTCCATCTCAAAATCGACGACGCCCGGTTTGTCTCCCAAACCGTCCCAGCTAAGATGGTGGCGGGCCGTGTTTACCCTGTCTCCGTCGCCATGCGAAACACCGGAAGCGTTCCTTGGACCCGTGGGAACCAATACAAATTAGGTTTCCCCAGCGGGATAGGAACGCCGGACACCCTCTGGCTTGGGACCACAAACCGTGTTCTCCTTTCCACCTCCGATTCTGTGGTGAACGGTGAGGATAAAATCTTCGCGTTCACTGTAAAAGCCCCCACCACCACAGGAAACTACAATTTCCAGTGGAAAATGGTCCAGGAAGGGCAACACTGGTTTGACGACATGTCCCCAAATGTCGCGGTCAACGTCTTTGTGGACACCACCCCCCCGCAGATCCTATTGTCCACTCCGACGGCCAGGATCCGGGTAACGTCCCCACAAACCCTGTCGATCCATGCCGATGCCGCCGATGACGATGGAATCGCCAAGGTCTGGTTCATCTTAGACGGCGTCACGGTGTCCACGGTGACGACCGCGCCCTTCACGTATGATTGGTCGATCACCTCGGCCCTGAACGGCACGCGCACCTGGTCGGCGACAGCCTTTGATTTCGAGGGACACAGCACCACGGTTGTTCCCGTCCCGTTGACCGTGGATGTCGACGTCACAAATCCGCTCGCCCCCGCCGCGTTGGCCGCGGAGGGCAAAACAAGGTCGCTGGTTTTGACCTGGCCCCCGTCCACAGACAGCGGGGGGAGCGGGCTGGCGGGGTATCGAGTGGGCGTGGCCCTGGACGCCGGCTTCGCCGGTTTTGTCGATGGATGGAACGATTTGAACGTGGGCTCAACAACGACCGTGACGGTGTCAGGGGTCGAGCCGGACTCGGTGTATTACGTCCGCGTCCGCGCTTTTGACGGAGCCGGTAACTTGTCTAACTTTCGGACGGTCTCCGTTCGAACGTTGCCGGAAGCCTCTCTCACGGTGGACACGGCCCGGGCCTACCCGGTGCCGTTCCGCCCAGGGCGCGGGGCCACGGGGGTAACGTTCGACCGGACGCCGGAAGGAGCGGACATCCGTCTTTTCACCAACGACGGCCGGTTGGTCAAAACCCTCGCGGGCAATTCCAGCGGCATGGCGATCTGGGACCTCACCAACGACGAAGGCATACCCGTGGCCAGCGGAGTTTACTTGGCGATTATTGAAAAAGACGGGGGGCGGAAACGCTTGAAGATCGTGGTTCAGAAATAGAATCCGAAGGCTTGGGTGGGAGAAGATATGAATAAATGGTTATGGGGTCAACGTTCGCTACTCATGGCATGTTTGGCGATGGGTTTAAGCGCCTATGCCGAATATCCAACGTGGGTGGGCGAACACGTTTCCGTTGGGCAAAAGGTCGCCGAACTGGTGGGCCCGGGTCCCGCGGGGGCAGAACGTTATTACGCCAGCTACATTTATGAGGGCACGGGAGGTCATTTCGACCTCGTGAGCGTTGACCCGCTCACTGGGGTTATGGAGGTCTTTCCCGGGCCGTCCGAAGAGGGGGCCCGGGGGTTGGCGGTGGGCCAGGACGGGAAAATATACCTGGGAACGGTTTGGCATGCCAAAATCATGGAGTTTGACCCGCAAACAGGAACGATCACTGATCGCGGTCGACCCGGCGGGGCCTACGCGGAAACTTTCATCGCTGAAATTGCCTCGGGCCCGGATGGCAACATATACGCCGGGACCTATCCGAACGCCAAATTAATTCGGTACCGCCCCGACACAAAGTCCGTGGAAGACCTGGGAAAAATGGGGGAACCCAATGATCAATACGTCATCAGCGTTGTGGTCAGCACAGATGGCTTTGTGTTCGGTGGCACCGGACCTATAAATTCAAAAATTGTCGCATACAAAATAAGCACGGGAGAGAGACAAGTCATCTTAACAACGAATGAGAGTGGATTTGTCAAATTATTTCATGGAAGGGACGGAAAAATCCATGCCAAATGCGATGATGGTCGAATGTACCGGCTGAATGGGTTTAACGCGCCGGTATCCGTCAACGGGTTCCCTTGGGTGTATAAAAACGAACTCAACAATGGATCCAGGCTCAACATGCCTGTCGGCGGTTTCGGGGATGTGACCATCACCCAGGGGACCACCACCGTTAAATCGTTCCCGTTTTCCTATAAAGGGAAACCCCGCCGTATCATGACGTTCGCTTCCTTGCGCAACGGGCCGGCCATGTATTGTAGTGGCATTCTTGATTTTAACTTGTTTTCTCTCCAAGATAACACCTTTACAAATATCGGATATCTTGGGGGCGGTGAGGCGTATACAATGATCCCGAACGCCGATTCCACCAAGGTGCTCATAGCCGCCTACTCCGGGCTGGCACCCCTCATGTTGTATGACCCGGCCGTTACCTTCAACCCTGGGATTAACCCCGTTTTCGCTGGTATGGGCCGAATTGACTCTTCGTGGAGACCTCATACGATGGTTGTCCTATCGTCCAGCGTTGTCGTGGCCGGTGGTCAACCCGGATACGGGAAATTCGGGGGGCCGTTGGTGAAGTGGAATTTTGAAAGCAACGTGGTCGAAACATGGATTCCCATTCCCAACGAAAGCCCGTATTCGCTCGTCAAGTTCGGTGGGAAAATCATCGGCGGCACCATCACCAAAAACGGGACCGGCACCACGCCCATCGAAACCCAAGCGACCTTGTTCATCTGGGACCCGGACACAAAAGAAGTGGAATACGCCATTAAAATGCCCGGAAGCGTCATCACCAATCTGGTCGTCAGGGAAGGGTTTGTATACGGTTTTTGCGATTCGAAATGGTTTCGGTTCAATCCCGAAACTCGCGCACTCGTACAAAGAACTCAGCGCGGCGTCTGGGCGCTGAGCAAAAGTTTGGTTGTCATGCCGGACGGAAACGTCTGGGGGCTCGCTGAGTCCGGGATTTTCAAAGTCGATCCCCAGGTGGATCCCGCCCATCCAACGATAAACCCGGTGACCGTGGTCCTTTCGACCACCGCCCTGGGCATGCCGCTAACGGCGGGATTTGCCGCCAAAGGGAACGATCTTTATTTCGCCTCCCTCACGAAGTTGTTCAAATTCACAATACCGTCACCTGTTCCCGACACCACCCCGCCGACCGTCCACCTTAACCAACCGGCGTCCGGCTCCATTTTTTCCAAAGTCCAAACGGTGTCGGTGAAATGTACGGCCAACGACGACACGGAGGTCGCGAAAGTCTGGTTTCTCCACAATGGGGTCGTGGTGTCGACAGACACGACTGTACCCTTTTCCTACGCCTGGCCGATCACGGAATCGGACAATGGCCCCCACACCTTGACGGCAACGGCGTTTGACGCCGTGGGGAACAGGTCCACGACCGCGATCATGTCCGTTCTTGTTGACATAGATGCCACACCACCGGTGGCTCCTGTATCGTTGACGGCATTGGCGGTCTCTTCCTCCTCCGTCCACCTGTCCTGGTCTGCGAGCACGGACAACGTCGGCGTGGCCGGGTATCGGGTGGACGTGGGCCTGGACGCCGGCTTCGCCGGTTTTGTCGACGGGTGGAACGATTTAAATGTGGGGTCCACAACCACCGTGACGGTGTCAGGGGTCGTGCCGGACACGGTGTATTACGTCCGCGTCCGCGCTTTTGACGGAGCGGGGAACCTGTCCGATTTTCGAACGGTTTCCGTCCGGACATTGCCGGAAGCCTCGCTTACGGTGGACACCGCCCGGGCCTACCCGGTGCCGTACCGCCCAGGGCGCGGGGCCACGGGGGTAACGTTCGACCGGACGCCGGAAGGAGCGGACATCCGTCTTTTCACCAACGACGGCCGGTTGGTCAAAACCCTTGCGGGCAATTCCAGCGGCATGGCGATCTGGGACCTCACCAACGACGACGGCACCCCCGTGGCCAGCGGGGTTTACCTGGCGATCATTGAAAAGAACGGCGCGCGGAAGAAATTGAAGGTGGTGGTGCAGAAATAGGGGGCACCCACAGCCGGGAGCCCACGGGAGGACGCAGGGGCATTGTCCGCCGGACTTGGGTTTGGGTGGCGCAAACGGACGGTGGACTATGCGTTCGTCAGCCGCGGAGATTTAGATCCCAGATGAGTTTTGTCTATCGGCTACGGTTTTTGACATGAAGCGCCAGCATGGGACACGGGCCAGCAAGAGGGATCCATCCAGATACCATCTAAAGAAAACCCTTGAAAAAAACCGGGGGGGGGGTATACTTATAGAGAAGGCGGGTGTTTCAGACGGAGGGGAAAATGCGTCCTGTGCGCGGTCAACCTTCGGGCTTCACCCTGATCGAGCTGATGCTCGTGGTGGCGATCATCGGTCTTTTGGCGTCTATCGCCATTCCCAAGTTTGCGGGCCTCATCATCAAATCGAAAGAGGCGGGTGAAAGGACAGTTGGGCGGGTTGCGGAGCGCCATCAGTATTTATTATTCCGATAACGAGGATTTATCCAGACCCATTTACTGATTTAGCGGCGACTCTACTAAAAATACATTGACGCGATTGCTTCCATTCGAATTCCCACCGTTCCCTATCGACCCATCCCTATGCCAAACGTTCCAGGCCCGACAGGGACGATTCGGCGTGGGGCGCCGTTTTGACGAGTTGGTATTACGACTGGTCCACCAGAGAACTTTTTGTCAACTGCACCCACCTCGACTCCACCGGCCGGGTGTGGTCCACGTATTAACGATTCCCTTTTCTGGGACCATGGTGGAATTAGGGGACATGATTGACTAGTTGACTTCCAGCCAGGAGGCCAAGCCTGACGCTGGAAATATGACGTCCCCTCGTTGTCTCGCGCGCGTCGCCGCACCGTCTCCCATCTTCGTCATGAGCGCCATCTCCCGGTTCGTACGTCCGAGATACTCCACCCCGATATGGATGAACAGGGCCTTCGCTTTCGATACCCGCGCGGTCCTGTCCCTTTTGAAGAGAATGTCTTTAGATACCTGAGCCTCTTCAGCAATCCGCTCCGCCACCTGGCTCAGGGTGACCCTTTTTCCTAAGCCGGTCCTGTGCGGTCTCCTCCACCTCCACGGCTTTCATGATTTCCTGAACAAAGTCCCCCGATCCCAATATCCTGGAATCATAGGCTTCTCGCTCCCCCGCACGCCCGGCTCTCAGCACGTTTCGAACACCGCCCATCGATCGGATCAGGCCTCCTCCGGTTAAATCCGTTCTTTTTCCCCGGCGGAATCCCTCCTCGACAAATTCTTCATACATTTTTTTAGCCTTGAAATGGTTGGACGAAAATCGCCCCCATACTTCGGCGATTTCCTGCCAGGGAATTCGCCTCTTTCCCATTAACGCACCGTGGCCGCAGTAAGGATAATTCGACAGCTCCTGCGTGTCCTTGACAAGCTTCGCCCGCAACGGATTGAGGTGAATGTAGCGCACCAGTTCCAACAAGTAAGGTTCTTCTTCACAAATGATCGATTTGTATCGATTCCCAAAGAGGTGGCCGGATCGCTTATGACGGACATTGTAGGCCGTCGCATACCCCGTCATTACTTTTCGCATGAAGGGCACAAGCCCAGTCTTGCCAGAGCGGACCAGGAGGTGGAAATGATTCGGCATCAGGGACCATGCAAGGATTTGACTTGGATATCTTTCGTTGGAGGTTTCCAGCCGGGCTTGAAAATCAGCGTAGTCCCCTGGACCCGAAAAGAGAACCCGCCGCTCGATGCCTCGCGCCATCACATGGTGCAACAGCCCGGGTATATCAACTCTCGCCTGGCGTGGCATGCTCCAAATCTACCTCCTCTCCAACAATAAGTCAACTAGTCAATCATGTCCCCTATCTCGTATCGGCTACGGTTTTTGACATGAAGCGCCAGCATAAAACACGGGCCAGCAAGAGGGATCCATCCAGATACCATCTAAAGAAAACCCTTGAAAAAAACCGGGCGGGAATACTTATAGAGAAGGCGGGGGTTTCAGACGAAGGGGAAAATGCGTCCTGTGCGCGGTCAACCTTCGGGCTTCACCCTGATCGAGCTGATGCTCGTGGTGGCGATCATCGGTCTTTTGGCGTCTATCGCCATTCCCAAGTTTGCGGGCCTCATCATCAAATCGAAAGAGGCGGCGGTGAAAGGACAGTTGGGCGGGTTGCGGAGCGCCATCAGTATTTATTATTCCGATAACGAGGGGATTTATCCAGACCCATTTACTGATTTAGCGGCGACTCTTGTACCAAAATACATTGACGCGATTGCTTCCATTCGAATTCCCACCGTTCCCCTATCGACCCATCCCTATGCCAAACGTTCCAGGCCCGACAGGGACGATTCGGCGTGGGGCGCCGTTTTGACGAGTTGGTATTACGACTGGTCCACCAGAGAACTTTTTGTCAACTGCACCCACCTCGACTCCACCGGCCGGGTGTGGTCCACGTATTAACGATTCCCTTTTCTGGGACCATGGGTGCTGTGGTCCCCCCTAAACGCATGAACGGGTCCTAATGGGAAAAGGGGAGAAGCGGCTTACTGTAGGCGGAAACGGACGAGGACGGGGAGTTCTTTTTCTTTGAAGCCGTCGGGGAGGGGGGGGAAGGGGGCGGCG
This sequence comes from Elusimicrobiota bacterium, assembly GCA_016721625.1. Taxonomy (NCBI): domain Bacteria; kingdom Pseudomonadati; phylum Elusimicrobiota; species Elusimicrobiota bacterium. The sequence continues at coordinate 2,696,591 of JADKHR010000001.1, forward strand.
GCGGAGACGGCGTGTTTGGCGGTCATGTCGAAGAGGGAATCCCCCGAGGACATTTTGATCTTGATGGCCTTTACGGTTCCATCTTTTAAGAGAGTGAACCCCACTTTGCACTCCCGGGTGCCGGCGTCGGTGCGATCCCAAGCTTCCCAAAGACGTTTGTAGACCAACTCGCCATACCACTTAAAGGGGAACTGTTTCGCCCCTCCTCCGCCCCCGCCGGGGCCGAACCCACCGATCTCAAGGGACGTCCCCACGCCGCCCACGGGGCCTGTTTTGGCGCCTTGGAAATCGCCGTGGCCCAGGGGGGAATTTCCGCGACCGTCTTTCTTGCCGCCCTTCTTGGGGAGGTTTTTGGGGGCTTCCGGGACCTTTTTTTCTTCTGGTTTTTCGGGTATGGCCACACGGTTTGGGTCTTCCGCCACAGGCGGGGGCTCCGCCAGGGGAGGTTCGGTGACGGCGGGTCGGCCCACGGGGGAGGCCGTCGGGGACGGCGCGGGCTCCAGCCTCCCGGTTCCGAACCCCGATTGTCCCCCGAGGAATTGGAACCCATAGTAGACCTGGGGTTTTTCCGTCCAGAACAGGGCCAGGGAAATCACTCCCAGGAGCACGCCGTGGAGGGTGGATGAATAAATGAGGTATCGGTTCATGGGGATTTGGAGCCGGAACTGTTTAGTCTTTTGGAATTCAATAAACGGTCGAAACTTGTCAAGTTACGACTTGTCAAGTCATGACTATCAAATCCAGAAAATCCGATAAAGCGGGAATTTAGGGATTCCTTCCCCCCTGGAGGGGGAAGGGTGGATGGGGGGCGGCCTCCGTCTTCGTTGGTAAAGTCCCCCCCCACCCCAACCCTCCCCCTCGGTGGGGGGAGGGAGCCACAGCCGTGCCTGTTTTTCATCAATTTGGTGAAACCCGCCTCTGACGGAAAAAAGTTCTTATCGGAGTATTTGAGTTTCAAAGTTAGATCCTACCCCGGGCTTTATCATCTTATGGGAAAAGCTCAGGGGACCGGCGAGGGCTCCGGCGTTTTGGGCGCCGGTGGAGGTTCTTCCGCGCTGGTGAGGACGGCCACGCCGACCTTGGCGGCTTTCGACTTTTGGGCGGCGTCCAGGGCCAGGATCACGTTTTTAAAGGAGACGTCCCGGTCGGCTTCAATCAAGACGGCGCGGCGGGCGTTGGTCTTCAGGGCCTGGGCCAGGAGGTCGGCGAGGTCGTTACGCAGAACGCGCCGGTCGCCCACGTAATAATCGCCGTCCTGGGTGATTTTGACCCGGAGAGGGGTGTCGTCGTCTCCCGGTTGACCGGCGGCGCGGGGGAGGTTCACCGGGATTTGGGACTGGGCGATGAAGGGGGACAGGATCATGAAGATGATCAGGAGCACCAACACCACGTCGATGAAGGGCACCATGTTGATCTCGGTGATGAGGCGTTTCTTTTTGTGGGAGCCCAGGTGAACTTTCATCGGTCAGTCCAGGCCCGCGGTCTCCATGAGTTTCTCGTTATGAAAGGTGAAATAATTGAAGATCATGCTGGCCGGGATGGCCACGGCCAGACCGGCGGCGGTGGACACCAGCGCTTCGGAAATGCCGCCCGCCACTAGCGACATGCCGCCCCCTCCGCCGGAGGCCTGGCTGATGGTGTGGAAGGCCCGGATGATGCCGATCACGGTTCCCAGGAGCCCCACGAAGGGAGCCGCGTTCGCCAGGGTTCCCAGCAGAGCCAACCGTCGCTCCGCCCGGTCGAAAAGGGATTTTAATCCGGCGCCGTCCCCCCCCTTGTTCAGGACCGATCGGATCCCCCGGTGCAGGGACCAACATTCCAAAAAGATCGATACCGTAAGAATGGAAAAGAGAAACAGGATGGAAAGCACCGGCCATCCCAGGATGAGCGTGTGTTTGAGGTCGAAGGTTGAGATCATGCGAGCACCTTTTCTTTTTCAGGTTCCGGCGCCGGCCGGGTTGACGGTCGACGGACGGTACGGATGGAATCGGCAATCAACAAAAGGGCGAGGCCGCTTAAAACGACGGCCACCACCGGGATGGTTTCCCAGTGGGGCTGGGAGACGAGCGAGGACGCCCAGGGGGCGATGGTTCGAGCCAAGGCCCAGAGGGTCATGGCCATCATGAACGCCATGGGCCCCGCGGTCACGAGCCAAAGTTTTCCGCCCCGTTCCCTCAGCCAAACGGTCAATCCCAGGAGCGTCAGCCCGGCCAGAAGTTGGTTGGACGTTCCGAAAATGGTCCAAAACATTTTCCACGCGGGCACCGGGTTCCCCGCCGGATCCACCAGGCGAAGCGTGACGAAATAGGCCGGGAGCGCCAGCGTGAGTAAAGTCGCGGCCATGCCTCCCCGAAAACTTTTCCAGCCGGTCAATTCCTGGAGCATATAACGTCCCAGCCGGGTGGAGACGTCCAGGGTATCATAAATGAACGTGGCGAAGGCCAGCAGGGCAAAACGCCGGGCCAGGTCCGGGTTGATGCCGAACTGTTCCACGAACCGGGACAGCCCCGCGGCGTAGATCCGGTCGGGGCCGAGCCCCAGGCTGGCGTCCCCCGCCGGAAGGATCATGAGCGTGGCCAGGGCCACCACCGCCACCAGCGCCTCCAGGAGCATTCCCCCATAACCCACCAGTCGGCAGTCCGTCTCCAGGTCCACCTGCTTGGAGGTGGTGCCCGAGCCCACCAGCCCATGAAACCCCGAACAGGCTCCGCAGGCCACGGTCACGAACAGCATGGGGAAGAGCGGCATTCCGTTGGCGCCCGTCCAGCCCAGGAGGGCCGGGTAGCGGATCTTGTCCCCGCCCAAGAAAAGGCCCACGAGCCCGGCCAACAGAGTTCCGTAAAGGAAATACCCGCCCAGATATCCCCGTGGTTGAACCAAAAGCCAAAGCGGAATGAGGGAAGCCACGAAGCAATAGGCCAGGATGGAGAAATTCCAAGCCACCTGGGGACGAAGCCACCCGGCGTCGGGAAACCGAAGCGGCATGGACGGGCCCCAGGCGATGGCCAGGCCCACCAAGGGAAGGGCGACCAGGGTGGCGGCCCAGAGGGGCACGCGGGCCTTGGTCAAAGCCAACCCCAAGGCCAGGCCGATCAAAAGATAGAGGGTGGAGGAAGCGGCGACTCCTCCGCCGAAGGCGGGCTCCACGAAGCTCGCGCTGGTGATGTCGGTGAAGGCCGTGATGACGTAGACCAGGGAAAGCCAGACGAAGGCCGCGAAGAATTTGTAGGCCCGCCCGCCCACGTGTTCGCGCAGGATCTCGGCCACCGAGGTGGCTTTGTGGCGAATGGACCCCACCAGGCTGGAATAATCATGCACCGCGCCCATGAAGATCGATCCGAAAACGATCCAGAGGAGCGCCGGAAGCCAGCCGAACCACATCCCGGCCAGAATAGGGCCCACGATGGGTCCCGCCGCGGAAATGGCGGAGAAGTGTTGGGCCAGGAGAAGAGGTCCCTTGGCCGGGACGAAATCCACGCCGTCTTGATAGGTGTGGGCGGGGGTGACGCGGCGCCGATCCAACGCGAAGGCTCGGGAGAGGAACCGGCCGTAGACCCTGTAGGCGATCAGGAAGAGCGCGCAAGAGAGAGCGGCCACGGGGGCGAGGGTCATGGGTTCATTCCTAGGAGGTGAGGTTCATTCGTCGATGGCGTTAAGAATGGTATTATAGAATTTCAGGGGTGGAGAGTGCAGGGGAGGATGGCCATGCGTGTTCTCGTTTCCGGTTCCACGGGTTTGATCGGCGGGGCTTTGGTGAAGGCCCTGGAAAGGAAAAAAATACGACGTGGTTCGACTCAGCCGAACGGACGCCGTTTCCGCCCCGCGGCTCCTGTGGGATCCCCAAAGGGGCCGGGTGGAAACGCGGCTTCTGGAAGGGTTTGACGCCGTGGTCCATCTGGCGGGCGAAAGCATCGCCGCTGGGCGGTGGACCCCCGCGTTGAAAGAAAAGATTCGCGACAGTCGGGTGCGGGGGACCACGTTCCTCGCCAACACCTTGGCCGGCCTTTCCCGCCCGCCCAAGGTGTTGGTTTGCGCGTCGGCCGTCGGCTTTTACGGAAACCGGGGAGAGGAACGGTTGACGGAGGAGAGCCCGGCGGGGGAAGGTTTCCTTCCCGAGGTGTGCCGCGCCTGGGAAGCCTCTTGCGCCCCGGCGATGGAGAAAGGCATTCGGGTCGTGAACCTGCGTTTCGGCGTGGTTCTCAGTTCCGGGGGCGGAGCTTTGAAAAAGATGATCCTTCCGTTCCGCTGGGGGCTGGGGGGAATCATCGGAAACGGCCGCCAATGGTGGAGCTGGATCGGTTTGGAGGATGTGGTGGGCGCCATTCGGCACGTGATGGGCACCGAGGGTTTGTCGGGCCCCGTCAACGTCACCGCGCCGACGCCCGTGACCAACGAAGGCTTTACGAAAGAGTTGGGCCGCGCCCTGCACCGGCCCACGCTCCTTCCCATGCCCGCCTTTGCCGCCAAATGGGCCCTCGGCGAAATGGCCCAGGCCCTCTTGCTCGCCAGCGCCCGCGTCGCCTCGAAAAAACTCATCGACAGCGGCTACCCGTTCCGCCACCCCGACTTGGCAGGGGCGCTTCCCTCACTGTTGCGGAGGTAGCTCCGTTTGCGCCAGGTTAGCGCTTCCAATCGAATTTTGTAGTTGCCCCATTTATGGGGCGTCATTTTCTCAAGACAGGTTATCCCGACGGTAAACCGCCCGATAAATCGGGCAACTACAAAGGGCATGCTTCGTCGGGTGAACCAGGCGGTTAAAGAGATACGTCTTTTTTATGCACGCCGCCCGTGTTTTCCAGTCGGAGCTTGAGCTCTTTGTTTTCCTTTTGCAATTCCATGAGTTTCAAGTGAACCTTGTTCAACAGATAGTTCCCTAGAAAAAGGGAGAGGAGCGCCAAGGCCCAACCGGACCAGGCCGCGATTTTTCCCATCCGGGCCAAGTGGGCCTTCGTTTTTTCGGTTTCTTCATCCACGGCAGACCCTCAAACGTTGAACCGGAAATACACCACGTCCCCGTCCTTCATTTCATAGTCTTTTCCTTCGATGGAAACGAGGCCTTTTTCCTGGAGGGCCTTGTAAGAACCCAGGCGCACTAAATCTTCATACTTATAAAGTTCAGCGCGGATGAAGCCCCGCTCGATGTCGGTGTGGATTTTGCCCGCGGCCTTCACCGCTCGGGTGCCCCGGGGAATGACCCAGGCCCGGGTCTCCTGGGGCCCCGCGGTAAAAAAAGAAATCAAGCCCAGGAGGTCTTTCCCCGCGGTGGCCAACGCCGCCAGGCCCGGGGTTCCGATCCCCGCCGATTCGTAATAAGAGGCTCGTTCTTCCTCGGGCAGTTGAACAATTTCGGCTTCGATTTTGGCGCAGAGCGGCACCACCCGGGCGTTTTCCGCCTTGGCCCGTGCCTCCAGGGCGGCCAGCATTTTCGGTTCCGGCCCTTTCTCGTCGGTGTTCGCCACGTAGAGCACGGGTTTTCCCGTGAGAAATCCTTGTTCCAACTGGACGTCGGCGGGCACGTTCTGGGACCGGGCCGACCGTCCTTCCCGAAACCCCTTCACCAAACTTTCCATCAGCTCGAGTTTTTCCTTTGCTTTCTTTTCGCCGGAGCGGGCGGGGCCCTGGAGTTTGTCCAGGGCCTTTTCGGCCTGTTGGAGATCGGCCAGCAAAAGTTCGGTTTCGATGATGTCCGCCGCTTCGCCGGGGTTCAAGGCTCCCAGCACGTTCACCACCTCGGGATCCTCGAAACAGCGGACCACGTGGGCGATGGCGTCCACGGCGCGGATGTGGGAAAGGAATTTGTTGCCGAGCCCCTCCCCTTGGCTCGCCCCCTTCACCAACCCCGCGATGTCCACGAATTTGATCCCGCCGGGCGTGACCTTTTCGCTTTTGAACATGTCCCCCAGGACGGTCAATCGTGAATCCGGGAGCGGGACGATGCCCACGTTGGGGTCGATGGTGGTGAAGGGGAAATTGCTGGCCGCCGCCGCGGCGCCGGTGAGGGCGTTAAAGAGCGTGGATTTTCCGACGTTGGGAAGACCGACGATGCCGATGTCCATAAGGAAAGACTCCTTTGATTTAAAAGTGGGAGGAGCGAGGGCGCCCGAGGGCGTCTCCGTAACTCCGGCGGATCAGGCGGTCGGCGAAGGAGGGCAGAAGCGCGCTGACCCAAGCGCCCGGCCGGATCCACCAGGGGACAAAATATTCCGTGCCTCGCCGCTCCACGGCTTTGGCCACGGCCCGGGCCGCCCGGCGGGCCGAAATACGGACCCCGTCCCGTTCGGGGTATCCGGTGGGGAGACGGGACCGGTCCACGCCGTTGGGCATCTCCGTTTCGGTGCCGCCCGGGAGGACGAGGCTGAAGGTCACGTTTTGGGCCGCCCATTCCACCCTCAGGCTTTCCGTGAGGCCCAGGAGGGCGAACTTGCTGGCCGCGTAAGCTCCCATGAAGGGAAGGCCGCGCCGGCTCACCCCCGACCCCACTTGAACCACGTGACCGCCGCCTTGTTTTTCAAAAAGGGGAAGCGCGGCGCGCACCGCCTCGATGGTCGCCCAGAAATTCGTTTCGAAAATTTCCCGCATTTCCGCCACCGGCATGTCTTGAAAGGTGGCCATGCGGAGGATTCCGGCGTTGTTCACGAGAACGTCCAATCGGCCAAAATGGGAAGCGGTTTGCTCAACCCCTTTCCGGGCCTGGTCCGGTTTAGAAATATCCACTGGGCAAACGAGTGCCGGGGAACCGCCATTATTTTCAATCTCTCGGGCCAGGGTTTCCAGTCTTTCTTTGCGCCTCGCCGCGAGTGCGAGCCTCCACCCCCGGGACGCTAAAATCCTCGCGGTTTCCCATCCGATGCCGCTGGAGGCGCCCGTGATGAGGGCGACGGGTGATTCCTTTTTAGGGGGGACGGGTGTCATCGGTTCACTCCCCCGTCGCTTTGAATTTGTTTGTGATGGGCATGCGCCGGTCCCGGCCGAAGGCCCGGGGGGTGATCTTGATGCCCGGCGGTGTTTGGCGGCGTTTATATTCCATGGCATCGATGGTACGGATCCATTTCGCCGCGACCTGGCGGGGAACACCGGCCTTGACGATCCGCTCCAGGCCTTGGTTCTCCTCCACATACCGATGGACGATGGTGTCCAAAACCTCGTAGGGGGGCAGGGAGTCCTGGTCCCTCTGGTTCGGCCTCAGTTCGGCCGTGGGGGGGCGCGTGAGCGTGGTCTCCGGGATGAGCGGGCGCCCGCCCCGGGCGTTTCGCCAACGGGCCAGGCGGTACACCAGGGTTTTCGGGAGGTCTTTGATCACCGCGAAGCCCCCGGCCGAATCGCCGTAGAGCGTGAAATAACCGGCCGACAGCTCGGATTTGTTCCCCGTGGTCAACACCAACCAACCCAACTTGTTGGAAAGGGCCATTAAAAGGGTCCCGCGCACGCGGGATTGGAGGTTCTCCTCGGCCACGTCGGGCGCGCGGTCTCCGAAAAGAGGAGCGAGGGTTTTCCGGAAGGACTGAACCGTCTCCTCGATTGGGAGGGTGTGGAACTCGATCCCCAGGTTTCGCGCCACCGCCTCGGCGTCGTTCCGGGTTTCATCGGAATTGAAGCGCGAGGGGAGCGTGACGCCCACCACGTTTTCTTTGCCCAGGGCGTCGGCCGCGATCACCGCCACCAAGGCCGAGTCGATGCCGCCCGAGAGTCCCACCAGCACCCGGCCGAACCCGTTTTTTCGAACGTAGTCGCGGGTTCCGACGATGAGGGCGGAATAAATTTCCTCCTCCGGGTCCAGGGGCGGCGCCAGAAAGGAGGTGTTGGGCGCCCGATCTTCCGACCGTCGCGGGATTTTGACGGCCTTGGCGTTTTGGAGCGAAACGGGTTCCAAGGGCAGGTCGGTGATCAAAAGGTGTTCGTCGAAGGCGGGGGCCTGGGCGACCACGCGGCCCTTGGCGTTCATGACCAGACTGGAGCCGTCGTAAACCAATTCGTCTTGGCCGCCCACCAGGTTGCCATAGGCGATGGCCGCCCCGCATTCCCGGGCTTTATTTGTTAAGACGGCGACCCGTTCCTTCCCCTTGCCGGCATGGAAGGGGCTGGCGGATAGGTTCAGAATCAGGGAGGCGCCTGCTTTGCTCGCGGCCAGGGCGGGCCCTTCCGGACGCCAGACGTCCTCGCAGACGGTCAGCCCGATCCGCACGCCGCCCAAGTCCAGCAGAGCGGGCTCTTGGCCGGGGAGGAAATACCTCTGTTCGTCGAACACTCCGTAGTTGGGCAGGAACCATTTGTGAAAGCGTACCCGAATCCGGCCGCCGTGGAGGGCCACGGCGGCGTTGAAGAGCGCCCCGGGACGCCCCTCGGGCAGGCCCAACACCACCAGAAGGTCTTTGGGTAACCGAGGGAGGAGTTGATGGAGCGCCTTCTCGCATTCCTCCAAAAAGATCGGTTCCAACAGGAGGTCTTCGGGGGGATATCCCGTGAGGGACATTTCCGGGAAAAGGACCAAATCCGCTCCCGCCGCCCGAGCCCGGGCGCTGAAATCCACGATCCGGGCGGCGTTCCCGGCCAGATCCCCAACGGTGGGGTTGATTTGGGCGAGGGCGAGACGAAGGAGCATGTGGGACGGTCTCCCAGGTTTAGAAAAGGGGCCCCGCTGGGAGGTCACCGGGACTGGCCGAGGTCTTCGGCCAGGAGGATGGCTTCGGCGATTTCTTTCATGGTTTTTCGTCGATCCATGCTTTGTTTTTGAATTTCGCGGAAAGCCTCGGGTTCGGAAAGACCGCGTTTCTTCATGATCGCGCTTTTGGCTCGTTCGACCAGTTTGCGGGTTTCGAGGGCTTCCTGGGCGGACAATTTTTCCTGGAGAAGCCGGGTTTGCATGATGGCCGAGGCGCACTGATTGGCCACGGATTGCAGGACGGAAACGTCTTCCTTGGAAAAATCGTATTCCTGGGCGGTGTAGGTGTTGATGACGCCCAACACCTTGTCCTTGAACATCATGGGGAGCGACAGCAGGGACACCAACCCTTCGGAGACGGCGACGTCGGGGAAAGAGAAACGTTTGTCCTTTCTGACGTCGGAGATGATGACGGGTTTCTTCTCCAGGACGGCCCGGCCGGAGAGGCTCTGGGCCACGGGGACGGGCGGTTTGTTGCGGTAGGCGTCCGAGAGGGACTGGGTGGCCGCGATGCGGAGCTGGTGGGATTCGTCGTCCAGCAACATGATGGAGCAAATCTTGGAGCCCATGAGGGAGGCCGTCATGGCCACGATCAACTGGAGGATCTCCTCCATAAACCGGTCGGAGGTGACGGTGCGGCTCACGGCGGAAAGCGTTTGAATGGCGTCGGCCTTGCGGCGGGTTTCCTCGTAGAGCCGAGCGTTCTCGATGGCGCCGCCCACTTGGCGGGCGATGGTGCTGAGGAGCTTGAGCGCGTGCTCGCTGTGGGCGGTGGGTTTCTTGTGTTGGACGTTGATGACGCCCACCACGCCTTCTTTGACCAAAATCGGGACGGAGAGGAACCCCTCGAACTTGTCTTCCGGCAAGTTGTGGAAAAATTTGAAGCGATGGTCCTCGTGTGCCTTTTCCGGGATGGACAGCGGTTTCTTGTGTTCCGCCACCCAACCGGTCAACCCTTCGCCCATACGAAGGCGCAATTGGTCGATTTCCCCGGGGTGGGGGGGTTTGGAGGCGGAGAGCACTAAACTCCGGTGGGAGGGTTCGTGCAGATAAATAAAACAGGCGTCGGCTTTGGTGAGTCCGCTCACCAACGTCACTATTTCCTGAAGGATGGTGCGAAGCTCCAAGGTGGACCCGATGATTTGGGTGATGCGGTGAAGCAGATCCAACTCTTCGGTGGTGCCGAGAGAACGGGTTGAGACTTTAGCGCGGGGCATGGCTCGCTCCTAAGTGGGAAAATGGAGAGGGACTAAAGGAACCCCCACTCTATCAACTTTCCGCCGGAGCGTCAAACCAGGAGCCGTCAAAAAAACAGGGACCCCCTGGAGACTGAGAATCTCTGTAAAAGGGCTCGAGACCTTGTGTTCGGAGTTTCATCCCTCCAGCAGGCTTCGGAGCATCCAGGAGGTTTTTTCGTGGAGTTGGAGGCGTTGGGTGAGGAGGTCCATGGTGGCTTGGTCGGAGGCTCGCTCGGCGGCGGGGAAGGCCCGGCGGGCGGCTTGGATCACAGTTTCATGGCCTTCCAGTAGCTGGCGGATCATGTCTTGGGCTTTGGGAACGCCGACGGCTTCTTTGACGGAGGTGAGCTTGCCGAACTCGGCGTAGGACCCCGGCGCGTGGTTTTCCAAGGCGCGGATGCGTTCGGCCACCAGGTCCACCGCCAACGCCATTTCGTTGTAGTGCCCCTCGAACATCAAGTGGAGGGTTTGGAACATGGGCCCCGTCACGTTCCAATGGAAGTTGTGGGTTTTGAGATACAGCGTGTAGGTGTCCGCCAACAGCACCGCCAATCCCTCGGCGATTTCTTTCTTCTGCTCTTTCGAGATCAATTTAGATTCGGTCATGGAATTCTCCTCTTCGTCGTTGTTTGGATATTTTAGCATCATCAGGACGTCCGCTCCAGTGGCTGGGTTAAAAATAGAGCAGGGCGTCTTGTCTCGCTTGGCGGAAGCTTTGAATCTCTCGCCGCCATGACTTTTCCAGTGAAAGAAGTTTTGCACCGCTTTCCATGGCGCGGCGGATTTGATCGGTGCCGCAGAGGATGTCCATAGGCTTCTTTTTGGTTTCGAATTCGTAGGGGGGAGCTTTCCAGCGGAATTTGGGGGAGAGTCGTCGAACGGTTTGGATCAAGCTCAGACCGGTTCGGAAGGACTGGAACTGGGCGGGATCGGTGACATGGATTTGGACGCCGCCGCAGAGTTGGCCGGCCCATTTGTTGAAAGTGGGGCGGAACTGGAGGGCACGGAATCGGACGCCCGGAAGCTTTTGGGCGGCGAGCGCCTGGGCGAGACGGGTGCCGTCGACGAAGGGGGCGCCGACGATTTCAAAAGGCCGCGTGGTTCCGCGTCCCTCGGAAAGGTTAGTGGCTTCCAAAAGGCACATGCCGCCATAGACGGTGGCGGTTTCCAGGGTCGGCATGTTGGGGGAGGGGAGGACCCAGGGCAGGCCCGTTTCGTTAAACCGCATGGACCGGCGCCAACCCGCCATGGGGACCACGTGCAAATCGGTTCCCCATTTTTGCGTCCGGTTGAAATGGCGGGCCAATTCGCCCACGGTCATGCCGTGGAGGACGGGGAGGGGATGTCGTCCAACAAAAGAGGCGAAGGCGGGGTCCGGCAAGTTGCCTTCCAATTTCTCCCCGCCCAGGGGGTTGGGGCGGTCGAGCACGATAAGGGGTTTGTCCTTCTCGGCGCAGGCCTTCATGGCCAGGGCCATGGTCCAGATGAAGGTGTAGTAGCGAACGCCGATGTCTTGGAGGTCGAAGAGCAGGGCGTCGATGTTTTCGAGCATGGCGGGGGTGGGGGACAGATTTTTTCCATAGAGGCTGTAGACGGGAAGGTTTGTCCGAGGGGCCCGGGCGCCCTGGACCGGGGCTTGGTCTTGAAGTTCGGCCGCCAAGCCGTGTTCGGGGGCGAAGAGCGCGGTCAGTCGGAACCCGGAGCGGCGGAGGGCATCCACCGCGTGTTCCAGCGCGCCGGTGACGGAGGCGCCGTGAACAATGGCGCCCAGCCGTTTCTTTCGCCAGGGGCGTCCCAGGGGGCCTAAAAATCGATCGAGCCCAGCCTGGACCGGGGGGGTCACGCGAAGGCCGACCCCGTGTGAAGGACTGTTCTTTGCCGCCGTGCCTCCATCAATAAAATCCCCGCCGCCACGGCCACGTTCAGCGACTCGACCCGGCCGGCCATGGGGATTTTAATTCGCTGGACGGGAAGGGCGCCGAGCGATGGGAAATTCACCCCGCGCGCCTCGCCGCCCAAAAGGAGCACGCAGGGGGCGGTCCAATTCCACTGGAAATAGCTGTGGGATCCCCCGGCGTCGGCCGCCAGCAGGGCGGGAGAGGTGGGGAAGGCGTTTAAGATCGTTTGGATCGAGTCGGTTCGAAAGATCGGTATTCGGAAAGCGCTTCCGGCGGAGGCCCGCAGGGCTTTGGGCGAGAGGGGGTCCGCGGTTCCGGGCAAGACTCCCACGGCGGTCACTCCCGCCGCTTCGGCCGACCGAAGAATGGCGCCCACGTTGGCGGGCGACTGAAGGGCGTCCAACAGGAGGATCAAGGGGGGCGGGGTTCCAAGCCCCGCCACCGTGGCCAGGTCAAAACCGTGGGGCCGGTCCGCCCGTACGGCGATCCCGGGCGGGGTTTCTACATCGGAAATGAATTCCATGACTGAAGACGTGACCGCATGAACGGTGGCGCCTCGGTCGCGCAAGGCTTGGATGAGCGGGGCGGTTTTCGGATCTTTTTCGCTTTGGGGGATCACCGCCGCTTCCCGGGGCGTGAGGGTCGAATCCAACAGTTCTTCCAAGAGACGCCGCCCCTCGACAAAAATGGAGCGTCCGTCCTTTCCGTCCCGCGCGGCCCGAAAGCGGGCCACCGTGGGGTTGGACCGGGAGGCGATAGGGGTCACGGGAGGGGGGGGGCCGCCGTGGATCCGGAGATGGAGGAAATTTCTTTTTTTTCCGTCGCGCGGGCCAGCTGTTCGCCGTAGATTTTGGCGAAGGCGAGGACGCTCGCCACCGTGAGGGGGCCCACCAGGAGGCCGATGGGCCCGTAGGCCTGAAGACCGCCCAGGGTGCCGAAAAAAAGCAAAGCGATGGGGATCTTGGCTTTGCTCCCGATGATGAAAGGGCGAAGAAAATTATCAACGGTGCTGACGACCAAACCGCCCCAAAGAAGAATCCCGACGCCTTGAACCACCCAGCCTTTCAAAATGAGGTAGACGCCCACCGGCAACCAGACCGCGGTCGCCCCGATGAAAGGGATGAGTGCCATAAACGCCGTGGCGAAGCCGAGAACCACGGAAAAGCTGACGCCCGCGAGGGCGAACCCGACCCCGGCCAGGAGACCCTGGACCGACGCGGTCACGAACATTCCACGCACCACGGCGGTGAGCGTTTGGTTTAACCGGTTCAGGATGTGGGTTTTGTAGGCGGTTTCCATGGGGATCAGGCCGACTATTTTCTCGGTCAATCGATTACCGTCTCGAAAGATAAAGAAAAGCGTGAAGACCATGATCAGGGTTTGAAAGACAAACAAGATCAAATTTTTGACGATGGACGCGCCCAGGGAAGACACCTTGTTTCCAATGCCTTCCATCGTGCGGAGGAGCGTGTCGCGGGGATTGACCCCCGCCTGGATCAGAAGTTCTTGCGAGCGTCTCCACACCTTCTTCACGGGCGCCGGAAGCCGTTCCTCCAGGGTGGCGCGGGGGTTCGTTCGAACCTCTTGAACCTGTTCTTGGGCCCATGGATAGATGGCCGCGGCTTGCCGGCCCAGGAGGGCGAGGAAAAACAAGGTCGGCACCACCACGATCAGAAAAAGAGTGGCGACGCTGGTCCCCGCCGCCAGGTTCGGCCGGCCGCGGCTCCAACGGAGAAAACGCGTGTGGAGGGGGTAAAAAACCAACGCCAAGGTGATGGCCAAGAGGATTCCTGAAAGGAAGGGGGCGACGATCCGGAGGAGCTGATACAAGAGAAACCCGAAGGCCGCGAAAAAAAAGACCCGAAACAAAATGGGACGAGCTTCACTTCTCCGGTCTGGGACGATTGGAATCACTGGGGTTCCCTCCATTTTCCATGCTCCTTTATCAATGAGACAAGCCGGTCTTCGGCCAGTGAGGCCGAGAGTCCTTTTTCCACGCACTCTTTGCCCACATACAAATTGATTTTCCCCGGGCCTCCTCCGACGTAGCCGAAATCCGCGTCGGCCATTTCGCCCGGCCCGTTGACGATGCATCCCATGATGGCGATCTTGACGTTCACCAGATGGCCCGTTTTTTTCTTGATTCGGTCCGTCGTGGTTTGGAGGTCGAACAGCGTCCGGCCGCAGGAGGGACAGGAGACAAACTCCGCTTTGGTGACCCGCGCCCCGGCTCCTTGGAGGATGTTCGCCGTGAGCTCCAGTTCCCGTTCCAGGCCCAAACCCGTTCGCAGGGTCAGGCTGTCGCCGATTCCGTCGGCCAACAGCGCACCGGCCAGGGTCGAGGCGGACAAGAGGGACGATTCTTCCTCCGCCGTCCAGGGGGCCACGATATGGAAGGGAAGTTTTGCTTCTTTTATCCAAGGTTGGGCGATTCCGTATCGGGCCTGATGCAAAAGTCGGGACACGTTCGTGTCTTCGAGCGCCAGGACCATGTTCGGGGTGTGTAAAAAAGCCGACCGAGCGGCTTTTAATAAATCCTCAACGGCCTCTCCAAAGAGCCAAAGGGGTTTCCCGGCCTTCGCGCAGGCTTTGGCGGTGTCCTCCGCCCCCTGGAGCCCCTTCGGGCTCAGGGCGATCCCGTCCGAAAGGGACAAGGCGCGGTCCAGATATTCTAACCCGTCGACGCGGGTCAAGAACCCCAAGCGGGCCGTTTCGAACCGCAGGGCCTTTCGGAAATGGTCCAGTGAAATGAGATCGTCCGTGGATCGGACGGGCCACTCGATGATCTCCGGAGGCAGGCCCCGGCCGGTCTTTAGGCGTTGTTCCAAAATGGTCAGAACGGCGGCGGGGTTCGCCGTGGCGGGGTTCAACCGCGCCACCGAGCGGGGCGGGTGGGCGCCGCCCACCCCCATCGGGCCCACTCGAACTTCGAGCGCCGGCCGCCGCGAGTAGTGAAAAGGATTGTCCGCCACGGCCTGGTTTCCGCTTTTGGCGTTCAAAAAACAGGTGGGGGGGCGGTGGTCGTAGGGGGCCGCCAAGCGGCGGGCCACGGGGATTTCCAGTTCGGGTTCTTCCGTCAGCGACACCCGTAGGGTGTCGCCGATCCCGTCTTCCAAAAGCGCTCCGATCCCCACGGCGGATTTAATTCGGCCGTCCTCTCCGTCGCCGGCTTCCGTGACGCCCAGGTGGAAGGGGTAGTCCATGTTTTCGTGGGCCATGCGGGCCGCGAGCAGTCGATAAGCGGCGATCATGACCTTGGGGTTGGAGGCTTTCATGGAAAGGATGATGTCGTGATACCCGTTCCGTTCGCAGATCCGGACGAATTCCAGAGCGCTTTCGACCATTCCCTCCGGGGTATCGCCGTAGCGGTTTAGGATGCGGTCGGACAGGGAGCCGTGGTTCGTGCCGATGCGGAGGGCTCGGCCCAGCCGCTTGAGTTTCAGAACCAGGGGGGTGAACCGTTCTTCGATGCGGGCGATCTCCTCGTCGTATTGGGTGTCCGTATACTCCCGGATTTTGAAGGCCTTGGCGTCGGTGAAGTTGCCGGGATTGATGCGAACTTTTTCCACGTGTTCGGCCGCCTCGAGCGCGGCCTCCGGCCGGAAATGGATATCGGCCACCAGGGGGACACGGAACCCCTTGGCGCGAAGGGCGGCCGCGATGTTTTTTAAGTTCGCGGCGTCGACTTCCGTGGGCGCGGTGACCCGGACGATCTCGCATCCGGCGCGAATGAGGCGCACCGCCTGGTCCACTGTCGCTTGGGTGTCCTGGGTGCGCGTCGTGGTCATGGATTGAATACGGAGGGGATTCTCCCCGCCGACGCCCACATCCCCCACGCGGACGACCCGGGTCTTCCGCCTATGGTAGGCGAAAAGATCAGGAGAAAAGGAAAGGTTTCCGGCTAGCTGCGCGACAGGGGTCATCGGTAAAATTATACCAAACCATGCGGGTGGGGCCTAACGGAGCCCCTAAGGCTTTGGTCATCCCGATAACAGCACGAACTTGTATTGGAAAAATTCCGGATCCTTCCGGATGGGGCCGACTATTGGATCCTCACGCCTAATGTAAAGTCCGGGGTAAACCTGCCTTTTCGTGAGATCACGAAAGTCGGCTCATGCCCGCTCACCCCTGATGGCATAGCCCTTTTTCGGCTGAGAGGGGGTGAGGTATTTGGCCGTACCATTGCATAAGTAATAATTCTAATTGAAATCGGCTTGGGTCTTGACAAGAGGGATGATTGAGCGCATATAACGATGGGAAGGAATATTGTAGTCTGAAGTGCCCTTCGTT
This sequence comes from Elusimicrobiota bacterium, assembly GCA_016721625.1. Classification (NCBI taxonomy): domain Bacteria; kingdom Pseudomonadati; phylum Elusimicrobiota; species Elusimicrobiota bacterium. Next base: position 2,712,676 of record JADKHR010000001.1, read on the forward strand.
TGGGGCCAACTTTTATGATAACTCTCGGCGATTTTAAATTTGTGGTGGCAACGACCCCGGAATTGTTGAACGGAGTCTTTCGGCTCCGTTACCAGGTCTATGTGGACGAATACGGTTTTGAGCACGCGGGGGACCATCCGGACGGGATGGAGAAAGACGAATGGGACCCCTGTTCCATTCACATGGCCGCACTAAACTCCGAGGGCGACGTGATCGGGACGATTCGTTTGGTTCTGAACTCTTCGGCCGGGTTGCCGACCTTGCAAGCCGTGGCTCCTTTTTATTTCGACCAGAACCCCCATTCCCAGCACATCGGCGAGGTGTCGAGGCTGGCGGTGGCGCGATCTTTCCGACGCCGGGTCGAAGATGGGTTCTACGGGGTTCAAGCCTTGGCTTCCCCGAAAGGGAGCATCGCTTTTCACCGGGCGGAGGACGGGGATTTCCCGAGCCAGGAGCGGCGTCGGCGGTTCGCGGTGGTGCTGGGGCTCTTTAAGATCATGTACCACGTGAGCAAGCGCATCAATCTCAAGGACTGGTATATGGTTTCGGAAAAACGGTTGTGGTACCTTCTGAAACGCTACCACATCCTTTTTAACCCGATCGGTCCGGAGATGGAATACCATGGGATCCGGATCCCTTACATCGGTCACATCAAAGACATCGAATCCCACATGATGAAGGCGAGCGCTTCCCTGGCCGAATCTTTTCAGGAGGGGCTCGATGCGACCGACGGGGCCGCCAGTGTGGCGCCGGAAGAATCGTCGGTCAAAAAAACCGACGTCAACCCGGTTCCGCCGGTCTCGTCGGTTTTTTCGGAAACGGAGGCCGAACAAAAAGCGCGTGCGGCGGCCCAGGCGGTGGCCGAGATTGTCTGGCCTCACCGGATCCCGCGGCGCCGGTCCTAATACCCCCCAAAAGCTCGCGTCCCCTATTCCCTCACCTTCCCCTCGCATCAGTGGCCCTGTCCCGTTCACCCCATCCGATATCGCCGGGACTGCACCGACAATCCGCAAAGGGCCGGACGGTGCGGCCGCTCCCGGTGGCGTGAACTCTGCGAACGGGCTCACCAGCGAAGAGGGAATTCTCTTTCAGAGAGTCAAAGAGACCCCGTTTTTTTTCGACGTCCTTTGTCGATGCTCGGAAACGCGAAGTCGGTTTTTTGTTTGAACGCGATCAATTGAGTTCGGGTGGGTTCGGGGCGGAGCCGCCGTGGAAAACCCGGGTCAGTTGTCCCACGGCGGCGGGGGAAGCGAGCACGGTGCCGATGAGACGGGAGGAGAGGCGGGGGAGGTTGAGGACGGACCGAGCGACCCACCCCAACCGTTGGCGCTTTCCGTACGTTTGGCGCCAGACGGATTCATAGGTCGCAACGGGGTCGGCGTTTTTTCCGGCGGCGCGGATCGCCCCGTGGATAAGAGGCCCGGCGCCCAGGGCCCGGCCGATGCCTTCGCCCATGAAGGGATCTCCGACGGCCGCGGCGTCCCCGGCCCGAAGGGTTCCGTCAGAGGGGCTGAGGCCGCGGGAAAAGGGCAACGGTCCGACCCCCGCCCAGGGACTCTCTCGGCGGGACCCTTCCATCAGGAAACGGAGAGCCTTGTTCAGGACCCAGGCCTCGGAGAACACTCTTTCCCAGTCCAGGGCCTCCCCGGTTCGCCGATGGAGACCGCAGAGGTTGGATGTCCCGTCCGCGAACGTGACGATCCCCACGTAGCCTCCGGGATAAAAGTGCAGGGACATCTCTCCTGAAGACTGGACCACTTTCGAAAAAGTCGCGTTCCATCCATACCAGCCCCGGCCATCCTTCCGGAGCCTTCCCCCTGAAAAACGTCCGTCCGCTCGGACCAGGAGATCGGCCCGGACCGTTTTTCGCAATCCCGGCAAATCCAACAGCCACCCCTCGCCTTCCCGGCGATGTTCGCCGACGCGAACCCCCCGTTGGACCTCTCCCCCTGCGGCCTCGGCGGCGGAGAGCAAAATTTCCTCCAGAACAGGCCGGGGGAGGGATAGGCCTGGGGCCGGAAGCGGTCCTCGGTGATCCGCGCCCCGGTTGGTGGTGACCCGGATGGTGTGGATGGGCACGGCCCGCTCTCTCACCTGGTTTTCCAACCCGAGCCAGGCCAGGTGGGCCAGGGCTTCGGCGTCCAGGAAGGCGCCGCAGACCCGATGCCCGATCGTGGTACGCTGTTCGACCAGCGTCACGGCGAAGCCGGAGCGGAGAAGCCCCAAGGCGGCGCTCGCTCCCGCTGGCCCCCCGCCGACCACGATGGCTTTTTTCAGGCCCGTTCTCCCGCCAAACTCACCCGGAACCACGATTCCCGACGCGCGGACAAATAGCCCAAACCGGCTTCCGCGGCCAGGGCCGCGAGTTCATTGACGCGAAAAGCCCGTCTCACCGAAAGGGGTCCGTCATGGCGGACCATACGGTCGCCCCAGACCCAACTGGAGAGACCGACCGCCCAATAGGACGGCAGGCTTCGCCGCAGGTCCGAAACCACCAACCCCCGCCGGGCGCGACGGTCCAGGCAGTGAAGCGTTTCAGCGCGGAGCGCGAGCGGCATGTGGTGGAGGAAAAGGGAGGCGGTCACATAATCAAAGGTCAATTCTTTCGGAATGTCTCGGAGGTCCCGGACGAGAACGGTGATCTCGGGGTAAGCGCGAACGGATTCTCGGGCCAGCTCAGCCACGGAGGGGTGCAGTTCCACGGCCGTGATTCGAAGCGAATGGCCAGCGGCCCGGCCCCAGCGGGCCAGGGCGACCGGTATATCGGCGCCGCCCGTCCCGACGTCCAAGATGCGCACGGGTTCCCCCGGGTGCCAGCGTTTGGACCATCTTCGAAAATGGCCCAGAACGGCCTCCGCTCCGCCGAAACGGCGGTTGGTGAGGGCGAGATAGGCCAGGGCGCGGCGTGCTTGGACGGGGTCAAAGGGACAAGTGTCCATCCATTCGTCTTCGTCCACGGGAAGGCGGAGGTCGGGGAATAAATTCATGGAAAACGCAGAAGAGCCGCGTGGGCTGAAAACCCCGCCCCGAACGAACCCATGAACGCCCACTCGCCCGGTCGGGGGGGGCGGCGCTTGAGGGACTCGGCCAGAGTGAAAAGAACGGCGGGGGAGGAGAGGTTTCCCGCGCGTTTCAATACCGCCCGCCCCGCTAAAAGGTCGGTGGGGGAAAGCCCCAGCTCTCGCTCCAGGGCCTCATGCACTCGGGCTCCGCCGGGGTGGAGAATCCACCGGCTTATGTCTGCTTTGGAGCCCCTGGCGGTGAAGGAGCTTTTGAAGGAGGGTGCGCGTGGCCCGGGCCGCCCGCATTGGAACTTCCGGAGAAAGGACGTTCCGGAGATGGCCCTTTTCGCTTCGAAACCGGAGGCCCTCCCTCCAGGCGGGGACGACGAGCGACGCCGTATCCACCAACGCGGGGCCTTTCCCTCCTCCGGACTGAAGCAGGACGGCGGCGGACCCATCTCCGAAAAGGGCGTTGGAGACGACGAGGTCCGGGGCGTCGTCGGACACCATGGCCGCCGAGCAGATTTCCGTGCAGACAACGGCGGCCAGCGCGCCGGGGTTCGCCAAGCAAAAGGAGTTCGCCGCCTGAAGGGCCGGCAGGGCCGCGCCGCATCCCATTCCAACCAGGTCCGCGAATGGAACGTCGTGCCGGAGCCCCGCCGCGTCGACCACGCGGGCCGCCAGCCCGGGACAAAGATACCCCGTGCAGGTGGCCGCGGCGAGGAAATCTACCTGGGAGGGGACTCTCCGCGCCAGCGACAGGACCCGTTTGAGAGATAGCGTTGAAAGGCGAAGAGCCTCGCGTTCGAACCGGGCATTTTTACGATCGAGATCCCGGTCTAGAATATCTTCTAGTTTCCGCACCGCGAAGTGCCGGGTCGCCACCGAATGGTGAGAGAACACGCGACGATAAAAAGCCCGGGTCCTGGCCCGAAGGTCGAAGTTTTTTAGGATGAACCGGAGGGCATCTTTTTGAGAAACCCGAAGCCGGGGCAACGCCGTGCCCACCGCAATCATTCGCGTCACGGGAGAACCGTTGCAAGCCGGAAGAGGACGGGGCATAGGGTGTGGGGAGAGCCTCTGGGAGATACTCTACCATTCCTTCCGGCGGTCGGGGGAGCAAAAAGAAAGGGGGCCCGACCGCGAAGGCCCGGGCCCCCCGCTTCCTGGGAGGGAAGAATTTATTGGATGAGGGTCACGCGGAAGGTACGACGGTCCCCGTCTTTTTCCGCCACGCCGAAATAAACGCCGGAGGACACCGAATGTCCGGATCCGTTGCGTCCGTCCCAGGAGGTGGCGCCGTTGGTCCCCGCAGGGTCCAGTTGCCGCACCAAGTCGCCGGCCGCCGTGTGGATCTTCACCAGGGTTCCTTCCGGCACGCCCCCGATCGTCACGGACGTTTGCCCGGTCCCCGGCCGAAACGGATTGGGATACACCCGCACCGTTTGAGGGGTCGCGGGCGGGGCTTGGAGCAGAGCCACTGTGCAAGGCTTCGACAGCGCGGCCGAGGGGCCCCACATTCGCCATTGACCCGTTTCCTCATCCAACGCGGCCACGGCAGACCGCAGGAGATCGGAACCGCGGTGGGCGTTGACCGTCACGGGCGTCCCATCCCCGTCGTCTCCCGAGATCCGCCAGATTCCGGCGCTTCTCCATGGGGACGGGGTGGGGGGAAGGGATTCCTCCACGGGATCCAGGTAAACCGCCGTCTTGTCCGTCCAGCCGCCCGGGGGCGGGGAGAAGGTCGGCAAAGCCGTGGGAGCGGAGGCGGGGGAATCACTGGTTTCGTAAATGGAAAGCGCCCCGAACCCGGATGTCTTCGGCCCTGTGGACACCGTCGCGTCAAAGGAGGTGACCACCCCGTTTCCATTTTGGGCGCGGACCTTAAAGGCATAGGGCGTTCCGGCGGCGATCCCGGTGAGGGGGGTGGACAGGCTAGGCCCAAAATAGACCCGTGCAAAAACGCCATTTCTAACGGAACGATAGGCTCCGTAAAGCGTGTTGGCCGGATTTCCGTTGGCGGACCAGGACAGGGTGAGCTGCCCGTTGACCTTGTTCAAGGTTGTCCCCATGGGCGGGTTGGCCAGCGTAAAGAACACGGACGAGTTTGGAGACGAGGCGGTTCCGTTTCCATTGAACGCTTCCACCCTCACTTGCTGGGGCGTGTTGACCCCGAGGCCGGATTGCGTCCAGGACACGGTATTGGCGGGCAAGTTGTCCACCAGGACCGCGATGTCGGCGGCCCTTCTCACTCGGTAGCCGGTTTCGTTTGTGGCGTTGTCTTTCCAAGACCAACGGAGGCTGTTGTTGCCGCGGGCCGCCAACGAGACTTGTGAAGGGGCCGCGGGCGCCTTGCCGCCCACAGAACTTTGGGCCGATGTGACCGATCCCCCCGCGTTTGAAGCGGCCACATACCGGAAAACCGTTTTACCTGGAAGAATACCGGTTTCCTTGAAGTTCGTCGCGTTCGCGGGAAGATTCGCGATGAGGGCAAAGGGGCCCTGGGCGCTGGTCGATCCATAGAGGCGGTAGGCCGTCTCGTTGGAGGCTCGATCGGTCCAGGTCCATGTTACCGCGCCGGAGGCTAAAACTCCGGTCAGGCCTGTGGGGCCTTGGACGCGGCTGTTGGGTCCTCCGCCCAGCGGGGGGGCCGCACCGGTCTCCAGCCGGATGAGCCGGATCCGTCCGTCCGTCGATAGGGTCACCAGATGGGACCGCCCGAGAGCGTCCAATGTCAACGAGGCGGGGGCGCTCCACCGTTCGTCCTCCGCCAGGGTGGTCTCCGTCCAGCCGGTCTCGGAACGGACGCCATAAACGGTCCGGGTCATCGGAGGATTGTAATTGTAATGCAGAACGTAGAGCGCGTGCGCGACCCCGGCTCCGTCCAGGGCGAATCCGGGCGCAGGGGTGTCGGTGTGGTCCCAATCCGGCGAATCGGAATGGGCGTATTCACTCGCCCATCCGGCGGCTGTTCGCGCGCTGTAACGAACCCGCCCATCCCGGTTGTTCAGACAATCCAAAATGCGAGGTTGACCCTCCCCGTCCATCAGGAGGGTGGGTTCCACCCGGTAGCGCCATTCCTCGATGGAATCCGCCTGTTCCGGCGCGGACCAGCCCGCGGTGTCCCGGACCGTGTAGAAGAGGGCGTGGGAGTCTCCTATCGAGCCGAACGCCACGTTAAGCCGCCCGGTCTCGTCCAGGGCGAGGTGGCTCGTGTTCGCGGCCACGCCTCTCGCCACCGTTTCGATCAACCAACCCGCGCTTGTTCGTCGACCGTAGCGGAGTTCGGTTTCGCCTCCGGGAACGGACCAGACGACATGGGGGATCCCGCTCGGATCCACCGTCAAATGGACCACCACGTTTGGGTTCACGCCGGCGACGACCTCATTTCTCCAGGCGCCGTTTTCCCGCAGGGCCCAGCGAATATTTCCGTCCCCGCTGTAATAGACGACCTGGGGCCGTCCAAAGGCGTCGACCGCCAGGTCCTGGGCGGAAAGAACAATATGTCCGTCCCCTGTGGGGATTCCCGAGGCCGTCGGATCGATCATTTCCCCCGCGGTCCAAGCCGTCCCATTCCAAAGGGCGTAGCGAAGTCCCTGCCGGGAGGGATCGTAAAACGCGACGTGCAGTTGTCCCGCTTCATCCATGACGCTTCGAATCGTCCCATCCGCCGCCAGGGGACCATAGGAGGTGAACACCGCGTCCGTGGTTTCGGAGGCCATGGGGGAGGACGTTTCGCCCGCATCGTTCACGGCCGCGACGGTGCGGTAGTAGGTTCGGCCTGGGACGAGCCCCGTTTCCGTGAAATGGGTGGTATCTGCGGGGATCTCGGCTTTCAGGGTGAAAGGCCCGGCGGCCGATGTGGCGCCATACAATCGATAACCGGTTTCGTTCGCGGCGTTGTCCTGCCAAGCCCACGCGATCCGGTCCATGGCATGTCCGGTCGGAGCCAGGCCGGAGGGGGCCACGGGGAGGGCCCCCAATACGTTCTCGAAACGGGTTTCCAGGATGGAATACCCCCAGATGTTGCCGTTAATACCACCCCGTTGGCGGCAGAAAATGCGGAAGTAGCGGGCCGTCACGGCGGGGAAATCGGCGATGTCTTCGCCGCCATCACCGGCCGTTGTCGTAAAGACCTCCGTCCAGCGGGCCCCGTCGTTAGAATACTGGATTCCGTAACTCTTCGCGTGGGCGGTTTCCCATTGGATCGTCACCCGGTTGACCTTTTTCGGCGCCAAGAAGTCCATGGCGAGGAACTGGGGATCGGCCCAGGCCGATTCCCAGCGGGTAGCCAAAGTCCCGTCCACGGCGTAGCGGGCCTGGTTGCCGTTCAAAATCGAGGAAGCGAAGGCGTAGGGCTCGGTGTAGGGACGAAGGCCCAGGAGATTCATTCCCCGTTGCATATGGGGGTTTTTCATGAAGCTCTCCGTCACCGTTAACGGCGCGAGTTCCGTGAGTTGGTTGGCCAGGGCGATGACGAGGGGTCCGTTGTTGATGCCGAGGGTGATATTGGAAACCCCGGGGTTGGGCCGGACGCGGAAGGAGTCGGTGAACCCGTGGCGGCCCCAAATGGCGCTCTTGTATTGGAAATACATATGACGAAGGGCGGCCAGGGTGTTTTCATAGTTGGTGGAATGATAATGAGTGAGCCCAATGGACGTCCCCGCCGCCGCCGGGGCGACGGTTCCGTCGTGGTCGTCCACTCCGTAGACGTGGTAGAGATCGTCCGCCCCATAGGCCGCGGTCAAGCCCCAGCGGTTGTCGTCATAGCGTTTTTGGGGATCGTTCAGGCAGGTGAGGCGATTGACCTCCGTGGCGAGCAGGAGTTCTTCGAGTAGTCGCCGAAATCGTCGTGAAGCCCCTGGTCGAGGAAGTCGTTGTGGACGCCGCGCATGTCAAAGTAGAGGTGATGGAATTGGTGGTAAAAGAGAGGAGCGGATCCAAACCCGTGCATGTAATCGATCCCCTGACGGTTCTCCCACCCGCGGTTAAGGTTGTTCCAGGCGGCGGTGCTGATGGCGTGGGTCGGGGACCCGAAGGCGAGCGGGTAAATGAAGATGGATTCGGAATAACCGTCCCACAATGCGGGCAAGTAACCCGATTCATCCGTCCAGCCCATGGAGAGGAAAGTGTCCCGGAATCCGTCGCCGGTATGGCCCGTGAACGCGGTCCAATCCATGCGGCGGTAAAGCCGATCCGCTTGGTCGGCGATGTCCGGGTAGGTGTCCCGGAAATACTCACCTGCTTGGAGGGCTCCCATGATGAAAAGAGATGAATCGACCGTGGAAATTTCCGACCGGTCGTCTCCATCCACCCAACGGGCCGCGTCCGGCCCGTTCAAGAACCGGTAAAAAAAACCGTGGAAATTCGGTGTTTGGGATTCGAAGACGTTCAAAACCTTGACGATCCGGTCGTGGGCTTCTTGATTGGTGATCCACCCATTGGCAGCGCCGATGGTGTAAACGCTGAGCCCGAACCCCGTCGCCCCAATGTGGGCCTTGCGGGAGTGTCCTTCTTTGAAGCTGAAGGCGGTATCGCTCACGAGGCCGGTGGTGGGATCCGCCTCGTTCCAGAAATACCAGAACATCTTTTTGGACATCCATTTAAGGAATTCCCGCGGATAAAAGGCTGTGTTGGTGATCTGGATTCCTGAAATGAAGGCGTTGTCGGGGTCTGAATCGTCCTGGAAGCATTCGATTTCAATGCCGTTGTTATAAATGGGAAGGTTGACTTCTATGGAATAGGGTTTGTTTTTTCCACCCGCGGCTTTCCAAACGTCCAGTTTGCTCTGAACGACGGTGCCGTTTACTTTCACGCTGAACACGCGCTGCCCCTCCGCGTCCCAATAGGTCTCGCAAAAGAGGAGTTTAATGTTGTAGCCCCCGCCCGGGACCTCGATCCGGTAACGAACATTCCTCCCGTAGCGGTGGGATCGATAGACTTCGTCCAGATTCCCGATTTGCGGGTCCGCGCTTTCCGCGGGTTGGCCGCCAAAATAACCCCACCGGTAAAGACCATCAAAGGGTTCGTCTTTCATCCAGAGTTTTCCATCCAGGACGAGGTCCGTCGTCGTTCCGCAATTGATGCGGTACACTTCTTCCCCTGTGTCGGAGGCGGGAATCAGGTCGGCCCGCAAGGCCGCCGGAAGCGCCGCCGAAGCGGCCGCCAGGACGCAGAGAACCTGCCGTATGGATCGATTCATTGGAAACCCCTTTAAGGTCGTTGTCTTCATCCCCGGGCGGTGTATTTGCCCGCGTGGGCAATTTAACCAAGAAAAAAAACCCACGTCAAGTTAAAAAATAGGCCGCCTCGTTCAGGGAGGGGGAAAAACGGCTTGAAACGGCTTTGGGGCAAAAACAGTGGCGTGGGGATTATTTGGGCTATTCGTGTTCGGCGAGCCAGCGTTCGGTTTGGATGGCGGCCATGCACCCCTGGCCCGCGGCGGTGATGGCTTGGCGGTAGACGTGGTCCACGCAATCGCCGGCGGCGAAGACCCCCGGGATGTTGGTGCGGGTGTGGCCGTCGGTTTTGACGTAACCGACCTCGTCGGTATGGATTTGACCTTTAAACAGGCCGGTGTTGGGGTCGTGGCCGATGGCGAGGAAAAGGCCCGCGGCGGAGAGGGTTTCCAGGGCGCCGGTCTTGACGTTCTTGATCCTCAACTGCTCGAGGGTTTTCTCCCCGTGGGTGTCTTCCAGCGTGTAGGGGACCTTGAAGGTGATTTTAGGGTTGGCCTTGGCTCGGTCCAGCATGACGCGGGAGGAGCGGAACTCTTCTCGCCGGTGGAGCAGGATGACCTGGGACCCGAATCGGGTCAGGTAGAGAGCTTCCTCCATGGCGGTGTCGCCGCCGCCGATGACGACGATGGGTTTGTTTCGGAAGAGGGGAAGCGCGCCGTCGCAGGTGGCGCAGGCGGAAATGCCGCGGTTCCAGAACTTGGCTTCGGCCTCGGTGTGCAGCCGTTTGGCGGCCGCGCCCGTGGCGATGATGACGGCTTTCGCCGTGTATTCGGTTTCGTCCGTCGTTATTTTGAATGGGTGTGAGGAAAAGTCCACCGACTCCACGTCTTTGTCCAACACCTCGGCGCCGAACCGTTCCACCTGTTGGCGCATCCGGTTCATGAGTTCGGGGCCCATGATCCCTTCCGGGAAACCTGGAAAGTTTTCCACCTCCGTGGTGGTCATCAGCTGGCCGCCCGGTTGGCCGCCTTTCAGGAAGCCCCCCAGAACCAGCGGTTGGAGGTCGGCGCGGGAGGCGTAGAGGGCCGCGGTGAACCCCGCGGGGCCGGAACCGATGATGATGACGTTTCGCGTTTTCATGGAATATCCTTTGTGAGAAAGTTGAGAGGAAAGGGGTGGCTCAGTAGCTCTTCTTTGAGGCGGACAGGTATCGGAGGACGTCTCGGATGAGAAGGATGCTCACAGGGGTTCCGTCGGCCCGAAGCACGGGGACGTGGCGGTGCCCGCCGATGGCCATTTTGTTGACCGCGAAAGCGATGGGGTCTTCCGGGCGCACGAAGCTGGGGTCCCGGGTCATGACGTCCTCGACCTTCACTTTGGACAGGTCCGGGTGGAGGCCGGCGACTCGCAGGGCCAGGTCCCGGTTGGAGAGGATGCCCACCATTTTCTTGTTTTGGTAGACCAGGACGCACCCCTTCTTCTCTTTTTGAAAGATTTTGACGATTTTCTCCACCGTGTCGTCGGGACTGCAGACCAGGAGGTCCAAACCCGTCAGAAGTTCCGAGACCGGTTCCTTCAGAAGGGCGTCTTGGAAAGCGTTGTCCCGCCGGCGGACGGAGGGGATGTCCCGCTTCATCAGCGAGTGGAGGCACTGGGCGCAATGGTCGGCTTCGGTTCGGTTTTCGTAACCGCAATGGGGCAGGAGTTTTTCATTGGACCGTCCAGGTGTCTTCGTCGTAGAGAAGCGAGGTGAGGTTCCCCCGCCCTTTCTTTTTGATCACGGCCTGAATCTGCTCGTTCATCAGGTCGTCATACGTCGGTTTTTCCACACACCGGAACACACCGAAGGGCACGGGAAAATCCGGATACACCAGCTGAGTGAGGAGGTAAGCGTGGTTGGGCCGCGGGTCGGCTTCGTCATGGATCAGGAGGTCCCGGGGGTTGGTGGGGTCGTAATCCACGATCTCGGGGTAAAGGCCGTTCAGCCGGATGGACCGCTTTTTGTCGGCCCGCCCGAAAATCAGGGGTTTGCCGTTTTCCAGGTAGACCATGCGGTCTTCCCGGGTGTCCCGCCCCGTCACGGGCGCGTGGGTTTTGTCGTTGAAAATGATGCAGTTTTGGTAAATTTCGATGAAGGAGACGCCTTTGTGCCGCATGGCGCGTTCGAACATGGCGCTCATGTGGCGGGGGTCGGAGTCCAGGGTGCGGGCGATGAAGGTGGCTTCCGAGGCGATGGCGATGCAGAGCGGGTTGATGGGGTGCTCAATGGACCCGTAGGGGGAAGACTTCGTCACTTTCCCCGTGGGCGAGGTGGGGGAATACTGCCCTTTGGTCAGTCCGTAGATTTGGTTGTTGACCAAGAGAACGTTGAAGTTCAGGTTCCGGCGCATGGCGTGGAGGATGTGGTTGCCGCCGATGGAGAGGCCGTCCCCGTCGCCGGTGATCACCCAGATGGACAGATCTTTGTTGACGCAACGGAGTCCCGTGGCGATGGTGGGGGCCCGGCCATGGATGGTGTGGAAGCCATAGGTGTTCATGTAATAGGGGAACCGGGAAGAACAGCCGATCCCCGAGATGAACACATAGTTCTCCCGAGGGACGTCGAACTTGGCGAGGGTTTGCTGGACGGCCCCCAGAATGGAGTAATCTCCGCACCCCGGGCACCAGCGGACCTCCGCGCCCGAGACGAAATCATTCTTGGTGAATTTTGGACGAGAGGCGGACAGCGGAAGATGGATTTCCATTAGAGGATTTCCTCGATGGCTTGCCTTACTTCGGAAACGAAGAACGGGATCCCCCGCACCCGGTTCAGCCCGATGAATCGCGGCGCTTTGGAGAGCTCGCCGTCGTTGAATTGGTGCCGGAGAAGCAGGATCAACTGCCCCAAGTTTAATTCGGGGACCAACACCTTGTCGAAATTCGAAAGAAGCTCCCGGGTGTTTTTCGGGAAGGGGTTCAAATAACGCAGATGCGCCTGGGACACGGGGCCCCGCTCGGAAGCGTTCACTTCGTCCACGGCGGCGTGGATGGCGCCGTAGGTGGACCCCCACCCCAGGACGAGGATCTTTCCCCGGGCGGGCCCGCGGACTTCCAGCGGCGGGAGGTCGTCGGCAATGCGGGCGACTTTTTCCGCCCGGAGCTTCACCATCTTTTCGTGATTGTCCGGATCGTAACTCACGGACCCCGTGACGTCTTGCTTTTCCAGACCGCCGATTCGATGTTCCAAACCTGGGGTTCCGGGTTTGGCCCAGGGCCGGGCGAGGGTTTCGGGGTTCCGGGCGTAGGGGGTAAAAGGTCCCTTCCACTGGGTCGGGTGGGTCACGACGATCTTGGGCAGGTCCTGAACCGCCGGAAGCTTCCAGGGTTCCGCGCTGTTGGCCAAATAGCCGTCGGAAAGCACGACCACGGGCGTCATGCGGGTGAGGGCGATGCGGCAGGCCTCGACCGTGGCGTTGAAACAATCCGCGGGGCTTTTGGGGGCGATCACGCAAAGGGGGGACTCGCCGTTCCGTCCGAAGAGGACTTGAAGGAGGTCGGTTTGTTCCGTCTTGGTGGGCATGCCGGTGGAGGGGCCCGTCCGCTGGACATCGACGACCACCAGCGGGAGTTCGGTGATCACGGCCAAATTGAGCGCTTCCGATTTCAGGCAGAAGCCGGGGCCCGAGGTTCCCGTGACGCCCAATTCTCCGCCGAAACTGGCCCCGATGGCGGAGCCGATGGCGGCGATCTCGTCTTCCGCTTGGAAGGTTTTGACTCCGAATTCCTTGTGTTTGGACAGCCCTTCCAAAATTCCCGAGGCCGGCGTGATGGGGTAGGAACCGTAGAAGAGCGTTTTACCGGCCAGTTCCGCGGCGGCGATCAGTCCCAGGGCGGTGGCCTCGTTGCCCGTGATTTTTCGGTAGGTGCCGGGTTCCAGTTTCGACTTGCGGATTTCGAACCGGGTGGGCAGGAGTTCCGTGATGTCGGCGTAGTTGTATCCGGCTTTGAGCGCGGCGATGTTGGCGTCGACGAACTCGGTTTTCTTGGCGAATTTTTCGGAGATCCAATCCACCGTGTGGTCCAGGCTCCGGTCGTAGAGCCAGAACATGAGGCCCAGGGCGAAAAAGTTTTTGCACCGTTCTTTCCGAGTCGCGGATCGGATGTTCCTTGAGGGCGTTCAGGGTCAGGTCGGCCAGGGGAACCTTGAGGACCTGCCACTCCCTCAAGGTCCCGTCCTCCAACGGATTGGCGCGGTAGGCCGCTTTCTCCAAACCCTGAGGATCGAAGGCGTTCTCGTTCAAGATCAAGAGGCCGCCCTTTTTGACATGGTGAAGATTGACTTTGAGGGCCGCCGGGTTCATGGCGATCAGCACGTCCGCCCGGTCGCCCGGCGTGAAAATGGGGCCGTCGGAAAATTGGAGTTGGAAGCTGGAAACGCCGGGGAGAGTTCCGGCGGGGGCGCGGATTTCCGCCGGGAAGTCCGGGATCGTGGCGAAATCGTTGCCCATCGCCGCGGTGGTGTCCGTGAACTGGTCTCCCGTCAACTGCATCCCGTCGCCGGAATCCCCGGCGAAGCGGACGGTGACGGCGGGAAGGATCTTCTTTTCTTTCACCGGTCAGCCCCCCTCGGCCGTGTGGGCGACTTGGTGCGGATTGGGGGGGATGTTGTAGACCTCGCCGGGATAGAATTCCGCCAAAAAGCGAACCAGGGTCCGCACGCTCAGGACGTTCACCAGTTCCTGTTTTTCGTTCACCAGCGGGATGTGGTAGACGTCGTTGTCGGCCATCAGGTCCACCGCCCGGCCCACGGGGTCGTCTTGCCGGAGCACCAGGGGATCGGCGGTCATAAAGTCGCGGACGGGGCGGCGGGTGTCCACCTTCGTGTTGAGTATTTTTCGCGCCACGTCGGATTCGGTGAATATGCCGACCACGCGCTTCGCTTCGGCCACCACGAGGTAGGCCGAGTTATTTTCCCGCATCAATTCAATGGCGCGATCCACGGAAATGTCCGGGGGGGATTGGATCAACCGGGGGTTGATGATTTCACCGATCTTCTTGTCTTTTAGCCGTCGCTCAGAGGGAGTGGGCATGGGGTTCCTTTTGTGGATCGCCAAGTGGCCGCGGGAATATGATAGTTAAAACCTCTCGGTTCCACAACGTCGGCCCCGCCGTTTCGGAGGAACATCTTTTAAGGGGCTTCAAAGTTTGCTTGAATCACGCTACGATTCGACGTCAATCCAGGAGAATCAATGAAACTTCACGAATATCAAGCCAAACGCCGGATGGAGGAGTTCGGATTGCCTGTCTTGAAAGGACGGGTGATCACCAAGGCGGGGCAGGTGAAGGCGGCCTTGGGAAAATTGGGGACCGGTCCGTGGGTTCTGAAGGCCCAGGTTCACACGGGCGGCCGGGGGAAGGCGGGGGGCGTGCGGGTCCTGCGGGACGCGGCCGAAGCCGCGGCTTTCGCCAAGGGGCTGTTGGGAAAACCCCTCGTCACCCATCAAACGGGGCCCCAGGGATTGATCGTTCGATCGATTTTGGCCGAACCCGCCGTCCAGGTCCAGCGGGAGTTATACGCGGCGGTCTTGATGAACCGAAAGACCGGGAAACCGGTTTTGCTGGTGTCCGCCGAAGGCGGCATGGACATTGAGACCTTGGCCGCCACGGCGCCGGAAAAAATCGTGCGGGTGGACATCGATCCCCTGCGGGGATTGGAGTCTTTTCAAGCCCGCGACGTGGCTTTCGCCACCGGGCTGGCCGGAGAACAACTGAAAGAATCGGTCCCGTTTTTCCGGAACATGGTTCGGATGTTTCTTGCCTTGGACGCCAGTTTGGTGGAGGTGAACCCCCTCGGTGTTATCGCCGGGCCGGAGGGGAACCGGCTTTTGGCCATGGACGCCAAGATCACCATCGACGACAACGCTTCGTTCCGCCAGGAAGACCTCTTTAAAGAGGCCGATCGGGCCGACCTTTTGGACGCCGAGCGGCGCGCCATCGAGGTGGGCATTTCCTATATCCGGTTGGACGGCGCCATCGGTTGCATGGTGAACGGGGCGGGTCTGGCCATGGCCACCATGGACATCATCAAGCTTCACGGCGGGGAGCCCGCGAACTTCCTCGACGTGGGGAGGCGCCAAGGTCGAGCAGGTGACCGAGGCCTTTAAGATCATTTTGTCGGACGCCCACGTGAAGGTGATTCTGGTGAACATTTTCGGCGGGATCATGAAATGCGATGTCATCGCCCAGGGCATTGTGCAGGCCGTCAAAAGCACCGGTTTGGACCGCCCCTTGGTCGTTCGGTTGGAGGGGAACCGGGTGGAGGAGGGGCGAAAGCTTTTGGCCGAATCGGGCCTCGCGATTACCCCGGCCTCGGACCTGGCCGACGCCGCGCGGAAGGCCGTGGCCCTTTCATCGTCGTTGGCCTAGCCCAAAAGCTCCCGTTCGGGGCGTGCCGGAATCCAAGCCATGGAAAACAAAAAGGAGTCTTTCTTGATGAACCCATACGAAAGTCTGATGAAAATCCCGCCCAATAACGTGGCGGACGTTCTGCGGCGTTTGACGGGGCTCGCTTCGGGCAAGCCCGAGGAAGCCCCGCTTCTGACTCTCTATCTGTCCAACGGGGCTTCCGTGGCGGGGGTTCTGCTTCAGTTTAGGAAAGACCACGCCCAACAGTTCGTCGTGACGGTGGGACATTTCAAGAACACCGACGGAGCGGCGGAGGCCCTGAGTTTCGTTCCTTTGTCCCAGATCTCGGCGGTGACCATTCATCACCCGTTGCGACTGGCCTCGGTGTTGACGGAACCGACCGCCGCCGACACCCAGGAACCATGAGCATCCTGATCGATCGCGACACCCGGGTCATCGTCCAGGGAATCACGGGGGCGGCCGGGTCCTTCCACGCCAAAGCCTGCCGGGACTATGGCACCCAGGTGGTCGGAGGGGTGACGCCGGGGAAAGGGGGCTCCAACCTCGACGGCATCCCTGTTTTCAATACGGTGAAAGAAGCGGTGAAGGAAACGGGAGCCACGGCCTCGATCCTTTTTGTTCCGCCTCCCTTCGCGGCCGACGCCGTTCTGGAGGCGGCGGACGCGGGGGTAGGCCTGCTCCTCTGCATCACCGAAGGGATCCCGGTGTTGGACATGGCTCGCGTGAAGGCGACTCTCAAAGGGACCGGCGCCCGGTTGATCGGTCCCAACGGCCCGGGAGTCATTACCCCGGGGGACGAACGGCGGCCCGGTTGCAAGATCGGGATCATGCCCGGGTACATCCACAAACCCGGGCGCATCGGCGTCGTTTCCCGGTCGGGCACTCTGACCTACGAGGCGGTCTGGCAATTGACCCAGCGCGGCATCGGCCAATCCACGGTGCTCGGGATCGGGGGAGACCCGGTTCAGGGGTCTACGTTCGTGGACATTTTGGAGCTTTTCGAAAAAGACGCGGACACCGACGCCGTCTTGATGATCGGGGAGATCGGCGGGTCGGCGGAGGAGGACGCGGCGATGTTTTTCAAGAAAAAAATGTCCAAGCCCCTTTTCGCCTTCATCGCCGGGCGCACCGCCCCGGAGGGCCGGCGCATGGGACACGCCGGGGCCATCGTGGACGCGGGCGACGGGCAGGCCTCTCACGGCTCGGCGGCGGAAAAGCGCGCGACGCTGGAAGCGGCCGGCGTCAAAGTCATCGACTCTCCGGCGGACATGGGAGAAATGGTTTTAAAAATGGTCCGAGGGTCTTGACGGCCCGCATGCCTCCCGCCGGGCCGCCCATCGTTTCTCTCGGCCGCGCCGTTTGCGGCACCTACGCGGAGGCGAGCGAGCGGGAATGGTTGGAAACCAACGGGCGGGGCGGTTACGCCATGGGCCCCGTGTCGGGGGGGACCACGCGCCGTTACCACGGGCTTCTGACCGTCGCCCGCCGTCCCCCCCTGGACCGTTTCCAGCTCGTCAACCGGGTGGAAGAAGCGGTGATCCGGGGCGGGAGCCGCGTGGACCTCTCCTGTCAGCAATACCCCGACGTCGTTCACCCCCAAGGCGCCGAACGGCTCGAATCCTTCCGCCTGGACCCTTTCCCGACCTGGACCTACGATTGGGGCGAAGGAAAACTGGAAAAATCTTTTTTTCTCCGCTACGGCGAAGACACCGGGGTTTTGACCTACCGGCTCCTTTCGGGACCGCCCGTGGAACTCGAGGCCCGGCCCCTCCTTTCCTTTCGGGACCACCACGCTTTGGGACGCCAGGACGGCCGGTTCGAAGGCCGGGTCCATGCCACGGAACGCGCCTTTCACGCCGACGTTCCCGACGGCGGAACCCTTTCGGTGACGACCGCCCGGGGGCGGTTCGAGAGCGCCCCTTCCTGGTTCCGGAACCAGGTCTACGTGCAGGAGGAGCGGCGCGGCCTTGAAAAACCGAAGACGTTTTTTGTCCCGGTTTTTTCCGTTTGCCCCTCGAGGTGGGGACCCCGGCGCGCCTGATGTTTTCCGTGGTTCCGGGCCTCGCGTTCCCGGCGGAGGGCTGGGAAGAGGAAGAGCGGGAACAACGGCGAAAAATCGTCAAGGGGTCCCTGGTTCGCGGGGCCCTGGGCGGCGCCCTCTCCCTGGCCGCCGACCAGTTCGTGGTCTCCCGGGGGGAGGGCTCCAGCGTCATCGCGGGGTACCCCTGGTTCGGCGATTGGAGCCGAGACGCGCTGATTTCCTTCCCCGGCCTTTTCCTGGCCACGGGGCGATGGTCCGAAGCTCCCGGGCTCCTGAACACCTTTGCCCGCCACGTCCGCCAGGGGCTTTTACCGAACCTTTTTCCGGAAGGCGGTTCCTCCGTCGCCTACAACGCGGTGGACGCTCCGCTTTGGTTCATTCGCGCCGTCCAGGCCTATCACAAAGCGACCCACGACGACGCCTCCGTCCGAACCTGGTTGCCCGTCATGCGGGACATCGTGGACGCTTATCAAAACGGGGCGGGGTACGACATTCACATGGACGGTGACGGTTTAATCGTGGCGCCGGCCGCGGACGTTCCTCTCACGTGGATGGACGCCCGGGTGGACGGTCAATCGGTCACCCCGCGCGGAGGAAAGCCGGTTGAAATCCAAGCCCTTTGGTACAACGCCCTCCAGTTTTTGGTCGAGATCCAGTTGCGGCTAAAAGAGGCCGGGCGGGGCTACGATCAGTTGGCCCAGGTGGCGCAAAAAAGTTTTAATGAAAAATTCTGGAACGAGGAGGACCAGTGTTTGTATGATGGGCTGGATGGAAAACACCGGGACCCCGCGCTTCGCCCCAACGCCCTGCTGGCGGTCAGCCTTCCCTACGAGATTTTGGAAGAGAAACATTTTCGTCCCGTGGTGGAGACCGCGTGGTGGGAACTTCACACGTCGCGGGGGCTCCGAACGCTGGCTGGACGGTTTCCTGAATACCGCGGCCGTTGCGAAGGGTCGCCCCACGAAAGGGACGGCGCCTACCACCAAGGCACGGTCTGGCCTTGGCTTCTGGGACCCTTCATGACCGCCTACGTCAAGGCGTTCGGATCCACGGAGGAGACCAAAAAACAGTTGGTTCGATTTCTCCAGCCCTTTCTCCATCACTTGACCGAGGCCGGGGTCGGCCAAGTGTCCGAAATTTTCGACGGAAACCCGCCTCACACTCCGCGGGGCTGTCCCGCCCAGGCGTGGAGCGTGGGGGAACTCCTGCGGGTGATGTGGGAGGAAGGGGTCACGCTATGAGGTTGCGCGCGCTCTGTCTCGCGGTCGGTTCTTTGTTTTTGTCCGTTTCTTCGCGGGGGGGCTTCGATGTTCAGTTCACGCCCCAGGGGCCCGTGCGCACGGAAACGCCGACCGCTCCGCCGGTTCCGGCCGATCCCCCCCAGGAGGGCATCGTCGCGATTCCCCTGGCGGATCTCCGGCGGGAACCTCGACTCGTTTCGCCTCAGGCGGTTTCCCAACGTCCCTACGCCGTCGATGATCAACAGGAAACACAGCTTTTATTCGGCGAAAGCGTCCAAATGTTCGAGGAGCGGGACGGGTGGATTCGGGTGGAAGCGCCGGAACAGGTGGAATACACCCACAGCGACCGTTGGCAGGGTTATCCCGGGTGGGTTTTGAAAGAGGCGATCCTTCCCCGGCCCGGAAGTTTTTTCCCCAGCGCCGTCGTCACCGCGCGCTATGGCCGCGTGCGGCAAACCACGAAGTGGCATTCCCCTTTTATGGAGTTCCCCATGGGCTCCCGGCTGTGGGTCGTTTACGTTGAAAAACCCTGGGCCCGGGTCCAGGGACCCAGCGGCACGGTGGGCTGGATCCGCACCACGGAACTTCGCCTGGACCGCGACGTTCCCCGGAAAAGCGACGGGGTTCGGGAGGCCATCCTGGTGGCCGCGCGGCAGTTTTTGGGGGAACCCTATTATTGGGGGGGGCGGGCGGGCCATGTCAAAGGGGGGGCGAATCCCTCCGGGGTGGACTGTTCGGGCCTGGTCAACGTGGCCTACCGCGCCGTGGCGCTGAACGCGCCCCGGGACGCTCACGAACAATTTATGGCCGCCCATCCTTTGGAGAAAGCCGACGCTCTCCGCCCCGGGGACCTGGTTTTCCTGGCCAAGAAAGAGCGCTCCGACCGCATCGCTCATGTCATGCTTTTTGAGAAAGGGGAAACCCTGATCGAGGCGGTCCATGAATTCAACGTGGTTCGCCGGGTGACCTTCAAGAAGAAGTTCGGGGTACGCCGCGCGGCGCTTCAGGCGGGAGGCGTGGCGGCAGGCTACGTCGTCCGTTTCGGTTCCTTCCTCGAGCAGTAGGCCCCGGGCATAACCCCCGGTCGAGTGGAGCGGGTGGAAGTTCGCCCGGTCCGTCGGTCTCTTCGCCATCCCTTCGTCACTGCCCTCGGACAAAAAAGCCATTCGGACAACGTGGTCGTGGGCGTTACCCTCTCGGGCGGCCGGCGCGGCCTGGGCGAGGCGTCTTCCTCCTTGGCCATGCCGTGGCAAACGGGGCCTCTCCTGGCGGCCTCGATTCGTCGGCTCGGGCGGCGGTTTCGGGGACGCGACGTCCGCGACATCGAACGGGTGGTGGCGGAATCGTGGCGGGTCGAGGGGGACTGGCCCACGGCGGTGGGGGCCTTCGAAGCCGCGCTGTGGGACGCCTTGTCCCAAGCGGAGGGGATCCCTTTGTTCGCCCTGTGGGGCGGCGTCCAGCGGGAAATCGAAACGGTCCTTTCGATCTCCGCCGTCGCGCCGGAGGTCGTCGGAAAACGGGCCCGGGCGGCGGCTCGCGCCGGTTGGCGATTTCTCAAACTCAAGCTGAACGGCCACGAACCCCAGGCCCTCAACCGGGATCGGGTTCGCGCCGCCCGCCGGTCCGCGCCCCGGGCGCGCCTCTTGTTGGACCCCAACCAAAGTTATGACCCCAACGGTTTAGAACAACTTCTTCGGTGGGCTCGCGCCGACGGGATCGCCATCGAATTGATCGAGGAACCTTTTCCGAAAAGGGACTGGAAGGCGTTGGCGGAGGCCCGGGCGCGGGAGCTGGGGCCCCTCTTGGGAGATGAGTCCGTCCAAACCGCCGAGGACGCCAGGCGGGCCTGTCGGGGGGCGTTGCTTCGGGGACCCAACATCAAATTGGCCAAGAGCGGTTTGCTTCGGAGCCGGGCTATTCTGGACGTGTTCGACCGGGCGTTCAAAGGCCGGGTTCTGTCGATGATCGGGTGCATGGCGGAATCCCGCATCGGGTTGGCCGCCGCCGTCCATTTCGCGCTGGGCCTCGGGGGTTTTCAATACGCCGACCTGGACGCGGACCTGCTTTTGAAACCCACCGAAGCCCGTGGCGGCTACCTCCGCCGGGGCCCATGGATTTCTCTTCCGAAAAATCCGCCGCCCGGGCTGGGTCTTCGATGAGGTCCGGTTTTCCGCCGGCCCTTCTGGCGTTGGTTTTGCTGGGGCTCACCGCGGGGATCCTTGCGGCGCGGCGGCAGAAATCCCTCTCGTTTCTTTTCCGTTGGTTGCCCGTGCCGTTTTATTGTTATTTCCTGCCGACCTGTTTGGCGGCCGTGGGCCTCCTCCCGGCCGAAAGCGCGCTTTACGGCTGGGCGGCCCGGTTCCTTCTCCCGGTTTGCCTGGCCCTTCTTCTGATCAATGTGGATCTCCCCGGGTTGGCCGGGCTCGGTCGCCCGGCCCTCGTCGCCATGGCCTGGGGCGTGGGCGGGATTCTGGGCGGCATGGTGGCGGCGTATGGTCTCTTTCACCCTTGGCTTCCCCCGGAGGCTTGGAAATCCGTGGGGGCTCTGGCCGGAAGTTGGACGGGAGGGAGCGCCAATCTGATCGCCGTGAAAGAGGCGTTGGGGGCGCCCGAGAACGTGTTCTCTCCCGTGATCGTGGTGGACACGGTGTTCGCCTACAGCTGGATGGCTTTCCTGATTTGGCTGGCGGGGCGGCAGGAGATCATCGACCGCTGGAACCGCGTTCCAGCGGAGGGCCTGGTTCTTAAAAAACAGAAGGAAGACCACCGGGTTGTTCGCGGACGCCCCTGGCCCTGGGCGGGGGTGCCGGTCACGGCCCTGGCCCTGGCCGCGCTTTCCTTGGCCTTTGGGACCCTGGCGGGTCCCTCTTTGAGCCAAGCGGTGGGACGTCTTTTTCCGTCTCTGGGGAACAGCCTGAAGCCCGCCACCTGGACCGTCATCGCCGTAACGACGGCCAGTCTCGGGGCCGCGTTTTCGGGGCGGTTCCGGGCGGCGCCGGAGCGGACGGAGCGGATCGGAAACTTCCTTTTATTTTTCCTCTTGACGATTCTCGGTTCCCAGGCATCCTTTAAGGCGTTGGGGGAAGCGCCGGCCTTTCTGGCGGTGGGGGCGGCGGCCCTGTTGGTTCACGGGGCGGCCCTGGCGGTGGGCGCGCGCTGGTCGCGCCTTCCACTTTCGCTTCTGGCCACCGCCAGCCAGGCCTGTGTGGGCGGGGTGGTGTCCGCCCCCATGGTCGGGGCGGTCTACCGGCCGGCGTTGGCCGCCGTGGGGCTTTTGTTGGCGATATTTGGAAACGTCGTCGGAACGTATCTGGGGCTTCTGACGGCTCAGCTCTGCGCGGGTCTGGGAAATTGAGGCGAGGGCGGGGAAAATGACGAACCAAGAAAGGGTGATCAAAATGAAACGAACGTTTTGGGCGGGAATGGGGGTCTTCCTCCTCGGGCTCGGGGTGGCGCGCGGCGAAATGACGGGGTGGCAGGAGGAGGGCGACGAACTCCCTTCCGGGCCCCTGTCGACGGCGCCCGTCTCGGTGGCCCCGGTGGCGGGGACCACGGAACCCCCGGGGGCGCGGCCGCCGCTCATGATCGTGCATCCGCCGGAGGGAATGGCGATCCCGGCGGTCAAATCCTCTTTCGTCTACGGCTGGGCCGACCCCGCGGGAACCCTGACCGTGAACGGCCGCCCGGTGATGATCTATCCCGGGGGCGGTTGGCTGACGATGGTCCCCTACACGCCGGGTCCTTTCACCTTGCAGGCCGAACTCCGCTCGCCCACCACATCCTACGTGACGTTCCGCCGCGTGACGGTGGGGGGAGGTGGGGGGCCTTCGACGGTTTTCTCCCTTCTGCCGGTTCAGCCCGACCAGGATCTTCTGCTTCGGGCGGGGGAGACGGTGGTGGTTCAAGCCCAGGGGCCGCCGGGGTTGGAAGGGTCGTTCCAGTGGGAAGGTTCCAAGAAACGCTTCCCCCTGGGCGAATACGGTTCAAACGGTCGGGGAACCTATCGGGGTTTTTTCACCATTCCCGGCGACGGAAAATTGGAGAATGCATCGCTCCGAATCACGCTCCTGGATAAAAAGCGCGGGACCAAACAGAGCGCCAACGCCCCCGGGCGAGTCTCTCGGTTGGACCGGGGTTCGCCCTGGGTGGTGGAAGTGACCACCTCTCCGGCGATCCTTCGCGCCGGGCCGGGCCTGACCAAAGGGGACAAGGGTGGATACGTGATGTTTCCTCCCATGGGAACGCGCCTCCTGGTGACGGGCCGACGGGGGGGGGAACTTCGGGTGTCCCTTTCCGCCTCGAGAGAAGCGTGGATCGGCGTCGATGAGGTGAAAGACCTTCCGGAGACCGCGCTGGCGCCCCGCACCACCGTCACCGCGATCTCGGTGGAGACCGCCGGAAAGCACACCCAGGTCCGGGTATATTTCGGCACGAAGGTTCCCTTCGAGATCCGACCCTCCGAGGATGGGCGAACCATGGACGTCCTTTTTTTTGGAGCGGTGTCCAATACCGATTGGATCCACTACCACGATCCCCAGGGGGCCGTTCGGCGGGTGGAATGGTTTCAGGACGACACCGACACCTACCGTCTTCGGGTCCACCTTCATCCCGGCCGGTGGTGGGGCTACGACGCGCGGTTCGACAACGGTGGGTTTGTCTTGGAGCTTCGGCGTCCCCCGCCGAACGCCAAATCCCCCTCGTCCTTGGCGGGCCTCACGATCGCGGTGGACGCGGGCCATTCGGCGGACCGAGGCGCCATCGGGCCCACGGAACTATTGGAAAAAGACGCGAACCTGTCGATCGCGGCCTGCCTGGAGAAAAGGCTCAAACAAGCGGGCGCCGAGGTCGTGATGATCCGGAAGGGGGACGAAAACGTGGCTCTTTACGATCGGCCTAAACGGGCCTGGGAGGCGCGGGCGGACATCTTGATCAGCGTGCACAACAACGCCCTCCCCGAGGGAGCCGATCCCTTTGAGCGGAACGGGTACGGGGTTTACTATTTCCATCCCCAGAGTTTCGCGCTGGCCCAAAGGGTCCACGAAGCTTACGGCGAAAAGTTCGGCGGGAAAGGGAAAGGTTCCCGGTCCGCGGCTTTACGGGACGACGGTCTCCATTACGGTAACCTGGCCCTTCCCCGCACGGGCCAAATGCCCGCGGTGCTGACCGAGTCGGCCTACATGATCCTGCCGGAGGAAGAGGCCCTCCTCCGGACGGAAACTTTTCAGTGCGATTGCGCCGAAGCCATGTTTCGCGGGCTCACGCGGTTCGTGGAGGACACGCGGAAAAAAGACACCCCGTAGGGGTTTTACACCGCCTGGGTTTGGGCGGGCCGGCGTCGGCTGTCGAGTCGGCGGGAAAGAAGGTAAAGTGGGAACCCGACGGCGGCCACGGCGATTCCCAAGAGGGACTCCCGGGGTTGCTCCCAAATGCCGTTCACCGCGATGGCCACGTTGAGCGCGATGAAGAGGAGCGGGGTCCAGGGGTAAGCCCACACTGGATAGATCCCCGCCGGGACGCCCCCTTTCCGCCGAAAGAGGAACAGCGAGATCCCCGTTACCGCGAAGAATAAATAGATCACGACTTCCGTGTAGGTGACGATGGTGTCCAAGGTCCCGGTCCAAACCAGGACCAACGTGATCCCGGCGTTCCCGAGCATGGCCAGGATCGGGGTTTGGGTGATAGCCGACCGTCGGCCGAAAATCCGAAAAAGTCCGTGGTCCTCGCCCAAAGCCTCCAAGATCCGCCCCCCCGAGAGAATGTAGCCGTTCAACGCCCCGAAGGTGGAGATCATCACCATGGCGGCCACCACCCGTCCCACGGTCCCCGGGAAGAGGCGGTCCATGGCCCCGGCCGCCACGAGGTTCGTTTCCCGAAGGACGGGGAGCGGAAGATAATAAAGGTAGACCACGTTGACCAGCAGGTAGACGACCGTCACCGAGAGGAGCCCCCCGACGATGGCCCGAGGAAGATTTCGTTGCGGGTCCCGCACTTCCCCGGCCACGTAGGCCGCCTCGTACCAGCCGCCGTAGGTCCAGAGGACCGGGATGAGCGCCAGTCCCAGTTGGGAAATCCAGTTTCGGCCCGAACCCCAGAGGGGGGCGAAATGGGCCGTGTCTCCTTTTCCGGCGGCCAGGCCCACCGCGATGATGCCGAACAGCGCCAAAAGTTTCAACGCGGTAAAAACGTTTTGAATTCCTTTCCCGAACCGAAGTCCCAGGATGTTCAATCCGGTCAAAAGGAGGACGGCCGCCGTGGCCAGGGGCTTCACCGCGGACGGCTCCAGCCGGCCCACCTGGACCGCGTGTTCGGCGAAGACGTAAGCCAATATGGCCAAGGTCCCCGTGCGGCTGACGAACAGGCGCGTCCAACCGTAAACGAACCCCCAGGCCGGGCCGTAGGCCTCCGTCAAAAAAACATATTCTCCGCCGTTTTTTGGGAACCGCGTGGCCAATTCCGCCCAAACCAGCGCCCCGCAGAGGGACAGGAGCCCGCCGATCACCCAGGCCGCCGCGAAAAGGCCCACCGAGGAGGAACAACGCGCCACCGAGTCGGACAAACGAAAAATTCCCGCTCCGATGATACAGCCGACCACGAGGGCCGACGCGTCGAGGAGGTTTAACCGGGGGGCCGACTCTTTCGGGTTCATGCCGGGGAGCGTACCATTTCCGATTTCCCAATGGAACCGCCGATGACGGGAGGGTTGACAAAGAATTGTTTGTCTGTTAAGTTTACCAGACCATGGCAAACCCCCACCCCCACTCAGCTGGTCCAACGAACCCTGATCCCTTTCAACCGCCGCGCGTGAAGCGGAAAATCATCATCATCAAACGCGGCATGCAGATGAAGTTCGTCTTGCTGGTCTCTTCTTTCGTGGCGATCGCCATCACGGCCATCGGCATCGACTTCTATTACCACTTCGGCCGCGAGGTTCAGAATTTCATGGACCCAAGTTTGTACGAGCTCTTCCGCACCGACAGTTACGTTTTCTTGGTGAAACTCGCCCTCTACATGGTGGGCGTCACCATCTTCGCGGTTTTCGCCTCCCACAAGGTGGCCGGGCCCATTTATCGGTTCGAGCGGTCGGCCCGCACGGTGGGCTCCGGGGACCTCACCCACCGGGTGCGGCTTCGGGTGGGCGACGAGATGGAAGAGTTTCAGGACGAGTTCAACCTGATGGTCGAATCGATCCAACGGCTGGTCTCTCAAGATTCCCACGTGGCCATGCGCGTCTCGAAAACCATCGGGGAACTTCTCAACGACCGTCACGCGGGCCCTGAATTTCATCGCCGTTTGGAACAGGTAAAAGCCGATGTGGATCATCTCCACAAGGGCTTTAAAATTTAATCTCCTCTGACGTTTTGAACTCGTCGGCCGCGCTCCGTGAACCGGGCGCGGCCGATTTTTTTTCCCACCTCCTCCGCCGTCCACTGATCCCTCTCGTGCTTTTGGCGGGAGGGGCTTTCGCGGCCTTGTCTTTCTGGTCCCCTCCGAAGGCCCCGCCGGGCCCCCTTTTGGCCGCCTCAGGCCGACCGGCGGTTTTGGTGGGGCGCGTGGCCGGTTATCCTTCGGGGCGGCCGGGAGGCGACTTTTTTCCACTGCGGGTCCGTTGGGTCCGCTTGGCCGGGGCGCCGGCGTTTCGCGGGAGAGGGGAGGTCTCGGTGTTTCGGAAAAAACCGACGGAGGCCTTCGCCTGGGGCGATTCCGTTTCCGTTTGGGGGCCCCTCGTGTCGACGGAGGGGGGCCCGCGCGGGCCCGGCCGGGCCTTGGCGCGGATTTTCGTTCCGGAGGGGAGAAGCGCCCTCCTCGGGCGGGCTTCGCCATGGAACCCGATCCGCTGGGCCGCCGCGCTCCGGACCAGGTTCCACGAATCCTTCCAACGCCATTTGCCCGGGGTCTTGGGGGACCTCCTGTGCGGGGTCGTTCTTGGCGAGCGCCCTCCCGGCCTTTCGGAATTCGCGGAAGATTTTCGCCGGAGCGGGACCTATCACCTCCTCGTGGCTTCCGGGTCCAACGTGGGGTTTGCGTTGGGGGTGTGGTGGATTTTCTCGCGCTGGGTCCTGTGGTGGCCGCGCCGATGGACCCTCGTCACCGCGCCCTTGGCCGCTTTCCTCTACGCGTTCATGGCGGGGGGGGACGCCCCCGTTCTTCGGGCGGCGGTTATGGCGTCGGCCATTTCCGTGGGCGCGCTCCTGGGGCGCTGGGACCGTTTGGAACAACCGTTGTTCCTTTCGGCGGGAATTCTTTTGCTGTGGGACCCCTCTTCCCTCTTTAACGCGGGATTTCAAATGTCCTATGCCGCCACTCTCGCCATCGCCATGGTGTGGCGCGGGTCGGAGCCGGACACTCTGGAGACCCGTCCAGGCCCGCGTCACGGGGTGGCGCGGGTGGGCCGATGGCTTTTGGACCTCTTCGTGACCAGCCTGGCCGCTCAAATAGCGTTGGCGCCCCTTCTCCTCTATTACTTCGGCCGTTTTTCTTGGGTCGGTCTCGCCGCCAACATGCTGGCCGTCCCCCTGGCCGGCGTGTGTCTTTCGCTCGGGGTCGGGTTGGCGTTTTTGGACGGGTTCTGGCCCGCCGCCGCCGGTCTCTGGGCCGTCCCCACCCGGTGGGGTGCGGAATCGCTGACGGCGTAAGCGCGGCTATGCGCTCGGTGGCCAGGGGCGGAATGGCATCACACCCTGAACGGCCCCCAGGCTATGGCCCTGGCGGTGGGGATAACGGCAGGGTTCATCGCCCTCAAATTTAAGCGGCGCCGGTGGGCGGTCCTCCCCATCCTTTCCCTGGGGAGCCTGATCGTTGTTTCCGGGCTGGCGACGCCCGTCGGCCCGGAGGCTCTGGAACTGTCGTGGCGGGGAGGGAAGGCCCCCGGGGTTCGAATTCAAACGTCCGGTCGGTCCACCGTGATGGAAACCTCAACGGTTTTCCGCTCGATGGGGGATCCAGGCTCCGTCCGTCGGGTTCCATGGACATCCCACGGGTTCGACCTGGACCCGAGGTGGGTGGACGGTCGGGTGTGGACGGAGGGCGGCACCCGTTGGGAAGTGGTGCGCCCCGGCGGAAAAGACGGGTTCGCCTTTTGGTTGGAGCATGGGGGGACGAGCGCGTTCCTGAATTTCGGTCTGACCGCGCGTCAGCAAAAGGCCTGGCTCCTCGGCCCTCCGCGCGGAGCGGACCTTGTGTCTTGGTTCGGAGGGAAGGGCGGTCCCCCGACCGACCGGATGCTGGCGGTTTTGCGCCCGCGCTGGATCGTGACGCCGAGTTCCCGCGTGCCGCGGTCCGTGCGTCGGGCCGGGGTCGCGCTTTATCACCCCCGGGGCACCGACCTTCATTGGCGGGCCGAAGAATCCACCGCCGGGTTTAGACCACCTCCGCAAAATTGGTAGGATGTCTCCCATCATGGGTTTTTCTATCGGGGTGGATATTGTGGAGGTCAAACGCGTGGCGCGGCTGGTGAAGAACCCCCGCTTTGTCGATCGCGTTTTTTCCCCCCGGGAGGTGGCCTATTGCCGGGGAAAGAAGAATGCGGCCCAGCATTTCGCTGTCCGTTTTGCCGCGAAAGAGGCGGTGTATAAGGCGCTGGGCCGCCCGGGCGTGGCGCACAAAGAAATCTCGGTCAAAAACGACCCCACGGGTAAACCCCGCGTTGAGTTGGCCCAGCACCTGAAATCTTTTGAAAAGCGGGTGAGCCTCACCCTCTCGCACACCGCCGAATACGCCGTGGCGGTGGCGCTCTTTCAGCCCGTTCGGCGTTCCTCTAAAGGGTCCTGAGCGATGGCTCCTTCGGTGACGACGTTTCGTTCCTGGCTCCCGCCCCGGCGGCCCGACGCCCACAAAAATAATTTCGGTCACGTGCTCGTGCTCGGCGGTTCCAGGGGCCTGATGGGCGCGCCTCGCCTGGCCGCCTGGGGCGCCCTCCGGGGCGGAGCGGGCCTGGTCACCATGGCGGTGCCGGAATCTTTGGAGCCCATTGCGGCCGGGGGTCCTTGGGAGGCCATGACGCTTCCGCTTCCGGAAAAAAATGGAGTCCTGTCGGTTCGGGCCCTCCCGATGGTTCGGCGATGGATCGAGGCCCGGCGGGTGTCGGCCGTGGTTTTGGGCCCGGGTTTGGGGGGCGGGGCGGGGGTCACCGCCTTTGTGCGCGGCTTTCTCGCCACCCTCTCCGTCCCGACGGTGTTGGACGCCGACGGGTTGAACGCGCTGGCGCGCGGCGGGTTCCGATGGATCGCGGCTCCCTGGATCCTCACGCCCCACGCCGGGGAAATGGCGCGATTGCTCGGGACCTCGGCCTCCGAGGTTCAAAAAGACCGGCGCGGTTCGGCCCTCTCGGCGGCCCGTCGATTCAAAGCCGTGGTGGTCTTGAAAGGCCGCGGGACTCTCGTCACCGACGGCGATCGGGAATTTAAGAATTCCACGGGCAACCCGGGAATGGCCACCGGTGGCACGGGCGACGTTCTGGGCGGTCTCACGGCCGCGCTCCTGGGCCAGGTGTCGGCCAAAGACGTTCCCGAACGCCTTTGGCGCGCCGCCGTTTTGGGCGCCCATCTCCACGGTTTGGCCGGCGACCTGGCCGGCGCGAAAACAGGCCGGGTTTCGCTCATTGCGGGCGATGTGGCCGCCCACCTCCCCCTGGCCTTCCGCCGGACCTTCTCCGTCTGAAAAGAGGGAGGATATTCCCCTCCGGTCATCGTTTCGAATTGGATTTTTCCCAGGAGCGGGGGGGCCGAAACAGACCTCCCCCA
The DNA here is from genome assembly GCA_016721625.1 of Elusimicrobiota bacterium. NCBI lineage: Bacteria > Pseudomonadati > Elusimicrobiota > Elusimicrobiota bacterium. Next base: position 2,742,283 of record JADKHR010000001.1, read on the forward strand.
GCCCCCTCCTAGAGAAGGAGGGGGAACCAAGCGGAAGGAACTCGAGTTGGCTTGTGAATGGGATTCCCTCCGACGACTTGGTCTCTCTGGAGGGGAGGCCCATGGACCCGCGCGGTTTCTCTTAATTTTGTAGAATAACACATCCTTCATGCGCCGACCTTGCCTTCTCCGCCCCCGATCGTGAACGACCGAGAGACGCTGGCCATCGCCGTTTCTCTCCGACGTAGAATTCACCAGTGTCCGGAACTGGGCGGTCGTGAATTTGAGACGACGGCTCATGTGGCCCGCGCGCTGAGGCGCGGAGGGATCCCCTTTAAAGCGCACCGACCGACGGGGCTGGTGGCCCGCCTCGAAAATGGGTCCGGCCCCTGCGTGGCTTTGCGGGCGGACCTGGACGCTTTGCCACTGACCGAAATCCCAGCCCTTCCCTTTCGCTCCCGCCGCCCCGGCGTCATGCACGCTTGCGGGCACGATGCCCACACGGCCATGATGGCGGCGGCCGCCCTTCGGCTGAAGGCCGAGGGGCTGGGCGAGCGGGGCACCGTCAAATTTTTGTTTCAACCGGACGAAGAGGGGTCGGGCGGAGCGCGGCAACTCCTTCGGCAGGGGGCCTTCAAGTCTCCCTCGGTGGACTCGGTGTTCGGTCTTCATGTGAACCCGCGGCTTCCCGCCGGCACCATCGGACTTCGCCCCGGGCCTCTCATGGCGGCGGTGGATCGGTTCACGTTGACGGTGACGGGGCAGGGGGGCCACGGCGCCTACCCCCACGAAGGGCGGGACGCCATCGCTATCGCGGCGCAGATCATCTCTTCGCTTCAATTGATCGTGTCCCGCCGGGTGGATCCCGTGGAGCCCGCGGTTCTGACCGTGGGAACGATCCATGGCGGAGAACGGTTCAATATTTTGGCTTCAACGGTGACGCTCACGGGAACGGTGCGGACCCTGTCGGACGACCTGCACGCCCGCCTGCCGCGCCTCATCCATGAGGTGGCCGACGGCGTGGCGCGCGCCCACGGGGCCCGCGTGGACCTAACCTACGAGATGTTGGGCCGCCCGGTGGTCAACGATCCGCGCATGACCGCGCTGGCTCGCCGCGCCGCCGTGGACGCGGTGGGAGAACGGCGCGTGGTGGATTTGGACGGGCCCTCCATGGGCGGGGAAGACTTTTCGGAGTATCTTTATCGGGCGCCCGGGTGTTTCGCTTACCTCGGCACGGGCGCCGGCCCGTTGACCCGCCGCCCCTGGCACCATCCGTCCTTCGTTTTGCACGAACCCTCTATGTTGTCGGGCGTTAAGTTTTTAATGGCGGTGGCGCGCCGGGCCTTGAACGAAAAAGCGTGACGGGGGGAACGGTATGGCGGGAGCGGCGGCCGGGGATCCACCTTTCGCTTTCATGGGGCGCGTGAGCCGAAAAGCCGTCGGCACGGTGGGGTCTTTGGGCGAGTGGGGGTTTTTGGCGCGGCTTCTGCCGAAGCTGTCCAAGGGACTTTCGGGTCGGGTGGCGTTGGGACCGGGGGACGACGCGGCCCTTGTCCGGGTGGGCCGGGAAACGTGGGCCTTGACGACGGACATGCTGGTGGAGGGGGTTCATTTTCGGAAGGAATGGACCACGGGCGAAAATTTAGGGCACAAGACCCTGGCCGTCAATTTGTCGGATCTGGCCGCCATGGGGGACGTGGCGCCTGCCGTGGGCGTTCTCTCGGCGGGGATGCCGCCGAAGACGCCGGTCCGGTTTATCGAGGGGTTTTACCGGGGCTTTGCGCGGTTGGCTCGGGAGCACGGGTTCGAGCTGGTGGGCGGGGACACGGTTCGTTCGGATCGGCTGGTCTTCTCTCTGGCCGCCTTCGGCCGGGTGCGGGGACTGGTTTTTAAACGGTCCGGCGCTCGCGTCGGGGACGCTCTGATGGTGACGGGAACCCTGGGGGACGCGGCCGCGGGGTTGATCCTTCTGGAAAAGGGGGGGCGGCGCCGGGACTCTTTTCTCGTCCAGCGCCTCCTGCGCCCGGAACCGCGGCTGGCATGGGCCCGGCGGCTGGCGGGGACCGGGGGCGTGACGGCGGGAATGGATTCCTCCGACGGTTTTTGGCGGAGCGTGAAGGTCCTCGGGGAATCTTCGCGCGTGGGCGCCGAGGTGTGGGCGGACCGGTTGCCGGTCTCCCCCTCGCTTCGGACCTGGGCGAAGGGTCGGGCCGAAGATTTTGCGCTGGTGGGCGGAGAGGACTACGAGTTGGTTTTTACCGCGCGGCCCGAGGCCGTGCGCCGAATTGAGAGTTTTGGTTTTGCCCGCGAAGTGGGAAGAATCCTTCCCTCTCGCCGGGGATTCACCGCGTTGCACGACGGACGCAAACGGGAGGTTCCCTCTGGCTTCGAGCATTTTAACGGTTAAGAAAACCCCGGCGCTTTCCCGGGAGACAGGGAGCGAGGCCGAAACCATGGCCTTCGCCCGTGAGTTGGGCGGCCATTTGAAGCCCGGCGATTGGGTGGCGCTCATGGGGGAATTGGGGAGCGGCAAGACGGCTTTTGTTAAAGGTTTGGCCGAGGCTCTGCATTTGGAGGGTGTGCCGCGGAGTCCCACCTTTTCCATTGTCCAGGTCCACCGCCCCAAACGGGGAGGGATCGCCCTTCGACACGTGGACCTCTATCGGCTCGCCCCGATGGAAATCCCCGCTCTCGAGTGGGAGGAGCTTCACCAGGATACGGGCGTTACCGTCGTGGAATGGGCGGAGAAGTGCCAATACCTATGGCCTTCCCAATGCCTTCCGATCCGACTGACCCACGAAGGTCAGGACGCACGGCTTATCGAACTCTACATCTACGGCGCTCGCTCGGAAGAACTCGTGCGGCGGCTGAAAGGCGCAAAATGAAAATCCTCGGCATAGAAACCACCGGCGTTCACTTGGGGGGATGTCTCTGGGAAGATTTCCGCATCCGCTCGGAGAAGTCTTTTTCGGACGGCGTCTCTCACAGCCAACGGCTGATGCCGGCTTTGGACGACATATTCAAGAAGGTGTCCTTCGGTCCCCAGGATCTGGACGCCCTGGCGGTGGACGTGGGCCCCGGCCGGTTCACGGGGATCCGGCTGGGCGTCTCCGCCGCGCGGACACTGGCTCAAACGCTCGAGAAGCCCCTGGTGGAAATGACGAGCCTGGAGGTTTTAGCGGCGGAAGGGTCCGGCTGGCAAACGGGGAAATCCTTCGTTTGGAATTTCAAGGAGGACATGCTGTGCGTTCTTCTGGACGCGCTCCGGGGCGACGTCTACATGGCGGTCTGGCGGTTTCATAAGTTGACGGAAAAAAGCCGCCGGGGGATCCCTTCCGGCCGGTCCTACCACACCTTCAGCCATCACTTCAAATTGGTCCACGCCCCCACGTTGTTCCCGTTCGACCGTTTCCTTCATTTCTTCCAAAACTGTTTTCAGACTCAAAGTCTCCTGTTCCTCGGGTCCGCGGCCAGCCGGTATAAGAAGGAGCTGTCCAAAGCCTTTGGCCGCCGCGCTCGTTTCCGCCCGGACGTGATGGAACCCAAACCCTTCTGGGTGGCCGCCCTGGGGTCCGAGAAGTTCTTCCGCCGCGAAGTCAAATCCTTCGCCCAGGTCCGCCCCCTCTACCTCCGCCCCTCCTACGCCGAAGAAGCCGCCGCCAAAGCCGCCCGCCCGTAAAACGATCCCGGGGCCGGTCCACAAGACAAACCGCTACCTAACTCCTAGAAAACAAAATAGTTTAAAAGTTTAGGAAGTCCCCTTCCTTCCACAGGCCGACCTGACCGCTGACGGGCCCGCACGGCGGGCCCTTTTCCTCCCATCAGGTCGGCGCGGTCAGGCGTTCAAGTCCCCTGTTGGTTATTCTCTCTCATGTCCAGCGTGCGCGGGGGGCTTGTCTTCCAGGCCGGCCTGACCGCTGACGGGCCCGCGCGGCGGGCCCTTTTCCTCCCATCAGGTCGGCGCGGTCAGGCGTTCAAGTCCCCTGTTGGTTATTCTCTCTCATGTCCAGCGTGCGCGGGGGGGGACTTGAACCCCCACGCCTCTCGGCTTACGCACCTCAAGCGTACGCGTCTGCCAATTTCGCCACCCGCGCACGCTGGACACGAAAAAAAAAGAATCTATTTCTTTGCGGGGACCGCCGCCTTTTCAACGGCGGGTGCCGTCTCGGGCTTGACCGGGGCCACGGGGGCCGCGGCGGGCGAAGAGATGGGCGCCGGAATGGAGAATTCCCGGGTGACGCTCCGCACGCCCCGTTTGGAGCCCAGGTAAGTGAGGAGAAGAGACGAGATGAAAAAGGCCACGGCGAAGCCGGTGGTGACTTTGCGGATGAACTGAGAACCGGAGGGCGCCGAGAAAACGGCGTCGCTCCCGCCTCCCCCGAAAATTCCCGAAAACCCCGCGCCTTTCCCGGACTGCAACAGGACCGCCAGGATCACCAACAGGCAGGCCACCACGTGGACGGAAAGCAAAACGCTGTATAACATGAAGTCTCCTCTAGTTGAGCGCGGTCACGCCGGGGAGTTCCTTGCCTTCAAGGAATTCCAGGGACGCGCCGCCGCCCGTCGAAATGTGTGAAATTTTGTCGGCCAGGCCCGTGGATTGGACGGCGGCCACGCTGTCGCCCCCGCCCACCACCACGGTGGCGCCCTTCGTTGCCGCGTCGGCGGCTAGTTTCGCCACTTCCCGGGTGCCCCGGGCGTAACGATCCACTTCAAAGATGCCCATGGGGCCGTTCCAGAAAATGGTTTTGGCCGAGGACAACGGCAGGGTCAAGCTCTGGATGGTTTTTGTCCCGATGTCCACGCCGATGGCGCCGGCGGGGATGGCTTGGTCGGCGGTTTCCCGGGCCGTTTCCGGTTTGTCGATGGCGTCCACCACGGTGTGGTCCCGAGGAAGGATGATGTTGACGTTCAGCTTGGCCGCTTTTTCCATGAGAGTTTTGGCCAGGTCCAATTTGTCCTTCTCCACCAGCGAATTGCCCACCAAAATGTTTTTTGCGAGCAGGAAGGTGTAGGCCATGGCTCCACCGATCACCAGGGTGTCCACCCGGTCGATGAGTTTGTCCAAAACCTCGATTTTGTCGGACACCTTGGCCCCGCCGACCACGGCGACAAAGGGTTTAACAGGGTGATCCTTCACTCGGCCCAGGTACTCCAATTCTTTCAGTAACAAAAACCCCGCCGCGCTGGGCAAAAGTTTGGGCACGCCGGCGGTGCTGGCGTGGGCCCGATGAACGGCGCCAAAGGCGTCTTGAACGAACAGCTCGCCCAATCCGGCTAAAGATTTGGCAAAGGCCGGGTCGTTTTTTTCCTCTTCCGCGTGAAAGCGCAGGTTTTCCAAAAGGAGGACGTCGCCGTCTTTCAGGTTTTTGACCGCAGCCTCCGCCGCGGGGCCCACGCAGTCCGGGGTGAAGGCCACGGGTTTCTTCAAAAGCTGGGACAGGTGCTGGGCCACGGGGGCCAGGCTGTATTTCGGGTTCGGAGCGCCTTTGGGGCGGCCCAGGTGGGCCATCAGGATCACCCGCGCGCCGTTTTGGATCAGGTGGTTGACCGTAGGGAGTGAGCCTCGCACGCGGGTGTCGTCCGTGACGACGCCCTTTTCCATGGGGACGTTGTAATCGACGCGCACCAAGACGCGCTTGCCTTTGACGTTTAAATCCTTGACCGACTTAAGAGGTTTCATAAAGGGGCTCCTCATCGAGAACCACAGCGAGAGTTCGACATGGTACTATTTCCCAACGGTAATTGTAAAGGCGGGCGCGAAGGCCCCAGGGAACGCTGACGCAAAGTCCTGTTGGAAGAAATCATCTTGACGAAAAGGTCGCCCCATAAATGGGGCAGCTACAAAAGGCATGGCCTGTCGGTTTCAGCGGGCGGTTCAAGGGGCACGCCGGAACAAAGTCCATTGAGGTGCTAAATTTTGAATCTTGACGGAAATGTCATATATTATGTAATATACCTACTAGAGAGTAAGATATCCGTTTTTCAGGAGCTGGTTTATGCGCGTCACCGCCATGCAGGAGTATGGGCTTCGTTGCATGCTTCAGCTTGCCGCCCACAAAGAACCGTCCCCTCTGCCCGTGCGGGAAGTGGCCCGACGGGAACGGCTGACGCCCGTCTATGTTGAGAAAATTCTTGTGAATTTACGGCGGGCGGGGCTCGTCAAGAGTCTTCGGGGGGTGAACGGGGGTTACCTTTTGGCGATGAGCCCGAAAGACGTTTCCGTGGCGGGCGTTCTCTCGGCCCTGGGCCAGGTGGATTTGGGGAAAGATCTTTGCCGACGGTTCACGGGAAACTCGAATGCTTGCGTGCACGCGGGGGGCTGTTCGATTCGCCCCGTCTGGGGGCTCTTGACCCGCTACATCTACGGGTTTTTGGAAAAGATCACGCTGGCCCAGCTCCTTCAGGAAGAGGCCCAGGTGACGGGCGATATTAACAAAATCGGCGCCAAAGAGCCCCATTTGCTTGGGGCGAAGGCTTAACCATGACCGCTCCCCTCTTTGAAATAAAAGATTTGCACGTTTCCGTGGAAGGGAAAAAAATCCTCCACGGTTTGAGCCTTTTGGTTCGCGCCGGAGAAGTTCACGCCATCATGGGCCCCAACGGGTCCGGCAAAAGCACGCTTTCCTACGCCGTTTTGGGGCATCCTCGATACGCCATTGAATCAGGCGATATTTTGCTGAACGGGGAGAGCCTCCTGCCGCTCAAGACCAACGAACGCGCCATCAAAGGCCTCTTCCTGGGGTTCCAATATCCCGTGGCGGTTCCGGGCGTGAGCGTGGTGAACTTCCTTCGCACGGCCATGAAAAACCGGCGGGGGAAGGACGTGCCTCTCAAAGAATTCAAAAAAGAATTAAAAGAAAACATGAAGGCTCTCCAGATGGACACCGCCTTCGCGAATCGTTATTTGAACGAAGGGTTTTCGGGCGGAGAGAAAAAGCGGCTGGAGATTCTCCAAATGGCCCTTCTTCAGCCGTTGATGGCCATACTGGACGAAACAGATTCGGGCTTGGACATCGACGCTCTGAAGATTGTTTCCGAAGGAATCAACCGCTTGTCGGCGCCTACCCGTGGAATGCTGTTGATCACCCACTACCAGCGCCTGCTCGGCTACGTCAAGCCCCATTTCGTCCATGTCCTGGCCGGAGGGCGGATCGTTCGGTCCGGCGGGCCGGAACTGGCGTTGGAACTGGAAAGCAAGGGCTACGAGGGAGTCGCCGGCGGCTCCTTGGCCGCGTCCCACGCGTAACGCCGGGTCATCCGGCGGCTGTCAGCGGTAAACCAAGAGGAATCCCATGACGACAAAACCCGACCTCAAGTCGCTCGGTCAAGAATACCAGTATGGTTTTCACGACTCCATGGAAAACTACACTTTCCAATCGGGCCGGGGGCTCACGCGTGAAATCGTGGAGAGCATTTCCTCCATGAAAAAGGAGCCGCAGTGGATGCGGGATTTTCGGCTGGACGCCCTCGCCACCTTCCTGAAAAAACCCATGCCGACCTGGGCCAACTCGGACCTCCTTTCCAAGATCGATTTCGACAACATTCACTACTACATGAAACCCACGGACAAACAAAGCCGCACCTGGGAAGAAGTTCCGGAGGGAATCAAAAATACGTTCGACCGATTGGGCATTCCGGAGGCGGAGCGGAAGTTTTTAGCCGGGGTCACCGCGCAGTATGAGTCCGAGGTGGTTTACCATTCGCTTCGCGCGGACCTGGAAAAGTTGGGCGTCCTTTTCCTCGGGATGGACGATGGTCTTAAACAATTCCCCGAGATCGTGAAGAAATATTTCGCCACGGTCATCCCCACCGCCGACAACAAATTCTCCGCCCTCAATTCCGCGGTTTGGTCCGGCGGTTCGTTTATTTATGTGCCCAAGGGCGTCAACGTGCCGATTCCTCTCCAGGCTTATTTCCGGATCAATTCGGAAAACATGGGGCAATTCGAGCGCACGCTGATCGTTGCCGATGAAGGGTCTTTCGTCCACTACATCGAGGGGTGCACCGCCCCGACCTATTCCTCCAACTCGCTTCACTCCGCGGTGGTGGAACTGATCGCCCTCCCGGGCGCCAAGATTCGCTACACCACGATCCAAAACTGGTCGAAGAACGTCTATAATCTCGTGACGAAACGCGCCATGGCCCATCGGAACGCCACCGTGGAATGGATCGACGGAAATTTGGGGAGCCTCCTGACCATGAAATACCCCGCCATTTACCTGGTGGGGGAAGGGGCCCGGGGGGAAGTGTTGTCGGTGGCGTTTTCCGGAAAAGACCAACACCAGGACGCGGGCTCCAAAATCGTCCATGTGGCGCCCAACACCACGAGCGTGGTGACGTCCAAATCCATTTCCAAGGACGGCGGGCGGTCCAGTTACCGGGGGTTGGTGAAGGTCCATCGCGGGGCCACGGGGTGCAAGTCCAATGTTCGGTGCGACGCGCTTATTCTGGATGACACGTCCCGCTCCGACACCTATCCCACCATTGAAATTGATGAGGAAGACGTGTCCATGGGCCACGAGGCCACCGTTTCCAAAATCGGCGAGGAACAGCTTTTTTATCTTCAGAGCCGGGGCTTGAGCGAACACGAGGCAACGCTCATGATCGTGAACGGATTTTTCGAACCGTTCACCAAGGAACTTCCCATGGAATACGCGGTGGAGCTCAACCGGCTGTTGGAGATGGAAATGGAGGGATCCGTTGGCTGAGGGAAAGACCATGACGGAAACGCTTCCGGCCGCCTCGGGGTTTTCGCGGGAGGTGTTGGCGGGTCTCGCGGCAGGGAGGCGGGAGCCCTCCGACCTCGCGCCGGTTCGCCATCGCGCCTGGGAGTTCTTTGACCAGTTTCCATGGCCGACCAAGGAAGATGAAGCTTGGCGGCGCACGGATCTTTCGAGGCTTCACCCGGACCGCTTCACGCCGATGGCGGCCACCGAGGGCCCTTCGCTCAATTTGCCTTCGGCCTTCGAGGGGTTTGTTTCCCCGGAGGAGGCGCTGACCCTGTGGGGCCCGTCGGGAGTGTTTCGGCGGGTGCCGCCCGCCATGGAAGAGAAGGGCGTCGTCTTCATGGATTTGACCGAAGCCCTTCGCCGATTTCCGGACCTGGTGTGGCCCCATTTGGGCCGCGTTCTTTCCCCGGAGAGCGGCAAGTTTCCCCGCGCTCTCCATGGCGTTTTGGAGCCGGGGCCTTTTCGTCTATGTTCCCAAAGATGTGGACGCGGGGGTTGTTCTGCGGGGCGGATACGCGCCGCGTTTGGCGGATGGCCAGGCCGTGGTGACCCGGACGCTGGTGGTGGCCGAACCCGGCGCCCGCCTCACGTTTATGGAGGATTACGCGGCGGAGGGCCCGGAGGGGGAAGGCGCCGCCCTGGCGGTGGGCGGGGTGGAATTGGTCTTGGGGGAAAACTCCCAGGTCACCTACGTGAACCTTCAGCGCCAAGGCCGAAGCGTCAACCATTTTCTTTGTCAAAGCGCCCAGTTGGCCCGTGACGCGCGTTTAACCACGCTGGCGCCGGCTCTGGGCGGGGGCCTCTCGCGAGCCGATTTTGGGTCGATCCTTCAGGGGGCGGGAGCGGCGGCGAATTTGTACGGCCTGGTGTTTGGCGACGGGAAACAGCGTTTCACCCACCACACGCGCCAGGAGCATCAAGCGCCGCGCACGTCCAGCGATCTTTTGTTTAAATCGGCTCTGATGGACGAAGCCCGTTCGATCTTCACGGGTTTGATTCGGATTGAAAAAACGGCCGTCAAGAGCGAGGCCTACCAAGCGTCCAAGAACATCCTGCTTTCCAGAAACGCCCGGGCCAACGCGATTCCGATGCTTGAAATTTTAACCGACGATGTGAAATGCGGACACGGGGCGGCCGTCGGCGGTTTGGACGATGACCAACGATTTTATCTGATGAGCCGGGGCCTGGGCCGCCGCGAGGCGGAGCAGGCCATGGTGGAAGGTTTCTTCGAGGACGTTCTTCAGCGGGTGCCGGTGCCGGCCTTGCACGAACGGTTGAGGTCCGCCATCGACGAAAAACTGGCTCGGGAGAAATAAAATGAACGCCAACGGCCGCGTACCATCGCCTTTCGATCCCGCCGCCATCCGCCGGGATTTCCCCATTCTTTCCCGCCGGGTGCATGGGAAACCCTTGGTTTACCTAGACAACGCCGCCACGACTCAAAAACCCATGTCGGTCATTATGTCCATGACGGCCTATTACGAACGCACCAACGCCAACGTGCATCGGGGCGTTCACACCCTCTCCCAGGAGGCCACGTCGCTCATGGAAGAGTCCCGGGCCCGGGTGGCCCGTTTCATCGGGGCCGAGGATCCGGCCACGGTGATTTTCACCCGGAACGCCACGGAGTCCATCAACCTTGTGGCCTGGGCCTGGGGGCGGCGAACGCTGAAGGCCGGGGACGAAATTTTGTTGACGGAGATGGAACACCATTCCAACCTCATCCCCTGGCAGATGGTGGCCCGGGAGACCGGCGCGGTTCTGCGGTTCATCCCTGTGACGGGTCGGGACGGTTTTTTGGATCTGGACCTCCTCCCCAAACTTTTGACGTCTCGCACCAAGATTCTGGCCGTCACCCACATGTCCAACGCCCTCGGGACCTTGAACCCCGTGGAAGAACTGGTCCGGCGCGCGCGGGCCCAGGGGGCTCTGGTTTTGGTGGACGGGGCCCAATCGGCGCCGCACTTGCCCGTGGACGTGAAAAAATTGGGGTGCGACTTCTTCGCTTTTTCGGCCCACAAGATGCTGGGCCCCACGGGGTTGGGCGTTCTCTGGGGACGGCGGGAGCTTTTGGAATCCATGGACCCTTTTATGGGCGGGGGGGACATGATCAAGGAGGTGTGGACCGACCACGCCACCTGGAACGACCTGCCCTACAAATTTGAGGCCGGCACGCCCAACATCACGGGCGCTATCGCCTTCGGCGCGGCCATCGATTACCTGGAACGCATCGGCATGGCCCAGGTCCGCGCCCATGAGATCGATCTCACCCGTTACGCCCTCCAACGCCTCAAGGAACGGTTTCCGGACATCTTTCTCTATGGTCCAGCGGACCCGGCCCAACGGGGCGGCGTGGTGAGCTTTGAACTTCCAGGGATTCACGCCCACGACGTGGGGACCATTTTGGACCGGGAGGGTGTGGCGATCCGTGCCGGGCACCATTGTTGTCAGGTTTTGATGCGGAAATTCGGGATCTCCGGAACGGCCCGCGCCAGTTTCTACCTCTACAACACGCGGGAGGAAGTGGATTCTCTCGTGAAGGCTTTGGAAGAGGTGGAACGCCTTTTTAAAGTGGGAACCCGATGACGGACGATTTATACCGTGAAATCATTCTCGACCACTACCGCCATCCCCGGAACATGGGGAAACTCGCCACCCCGGATATCTGCGTTCACGGGGTCAACCCGCTCTGCGGAGACGCCATCGAGCTGACTTTCCTTGTGCGGAACGGGCGGATCGATGACATTAAAATGGAGGGCAACGGCTGTTCGATTTCCCAATCGTCCGCCTCCATGATGACGGAGGCTTTGAAAGGTAAAAGCTTGAGCGAGTCCGCCAGCCTGACGTCCGCCTTCAAAAAGATGATGCTGGACAATGCTCCGGCGGATCAACTTCCGGAGGATTTGGAGGAGTTGGCCGCCCTGGAAGGGGTTCGCAAATATCCCGTGCGTATCAAATGCGCTTTGCTGGCCTGGAACACGCTCTTGGAAGGGCTGAAGGAATACGAAGGTAAAAAGGGCGCGGCTTAATCGCCGCCGGAGGTCCTATGTCGGTAACGGTGGAACAAGTGCGCGGGGTCTTGAAAACAATTTTTGATCCGGAGATCCATTTGAGCATCGCGGATCTGGGGTTGATCTACGGAGTCGAGGTCGCGCCGGACGGAAAGGGGAAAGACAACGTGACAGTCCGCATGACCCTCACCACACCGGCTTGCCCCTACGGTCCCGCCCTCCTCAGCAAAGTCCACGCGGACCTGGCCGCTGTTCCCGGGGTTTCAGACGTTAAAGTGGACCTCGTGTGGATCCCGCCGTGGGATCCCCGCACCATGGCTTCCGACGAAGCCAAACTCCAAATGGGTCTTTTTGAACTGAATGACGAGGACGACGAGGACCAACCCGAACCGGCCCCCTCTTCTTCCAAATCAACAAAGTAAGGTATAATGGCGGCCTGCGGTTGCTCTTGTTGGTGCAGGACGCCGCAACTAGAAGGAATCAAAGCGGGCGTAGTTCAGTTGGTAGAACGTCTCGTTGCCAACGAGAAGGTCGTCGGTTCGAACCCGATCGCCCGCTCCATCTTTAAATAAAAGACCCCGGCCTTTTCGGCGGGGTCTTTTGTTTTATGGCATCAAGAAAAACCGAGCGGCGGGTTATTTTCCTTCGGCGCGGCGGGCGATGGTTCGCAACATGCCGCCGAAGATCCAGGCGTGGGCGGGGAAGAGCGCGTACCAATAGGCCAGCCCCCAAAGGCCCAGGGGATCGAAGATCGCGGTTTGGTGGATTTCCGAACCTCCGGGGATGGGTTTGACTTGGAATTCCAGCCAGGCGCGACCGGGGAGTTTCATTTCCGCTCGTAGACGAAGCCGTCGGCCGGGTTCGACGGCTTCCACGCGCCAATAGTCCAAGGCGTCCCCCACGCGAAGGTCTTCGGGATCCCGCCGGCCTCGCCGGGGGCCCACACCCCCCACGAGGGCGTCCATCCACCCCCGTAATTGCCAGAGCGGGTTTAGAAAATACCAGCCGTTTCGCCCACCGATCCGCCGGATCGGGACGAAGGCCTGGTCGGGGGTGGCGGAGGTTTTCGCCACCCGATGGTCCACGATTCGGCTCCCCCAGGGGGCGTCCCGCCAGGCGCGTTCGTTGGCTTGGGACGACACGGCGTCCGCCCAGCGGGTCATGTTGAAGTGCCGTTCTTCGCCCAGGAGAACCCGCGAGAGGGCTTCGGCCACGCCGATGGGCCGAATGGGAAAATCCCGGCGGGCGCTGTCCTCCTGCACCACGGTGGCGTAACGGATGCTCTCCACGAGCTTTCGGCCGATGCGGGCATACACGGGAGCGACCAGGTTCAACCAGATGCCGGAAAGGCGCGGGGTCAAAACGGGCACCGGAATCATCCACCGTCGAAGTCCCCGTTGGCGGGCGTACTCGTGCATCAGGTTTCCGTAGGACATCACGTCCGCCCCCCCGATCTCGTAGATTCGGCTTTCCGTGATAGGGATTTCCAGGCTTTGAAGCAGGTACGCCAGAACATCGTCGATGAAGATCGGTTGGGCGTTGATCCGGACCCAGCGAGGGGTCACCATGAGGGGAAGCCTTTCCACTAAACTTCGAATGATCTCAAAAGAAAGGCTTCCGGACCCCAGGATGATGGAAGCTTGAAACTCGATGGTGGGAACCCCGGATTCGCGCAGGATGCGCCCCACCTCCTGGCGGCTTCGAAGATGTTGGGACAGGACGGATTCCCCGTGAGGACAGAGGCCTCCCAGGTAGATGATCCGCCGAACTCCCGCCGCTTGGGCGGCCCGGGCGAACACCCCCGCCAGGCGTCGATCCTCGCTTTCGAAATCCACCGGCGAGCTCATGGCGTGAACGAGATAATAGGCCGCGTCCACGCCCCGCATGGCCTGGACCAAGACCGTATAATCCGAAAGGTCGCTGGCGATGATTTCCGTCCCCGGGCCCACCCGGCCTTGAAGCAGGTTCACCCTTCGAGCGAGGCACTTGACCCGGTGCCCCGCGTTTTCAAGGTCCAGGAGCAGGCGACCTCCCACGTAGCCGGTGGCACCGGTCAATAAAATGGTTTGGGATGGACTCATGGACGTTGGGACTCCTCCTGGAACGGCCTTCAGTTTACAAAATCAAAACGCCTCTCATTTTTGTAGAATCGTTGGGTTCAAGAAAGTCGTTTTTCCGTAGGTTGGTCCTGGGCCCCCTGTCGCGGACCGTGGGCCATCGTTGCATCGAAAGGAGCCTTTTATGAATCGATCGTTCACTCTCTCTGCCGCTGTTATTCTATCGGTGGTTCTGGGCGGTTGCGTCACCACCTCCCGCTACAAGAAATTGGATTCCGCCAAGACGGCGCTCCAAGCGCAGGCGGACGGTTTGGCCGCGGAAAACGCGAGGTTGAAGGAGGACGTTCAAAAACTGAACGCCGACCAGGAGGCGCTCAAAGCCCAGACCGCCGATCGGGAAGCCCGCTACAATGATCTCGTGGGCCAACTTTCCTCCGAAGTGGCGCAGGGACAGTTGCAGGTGACGAAATACAAGGACATGCTCACGGTGGATGTGGCTGAAAAGATCTTTTTCGCCTCAGGGAGCGCCAAACTTAAAAAAGACGGGGAGGCCGTTCTTAAGAAAGTCGGGGTGGCACTGGCTCAGTTTCCGGACAAGACCATCCGGGTCGTGGGGCACACCGATAACGTGCCGGTGGCCGCGGGGTCCCCCTTCGCCAGCAACTAGGAACTGTCCGTTCTACGGGCGACCACGGTGGTTCGCTTTCTTCAAGATCAGGCTCAGTTGCCCCCGGATCGCTTGATTGCCTCCGGCCGAGGAGCATTCCAGCCCGTGGCTCCGAACGATACGCCGGAGGGGAGGCAGAAGAACCGGCGCATTGAAATCATGCTTCTGGACAAGTCCGTGGTGGACGGCGTCGACAAGACGGACGTGAAGAAATAGAAATTTAAATTCCCCCACTCCTTTCGGGGTTAGCGAGGGGTGGGCGAAAAATGATAAAATCCGCCCCCGGGCCTTCGGCGGGAACGTAGGGCCTTGTATTGGTTGTTGCCGGGGAGTACGCGAAAGAGGAAACAGTCGAACAGTAACCAGGGCCTTCGGCGGGAACGTAGGGCCTTGTATTGATTGTTGCCGGGGAGTACGCGAAAGAGGAAACAGTCGAACAGTAACCAGGGCCTTCGGCCCGTCCTTGACGCGTGCCGAATGGCACGCAGGACCCCATAGCTCAACTGGATAGAGCGTCTGCCTACGGAGCAGAAGGTTGTAGGTTCAAGTCCTACTGGGGTCGGATTTGATGAATCCCGACGGATCTTTGCGGATCCGTCGGGATTTTTTTTAGGGGTTGACGCGAAGCGGTTTCTGTGTTAAACTGATAATGAAAATCAATCTCAATATGGATCCTCTCCTCCTTCTTCGTCAAGAGATTAAGACGCGGCCTTCGGGATACCTCCCAGCGGGGAGGGGATTCTTCGTTTTTGGAGGGCGCCAAACGGCACCTGACGTTGGAGGAGATTTACGAAGGGTTAAAGAAGGCTCAAACGGGGATCGGGCGGGCGACGGTGTTTCGAACCGTTAAACTGTTGGAGGAAATCGGATTGGTGACCCGCGTGACCTTTGCGGACGGGCTTCCGCATTACGAATATTCCCATGGCCGGCGTCATCACGATCACATGATTTGCGTGGATTGCGGGGAGGCCTTGGAGTTTTCCAGCCCGGCCATTGAGCGTCTTCAGATCCAGGCGGCGGAGTCGCGGGGGTTTGAACTGCTTTGGCATCGGCACGAAATGTTCGGGCGATGCGCGGGATGTTCGAAAAAAATCGATGGAAAGGGAAAATGAAGATTTGGCGGAGGGCCCTCTGGATCGTGGCGCTGGCATCCCCTGTTTTGGCGAATCGTCCGGTTTCTGTGGAGGGCGTCATGTCCGAATTGGCCGACAAGCAGCATCGCGTGGGGGTTCTATTAAACCGGGGGCCCCAGGGAAGCGAATTGGCGGCGCAGTTGGAAGCCTTGGACATGCTCTTTCGGACTGGAAGGTCTTTACGATGGGGTCTACGATGGTGAT